>NZ_VCHT01000006.1:0-385160 GCF_005862215.1 Rhizobium sp. MHM7A
GGCTCGTTCAGTCTGAGGTCGGTGGTGACGACCGCCGGCAGCTTGATCTCGATCGTCTGCAGGCCGCCATCGACCTCACGGGTCACGGTCGCTTTGCCGTCACCGATCTCGATCTTCGAGGCGAAGGTCGCCTGGGGCCGGCCCAACAGCGCCGCCAGCATCTGGCCGGTCTGGTTCGAATCATCGTCGATCGCCTGCTTGCCTGTTATAACAAGGCCCGGCTGTTCGGCTTCGGCGACACCTTTGAGGATCTTTGCCACGGTGAGCGGCTCGACGGCGTCGTCGGTCTCGATGAGGATCGCCCGGTCGGCGCCCATGGCGAGCGCCGTCCGCAGCGTCTCCTCGGCCTTGGCCGGGCCGATCGAAACCACCACCACTTCCTCCGCCTTGCCGGCTTCCCTCAATCGCAGCGCCTCTTCCACCGAGATCTCGTCGAACGGGTTCATCGACATCTTCACATTGGCAAGCTCGACACCCGTGCCGTCCGGCTTCACGCGGATCTTCACGTTGTAGTCGACAACCCGCTTGACGGGCACGAGAATCTTCATTTGCAAATCCCCTTTGTTATTCCGAATGCTGGCCCTTACCGCGCCGAACGTTTTTTCTGCGCGTCTCACGCTACTGGTGCGGCCGTTCGGCAAGCAACGCCCAGAAGGCGAAGAGCGGCGTATGGACCGACCTCATGGCATGTTTGATCCCTGGGATATTATAGAAGGATCCGCCAATGCCCGGCGAAAACCAGTCCCCCTCCCCCTGTTTGAACTCCCCCTCGGACAGTACGAGATAGACTTCCTCGGGCGCATGATCATGAACCGGATAGCGCACATGCGGCGCCATCAACGTCACGCCGAACCAGAGGTCACTCCGCTCCTCCAATCCGCCGGGGCCGGTGATCATCGCATTGGCATGCCCATCGACGAAATTGTCGCTGGCCGAGCGGTCATACTTGGCGCGCCGACGCCATTCAAGCATCGGCTCGATGCCTTTGAACGCCTCGATCATCTGCGCCAACGAAGCATAGGACGTATCGACCGCGAGCGCCATATCGAGATGAGCGCAGACGGGCAATCGGCTTCCGTCTCCCACGCGCGCAGTCCCCGGACGCTCCAGCGCCGCGAAAAACTGCCCGATCGAGCGGCGGGCTTCTGGAGCGTTGGCGAACTGGCCGAAAGCGACCGAAGCAGCTTCCAGGAAATGCTGGAGGCTTTCGTTACGCAAACTCATATTATTCCCTCCCGATCTGCCGACCGGCGGCCTCTCTTGCAATCATATGTCCTTCGCGATGCGCAGACCGTCATAGACAGCGGCATGCGTGTTGCGGGCAGCGACAGCGTCGCCGATCCGGAACAGCTGGAACTTGCCCTCGGGATTGCGGATGACGGATTGCGGTTTCCCCGCGAGAAGTTGATCGTGCGACATTTCGCCGAGATTGCTGGATCTGGGCTTCAGCTCGAAATAAAGTTCGTCGAGGGGGATGGTCCCGTGATTGACGACGATCTGATCGTAGTTTTGCTGCCGCGCAATCCCGCCGTAATCGCTGCCGACATGGGCGACGAGCTGGTTGCCGCTTTTTTCGGCGGCTTCCAGGCGGTAAGTGACGGTGAAGGTCACGTCATGCTTCTGGAGTGAGCGCATATAGGGCACCAGGTTCATTGCCATGACTTCGGGTGCGAAGGAACGGTCGGGTGTCATAATCTCGACCTTGGCGCCCGCCTTGGCGATGAACTCCGCCGCCTGAAGGCCGGCGTGGTCGCCGGCATCGTCGAAAATCAGCACGTTGGTTCCGGGCTTCACGTCGCCGGAGATGATGTCCCAAGAGGAGACGACCAGCTCATTGCCGCTCGAGAGAACCTCGGTATGCGGCAGGCCGCCCGTCGCGATAATGACGACATCGGGCTTCTCCGCCTCGATCGTGTCCGCTTCCGCCCAGGTGTTGAAGTGGAAGGTGACATCATATTTCTCGCACTGACTCATGCGCCAGTCGATGATGCTGATCATTTCCCTGCGGCGTTCGCTTTGAGCTGTAAGGCGGATCTGACCGCCCGGGTTGTTCGCCGCTTCGAAAACGACCACCTCGTGGCCGCGCTCTCCCGCAACGCGCGCCGCCTCCAGCCCGGCAGGGCCGGCGCCAACAATGACAACCTTCTTCCTTACGTCGGCTTTTGCCACGATATGCGGCATTGTCAGCTCGCGGCCGGTGGCAGCGTTATGGATGCAATAGGCGGCCCCGCCCTGATAGATGCGGTCGAGACAGTAGTTGGCGCCGACGCAGGGACGAATGTCTTCCTCCCGCTTTTCAATGATCTTGCGAACAATATGCGGGTCGGTCATGTGGGCACGGGTCATGCCGACCATATCGACCTTGCCGGAAGCGATCGCGTGGCGCGCGGTGGCGACGTCGGGAATCTTCGCCGCATGGAAGGTCGGAAACTGGGTCGCGGCACGGATCTCACCGGCAAAATCGAGGTGCGGGGAGTTGGCCATGCCTTGTATGGGGATGACGTCGGTCAGGCCAGGATCCGTGTCGATGTGGCCGCGAATGACGTTCAGATAATCGATGAGACCGCTATCGCGCAGCCGCTTGGAGATCTCCATGCCTTCGGCCCGCCCGTTGCCGCCGGGCAGACATTCGTCCGCAGTATAGCGCACGCCGAGAATGAACTCTTCCCCCACCCTCTCGCGTATTGCCCCAAACACATCGAGGCAGAAGCGCATGCGGTTTTCGAGCGCCCCGCCGTAGGAGCCTTCGAGCTCATTGGTCAACGGAGATGCGAACTGGTCGATCAGGTGACCATAGGCCTCCAGCTCGATCCCATCCATACCGCCCGCTTTCATCCGCTCGGCCGCGTCGGCGAAATCCTTGATGATGCGCTCGATGTCCCAATCTTCAATCTTCTTCGGGAAGGCGCGGTGGGAAGCTTCCCGGTGATGCGACGGGGCCAAGACCGGCAGCCAGTCGCCCTTGTCCCAGCGCGTACGCCGACCGAGATGGGTAAGCTGGATCATGATCGCCGCACCCTCCTCATGCACAGCGTCCGTCATTTCCCTGATCCAGGGGACGATCTCGTCCTTATAGGCCAGCAGGTTGTTGAAGACCGGCGGGCTGTCCCGCGAAACCGCGGCCGAGCCCGCCGTCATCGTCAAGGCAACCCCGCCTTTTGCGCGCTCCACCGTATAGGAGCGATATTTCCCCTTCGGCATGCCGTCTTCCGGATAGGCCGGCTCGTGAGCGGTCACGATGATACGGTTGCGCAGCGTGAGGTGCTTGAGCTGGTAAGGCTGAAGGAGGGGATCATTCGACATGGGCCGCGGTTCCGGATTAAAAACGTTGAAGCAGACGCTAAGCTCAATGTACATATGTGTCAACGCGGAAAACAGTGGAGTCGTATATTTCGACAGCGATGTACATTTTTCTTGTACGCCGCTCCATAATTTGATAGGAGATAGTCTATGGACCAGGCTCTAAACGACACCGGTTGGCGCGGATCACAGGAGGGTTGGCTGGAAGCAGCCTACCAATCGCTGCTGGAATCCGGCGTAGATTCTGTGAAAATTCTGCCGCTCGCAAAGAAGCTCAATCTCTCGCGAACGAGCTTCTACTGGTTCTTCAAGGACCGGGAGGAACTGTTGAGCGCACTGGTGGCGCGGTGGCGCGAGAAAAACACCGGCAATATCGTCAAGCAGGCCGAAGCCTATGCGGAGTCGCTGGCCGAAGCGATGCTCAACGTCTTCGATTGCTGGTTGAACACCGATCTCTTCGACGCCAAGTTCGAGTTTGCCGTTCGCAGCTGGGCGCTGCAGTCGGACGAACTTCTGGCCGAGGTCCAGCAGGCCGATCAGATCCGGTTGGAGGCGCTCAAACGCATGTTTATGCGGTTCGGGGTACCAGAAACGACATCGGATGTCAGAGCGCGGACAACTTATCTCGTTCAGATCGGCTATATTTCCATGCAGTCGAAGGAGGATATCGCCGTCCGCATGAAACGGATTCCGGAATATATCGCGATCTACACGGGCGAAGTGCCGCAACAGAGGGAGCTTGATCGCTTCTTCGCCCGGCATGGCTATCGGCCCGGTTGAAGGAAACCCAGATGAGCGTTTCCCTGAGGATTGGTATTATAGGCGGCGGCGGCTGGCTCGGCGGGGCGATTGCCGGATCGATCCTCGATTCCGGCCTGGTGAATCCTGAAAATCTCGGCCTCTCCTATCGAAACGAACAGCCGCGACGTTTCCCGAACTCCTTCTGGACCACCGACAACCAGGCGCTTGCCGATCGCTCGGATGTGATCCTTCTCTCCGTCCGCCCCGATGACTGGCGTCCGCTCGAGGTGGATGCTTCCGGCAGGCTCGTGATTTCGGTCATGGCCGGCATTCGCTTGGCAGCCCTTTCGGAGCGCCACAAGACCGGCCGCGTCGTCCGCGCGCTGCCGAATGCCGCTGCCGAAGTGGGGAAATCCTACACACCCTGGATCGGCGCGAACGATGTCACGAGAGATGACCGGTCCGTCGTCCGGGCGATCTTCGAGACCTGCGGAATTGAGGACGAGGTCGCAAGCGAAAGCGACATCGATTATCTCACGGGCCTTTCCGGCTCCGGGCCGGCATTCCCGGCAATGCTTGCCGCGGCCATGATGCGCGACGCTGTCGCCCGGGGCCTGCCGGCCGAGGTTGCGCGCCGCGCCGTCAACACGGTGATATCAGGCGCCGGCCGGCTGCTAGAGCGCGGCAACGAATGTCCCGACGACGTCGTTCAAACCTTTCTCGACTATCGCGGCACCACCGCGGCAGCCATCGAAGGCATGCGCACCGCCGGGTTCGACGCGGCGGTGGCCGAAGGATTATCATCAGCATTCAAGAAATCGGTGAGTATGGGAGCTGCTTCCTGACGACCGTCGAGGGCGGGTACTGCGGCACCCCGCCTAGCCAGATCAGCCGCTAAATAGAGGGAACGAGAATGAAGAAACTACTTGCATCGACATGTTTGACGTTCGGCCTGATCGGCGGCGCGTCCTTCGCCGGCGCCGCCGAATGCGGCAGCGTCACCATCGCCAGCATGAACTGGCAGAGCGCCGAAGTTCTCTCGAACCTGGACAAATTCATCTTGAACGAAGGTTACGGTTGCAGCGCCGATATCACCGTTGGCGACACTGTTCCGACGATCACCTCCATGGCCGAAAAGGGACAGCCCGATATCGCGCCCGAAGCATGGATCGACTTGCTGCCCGACGTGGTCAAGAAGGGAACGGATGAAGGCCGCATCGTTCAGGTCGGCTCGCCGCTGCCGGACGGCGGCGTGCAGGGCTGGTGGATTCCCAAATATCTTGCCGACGCCCATCCCGACATCAAGACCATTGGCGACGTGCTGAAGCATCCGGAACTCTTCCCCGATCCCGAAGATCCGAAGAAGGGCGCCATCTTCAACGGGCCACAGGGCTGGGGCGGCACCGTGGTGACCACGCAGCTCTTCAAGGCGTTTGAGGCAGAGAAGGCGGGCTTTACCCTCGTCGATACCGGTTCGGCCGCTGGGCTCGATGGTTCGATCTCCAAAGCCTACGAACGCAAGGAAGGCTGGGTCGGTTATTACTGGGCTCCGACGGCACTACTCGGCAAGTATGAGATGGTCAAGCTCGAAGCCGGCGTGCCGAACGACGCTGCCGAATGGAAGCGTTGCAACACCGTCGCCGATTGCCCTGATCCGAAGCCGAATGCATGGCCGGTCGACAAGATCGTGACCCTGGTCGCCAAGCCCTTCTCGGAGAAGGCCGGCCCCGAAGTCATGGACTATCTGGCGAAACGCTCCTGGTCCAACGAAACGGTCAACAAGCTGATGGCATGGATGACTGACAATCAGGCGACCGGCGAAGACGGCGCCAAGCACTTCCTTGAAGAAAACAAGGACATCTGGACCAAGTGGGTCTCGCCCGAGGCGGCCAAGAAGATCGAAGCTGCGCTCTAACATTGACTACCGCGGTGCGCGAGAGCGCACCGCCTCTCGCTGCCGATAAAATCAAAAAGACTGCCACGGCTCTTTGAAGAAAAAGGGGATCCGAATGGAATGGTTTTATAAATTCCCGCACATGAACGACGACGCGCTTCGAAATCTGAAGAAAGCGATCGACGACGGTTTTCGTGCCTTCACGCGCAGCTATGGCGAGAGCATCGAAAACCTCTTCGTTCCGCTTCAGCATTTCCTCATCGCCGCTGAGCGCTTCATGACACAGACGCCGTGGCCGATCATCACCTTGATCATCCTCGTCATTGCCTGGTTTGCGAGCCGCAGCCTGAAGATCGTTCTCGGCTGTCTGGTTACTCTGCTGCTGATCGGCTATTTCGATATGTGGGACGATACCATGCGGACGGTCTCGATGATCTTTGTCTGCACCGTGCTCTCCATCGCCATCGGCATTCCGATCGGCATTCTGATGGCCCGCTCCGACCGGCTGCAGCGTGTCGTCAACCCGATCCTCGACGTCATGCAGACGATGCCAAGCTTCGTCTATCTCATTCCTGTCGTCATGCTCTTGGGTATCGGCAAGGTGCCAGGCCTGATCGCCGTCGTCATCTACGCCATTCCGCCGATGATCCGGCTCACCGATCTCGGGATCCGTCTGGTCGACAAGGATGTGCTCGAAGCTGCCGATGCCTTTGGGACGTCGCGATCGCAGAAGCTCTTCAAGGTCCAGCTGCCGCTGGCGCTTCCCACCATCATGGCCGGCATCAACCAGACGATCATGATGGCGCTCGCCATGGTGGTCATCGCTTCGATGATCGGCGTCCAGGGTCTTGGCCAGCCGGTGTTGAAAGCGATCGCCAACCAGTACTTCACGCTGGGCATTTTCAACGGGCTTGCCATCGTCGGCATCGCCATCATCTTCGACCGGGTCAGCCAGGCATATGGCAAAAGGCTCCAGAAGCATCGGGAGACTGTCCATGGCTGAGCATCGTTTCGGCGGCATCAAGATCCGCAATCTCTATAAGATCTTCGGCCCCAACCCGGCCGCTCATGTCGGAGCGGTGCAGAAAGGCCTGACGAAAGCCGAACTCAACGAAAAGTACGGTCATGTGCTGGGCTTGCGGGATATCAATATCGAGATCCCCTCCGGCCGCATCCAGGTCATCATGGGCCTTTCCGGATCGGGCAAGTCGACCCTCATCAGGCACATCAACCGGCTGATCGATCCAACCGCCGGCGAAGTGCTGGTCGACGGCGTCGATGTCGTGAAGATGAACGAGACCGAATTGCGGACATTCCGCCGGCAGCAGACCGCCATGGTGTTTCAGAAGTTCGCGCTTCTGCCGCATCGCAACGTTCTCGACAACACCATGTTCGGCCTTGAAGTGCAGGGCATGGAGCGGGCAAAAGCGGTCGACGTCGCCATGCGCTGGCTGGAGCGGGTTGGCCTGAAAGGGTTCGAGCAGAGATATCCCAACCAGCTTTCCGGCGGCATGCAGCAGCGCGTCGGCCTGGCGCGGGCGCTCTCCAACGATGCCCCGGTTCTATTGATGGACGAAGCCTATTCGGCTCTGGACCCCTTGATCCGCACGGACATGCAGACGGTCCTTCTCGACATTCAGAAGGAGATCAAGAAGACCATCGTCTTCATCACCCACGATCTCGACGAAGCTTTGCGCCTGGGCGACCAGATTGCAATCCTGCGCGACGGCGAAGTCATCCAGCAGGGCACCAGCCAGGACATCGTGCTGCGCCCTGCGGACGACTACATCGCCAACTTCGTCAAGGAGGTGAACCGAGGCCGGGTCGTTCATGTCGAAGCCATCATGACACCTCTGCACTCCGCCGCGGCAGCGGGCGGGTTGACGATCGCAGCGGGCACGACGGTCGAAGAGGCCGTCCGGATGCTGGCTTCGACGCCGGACGATAATGCCAGGGTGGTTTCCCCGTCGGGGGAAACATTGGGGCTTGTTACCTTCCGCCAGCTCGCCGGCGCAATGGTGAACTCGCAGGAGGTGGCTCCCCAGCGCGACAGCGCCCTTTCGGTCGCGCTCTGAAGGTCCACGTACGCCTCTCGGTTGCCCGGCGACATTGACGGTCGGCACGTCGCCACGCACTGCAACGGGCAAGCCGGCTGCCTGAGGGACCACCATGTCGAAGCTTTTTCCGCGTCTGGTTTCGCTCGTCAGTGTGCGCGGGCGCAGCTTGGGCAACAGGATCGTCTTCGGAGCGCATAGCACAAACTTGGCCAAGAACGGCGTGCCGGGTGACGAGCACGTCACGCCGACGCGCCATCGGCGGCGCCGAGATGATCGTGGTCTGAGTCGATGCCGGCCCATTTCGCCGCCATACTGACCCGCCGAAATTTTCGTCCCGGTTACGACAGCGTGGTCCTTCATTTCCGGCCGGCGACTCGGATTGGAGCTTTGATCCCGTGCCTTAAAAAGAAGGGCAGATAGCGCCAAGCCTATACGTTTTGCGCAGGACTAGTCCAGACTGCGTCACGAAAAGCCGATTGGCCGACAATATCGGCGCCCGACAATTGCTCCATCGCTACGGAATACTAAAGTAGACCCGACCGGAGCCATGATGGCTACGGTCCGGAAGCCCCCTCCATCACTCACCCCAAAATGGTGGAAGGGGATTACATCCATACGCACCCCATCCCGTGCGTATGCCAACTGCCTGTCAGCCTGCCGAAGGCTATCTCGAGCGGTCCACTTTAGAACCTTCGGCAGGCGACTTTTGGCTAGCGCACCCGAACGCGCCATTTGCCCACGCTGGCTCAACGTTTCATCACCGGACTACCATCAAAGCGGCGGCTCCGCGACCTTGCCGAGTGCTGCCGCTTCTGTCAGTTCCTGCCGGCCAAGATCCGCCAGTTCATAGGCCACACTGTGGCTCGGCCTGAACCTGCTTGCTCCAACCAGCGATGCCGACACCCGCATCACCTGAAACCTGCCCGTTTCGCTGACGCTTAATGCGCTTTGGCCTCTTATTCGCTAATATACAGCCAAGCCTCGTTCATCCTGCCCTTCATCGGGTCCTGAAAGGCGCGAGAAGAAAGATGAATCGCCGACGCCCAACCCAAAAAGAAGGACGCACTCATCTGATGGCGATGCCGCCGGGGCGTCATGCCTTATCCGCCGCCAGCGGAAATAGCGAGGGACAGCATGACGGAAAACAGCGCCCAGCCATTCTCCTTCCGATTCCATGGTTCGTCCTTCGACAACATGGTGGAAACTCTCGGCGGCGCTTTCGGGGCGTTTGATGCCGAGCCGGTCGGCCGCGCGAAGGACTTCCATTGGGGATTGGATTTTTCAGTGGCGGAGAGCGCCGTCCTGCTGACGGGCTATCACGAGGCGGAGTTCCAATTCAACATCGAGCCGACTGTCAGCACGGCGGAGTATCTGTCGCTCGTCGTGCCGCGTCGCGGCGGCATGGGAGTCACTTATGGCGCGCGCAAGGCCGAGGCCGGCCAAGGCAAACTGCTTCTCTACAACAATTTCGAACCCGACAGCGTTCTCATGCATGGGGAAGGCAACGTCATCGACGAACTGCTGATCAACTGGCCCGTTATCCTCCAGACCATCGGTCAGACTTTCGAAATGCCGTTCAGCGGCTCGATCGACCTTTTGCCGGAACTGGATCTGTCGTCGCCGGCGGGCCGTACGATCGGCAACCTCACGGAAACGATCATATCAGGGATGCGCGACGACGGCCCTTTGCTGCAGTCCCCGATCGCCATGGCGCATATGACGCAGGCGCTGGCCGATCTTGTCGTGCGTATGGTGCCGCACCGGCTGTCGCATTTCCTGGAAAAGGGGCCGGCCCTGATTGCGCCGAGACATGTGCGCAGGGCGATCGAATTCATGCAGGCCAATATCGATAAGCCGATCACCATGCCAAAGGTGGCCGAAGCGGCCGGCGTCTCCAGCAGAGCACTCGAAACCGGTTTCCGCGCGTTCAAGGGGACATCCCCCGCCGCCTACCTGCTGACGCTTCGTCTGCGTGCGGCGCGCCGCGATCTGCTCGATCCCGAGTGCACGAAGACGATGAAGGCCATCTGTCTGAAATGGGGTTTCTTTCATTTCGGCCGCTTTTCAGCGGTCTACAAGACAACATATGGCGAATACCCGTCCGAGACGAGAAAGCGCGCGAGCCGCGGGTAACCAGCATCTGACGCGCCTCGCGATCTTCCCCTTTCGCTCTTTGCGCCCTCTGTGTTTTAGAGCGCGGCCAGCCTGTAGTGCACGCGCATGGTCCGCGGATCCCGTCTGACGATTTCAAGCTTATCATCCCGAACTGTCAGGGCGCTGAGTTCCCGCAACACAAGGGCATGCGCGATCCCCAGCATTCGCGCAAAGGTGCGGCTGTCGAATGCGATCCCGAGCTCGGCAGCAACGAGCAGACCGGCCTGTATGGAGGTCAGTTCGCTGTCCCTGTCTTGCGCCGAAGCGACAAGGCCAAGAAACCTGTCGGCGCCGGAAGGCTCATTCCTCACGCGGCGTCTCGTCTGCGTAAGGAAACCATGATCGATTTAGAGGTCGGCGTATCGCTTTCCTCGCCGGCGCTGCCGAGCGGCACGAGCACGTTCAATTCCGGGTAATAACCGGCAATGCTGCCCCGCGGAATGTCATAGGGCACGAAGCGGAAATCCCGCGCGACGCGCTCGATGCCGTCGTCGTGCTCGCCGATCACGTCGACGCAGTCACCGGCTTCGGCATTCATCGCCTTCAGATCCGCCGGATGAATGAAGATGACCTGCCGCTCTCCGTAGACACCGCGATATCGGTCATCCAGACCATAGACCGTCGTATTGTATTGATCGTGCGACCGGAACGTCTGCAGGGCGAAACGCCCCTCGCCCCTTCGGGCACGCTGGTGCACCGTCTCCTCTGGAAGCGGCTGGAAGGAGAATGACGCCCTGCCCGCCGGCGTCTCCCACTCCCGATGGGCAGCCGCGTTGCGCAGATGGAATCCGCGCGGCTTGCGCAGACGCGCATTGTAATTTTCAAAGCCTGGAATGGTCGCCTCGATATGATCGCGGATACGGTCGTAATCGTCGGCAAGCTCTGCCCAGTCGACCACGGAGGAGCCAACCGTCGCCTGCGCAAGGCCGGCAATGATGGCGACCTCAGAGAGGAGATGCGGCGAGGCCGGGCGGTTGATGCCGGCGGAACCATGCACCATGCTCATCGAATCTTCGACGCTGACGAGTTGGGAATTGCCGGCAGAATTCAGATCCATCTCGGTGCGGCCGAGGCAAGGCAGAATGAAGGACGCCTCGCCGGGCATCAGATGCGAATGATTGGGTTTGGTGGCGATATGCACCGTCAGCTTCAACCGCCGAAGCGCTTTCTCGACCAGCGCGCTGTCAGGCGTGGCGCGGGCAAAATTGCCGCCAAGCCCGATGAAGGCCTCGGCCGAGCCGTCGAGCATCGCCCCGATCGCCGCGAGGACATTGTGGCCGTGGTCACGAGGCACGGAGAAGCGGAAATGCTTCTCCAGCGCATAGAGGAAATTCTCGGACGGTTTTTCGTTGATGCCGACGGTTCGGTCGCCTTGCACGTTGGAATGACCGCGAACCGGGCAAAGGCCAGCGCCAGGCTTGCCAATATTGCCGCGCAGGAACATGAAGTTGGCGATCTCCCGGATCGTCGCCACCGAATGCAGGTGCTGGGTCACACCCATCGCCCAGGTGCAGATGACCCGTTCGGCCCTGATATAGACATCGGCCGCCTGTTCGATGTCCCGTCGGCTCAGTCCCGATTGGTCTTCGATGTCAGCCCAGGCCGTCGCCTCGACCGCTGCCCGGTATTCTCCAAAACCCGCGCAATGTTCGGCCAGGAACGCATGGTCGAGAACCGGCTGCAGACCGGCCGCAACCGCAGCGTCTTCCGCGGCCAGCACCGCCTTTGCCATTCCACGCACAGCAGCCATGTCGCCGCCGAGCTGCGGTTGCAGATAAAGACTGGCAATGTCGGTCGAGCCGCCACGCAGCATCTCGATCTTGTCCTGCGGATCGGAGAAGCGCTCCAGTCCGCGCTCGCGGAAGGGATTGAGGACGACGATTCGCGCCCCGCGCATTGCCGCCCGGCGCAGGTCGCCAAGCATTCGCGGATGGTTGGTACCGGGGTTCTGCCCGATCACGAAGATCGCGTCGGCCTCTTCGAAATCCTCCAGCAGCACAGTGCCCTTGCCGACACCGATCGCCTGACGCATGCCGATGCCGCTCGCCTCGTGGCACATGTTGGAGCAATCGGGAAAATTATTGGTGCCGTAGATCCGCACGAACAACTGATAGAGGAAGGCAGCCTCGTTGCTGGCGCGGCCGGACGTGTAGAACTCCGCCCGATTGGGATTATCGAGGCCCTTCAAAATGCTGCCGATCTCGGCAAAAGCATCCTCCCACGCCACCGGCAGGTAACGGTCGCTCGCAGCATCGTAACGCATCGGATGGGTGAGGCGGCCATTGAGTTCCAGTTCGTAATCCGACAACTTGCGAAGCTCGGAGACCGTCCTCGCCGCGAAGAAGGCAGGGGTCGCCCGCTTTTCCGTGGCCTCCCAGGCGACGGCCTTAACGCCGTTTTCACAAAATTCGAACGAAGATCCGTGTTCCGGATCGCCCCAGGCGCAGCCCGGGCAATCGAAGCCGTCCGGCTGGTTCGCCTTCAGCATCGCCCGCGCCCCGGAGATGGGCATGCCGCTTTGCAGCAATTGCTTGCCGCAGCTTTTCAGAGCGCCCCAGCCGCCGGCTGCCGCCGATTTCTTCCCAATGAATTTTGTGTCCATGCGCCCTGTATTGTCGAACTGCGATAAACATCAAGGGCGTGCGCTCCATGGCTCGATAGAAGAATCCTATCGACAGAGTGAGGCCCTGTCGGGATTCGAGTCTAACCGGTTTCCTTCATGGCATGCCCGTTCTCGCGGGAGTGTGCCAGGATGCGGTTGCGGCCTTGCGTCTTGGCCTCGTAGAGCGCGGCATCGGCCTCGGCCAGCAGACGGTTCGGGCTGGTCCGCAGGGTCGCGCCTGTCATGCAGGATATGCCGATACTGGCGGTGACCCGGCCAAACTCGCTGCCGGAATGAATGATATTCTCCTGGGCCAGGCGACGCGCGAATTGCTCGGCAACGATCATCGCCCCCCTGGCGCTGGTGTCGGGAAGGAACACGGCGAATTCCTCCCCGCCGTAACGCGCGACGATGTCCGCCGGCCGGCTGACAGACTGGCGCAGACACTTGCTGACGACGCGCAGGCACTGGTCGCCGGCGGGATGGCCATAGGTATCGTTATAGGCTTTGAAGCGGTCGATATCGACCATCAACAGGCTGAAAGGCGTATTTTTCCTGGCGCTGCCCGCAGTCTCACGGGCGAAGGCTTCGTCGAAAGCGCGGCGATTGACGATCCCGGTAAGCCCGTCAGTCTCGGCGAGATTCTTCAACTGCTCCGCCGACAGCCTAAGCGCGATTTCCGCCTGCTTCGTCGCCGTAATATCCGAGACGACGGCCATCGCCGTGCCGTCTCCTGCAATCCTTGTGCGGATGCTGCGCCAATCGCCGTTGTGAAACTGGACCTCCTCATCCTTATTGCTGTGCAGAGTCGCGCTGGCGGTCTTGATCCACTCTTCCGGATCACCCTCTGCGATGGCCGGCCGCTCGCCGGTTTCGACGACGCGGCGCAAGATATCACTGATGTGCGCGCCGACCACGCGGGCGTCTCCGGAGAGCGGAAAAGCGTCACGGTACTGATCATTGCAAAAGAGAAGAAAGCCTTTGCTGTCGTACATGGCGATGCCGTCGGACATGTTCGCCATTGCATGCGACAGCAGATTCTTGCTTTCGCGCAACTCCCGCTCCAGCGCTGTGCGATCGGTCACATCACGCGTTACGCCTGCAAGACCAATGATCCGTCCCTGCTTGTCCCTGAGCGGCACCTTGGAAGCGAGCAGGAAACGGCCTCCGATCCGCTCATTGGAGTCGATCAGCGGCGTCCCTGTCTCCATCACCTGCTGCTCGAGATGATATAATTCTTCAGCGAGCGGCTGCGACATCAGATTGAAATCCGACAATCCGGTCATCTCCGCCGTCGTCCTGAAACGGAAGAGGCGCGTCATGTTTTCATTGACGGTGATGAAGCGGCTGTTCCGGTCCTTCACATAGAGATAGTCCGGCGATTGCGAAAATGCCGTCACCAGAATGCTTCTTTCGAGCTCCCATTGCTGCGTCTTGAGGAGGACGATGCCACCCAGCACGGTCGCCAGACAATTCAAGGCCGTCAAGGGAAATCCCGCTCCCGCCAATAGATGGGCAGTCACGAGGGTGGGAAGCAAGGCCATCGCGGCAACCAGAATGGCGCCAAGGGCAACGCCGAGCAGAACGACGTCGGTGAAACCGGGAGATCTCTTGCGGGTCCAGAAATGGCCGGCCACGCCGATGCCGGTCGCGAAGGCGATGGTGATGATGCCATCGACCATCGCCGTGCCGGCGACCGCAAAGCGGAAGGCGATCGCCAGCGATGCTGCAATAGCCGCAGCAATCGGTCCCCCGAACATGCCGGCCAATGCAAGCGGTGAAAATCGCAGATCGATATAAATGCCGGGATGGAATTCGATCGAAAGCAATATGGATCCGATGGAGGCGCCGCCGGCTATGATTCCGAAAGCGATCTTCTCCTGCCGGAAGGAACGGCGCTGAAACTGGATCGAAAAGAGCGCCCAGAGCGACATCGCCAGAGACACGAAGGAAAGGTTGCCGCCAAATTGCGTCCAGATGCCATTCACCGCGTTGGGTCCACCTTCCAAACCATGTAATAAACATGTCATACGACAACACTGGTTTGGGCTTCGTTAAGTCGGTCAGCTGGTTACGCAACTCACCCGGTTAATGCACCGGATATACCGCTCTTCTGCGGGATTCGGCTGGATGGGGCGCCCCTGGCCGGGACCATCGCAGACCGGGGTTTCTCACTTCAGGCTCGATTCCACCCAAGAGCGTTATTGGTTAGAATGCAGTTCCAGCACGAGCAGCAAACGAATATGGAATGCGGATCCTTGACATGAAGACGCGACATTGGGATCGCAGGGGCGACGGCGGGCTGACCTTTACCGAACTCGGGTTCGGCACCGCGCCTCTCGGCAATCTTTATCGGGCGATAACCGATGAGGAGGCGGCAGCAGTCTTGGATGCGGCCTGGCAACACGGCATCCGTTACTTCGACACTGCGCCGCTCTACGGGCTTGGCCTCGCCGAGAGGCGGGTTGGCCGCTTCCTTGCAACGAAGCAGCGTAATGACTTCGTCATCTCGACAAAAGTTGGCCGGCTCCTCAAGGTCTGCCGACCTGAACAGCGGACCGGCATCGGCAAGTTCTTCGGTACTCCAAATCGCCGAGAAGTTTTCGACTACAGCTACGATGGAGTCATGCGATCTTTCGAAGCCTCTTTCGAGCGGACCGGGCTGGACAGCTTCGATATTCTGTTCGTGCACGATCTGGATGTCTTCAATCACGGCACCCAGGCGGCCTGCGATCATTATGTCGAGCAATTCATGAACGGTGGGTATCAGGCCATGACCTCGCTACGCGACCAGGGAGTCGTGAAGGCCGTCGGTGGCGGAATAAACGAGTGGGAGATGTGTCAGACGCTTGCCGAGCGTTGTAACTTCGACCTGTTTCTGCTTGCCGGACGCTATACTCTGCTTGAGCAGCAAGCCTTGGAATCCTTTCTTCCCCTGTGCGCCGCCCGCAACATCGGCATAGTGCTCGGCGGACCGTATAATTCCGGCATACTGGCGACGGGCCCGGTTGCCGGCGCGCAATATAATTATTCTGACGCCCCATTACACATCCTCGATAAAGTCCGGCGAATCGAGGAAGTCTGCCTGAAATACAATGTCGCTCTCTCAGACGCGGCTCTCAACTTTCCCTTCTTTCATCCGGCTGTCGTTTCCGTCATCCCGGGTGGCCAGTCGATCGATCAAGTGGCGTCAAATCACCGCGGACGGAACAGACATATCCCTCGCAAACTGTGGGAGGACCTGAAATCTCTCGGCCTGATGCGAGATGACGCGCCCGTCTCTGAAACAGAGAGTCATGGGGAGCGCTGACTAGCTATCTAGAAGCGGCCCGATCATGCCGCTGCCGAACGCAGTCGATTCTATCGCTGCGTTCGCAGCCGCCAGGGCTTGCCAATGGTCTCCGACCCCGTCGACCGAAGTCATTCCGGCAAATTTTCGGGAACCTTCTCGACCGATCTGCATCCAATGCTCGCTACCAAGGCGCAACGCCGCCGCTGCCGACAGGCAGGGCGTCACGCGAGGACACAAGGAAACAGATCATGTTCAAACGAATTCTCGGCGCAACCTTCATCGCGGCATCGCTCGGTGCGGCTTCCATCGCCGTCGATGCCAAGCCGACCGACCCTCAGATCGCCCACATCGCCTATACGGCGGGGCAGATCGATATCACCGCCGCCGAGCAGGCGTTGAAGAAGAGCAAAAATCCCGAAGTCGTCGAATTCGCCAAGACCTTGGAACGCGATCACAAGGCCGTCAACGATCAGGCGCTCGCCCTCGTCAAGAAGCTGAAGGTGACGCCTGAGGACAACGAGATCAGCCAGTCGCTCTCGACCCAGGCGAACAAGGAACTGAAGACGCTTGACGCCCTGGACGGCGCTGCCTTCGACAAGGCTTATGTCGAAAACGAAGTCGCCTATCATAAGTCGGTCAACGATGCGCTTGCCAAGGTGCTGATCCCTTCGGCGCAGAATGAAGAGCTGAAATCGCTGCTGGAAACAGGCCTGACGCTGTTCAAGCAACACCAGACGCATGCCGAGCATCTCGCTTCGATGATCAAGTAGGCTTGCGATGGGGTCGCCGACAAAATTGTTGCCGGTGTTGTTGACGCTGCTCTGGGCAAGTAGCGGAGTTGCCTCGGCGGCAGAATATCAGCTTACCATCGCCGGCATGAAGTTCGGCCCAACGCCTGCCGAACTGCATGTCGGCGATGTGATCGTCTGGCGAAACGATGATATATTTCGGCATACGGTGACGGCTCGCGACAAAAGCTTCGATGTCGACCTGCCGCCGAAATCGCAGGCGCGAATGACGGTCGGCCGGGCGGGAGCGGTCGATTTCTATTGCCGCTTTCATCCCGCAATGACGGGAAAGCTGGACGTCCGGCCGTAAGGCCGGGCTCCGATCAAGCAACGCGGAGATTTCCATGGCAGCCATAGCGGTTCCGGTCGCGCCACACCGGCAGCACGTATCGACGCTCACCGATGCCGAGCTCGTACCCCTTGCAAGACAGGGTGACGAGCCCGCCATCCGTGCCATCGTCCAGCGTCACAATCAGCGCCTGTTCCGCACGGCGCGCGCCGTCATCCGCAGCGATTGGGAAGCGGAAGACGTCGTGCAGGCCGCCTATGTCAAGGCTTTCACCAATCTCGCGACATTCCGCGGCGAGGCCGAGCTTTCGACATGGCTGACGCGGATTGCGCTCAACGAGGCGCTAGGCCGGGTGCGCAGCCGAAAGAACACCGCCGGGCTCGAGGAAATCGACATGCAGACGACATCGCGAGGCGGAGAAGTCCTCCAGTTCCCCTCCTCGCTCTCCGCGAACGATCCGGAAAGCGAGCTTTCGCGAAGCCAGGCGCGGCATCTCCTCGAACAGGCCGTCGACGAACTCCCGGACCAATTTCGCGCCGTCTTCGTGCTGCGGGACGTCGAGGGCATGAGCACGGAGGAGGCCGCATCTTATCTCGGCATCAAACCTGAAACCGTGAAGACACGGCTGCACCGGGCGCGGAAGATGATGCGCCAGTCAATCGAACAAAAGCTCTCCGGCGCATTCTCGGCCCTGTTCCCCTTCGACGGCGCCCGCTGCGCCTCCATGGGAGACCGCGTCATCACAGCTCTTCGCCAGACATCGTGAAGTCCAGCAACAGCACGCGCCTGCTTCGACACCTCAACGCGAGGCGGGCAGGCCGTATATCTTCTCGATATCGTCGAGCATCAGGTTTGCCGCGATAATGCCGCCGGCCGTATTCCAGACGGCGTCGCTGACGGCCTCGACCTTGCCTGCCTTGACGACGGCAAGGTTCTTCCACAGCGGATCGGAGGTCCAGTCGGCCGCGGCAGCGGCGGTCTTGCCGTCCCCGGTATCATAGACGAGGTAGAACAGCCGATCGCCCTCGAATTCCGGCGTGCGCTCCTTAGTCACCTCGTCGGCGAATTCCATCCGGTCCTGGTTTGCCGGCCTGTTAAAACCGACCTGGCTCAATATATTACCGGCAAAAGTATCCTTCAGCAGGATCCGGGTGCGGCCGGGCATGAAGCGCACCAGCGAAATCTTCTCGGCCTTCTTATCTCCCAGCGCCTTGCTGATCGCCGCGACGCGATCGTCATAGGCCTTGAAGGCCGCATCGGCCTCCGGCAGCTTGCCGACGGCCGTGGCGTAGAGCTTCATATTGCCCTTCCAATCGCTCCTGATCCGCTCGGAAAGAACCGTCGGCGCGATGGCCGACAGCTGGGAATAGATCTTCTCCTGCCGGAACTTGGTGCCGAGGATGAGATCGGGCTCCAGCGAGGCGATCAGTTCGAGGTTGACGGCCGACTCGTCGCCGACGACGGTGACGCCGTCCATCTGCTTTGCGATGTGCTCGTACCAGGGCTTGCCCAGCCACGAGCGCACGGCGCCAACCGGCGTAATACCGGTCGCAAGCAGCGCTTCCGTTCCCTCGTTGGTCAGGACGACGATCCTCTTCGGCGCGTCCGGCACTTCGGTTACACCCATGGCATGGGTGACTTCGCGTGCACTCGCCGCGGCGGCGGTGATGAGGGACAGGAAAGCCGCGATGGCCGCGAACAGGATGGATCTCGTACGCACAAACGCCTCGAACTTGACAATCGGATGATTTTTCGACCAATCGATCGGGCCATAAGATGAGATGTATTATCCACTTAAAGTCAAGCTGAAACCGTGCGCCCGATTGCCCTCTCCACTTCTTCCCGTCCCGTGATATCGCTGACGATCGCACTATGGGCGGCGCTGACGGTTACCATCGTTGCGAGCGTGGCGCTGGGCTACCGGCAATATTCGCCGGCGGCGATCTGGAACGCGATCTTTTCCTTCGACGGCTCGGAAAGCTCTGTTGTCATCACCACGCTGCGCCTTCCCCGCGCCCTTCTCGCACCGCTCGTCGGCGCTGCTCTCGGGGTCGCCGGCGTCCTGACCCAGACACTGGCACGCAACCGCATCGCTTCTCCCGATACGCTCGGCATCAATGGCGGCGCCGCGCTCGCGGTGGTCGCGTCGAGCGTCTGGTTCGGTGTCGGTTCGATCGCCGGGATGTCGATGGCTGCCATCTCCGGTGCACTCGCCACCAGCCTGCTCGTCTTTGGCGTCGCCGCCAGCTCCGGAGGCTTCTCGCCGATCCGCATCGTGCTGGTGGGCGTCACCGTCGGAGGCCTCGGCTATTCGATCGTCCAGATCATCCTGACCACCAACGAAGCCCAGCTCAAAGAGCTGCTCTTCTGGCTCACTGGCTCGTTCGCCGACCGACCGATCGCCTTTGCCCTCGGGGGCGCGCCCGTGGTTCTGGCGGGTCTTTCGGTCGCATGGATGCTCGCGCAGCCGCTCGATGCGCTGCAGGCTGACGACACGACGGCGGCAAATCTCGGCGTGCCGCTCGCCGTGGTGCGCTGGGCCGGCTTCCTCACCATCTCGCTGCTGACCGGCGCCAGCGTCTGCATGGCAGGCCCGGTCGGCTTCGTCGGTTTCGTCGTGCCGCATGTGGCCAGACGCTTCGTCGGCCTCAACCATCGCCGCCTCATCGTGACCTCGGCGTTGATCGGCGCCATCTACGCCACGGCGGCCGATATTCTCGCGCGGTTCATCATCTACCCGGCCGAGGCGCCTGTCGGCGCGATCACCTCGACCGTTGGCGGGGTGGTTCTGCTCGTCCTGCTTAAGCGGAGAGCGGCATGATGGCCCGGGCCGGCTCGCTCGCCGCCTCCAGAGCGCCGCTGACGCTCGCGGCAATCATCCTCCTCTTCGTGGCTCTCGCGCTGACGGGGATCGCTTTCGGATCCACCTGGATCCCGCTCGCTCAGGTATGGGACGTGCTTTTCGGCGCAGACATCCGCGGCAAGACGGTCATCATCCTGCAGTTCCGCCTGCCACGCGTGGTGATCGCCGCCCTGGCAGGCGGCGGCTTTGCGGTCGCAGGCTATCTTCTCCAGCGCGTCACCCGCAATGAACTTGCGTCGCCCGGCATACTCGGCGTCGTCGACGGCGCGGCGCTGGCGGTCGTCTGCTTCCTCGCCGCACTCTCCAACGAATCCAACGCCCTCGTCACATCGGTCGCCTATCAGCCGGTCGCCGCCGTCGTCGGATCGGTGCTTGCAATCTTCACCGTCTTCGCATTTGCAGGCCGGCAGGCGGCGTCGGCGATCCGTCTGCTTCTCTTCGGCACCGCCGTCGCCGCGGTTTTGAAATCGCTGACCGTGATCGCCATGCTCGTCGGTCCTGTCTACCAGGCAGGACAGGCGGCCCGCTGGATTGCCGGCGCCGTCAACGAGATCAACTGGAATGAAATCCGCATCACCGCGGTCGGTATGCTTCCGCTCGTGCTGATCGTGCTGATCGTGGCCCGCAGGCTGCCGCCGGCCGATCTCGACGAGACATCAGCGAGAAGCGTCGGTCTCGACCTGCCGAGCTTCCGCATCCAGATCTTCGTCCTTGCGGCGGCCATGACCGCGCTTTCCGCTGCCTTCGTCGGCGGTGTCGGCTTCATCGGCCTGATAGCGCCGCATCTCGCGCGCCGGCTGATCGGGCGAACCGTCCATTTCGGTCTTATCGGCAGCTTCTTCATCGGGGCCTCGATGCTGGTCGGCGCGGATCTCCTCGTGCGAGTGCTCTTTTCGCCGACCGAAGTACCCGCCGGAACGGTTCCGGCCGTTATCGGCGCCCCCTACTTCCTTTATCTCCTGATGAGAAACCAGCGCCATGACTGACGCCGCCGCCATCGACAACGTGATCTCAATCGAGGAGCTCAGCCTCGACTACGGCAAGCTCAACGTCCTCCACTCCCTGTCTCTTGCCATCCCCAGGGGCAAGATCACGGTGCTTGCGGGCGCAAACGGCTGCGGCAAATCCACTTTGCTCCGAGCAATCCGCAGACTTCACAAACCGAGCAAGGGCCATATCCTCCTCGAGGAGTTGAACCTTCACAGCCTCGGCGAAAAGGCGCTCGCCAGGAAAATCGGGCTGCTGACCCAGAGCCCTTCGGCACCCGAAGACATGACGGTGCAGGAGCTCGTCCGCCTCGGCCGCTATCCGCACCAGACGCTGCTGCAGCCCTGGAGTGCCGGCGATGGAGAGGCGATCGAGCGGGCGATGGCCGGCACTGGCGTCGGGCATCTCAGCGATCGCAGGCTAGGCTCGCTCTCGGGAGGACAGCTGCAGCGAGCATGGATTGCGATGGTGCTGGCGCAGGAGACCGACATCATCTGCCTGGATGAGCCGGTCAACCATCTCGACCTCGCCCACCAGCTCGAATGCCTGGAACTGGTTCATCGTCTCAAGGAACAATTCGGCAGAACCGTCGTGCTCGTCCTGCACGATCTCAATCTCGCGGCACGCTACGGCGATAGGCTGGTTTTCCTCAAAGGCGGGGAGATCGTCGCCGCCGGCGCGCCGGCCGATCTCGTTACCGAAGAGAGGGTCGCCGAGGTTTTCAGCGTACAGGCGAGGATCATCACCGATCCCGTCCATGGCAGACCGCTTTGCATTCCGCTTCGCCTTGCCGGGAATTCGCCTGGATGAGGCAAGCGGCGGAATCGATAAGATTCCGTTGGCAATATTGTCGGTTATCAACCCTCAAACGATCAGTTGGCTTAGCTCGAATCCTCGGATCGTTTTCGAAAAGATGGACCGTGCGCGACATGGACCCGATTTCCGCTCCGCTCGATGACCGGTCGCGACCGCTGATATAATGGGTGCGCGCTTTTGCCGAACAATCCGGACTGGTGGAAGTGGGTGCGCCTCGCGTTCCAGCGCTTCGCCCTCTCGCAGGCCGGCAACCCGGAGACCGGGGACGAGCTGATCATCGATACCGCTCACCCGCGGAAACTGCTGCAGCTCAATTTCGCCGACCGAAAAAGCCCCAGCTCCGGCTGCGCAGCTACGACTATCACCACGGCCTCTATTGAGCTGCCCGCCGAGAACGAACCGGTTCACCCAGCGAGCTTGACGATGCCGTAGGGATTGAATTTGAACTCGTCTACTTCATAGACGGAATCGAAGGAGAGGCTTGCGCCGCGCGCCGTGAGCGTCGGATCGAGACCTTTCTTGCCGATTTCGTCGGCAACTGCATCCATGATGGCAACGACCTGCCTTTCGCTGCCGGCCGTCACCGGGACATAGACCTCCGGCAGCCCCACCAGGTGGAAGCCGACGCTTTCCAGATATCCGCGCGCCGAGAGCGGCCGCTTCGCAAAGGCCAGGCGGCCGATGCGCCGCTGGGCGAGCAGATCGCCGGCACCCTGCGCTTCGGCTCCCTGCCGGATCAGCTCTCTCCATCGGTCCAGCCCATGCGCGATGCCCGCACTTTCTCCCTTGACGGCAACCGCTCCGGCCTCGATCAGCCGCTCGACGAGACGCAGCGCCGTCATCGACACCTTCACAGTTTCTGCCTTCGCCATGCTCGGCCCGAGGACATAGAGGACGGACTGATGATCGGCGACGGATTGCTCGTCCGTCTCGCTCCATGCATCGGGTTCGACCCGATCCCAGCAGACGTCGAATGACCTTCCCATACGCTCATCCGGCTCGCCTTGCGAATAATCCTCGTCGACGCTGAATCCGGTGGCAAAGTCACGAATCGCTTGCCCTGCCGCTTCGGACAAGCGGCTGAGGTCGCGATCCCGCCCGAGAAAACACAGGACATGCCGGGGCGTCACCGACGACGCCTCCTCCTGGGTCACCTTTTCCGGACTGGCTTGCCCGGCGAAAGACGGTTTCCAGCCGATCATGGTCCATAGGGACCCCAAAAGCGCGCGACGCAGGATATGCAAGATCGATGCCTCCGTTCGGTCGGATGTTTTTGTTTACAGCTTCCGCTTGTAAACATATGGCGCCCGGAACGAAAGCGGGATCTCGCCGCCACAGGTCGCGGATTCCCTGATGCCGGAAGTCCTGGTTGAGCGGCAATTCGCCTTTCGCATGCAGAACGGCTTTGCGCCGGCAGACTCGTCAATCGGGGATGCGCCGATCTTCGCAACCAAGTCCTCGGCCATGTCGGTCCGCACTCTTATCCCGGCGCAATGGAGACGACGACGCCGTCGCGCCCAAAGCTCGAGTTGGCAACATAGATCAGGGCGGCCCTGGTCGCGCTATAGGGCATAACCGCGTTGGCCGGCGCGGCTTGCCATATTGACGATCCGCCCGCCGCCATTCTCCCGGAACTGCATGAGCGCTTCATACCAGAGGTCAGCCGCCGCGATGAAATTTACCTGGAGCTCCTCCCGGCAGGCGGCCAGACAGTCGGAGGGATCGGCATCGACCGAGGTGCGGATGTCGGCATTGTTGACGCGGCGTGGATGCGCCCCGCCGCTGCGAGCGCATCACGCCACAACGCAAGGCGCCGTCGGACCGGAGAGATCGGCCTGAGCGATCAGTCCGTTTCCGTCGATCTTGCGGAGCAGGGCTTCCGCTCCTTGCCTGTCGCGACCATAATGGATGTCGCGCTAGGACCGCTTAGAGCTACGGAGTGATCAGGTGAACATCAAAAGCATCGGATTTGTCGGAACCGGCGTCATCACCGAGGCGATGGTTCGCGGGCTTCTCGCTGAACCGACCTATGCCTTGGAGATTCACGTCTCTCCACGAAGCGCCCACATCGCGGAAACGCTGGCAGGGGAATTCGCCGCCGTGAAGATTGCCAAGGACAATCAGGACGTCGTCGATCGCAGCGACATGGTGTTCCTGGCAATACGGCCACAGATCGCCGAGGAGGTCGTGCGCGCGCTTTCGTTCACGGACGGACAGATGGTCGTCAGCGTCGTCGCGGCGACGGAGCGCCAGGCCCTCATCGATTGGGTCGGCGCGAACGTGCGCCTCGTGCAGGCGATCCCCCTGCCCTTCGTGGCAGCTCGCCAGGGCGTGACTGCAATCTATCCGGCTGATGACTCAGTCGCAGCGCTGTTCGACACACTTGGAACGGCCGTGCAATGCCAGTCGAGAAAGGAATACGATCTTCTCGCAGCCGCGAGTTCGATGATGTCGACCTATTTCGGGATCATGGAGACGGTGGCCGGCTGGCTTGAAGGGAACGGCCTTGAAAGGGCAAAGGGCCACGCCTACATTGCCCCGCTTTTTGCAAGCCTGGCGCAGAAGGCGAGCGGCCCTAGCGCCGAACCCTTCAGCACGCTGAGCCGCGAATTCGCGACCAGGGGCGGCCTGAACGAGCAAGTTCTCTCCGACTTCGGCAGGAAGGGCGGCATCGCCGCGCTGACCGCCGCCCTCGATGGCGTGCTCGCCCGCATCGAGGGCCGCAGCAGCTGAATAACGTCGATCCGCAGCGAAAATGCCTAAGATTGCGCTCATAGATGCAAACAGGTCCTGCAACATGCTTCTCGCAGCCATGATCATCTTCGGCGCCGTGCTTTCAACGCGTGCCTGGATGCCTTGGAACTGAGCCGCCAGAACCGTAAGGCCACAACCTAGTTTTACAAAAATATTGAACTCCGCATCGCTTACCAAAACTGGCGCACACGACCTGATCCGCAGAAGGAGGCGGGGGTGTGCGCACGACAACTCTCGAATGCGTCGGGGCTGTCGGCAAGGGCGATTAGCTCTGCCCATTCCAGACTCGGGTTGCAAGAATCGAAGAAACACAATTCAGGTCTGACGATAGTCGAAAACTACTCTGATAGAGAAAAAACTTGCGGCCCATTGGTCGGAAGAATGACAATCTTCCTCCGGCCTGCTTGTGCCGGCTTATCCCCATCTCATCACCCCCAATTAGCTATCAGTGCAACCGTAACATTTCGGCCGCAGCTGATGTTCAACAGCGCCTCAATCCGCTTCGATGACGCCTCGATGACCCAGAAGGCGCTCGACTATGCCGGCTCGAGGCAGGGCGTCACGGGCAGCGAGCTGGCGCAACCGCTGAAGGCGCTCGTGCAGATCATGATGGCGCAGCTCAACATGCCGGAGCTGCAGAACCAGGTATCGGCCGCCGTCAGCACCTGCTTGACGGACCGAAGAGCCTGACGATCAGCGCCGCCCCGGAAAAACCGGTTCCCGTTCCGATGATTGTGGGCGCCGCCATGGGCGCGCCGAACACCATTCCTTTGGTCTCGGCGTCAAGGTATCGGCGAACTATTAAGCCCAGGATTCGTTTCAAATCGCCACTGCGGGAGGCGGGCCGTTCGTCGATCCGCCCCGAACTTTCCAAACCAGCAAGCACTTTGCCGAAATTGCTCTAAAAAGTAGGCGGCGTGCAGGCGCTAATGACCTCGCAGGGCACCGGCCCCACGCAGCGAAACCGGTGCGGGCGCCGGCTGTCGAAATAGTAAGCGTCGCCTGGCCCCAGCACGCGCCGTTCGTCGCCGACCGTGACCTCGAGCCTTCCAGAGAGCACGATCCCGCCCTCCTCTCCCTCGTGAACAAGTGGGATTTTTCCGGTATCGGCGCCCGGCTGGTAGCACTCCTTGAGCATTTGCAGGCTGCGCCCGAACAGGGTTTCGCCAACCTGCTTGTAAGAAATGGCACCCTTTCCGATCTCCACGAGCTCCTCGGCGGCGTAGAAGGCCTTTTTCGGACGCTCGGGTTCAAAGGCGAAGAATTCCGCCAGACCGATCGGAATGCCGTCGAGAATCCGTTTCAAGGCGCCTACCGACGGATTGGAGGCGTTCGATTCGATCAGCGAGATCGTCGAGTTCGGCACACCGGTGCGTTTGGCGAGCTCACGCTGGGAAAGCTTGTGGGCGAGGCGAAGATGACGAAGGCGGCTGCCGATGTTTATTGACATGATGCGTCCGTTTGCGTTGTCCAGAATAGCTAAAACTTGTCAGATGAGCCGCTACATTTCAATGGTTTGCGGCGGGTAAGAAAAGGACTTGTTTGCAAGGAGGAAATCATCATTCTCGGTCCATCCCGGGGAGGCCAGAATGGACCAGCTGAACAAGACGAACGCGCCCGTACTCGAAAATTTCTGGATGCCGTTCACGGCGAACCGGCAGTTCAAGGCCGCGCCGCGCCTTTTGGCCGCGGCGGAGGGAATGTACTACACCGACGTCAATGGAAACCGGGTGCTGGACGGGACGGCCGGGCTCTGGTGCTGCAACGCCGGTCACGGCCGCAGGAAGATCGCCCAGGCGGTCGAGCGGCAGCTTGCCACCCTCGACTATGCCCCGACGTTCCAGATGGGCCATCCGATCGCCTTCGACTTCGCCGCGAAGCTCGCCGCAACCGCGCCAGGCGGGGCTGACGCCAAGCTCGACAGGATCTTCTTCACCGGCTCGGGCTCGGAATCGGTCGATACTGCTCTGAAAATCGCCATCGCCTACCAGCGCGCCATCGGCCAGGGCACACGCACACGGATCATCGGACGCGAAAAAGGCTATCACGGCGTCGGCTTCGGCGGCATTTCCGTTGGCGGCCTGGTCAATAATCGGCGGGTCTTCCCCCATATACCCGCCGACCACATGCGCCACACGCTCGACGTCGAGCGCAATGCTTATTCGAGAGGGATTCCCGCGCATGGCGTGGAACTGGCCGATGATCTCGAGCGCCTGGTGCAGTTGCACGGCGCCGAAACCATCGCCGCTGTCATCGTCGAGCCGATGTCGGGATCGGCGGGCGTTATCCTGCCGCCGAAGGGTTATCTGGAGAAGCTGCGCGCGACCGCCGACAAGTACGGCATCCTGCTGATCTTCGACGAAGTCATCACCGGCTTCGGACGTCTCGGCACAGCTTTCGCGGTGGATTATTTCGGCGTCGTGCCCGATCTGGTCACCGCGGCAAAAGGCCTGACCAACGGCGCCATTCCCATGGGCGCGGTCTTTGCCAGCCGTAAAGTTCATGACGGACTTATGATCGGACCCGACAATGCGATCGAGCTCTTCCACGGCTATACCTATTCAGGCCATCCGGTCGCCTGCGCGGCGGGGCTCGCCACCCTCGAAATCTACGAGCAAGAAAGGCTGCTGACGCGTGCATCGGACCTAGCCGAATATTGGCAGGACGCGCTCCACTCGCTGAAGGGCTTGCCTAGTGTCGTCGATATCCGCAATCTCGGACTGGTCGGCGCGATCGAACTGGCGCCTCGCGATGGAGCACCGGGAACCCGCGCCTACGACGTCTTCGTCGATTGCTTCAAGAAGGGCCTGCTGATCCGCGTGACCGGTGATATCATTGCGCTGTCACCGCCGCTGATCATCGAGAAAGACCAGATCGACACGATCGTCTCGACGATCGCCGATGCGCTGAAGCGCGCGGCATAGTCTGCCGACAATAGAGCGGTTCAGCTTTTCACGGAAGCGCAGAACCGCTCTAACTTTACGCAATTACCGGCAAAAGCGCTTCGCTTTGCCTGGGAAAACCGCTTCGCACTTTTCCTGGATTTGCTCCAACCGACGCGGTGGTGAACCAGCCGCCGCACGACTACTCTATAGGTTCACCTCGCCCTCGCGGCATGTCTCTTCAAGGCCCATCTAGCGCTTCACGGTCTGCGACGGCAACTGGCCGAAGCGCTTCCTGTAGTCGGCTGCAAATCGCCCGAGATGGGTGAAGCCCCATCTCAACGCGATTTCGGCGATGGCCTGCGTTCCGTCTGATTCCAGCAGCTCGCGATGGGCGGCAACCATCCTGATTTCATGCAGATAGGCGGTCGGGGTGGTGTTCCTGAACTGACGGAATCCTTGCTGCAAAGTCCGAACGCTTACCTTGGCCGCCATGGCGATCTCGCTGAGCGAGATCGGTTCCGCGATGTGTTCCTGCATGAAATCCATGGCCCATTTCACATGGCGCGGGGCCGGGAGCGGAGCGACACGCGCCAGTTCCTCCGAATAGTGATGGGGACATGTCTCCAAAAGCAGGTACACTGCCGCATCGCAGAGCGATTTGACGGCCAGTGGTGAGCGTTGCAGCAAGCCGTTGCCACTGAGACCGCTGTGGAGGTTCGAGACGAGTTGCTGCAGGAGGAATCCCGGACCGGCCGTCAGATCGATGTCGGTATGGAAGCCGACATCGCCGCTGATCGTCCGCTCGCACATATGGGTGAGCTGCGCGGCGATCTTGCCGCGGTCGATGAAGAGGCAGAAATGACTGCGGGGGCCGACGATCCTCGTTCCACTGACGCTGCCCTGTTCCAGTATCACGCCGCGACCGGGTACCGAATATATCGGCTCTTGCTTGCCGCCGAACCACATCATCCCCTGCTTCGGCAGGAACATAGCCAGTTTATCGGCCACCCCTTCCCGCTTGCAGAAAATCGTTCCTTCATAAGAGCAATCGGCCACGCTGACATCTTCCATCGAAATGAAATTGCAGCGATATGCAATGGGCATCGTGCCTTCGGTCGAGACCCTTATCGTGGATCTCGGCGTCGACAGTGCTTCCGCGAGCTGATCCGCGTCGGTTCCGTTCTGCACCGTTGCCCGAAACGACATATTCGCTACGGCCGACGATTGGACCACGCTGCCAGGGGCATGCCGATCGGGGCTAACGGACATTCGTGACCTCCTACAGTGATGCCCGCAAGTGACAAGCATGTACCATATCGTTCATTCCTCCTGTCGTCCATTTCGCGTCAGCCGTATCGGCTAACGGCAAGATCCCTGGCGTCGATATCGGGCGTGCGGCCGCCGACGAGGTCGCTGATCAGCCGGGCCGAACCGGTGCTCATGGTCCAGCCAAGCGTGCCGTGACCGGTATTGAGGAACAGGCCCTTGATCTTCGTCGGACCGATGACCGGCGTACCGTCCGGCGTCATCGGACGCAGGCCGGACCAGAAGGAAGCCTTGGAAACATCGCCGCCGGGGAAGAGATCGGTGACGGAATGCTCCAGCGTGCTGCGGCGGGCGAGACCGAGATCGTTGGTATAGCCTGAAATCTCAGCCATGCCGCCGACGCGGATCCGGTCGCCGAGCCGGGTGATCGCAATCTTGTAGGTTTCGTCCATGACGGTCGATTCCGGCGCGCGTGACACATCGCTGATCGGGATGGTGAGGGAGTAGCCCTTGACCGGATAGACCGGCAGGCCGATGCCCAAGGGCTTGAGCAGCAGCGGCGAATAGCTGCCGAGCGCGACCACCACCGCCTCCGCATCCATTCGCCCGCGGTCGGTGATAATCCCGCGCATGCGGCCCTCTTCGACGTCGAGCGCCTTGATCGTCGTCCCATAGGTGAAACGGACGCCGAGCGCCTCGGCCTTGGCGGCGAGCGCATTGGTGAACTTGAAGCAGTCACCGGTTTCATCCTTCGGCGTCAGCAGGCCGCCGACGATCTTGTCGCGCACGTGCCTGAGCGCCGGCTCTACGCGAATGCAGCCGTCGCGGTCGAGCACCTCATAGGGAATGCCGTCGGCGGCGAGCGCCTTGACGTCCTTGGCCGAGGAATCGAGCTGCTGCTCAGTGCGAAACAGCTGCAGGGTTCCCTGCATGCGCTCGTCATAGGCGATGCTGGTTTCGGCGCGGAGCTCGGCGAGCGCGATACGGCTGTAGTCGGCAAGGCGCAGCATGCGGCTCTTGTTGATCGCGTAGCGTTCGGAGGTGCAGTTCGACAACATCCTCGCCATCCAGGAGAGCATGGCCACATCGAATTTCGGGCGAAGGATGAGCGGCGCATGTTTCATGAACAGCCACTTCATCGCCTTCATCGGAATGCCAGGGGCCGCCCATGGCGAGCAATAGCCGAAGGAGACTTCGCCGGCATTGGCAAAGCTCGTCTCCAGCGCCGGCGCAGACTGCCGGTCGACGACGGTAACCTCATGGCCTGCCTTGGCAAGCTGATATGCGGATGTGACACCGACGATGCCGGCACCCAGAACGATGACTTTCATGATGTCCCCAAAAGGATGGAGCCAGCCGGCTCTCAGCAATATTGCCTGTGATACCGATCGCCGAGACCGGTCAGAATTTCATAAGATATGGTGTCGGCATCGCGCGCAATATCCTCAAGCGTCTGATGCGGACCGAGCACCTCGACAAGACTGCCGAGCGTCAGCGCGCCTTCGGGCAGCGCCGACATATCGACGGTGATGCTGTCCATCGAAACGCGGCCGACGATCGGCAGGCGCGTGCCCTCGTAATAGACGGCGCCGCGGTCGCTGAGGCAGCGCGGCAGGCCGTCGGCATAGCCGGCGGCAATGGTGGCGAGACGCATTTGCCGTTGCGCGAAATGCGCGCCGCCGTAACCAACCTTCGTGCCTGATGATACGGTCCGCGTCTGTACGACGGCAACATCGAGGCTGACGACCGGCTCCATCGGGTTTATCGCGCCGGCGCCTGGAGCGCCGCCGTAAAGTGCGATGCCCGGCCGGGCGAGCACGCCATGATAGGCTTTGCCAAGGAAAACGCCGCCGGAATTGGCGAAGGAAATATCGAAGCCTGGAAATTCGTCGGCGATGCGGGACATTACTGCCAGTTGATCGCTGTTCTGCTGGCCCTCGGTGTCATCTGCCGAAGCCAGGTGGCTCATGATGAACAGGACTTCGATGTTGGTGCCGTTGCGAAGGGCTGTCGCCAGTTCCGCCCTTTCTTCCGGGGGAAAGCCGAGCCGCGACATGCCGGTGTCGAATTGCAGGACAGCAGGCAGGCAGCGCTTCAGCGCGCACGCCGCTGACGACCATTGCTGCCACTGGGCGAGCGAATTGAGAACCGGAACAATGCCCATCTCGGCGCAGGCAATTTCATTGCCCGGCTGCAGGCCATTCAGCACGAAAACCTGGGCATCCCGCGCAAGCACCGGCCGCAGCCTCGCGGCTTCGACGAATTGGGCAACGAAGAAATGCCGGCAACCTTGGCCGTATAGCGTTTTCGCCACCCGTTCCGCGCCGAGGCCATAGGCATCGGCCTTGACGACGGCGCCAGCGCGAACCGGAGCCAGCATCGACACGAGCTTCCGATAATTGCGGCCGAGTGCGGCAAGATCAATCGTAAGATAGCCTGAGGCTCCCTGCGCGATCATGGCAGTCCGTGCATGGGAATCCAAAATATCGCCGTCCATGTTCACCCTCTTATTTCCAGACAGTGTATGGAAGAATCAGCGATATTGCCGGTCAATCTGTGACCGTTTATTGCAATCTTTGAAGTTCATGCGCATGATTGACGAAAATTTGGAACAATCGATCATGCCCGCCCTTGACACGATAGATCGCAACATCCTGAGGCTGCTGCGCCTCGACGCCCGGATGAGCAATGCCAAGCTTGCCGCTGAGGTTGGCCTTTCGCCATCGGCCTGCCTCAGACGCATCAAGATCATGGAAACGACTGGCGTGATCCGGGGCTATACGGCGCTTCTCGATACCAGCAATGCGGATGCGATGATTGCCGTTATAATCAACATCACTCTCGAACGGCAGACGGAGGACTATCTCGACCGTTTCGAGGCGGCCGTCCGCCGCCATCCGGAGATCCGCGAATGTTTCCTGATGACGGGAGGATCCGACTATCTACTGCGCGTGGAAGTCGCCAATGCCGGCGAATTCGAACGGATCCACAAGGAAATATTGTCGGCCATGCCAGGCGTCCTCAGGATTCACTCCAGCTTCTCGATTCGAAACGTCCTGGCAACGCGCGGCAGAGGCAAACGCTGAGACCAGGAAAGCTTATATCAGTTCGAGCGCAATCGCCTTGGCGACGGCTTCGCTCGTCGTGGCGACCGTCAGCTTCCGGCGCGCCGAGGCGAGATAGAGCTGCACCGCGCTGAGCGAAATGGACAATCGGGCGCCGATCTGCTTTGCCAGAAGGCCATTGGCGGTCATCTCCAGGCATTGAACCTCGCGGCGCGACAATTGCGGAACATCCGCAGCCTCACGCATCCCCGACAAGACCATTGCCCGGTCGTGGAGGTGGTGGGCGAGATACTGAAGGTCCCGCATGCTGTCCATCCGAAACTGCCGCCAGTAGGCATCAGGATGCGTGGATGTCACGGTAAACAGCGACCGCTCCCCCCGCGGGCCCCGCACCGGGAGGGTCACACCCTGCCGGCCGACGCCGAAGGCCATGGCTTCCTTGAAGAAGCCGTGCACCCGGCCCGAATCCCATTTCGAAGCGGACCATTCCACAGGCAGGAAGCCGCACCGGCCGAGACGCACGACAGGATCGATGCTGAAATAGTCCCGCTCAAGATATTGTTTCACCCATTCGGGCGGATAGGTCAGCATCAGCAACGGGATGGTGGCATTGCCGCCCGAGGAGCGGGTCACATGCAGAACCATATGCGAGATGGCGTAGATGTGGCGGACTTCGTCCAGCGTTGCCTCCAGATCTCGCATTGTGGGCGATGCGGAGATCCGGTCCAAACTATAGAAAAAACGAGAACTGCTCAGCATGAGTGGACTCGTGGTTGTGTGTTTTCCTAACTTCTCGCATTGGTAACATTTCGCGAGAGCCGAGAACAGGGTATTTTTTAGCAACCATGGCGCGACATGAAGAACAGGTTAAAGGCTGACCATCCCACTTGATGGCGGCGGGACAGCGGCTGCGCTTACCGCATGCCGCCATCGACAAGGGCTCCGGCAGGATTGGGAGAGGCTTGCTCCAGAAGTCGGGACAGGTTGGCCCGAAGTGCTCGACAGTTCTCCGACGTCACATCCCACAGGCCAACATACAGCTTGCCGATCTCCGGCCGGGATCGGGCAAGCGCCGTCGGCCTCCAGCCGATCTTGCGGTACACAGCAATCATTGCGACGTCATAGACGCCGACAATGCTCTCGATACCGGTGTCGAGCGCAAGATCGCAAAGCCCTGAGAGCAACTCCGTGGCGACTGCGCGCGATTGCTCCATTTGCCCGACATGCGGATGAAGGCAAAAGCGGGTACATTCCCAGGTCGTCGGGCTATCGACGTCGATGGGCTGATCGAAGAAATGCCGGAACTCGCTTTTGAGCATCGTCGCTCCGGTGGTCGGCAGCAGGCGCAGCGAACCCGTCAGCGTGCCGGAAGGGTGATGCGTGACGAGATAGACGGGATCCTCGGCCTCGTCGTATCGGTCCCTCTCCCATTGATCCCGGACATCCACCTGCCATCCCAGCCGATCGCGAAAAACGGCGGCGCGAGCCCGAAACATTTCATCGAAAGCACGTCGATCGGTATCGAGCATGTCTTTGGTGAGTATCCGCAACATATCCGTCCCTCCTGATGTGCTGACGTTTCACAACAGGAGGCCGAGCGGGGGCAATCTGGATATTTCACCAGGTTGACCAGTGCCTGGCTTTGCCTTCCCCTTCCATAAGAAGTTTCTGATGTTCGTCGATCGAAAGCTCTTGGTTATCCCGAGCAAGAAGAGGGAGGATTCTTGATGACCTACGACATGGCACGCGGCAGACGTATTCGAGAGGCAATATCCCGGGGCAAGTTCCGGAAAGTTCACGCCTTGGCGGCCGAATTAGACGTGTCCGTCGCCGCCGTCTCACGCTGGCAGAATGGCGGTCATACCTCGCTGGAGAGCGCCTGCGCGCTCGCTGACCTGCTGGATGTCTCCCTCGACTGGCTGCTGCTCGGGCGTGGCACTATGGACTGGCATAGGAACAGCGCGATCTCCCCCGCGGAACTGCAAATGATCCTGGCGTTGCGCAACCGGTCTGCGGCAACACGGTCCAATCTCGTTGGGCTGGTCGAATCCATCCCGCCGGAGCACCCGTAAAGCCAAGCGCAATTCCCTGAGATTTTTTGACCTGAGATCAACACGTTCAGGTTGCCAAAAAACAAAACGTCGACGATCTTTCCAGTTAAAGGTGCAACTGAAGCGAGGGTAAACGGCCAGCCACCCTGCCCTCCTCAGAGACCTTGTGTTCACTCTCAACGCCCATTCGACCGCAATATTTCTCTCATCCGGGTCCGGAATGTTTCCTTGATCTGGTCACGGCAAGTCTCAACCGATTTTGGAGTCAGTCGATGACAGTTGCGCTTTGGAGTCAGTCAATGACGGGTGCGAACCCGACCCATATCGGCGCCAATGCGCCTACGGTAAAACCGCGGCCTGCCTTCGCGCAGACCGATCTGGTCGCATTATCGCGCTATTTTTCTCTTCTTATGATGCGCAACATCACAAGCGATGGCTATGTCATCGAGGATCCCACATCGCCCGGCGTCTTTTCGGCCCCCGGCTGCGTCATCGCCGCACCCTCCTATCCAGCGAACACGCCGGGTGTCGACCAGGACTATGTTTTCAACTGGGTCCGCGACGGCGCCATTACGGCCATCGAGATCGCGCTAGCCGGATTGCTGCCCGTCCCGGGCGGAGTTTCGCCGAGCCTAGTCGACTATGTAAACTTCGCCGCGCTCTGCCAGGCGAATGCCAAGAATTCCGCGACCGTCACACTTGGCCACGCCTGCTTCACCATCGCCGGCGAGGTTCGCCCGTGGTCGGAGCAGAATGACGGGCCGGCCATTCAGTCGATCGCGATCATGACGCTGTTCGATCAGTTGGATGGCGCCACGCAGACGATCGCCAAACAGTTGGTCGAGGCCAACCTCGCTTATCTTCTCGAAGTTTACCAGAACAAGACCACAAATCTCTGGGAGGAATATGAAGGCTATTCGTTTTTCGCCAGAGCCGTACAGCTGCGCTTTTTCCGGGAAATTTCCGCAAACACGATCGGTATTGCGGTGCCTGCCGGGGTGGCCGATGCCATCTCGTGGCTGGAAAGCCAGCTGGCGACCCACTGGAACGGGCAGCTCTATGTCAGCATTCTGGATGCCGCGGAGCAAGCCGGTTATGACGCGAACATCGATATCGTCTCTTCGGTCTGCTATGGCGGGATCGAGCCGACCGATACCAAGCTTCTGGCAACGGCGGCCATTCTGCGGCGCCAGTGGGCCGATCCTTCGTCTTCGAACTATTACCCGGTCAATGGCGCCGACGCGGCCAAAGGGCTCGGACCACTCTTCGGGCGCTATCCAGGTGACCATTACGATGGCGATGTGGCAGCTCCAGTGGTCGGCGGGCATCCCTGGGCTCTGTGCACCGCCAACTTCGCCGAGTTTCAATATCGGCTTGCCAATGCCATCGATGCCAGCGGCGCCATCCCCCTCGATCAGTTCTCCGAACCCTTCTTCGCGGAACTGGGACTTGGCGCATCCAGCAGCGCCGCCGAAGCGTCGGCTGCCCTGCGGGCTTCGTCTGACGCCATGCTGCGCGCCATCGTCTATCACAGCGATCACTATGAGCTCAGCGAACAGTTCGATGGAACCGTCGGCTACGAGAAAAGCGTCCGGAATCTGACCTGGAGCTATGCCTCCTTTCTCTCGGCAGTCAGAGCCCGCGCCGTCGCGCCGGCCGCCAAGTCCAAGCCCCGAAACTCTCGCGGCGCGAAATCATGACGATGGAAGGCCCTAGGGCCTGAAATCTCGATTGAGTCCAGAACGGCATGGTTCGCAAAGCCCTGATGCGGCTTGGGATTAATGGAGGATCAAAGTGCTTTTTCCCCTCGAATCGGCAATAAGAGCCGATGCCAAGACCGTCGCAGAGTCTGGCGACTACGATATCGTGATCGTCGGCAGCGGCATTTCCGGAGCAATCATTGCCAAGCAGGCTGCGGAAGCGGGCAAACGTGTCCTTATCCTTGAAGCCGGAACCGGTGCCAATAGTACTCTGGCAGGCTATGACAATCTGCTGACGACTTTTTATTCGGCAGCCTCCAAGGACAACCAGTCGCCCTTTCCGCTGAATGCGAACGCGGCCATACCCCGCAGCCCGCAACTTCGCAAGCTGCAGGCGGGGGAAACCGATAGCTCGAACTATATCGTTCAATCCGGCCCTTATGTCAGTGATACGGTATATACCCGCATTTTCGGCGGAACGACCATGCACTGGGAGGCGAAAACGCCCCGTCTGCTTCGCTCGGATTTCAAAACGCGCACGCTTTTTGGCCAGGGGCTGGACTGGCCGCTGAGCTTTGAGGAAGTCGAGGAGGATTACCGCCTGGCCGAGCGGGAAATCGGCGTATCGGCAAATGTCGAGGATCAGCAATATCTCGGGCAGACGTTCCCGGACGACTATGTCTTTCCCATGCGCGGCATCCCGCTTTCCTATCTGGATCAGCAGGTCAACAAAGGCATCGAGGGCACCAGCGTCGAACTTTACGACAAGACCTATCCCCTGAAGGTCAGGCCCTATCCGCAGGGGCGCAATGGCATACCAAACCCGGCCTATGACGGTGGGAAGGGCTACCGTCCAATCGGCGCAGTCGATACACATCAGGTCGAAGAGGGTGGTCGCTGCCAAGGCAACACCAACTGCGTACCGCTCTGTCCCGTGCAAGCGCGCTACCACTCCGGCAAATCACTTGCCAAGGCGTTCGCTGTAAGCGGGGAAAGGGGCGAGCGGCTTGTCGAATTGTTGCCGCAGGCGGTCGCATCGAAAGTCAACATCGATCCGGATAGCGGGAAAGTCCGCTCTCTCGAGGTCAAGATTTACAAGGACCCGGCCTCACCGGCCCACGAGACCATCACCGTGAAGGGCAAGATTTTCGTGCTTGCGGCAGGCGCCATCGAAACGGCGCGTCTTATGCTGGCCTCCGGCCTGCGCAGCACCAGCGGTCTTGTCGGACGCAATCTGATGGACCACGCCTACCTGCTGAACTGGGCACTGATGCCTGAGATCTGCGGCACGATGCGCGGAACCAGTTCGACGGGCGGTATTGTCGACCTGCGGGACGGCCCTTTCCGGGAAAAGCAGGCCGCCTTCGCCATCGATATCCATAACGATGGCTGGGGTTGGGCCACGGGTGCGCCGACCTCCGACCTTCTGGAACTGGTGGATGATCGCAACCTCTATGGCGCGGATCTTCGGCGCGGCATGGTCGACCAGGTTTCGCGGCAGTTGCTGCTGGCGTTCATGATCGAGGTCATGCCCGTCGAAAGCAACCGCATCTCGGTGGATCCGCAATATACCGATGCTCTGGGCAACATGCGGCCCATCCTGTCCTTCACGGTTCCGGAATATACCATGAAGGGTGCCGCCTATGGCCGCCAGTTTGCGCGCACCGTCTTTGCGCGCCTCGGCGCGCGGGACCATACCCATTACGACCCCAGCGATTACGGCTATGTGGCCTATGAGGGACAAGGCTATGCGATCCGCGGCGGCAATCATCTGGCCGGCACCCATATCATGGGAACGACGAAGACCAATTCCGTCGTGGACAAGAACCAGCGCAGCTGGGACCACGAAAATCTCTATCTTGTGGGCGGCGGCAGCATGCCGACGATCGGCACGGCCAATGTCACCTTGACGCTGGCCGCCATGTGCTTCCGAAGCGGTCGCAACATTCTCAAGTCTCTGCATTGAACGAAGGCCGGCATCCAGCGCGCAAACGAACCGATGGTTCGATGCAGGCAACGCGAAGCCGGCCGGTGCACCCAACTCATTTTCATGGAGCATGAGCATGGATTCCAGTATCAAGACGCTCGATGAGCTGAAAGAGTTCCTCTACCGGGCGATGCAGCTCGAACATGCGACGATTCCGCCGTATCTGACGGCGCTTTACTCGATCAAGCCCGGCGCCAACCAGGATGCAACCCAGGTTTTGCGCGTGATCGTCGTGGAAGAAATGCTGCATCTGACGATCGCGGCCAATATTCTCAATGCCATCGGCGGCAAGCCGGATCTTGTCAGGCCGGACTTCGTAGCCAGATATCCCGCCGCCCTGCCGGACGGCGAGACCGATTTCAAGGTCGGCATCCAGGCTTTCGGCCGTGAGGCGCTAGCGACCTTCCTGAAGATCGAGCGGCCGGCCCAACGTCCTGAACATCTCGTCGGCAAGGGCCTGATATACCGCAAAACTCCGCCTGATATCACCGCGCTTGCCAGCCATCCGAGGCATGAGGATTTCCATTTCTACAGTATCGGCGAGTTCTACTCGGCGATCGCGGAAGGCATCAAATACTTGGAAGCGGAAGCGCATGGGGCGGGCACAACCATCTTTACCGGCGATGGGTCGCGCCAAATCACCTCGGAATATTATTACTCCGGCGGCGGCGAGCTGTTTCCGGTGACTGATCTGAAAAGTGCCCAGGAAGCCATCGAGCTCATCATCGAACAGGGCGAGGGCGACGGCGGCGGCATCTACGATGATGACGACCACGAACTGGCCCATTACTATCGTTTCGAGGAACTGGTCAAAGGCCGCTACTACCAGAAGGGCGACCAGCCCGGCCACCCCACGGGTCCGCACCTGCAGGTCGATTGGGAGGGCGCCCATCCCATAAAAGAGAACCTGAAAGTGGGGGACATACTCGAAGGTTCGGAACTGCGTGAGGCAGCGACCGCCTTCAACACGCGCTATGGCGAATTTCTCCAGCTTTTGACGCGTGCCTATAACGGCCAGCCAAACCTGCTGCTGGAAGCCGTTCCGATGATGTTCGAATTCCGCAACATGATCCTCGAACTCGTCCGCAATCCGCTGCCGGGGCATCCCGGCAAGAACGGCAGCCCCACCTATGAGATCCCCGGCGGTATCAAACAGCCAGCCGTCACCCGGCAGGCGGAGGTGAACGCATGAGCAGCCGTTTCGAGCCCTTTCTGGGCCTTTCCGTCGAATTGACGGCCTTCTCCCACTTCGACCTTCTGGGAACCGGCCTGGCAGAACGCTATCTCGCCACGCTCGACACGGTGGTCGGCGGCGAGATCACCGACGCGCTGCTGGCCGCGTTCACTGCCCTGCCACCGCCGGAAAGTAAGGCGCGTATCCAGGCAGTTCGCACGACCATCCTCGGCAGTGAATTGCTCGGAGACGTGGCCCGCGCGCTGATCAAGCTCTGGTATTCCGGCACCTGGTTCGAGCTGTCCTCCGCTTGGACGGAGCGCTTTGGACCCAGGCCCGCGAATACCACCTTCGTCGTTTCTCCCGATGCCTATATCGAGGGTCTGCTCTGGAAGGCGATCGGAGCCCACCCTCCTGGCGCCAAGGGGCAGGGCTTCGGCTCCTGGGCCTTTCCACCGAAAATTCCGGCTCCGGCCCCCGGTCCAAAATCTGACCTGACGCCACTTCCGCTTGTCTTCAAAGAACTGGATCAACGCCATGACGAAATATCTGCATCGACTGACGCCCGCTAAGGTCTGGCTCGGCGTCATCCCCACGCTCTGGTGGAATGACGATTTCATCAACATCGACATTGGCATCCCCTATGAGCAGGCTCTGAGTGAAATGGCGCTCGCCGGCTATGTCGGGTGCGGCGTCGGCCATAAATATCCGACGGATCCGAAAATCCTGCGCCCCGTCCTCGAACTCAGGGGATTGCGGATTTCCGAGCCTTGGGTGAGTACTTACTTCACCATAAAGGCGATGAATCGTCACACGCTTGAAAGCGTCGATGCTCAGCTCGACTTCCTCGAAGCCATGGAAGGCGGCAGCGACGATCCGCGCAGGGCCGATCTCGTCGTCGCCGAGTTTGGCGGAGCGGTCAATCCGCTTCCGGTCGCCCTGTTTCCCAATTGCCCCGAATTCTCCGAGGACCAGTGGAAACAGCTGATCGAAGGCCTGCACGCAGCCGGAGAGAAAGCCAGGGCCCGCAACCGCCGGCTCTGCTATCACCCGCACCTCGGAACCGGGGTGATGAAGACGGAAGCGATCCACCGGCTCATGGACGAGACGGATCCTCGCCTGGTCAACATGCTTCTCGATACAGCGCACCAGGCGGCCGCCGGTGTCGATCCGCTGGCGCTGGCCAGAAAATACGCCCACCGCATCAAACATGTTCACCTGAAAGACATTCGCGCCGAGGTGGTCACGAAGATTCACACGGGAGAATTGTCCTTCCAGCAAGGGATCGAGGCGGGGATCTTCACCGTGCCGGGCGACGGCTCCATAGAAACCTTTCCGGAAATACTCGATGCGTTGGCAGAGGCGGATTTCGCCGGGTGGATCTGCGTCGAGGCAGAGCAGGATCCGGCCAAGGCCAATCCGCTGCAATACGCGAAGATGGGCCGCGAATATCTGCGCAAGCTGCTTGGATGGTAGCCCTGCGCGGACGCACCGTTTGTTTCAGCCCTACGGCAATGTGAATGAGACGGGATGGATCTCCGCCTCATCACAAAGCCAGTCGAGACATCATGTGAACCACGCATTACTGGATAGCCACAGCTGGAGCGATGAAGATGGAAGAGGCACGCAGGCGAGATATATTTTTCAGCTTCTTTATGTTTACAGCCGATTTGAGACCGAATGACGCGGGCTATACTCAGGTTCTCGTCAGACATCTGAAAGCTCTTACCGAGATCGGCTACACCGGCTTCGATGTGCATATCGCCCCAGGACCGGCCCATGTCGGTCATCATGCTGAGGTTGAAAGCTATATCAGCCTCAAGAGGGCGTTCGATGAGGCAGGCTTCCGGGGTGTGACGTTCACAACCAATGTGGGGACCACGCGAAGCTTCGATCCGACCTCGCCCTACGAGGAGCAGCGCAAGCAGGCTTTGTCCTATCTCAAATCCCGCGTCGACATCACCTCGGTGCTGGGCGGGGAGAATACGATCATGTCGGGGCCGTTCCTGTACCCCTATGGTATCTTTCCGCTGACGGATGATGGCGATGGGATCTGGAGCGACGCACTTCAGGATTGGATGAAGCCACGATACGCGGCGGCGGCCTCCATCTTCCGGGAATTGGCGCAATATTCTGCCGAGAAGAGGGTGAAGCTCGCCATCGAACCCGTCAAGAATTGGGAAACGCCCGGGCCGACCATGGTCTCGGAGGCGCTGGATTTTCTCGAAAGCGCCGACATTCCGGTCTGTGGCGTCACGATCGATACGGCTCAGGTCGTGATGGAAAGCCAGGGGCCGGCAATATTCAGGAAAAATGTCGCCCGGGCAGCACAGCAGAGCCGGCTGAATTACGTTCATATCTCGGCGCCGGACCGGGGCGCTGTCAGCGACAGCTGGATTCCCTGGGAGATCATGCTGGACGAAATCGAGCCGGTCTATTCCGGCCCATATCTCGTCGAAGTCTTCAACGCGATTCCCCCCTTCGAGAGCTCCATGCGAATGACGCGCAGACGTTTCTGGCGGCCCGGCGAGGACGCGCCGGAGGCGGGCGTCGACAGCGCCTACGACATTGCGCGCGCCGCCCTGAGGACATTGGAGGAAAAGTTCGCGTCCCACGGCCGTCGATCTCATCGGTGATCGCGCTCCGGCGCGCAAATGTTGGAAACAGCCCGCGAATGCTGGGGAACCGAGTCTCCGCCATGCCCGGGTGAACGTCAAACCTCAACAAATGACCTTTCAATCAGGGAGATACCTATGGTGGCGCAATTGCCGGGTCCCATTAAAATCGTCAGGCGAGCAGGCGATGTCCGTATTCACACGTTCATTTCAGCTTTCACGGATGACAATATCGCCAACGCGACGCACATCATCGAAAGCAGGAACAAGCTTGTTCTTGTCGATGGGCAATTCCTCGTCCCCTATGCGCTGCAATTCAGGGCCTATGCCGACAGTCTCGGCAAGGAGATCGACCGGATTTATCTGTCGCACAGGCACCCCGACCATTGGTTCGGCCTGGGAGCCGCCTTCAGCGACATTCCGATTCATGCACTGTCGGAAACGAAGGAGTTCCTGAGGCAGCATGGGCAGGATTCCCTGAACGACCATTGGAAACTGGGCAACCTCGCTCCGAAGAGCTTGGTGATTCCCGAAAAAACCGTCCGCGCCGGCCACGAGATCATCGACGGAGTCAGATACGTATTTGATGAAGTCGTTGATACGGAGATCGATTTTCTCCTCACCATAGGTCTTCCGGACGTGGGCGTTTTTATTGCGCAAGACCTGATCTACAGCGGAACGCACCTTTATCTGACGAAATACATGGAGCATTGGATTGGGATTTTGCAGGGCATGCTGCTCTCCGATTATGATCTGTTCCTTCCCGGTCACGGCTTTCCGGCCGACAAAAACGAGGTTGCCAAAAATATAGAGTATTTGTCCGCCGCCATGGAGGCCGCCGGCAACGGACTTACCAATGATGCCTTCAAGCGCTTCCTGCTGGAAAGATTTCCCGAGCGAAAATGCCCCGGAATATTCGACATATACATACCGCGCTTATTCGATAACGCGAGCGAGTTCTAATATAGATCAATTGTCCTCAACAGGGGAGCCGTTTGAACATGGGCAATACATACACGGTTGGACAATATCTGGTCGACAGACTTGGCGAACTTGGCCTGGGACACCTGTTTTCCGTAGCGGGCGATTATTCGATCGAATGGGTAAACAGCTATGTCGAGAAAAGCGGTATTCAGGTCATCGAAGAGGTGAACGAACTGAATGCCGGTTACGCGGCCGACGGCTATGCGAGACTGAAAGGAATTGGCGCGCTGTGCGTCACCTATTCCGCGGGCTCGCTTTGCGCAACAAATGCGATCGCCGGATCTTACGTCGAGAAGGTGCCGGTCGTTCTGATCAACGGTGCGCCAAGCATCCAAAAAACGCTGACATTCGAACAAACCGGCTACAGTTCGCATCACTTCATCAGCGGACGGGAAACGGATCTTCAGGTGTTCGAATACATAACCGCCGCTACCGTCCGCATCGACAGCCCTCATCTTGCGCCAATGCTCATAGATTATGCGCTGACACAGTGCATCACGGAAAGACGTCCGGTCTATATCGAGTTGCTGGAGGATATGGTCGACCTCGAATGCGCGCGCCCTTCGAATGCATTGAAGGCGGCGCCCGTCATATCCGACGAAGACAGTCTCAATCAGTCGATCGCGCAAATCAGCGACAGATTGGAAAATGCCACCAAACCCTTGATCTGGATCGGTGTCGAGATCGACCGGTTTGGCCTTCACGACCAGGCGGAGCGGCTCATTCGTGACCTCAAAATTCCTTATGTGACTGAGCTTCTGAGCAAGGCCATCCTGTCGGAAGACGATGTCCAATTTGCCGGAGTGTTTGATGGCAAATCGTCGTCACCCGATGTCCAGTCTTTGGTCAGAGACTCCGACTTCGTATTGGCGCTGGGCGTCTGGTTGACTGATATCAACGATTTGGGCTGGCCTGTCGATCTTGATAAAACCGCATTCGCCTCTTGGGATACGGTAAAATACGGCACGATCTTCAATGCACAGGTTTCGCTGGCGGATCTCGTCAACGGCTTGATCGACAAAAGGCTGACGTGCAAAGCCCAAACTCTTCCGGCGAAAACCGCTCGGCAAGCGCCGGTCGTGAATCCAGCAGCCGAGATCACCTATCAGGGCTTCTACGATTTCATTCAGCAGCAGATCGACGGAAACACGATCGTTGGTGCCGACGCCAGTTTGAATTATTTCGGGAGCCTGCTTCTTGAAGTGGGTGCTCGCCGCGGTTTCATCGTCCAATCATCCTATTCGGCGATCGGTTATATTGGCCCGGCCGCGACCGGGGTTTCGCTGGCGAAGCAAGATAAACAGAGGCTGCTGGTCTTTGCGGGGGATGGCGGGTTTCAGATGACCGCTCAATGCCTCTCGACACAAACCCGTTTCAACCTCAACCCGATCGTGTTCGTGATGGACAACGGCATCTATGGCGTGGAGCAGTGGCTTGCCGATGCATCGGTTTTCCACGGCAACAAGCCGTTCTACAATTCATGCATTCTGCACAGATGGAATTACAGCAAGTTGGCGGAGGTCTTTGGCTGCCAAGGCTGGAAAGTGGATACCTATGGCGAACTGCAGGGCGCCATAAACGGCGCCAAAGAAAACCTGAACAGCCCGTCCATCATCCAGGTGGTCGTGCCTCAGCGGTCGATCCCCGACAATGCGAACTGGAAAGCAAGCTAGAACGGTTCAGCTTTTAACGAAGCGCAGAACCGCTCTAGCCTTTGTTTTTACGCAATTCCGGACGGAAAACGCACGACATCCGGTTGCCCGAACTCCAGTGCCTCCTGCTCCAATCGCGCCGCCAGATCGGCGAAGGACTGCGGCCGTCCAAAAGCATAACCCTGGAGAGTGTGGACGCCGAGATCGGCAAGCACTTTGGCATGGTCGAAGGTTTCCACCCCTTCAGCGATGACTTCCATGTCGAGCGCCCGCGCGATGTCGACCAGCGAACTGACGAGCCGTCGGCTGGGCACGGATTGCAGTATCGGCATCACAAGCCGGCGGTCGATCTTGACGCGGTCCGGCCTGAGCTCAAGCAGGCCCAACAGGGAAGCATGTCCTGATCCGAGATCGTCGATCTCGATGTCGATACCGAAGGACTTGATTGCCTGGATGTTCTGGCGCACCCGATCGCTTAGGCTGTCCAGGAATATCGTCTCAATCAGCTCGAAGCTCAACCGGCCGGGAGGGATGTCATAGCCACCGAGCTTTGTTGTCAATTCGGGATCATCGAGACGATCTGCGGAAAGGTTGATGGATAACCGGATGCCCTCCAGCAGGGAGGCCGCGGATTTCATATCCGACAGGACAGCCCTCAGTATGACATCGTCAAGCTCTGCGACCAATCCGTTCGCCGAGGCGAGAGACAGGAAATGGGCCGGAGCGAGAATTCCTCTCGCCGGGTGGTGCCACCTCGCCAGAGCTTCGACGCCGTTTACTCGGAATGACCTGGCGTCGACCTGCACCTGATAAAACGGACGGATCTGCCCGAGCGCCAATCCGGATCGCAGATCCTGGGCAAGCTGCCTTTCGTTGGCTAGGCTCGAGGCCATCTCATCGGTAAAAATCTCGGCGCGATTCCGACCATTCCGCTTGGCATGGTACAAAGCCAGGTCCGACTGGGAAAGCAGCTTGGCGAATTCTGCGCTCATGGCGCTGGCAACGCCGATCGAGCACTGCACGCTGAGCGCCTGGTCGCCTACAGGAAAAGGACTTTCCAGACGTCGCTGAATATGATCGAGCACGGCGTTCGTCTTGCCGGACTTGTTCTCGGCGATGACAACAGCGAACTCATCGCCGCCAAGGCGTGCCGCGAGGTCTCCCGCGGAAATAGCCTCCAAGAGAATCTCGCTGACATGACAGAGAATGAGGTCGCCGACCGCATGCCCGAAGCGGTCGTTGATCTCCTTGAAATGATCCACATCTATATGAAGAAGCGCAACTCGGACGCCTTCCTGCCTGGCAAGCTCAGACAGGGCGAAATCAAAGCTGCGCCGGTTCAAAAGTCCGGTGAGGTGATCGTGATCGGCGGCGAACCGAGCTTCCGCCCGGCTTCTCTCCAGCTCCTTGTTAAGAAGGACGTCGTCCGTCACATCCCATTCGGCGCCGACAAAGCAACCGTCGCCTGCCGCATCAACGAAATAGCGGGCGCGCGAGCGCAGGTAGCGGATCGCTCCATCCGGTCGAACAATGCGAAACTCGGATGCATAATCCGATTTGGTTTCGATCGCGCGCAAATATATTTCATTGGTCGGCCCCACGTCGTCGGGGTGGACGCTGTCGAGCCAGATGACATCGAGCGGCGCTTTCGGAACACCATATATGAGCTTGAGCTGCTCGTCCCAGCGAGTCTGATTCTTTGCGATATTGTGCTGCCAGATGCCGATCCCGGATGCTTCAAGGGCCAGGCCAAGCTGGCGGAGCAGGTTCTCAAGCTCGACGTTTGTTCTGGATCGTTTGTTGCTCAAGGCGGTCTCGCTTCTTCGTTCGCCCGAATGTCGCACTGAATATTTTAAAGAGTGCTAATTGATAGCCAGCCGTTCACAACCCGATGACCGTGGCCGGACAAAAATTCTGCAAGCTTCTCCATGCTTTTCTTCGTCCGGGCATTACCGTGAAAAAGGACAATCGTATCGTTCATCGTCTATCCGCTAACCTGCCGCTGCAGACCATATATCGACCTCATCGATAAATTCTGAAGTGTGCTGTCAGAGAGCTGCCTCCACAACAGGACTGATCAGAGCGCAAAGCTTCACCCGCGCAAATTTTCCTTCTATGCTGGCGAAATCCATTGGGACGCGCACTGCGGGAGGAATGATGTTCGGAGAAATCAGGTATCGGCTGGGTGGAATGCTTATCCTTCTCGTCGGCGTCGTCATGGCCTGGGTTGCCGTCTGGCAGCCGCTTCACCAATCGGAACTCGGAGCGGCTACAGTAACATGGATGCCGCGCATCGTCGTTCTTATTGCCGTTTGCACGGTGTTCGGTCTTTATCTGCTCGTGACCGGTAACCGGTATCCTTATCGCGATGCCGAGCGGCAGTCCCTGACGACGGCTGGCTGGATATTGTTCTCGATAACGGCCCTGACGGCGCTTGCGGGCTTCTTCTGGATGGATGCGACGCTCAAGTCTCTCGGTTACAGCTAATCCAGGTCAACCGGCCATTCGGGCTGAGGCGCTATGCAGCAATCAGAAAATCAACTTGCCGCGATCAATGTCGTGCTCTGGCGGTATGCGGAGAACGATGGCGACCAGAGCAACTGGATGCGGACGCTTTCGCCGAATGAGCGTGAGCGTGCCGCAACCTACCGATTCGACCGGGACCGAACCTCGTTCATCGCCGGCAGGTATCTGCTGCGGCGAATGTTGAGCGCGCATGCCGGCATCCAACCGGGCGAGGTAGTGCTGCTTGCAGACGAGCACGGCAGGCTGGCGCTCGACCGTCGTGATGCGCCACAATTCAGCCTTGCCAATGCCTATGGGCTGGTCGCAGTCGCCGTCGCTTCAGAATGCGAGTGCGTCGGAATAGATTGTGAGCGCGCGGACGCCGAGATCGAGGAGGCAGCACTGGTAACCTATTGCAGCGCCGACGAGCGACGCTGGCTGGACCATCTGCCCATACGTGAACGTCCGCGCGCGGCTGTTGCGCTTTGGGCGCTGAAGGAGAGCCACCTCAAGGCGCTCGGGGTCGGGCTCGGTGAAGATCCTCGCAACATCACTTTTTCCTGGGAGGATGGCACTCCTGTCGCGGCAAAGGGCGGCACCGCCGACCAGGCATGGCATCACCATCTGATCGAGGGCGGCAGCCAGCACGTCATCGCGCTGGCTGTCCGTTCTCAATGCGCTCTCCCAGGCATTCGCGTGGCTATGTTTCAGGACGACATCATACCGTCTGAATAGCCGGCCTGGAGCTGATGTGGCATGGCGGAAGCGGCCTGCGTCGCCCAGACGAGTTGAGCGTTGTCTGGCTCCGCATCGAAATGCTGCCGGCCGAGAAGCGCGTTGATGATGGTTGCGCTGCGCCAAGCCATCAGGCTGAGCTGCGAGTCGGCAATACCGTGCGAATACCGGCCGGCATTCTGCGCAAACAGCCGATTGGTCCTCGGACCTGTCCACTGCATCGTGTAATCGTCATTCAGACTGGGGTAGCCGTTTCTGTCGAGACTTATTCTTTCGCCAATCGAGCCGAGCGCATCCGGCAATCGGAACCTGTAGCCGGTTGCAAGAACCACCGCGTCGGCATGAAGCACCTCTATCCCGCCGTCAAAATGATTTCGGACGATGAGCCGGTAGGCATTGCCATTCCGCTCCATCTGGATCACATCGCGGCTCGGCGACAGCGACGCGTTGAGCGCGCTCGGTTCGAGATAACGCAGCGCGTAGAGCCGCCGGTAGATCGAATGGATCGTCGAAATCGACAGGCCGTCGCTGGTCAGGATCGAGTTCTTCAAGGCTGCCTGCTTCTGCTCGCCGCCGAGCTTCAGATAGGCCTGCACATATTCAGGCGAGAAGACCTGGTTCGAAAATGGCGTATCGTTGATCGGTTCGAAATTATGTCGCCGGCTGATCCAGGTCAGCTCCTTTATCGAACTCGGGTCACCAAGCAGCGCCTCGACCACCTCACCGCCGCTCTGACCGCCGCCGACCACCACGATACGGGCGGCCTTGAGATCGCCGAGACGCGATTTGGCCTCGCTGTTGTGGAAGCAGTCCCCACCCAGGAAGGGTTTCGCCCAATCGGGCACGAAAGGCGACGACCCCGTGCCGATTACGAGGTTGCGCGCCTCTTCCTGGCCATTGTCGAAGCGTAGCACGAAGCGGTCGTCGCGGTGCTCGACGTCGCGTATGTCGGTGGAAAAGCGCAGGCTCTCCACGCCCTTTGCCACCCAGGCGAGGTAACGGGCGAATTCCTGCCGGGGAACGGCGTCGTAATTGGCGTTCAAGAAGGCGTAGAGCCGCTTATGGGCCACCAGATAGGAAATGAAGGACCAGCGGCTGGTCGGCAAAACCGGGGTGACGAGGTCCTTCAGGAAGGACGACTGCAGTTCTACGCCGGGCATCATCATGCCGGGATGCCAGTCGAAGGAGCCGCGCCGCTCGAAGAAGCGGCTGCGGAGCTCGGGCACTGATTCCAACAGGCAGGCAAGGCTCAGATTGGACGGACCTATGCCTATGCCGGCAACATCGAGCGGCTCGTTCAGGGCATCCCTGCGGGTAAAAGCGACGGTCATGCGTTATCCTTCTCTGTTTCCTTGAGACGCAGGGCAAGCCTTGAATGGAAGGCGGGAGACCCGATCATGTGCAGGTGGTTGGTGCCCGTGATGATTTCGGCCGCGTGCGCCCGCGGCGACAGGCGGCGCCAGTCGATCAGGTTGAGGCCGCGGTTGAGGCTGTCGTCGGCCGCCCAGGGATAGATCGGCACGTCATGGGGAACGAGCCGATGCTTGCGGAAGATGAGCGCATTGTCGATCAGCACCCAGAATGTATGTTCGCGGCTGCTGATGTCAGGCCCGTCAGTTGGAAGCGGATCCTTCTCGTCCCCGACGAAGCGCAGGAACTGCTCATAGGTATCGGCGTCCATCGTCGAAAGCAGCCGGTCCCATTCGGAGCGCATCGCCGTCTTTTGCAGCCAAGCCTGCACGTCCCGATGCAGCGCGTCGCGTTCGCCGGGCCGGAAGCGGGGCTTGGCGCCGATCGCGAATTCGGAGCCGAGGTCACAAACGTCGACCATCGCCATCATCCTGACGTCGACCTCGTTACCGAGTGTGCGGGCCGCCTCGTAGGCCAGCAGACCGCCCCAGGACCAGCCGAGGAAATAGCAAGGGGCTCCCCTGCTGTGCGTCCTGATATAATCGACGTAACTCTCAATGATTTCTTCGATCGGCGCGCCGACTTCCTTCTTCTCGGAAAGAGAATGGCAAATGAAGCCCGTCGCCGGCTGATCGACCCCGAGATAATCGACCAGCTTCACATATTCGCGAGTACTGACGAGAAGGCCGGGGAAGCAATAGAGCCGCGGCTTGGCGCCTGATGCGCGCAGCACGATTACCTCGGACAGGTCCCGCTCTGCTCCCTGTTCCATCACGCCGGCAAAAGCGCGAATAGTCGGATTGTTGAAAATATCGGCGACGGTGAGCGGAACCTTCGGCCGGCGCTGCCGGAGCAGCGAAAGGATACGGATCGCGCCCAGCGAATTGCCGCCGATCGTGAAGAAATTGTCCTCGACGCTGATCGCCTCCAGCTTGAGAACCTGGCGCCACACCTGCAGCACCTCTTCCTCGAGCGTGGTCGCCGGCTCGACGATGGCGCGCTTGACCGGCTGCGGCGCCGGCAGCGCGAACCGGTCGAGCTTGCTGTTCGGGTTGGTCGGCATCTTTTCGAGTTCGACCACCGCCGCCGGCACCATGTAGGAAGGCAGGCTGCGTTCGAGGCCGGACCGGACCGTCTCGAGGTCGAGCGTCTCATCCTTCTTGGGAACGACATAGGCAACCAGAGCCTTTTCGCCCTCGGCATCGTCATCACGCAGCACGACCAGAGCTTCGCCGACGCCGGGCTGCTGCAACAGAGCCGCTTCGATCTCGCCGAGTTCGATGCGGTATCCGCGGAGCTTCACCTGATGGTCGACACGGCCTACGAATTCGACGGTTCCGTCTTCACGCCAACGCGTCAGATCGCCGGAGCGGTAAAGCCGGCCGCCCTCTTTCGAGAAGGGATCGGGGATGAAGCGATCGGCCGTCGTATCCGGCTTGCCGAGATAACCGCGTGCGATACCCTCGCCGCCGATATAAAGCTCGCCGGTCACGCCGATCGGGCACGGATTGAGGTCGGGGTCGAGCACATAGACACGCCGGAGCCCGACGGCACGGCCGAGCGGGGCATAGACGCCCTGGAATTTCGTGCCGGCTCGCACCTTCCAGACCATCGGCGTCATGATGGTTTCCGTGGGACCGTAGCCGTTGATCAGCCATTCCGATTTCAGCGCCCGCGACAGAAGATCGAAGGTCGATTGCGCAAGCCCCTCGCCGCCGAAGGAATAGAGACGCATCGGCGGCGCGCTATCCGATAAATCGGCCCATTCCGCCAGCTGCTGCAGATAGGTCGTCGGAATACTCGCATTGTTGGCGCCGTGCTTGCGCATCGCCGCCAATGTCTCCTCCGGCGTCCAGAGCGGCTGATCTGGGAGGATGATGCTGCCGCCTTCCATCAACGGATTCATCCACCGCTCATGGCCGCCGTCCGAACTGAAGGGCAGGAACGGCAATTCGCGAGATTCCGAGCTCATGCCGTAGACCCGGGAGGTATTCTGCAGATGGTGCGTCAACGGGCCGTGCTCGACGGCCACCCCCTTCGGCAATCCGGTAGATCCCGAGGTGTACATCACATAGGCGAGTTGGTCCTTGTGCGTGGGAACATAGAGCGGCGTATCCGGCTCGCTGTCGAGGTCGGTCTTATCGAGTTCGAGGACGATGGCGTCGAGCTCTTCCGGCAGCCGATGACGCAGCCAGCTATGGGTCAGGACGATCTTGACGCCGCCATCGCGCAGGATGTGATGGTTGCGGACCGGCGGATGGTCGGGCTCGACGGGAATATAGGCGCCGCCGGCCTTCAGCGTCGCGAGGATGCCGACGATCGCCTCCGGCGACCGTTTGATGAAGATCGCGACCGTCACCTCGGCGCGGACCCCGAGCTGCCGCAGCCGATGCCCGAGGCGGTTGGTGCTCGCCTCCAGCCAGCCGTGGCTCCATTCCTCGTCGCCGTAGACGATCGCGGTCTTCTCTGGCGTCCGTCGCGAATGGGCCGATATCAGCTCGTGGACCGGCCGGTCGTCGTTGACGACATTATCCTCATACGGCGCCGACAACCAGTCGAGCTCGTCGCTGCCGACGAGTTCGATATCCTTGATCCGCAGTGTTGGCTGCGCGACGATCTGCTCGAGCACCAGGCCAAAATGCCTGGAGATGCGGGCAATCAAGGCGCCGTCGTAAAGGTCCTGCGCATAGTCGATCAGCCCCGACGCGCTCCCGTCGGGACGCGCCTCGATCACCAGGGATAGTTCGCTGTCGGCGCGCGCGCCCTGTGGCTCCAGGTTCACCGCATCTTTCGCAACCGGGTAGGGCTCGCGGAATTCGAACAGCGCCTTTACAACCGCTTCCTGAGCGGCGACCTCGTCGACGACCAGTTCCTGCGTGATGCGCTCCAGGGGCACGAGCCGGCGCAAGCCCTCCTCCGTCACCGAGGAGATCGTCGCGACGACGTCGTCGAGGGTATGTCGGGAGGCGAGCGGCAGGACTAGGGGAAGAACCTGTTCGGCGCGGCCGCGGCTGGCCAGATGCTTCGCGTTGGGCCGCGCGACGAGAAGCCCGGTCAGCAAAGCATAGTTGCCGCTGTAGCGCGCCAGCAATGCGCAGAAGGCGGCGTGAAGGACACGCTCGACCTGAAATCCTTTGTTCCCCGCATGTCGTTCCAGCTTGCACCAGAGGTCGGACTCGATCGTAAACCGATGCTCAGCGCGCGCTACGCCTGCAAGTCCGCCGCTGTTGAAGCGGGTGGGGAAGGTCGAAGCCACATAGTCGAGGCCGATCGTGTCGCGCCAATATGCGAGCGCTTCCTGCGCCTCATCCGTCTGCAACCACTCGGCTTCCTGCGTTCCGGCCGAAATTTCCGCCGCGCGCACATCCCCGGCGGATTCGCTACTAAGAATTCGCGCCAGGGAATAGGCAAGAAAGGATTTTTCCCGCTCGTCGCAGATGATCGGATGCAGCACGATCGTCAGAAGCGACTGTCCACCGGCAAGCAGGATGATCTGGATGCGCGCGCCCGGGCCTTCCAGGAGATCGAAGCGCCTGTCGCGGAAGGCTTTTCGCGCGGCCAAGGCTTCAGTCTCGGACGGAGCGGCGCCTTCTTTGCCGAGGATTTCGATCGGCACGGCGTTCGATGCGCCGCGATATTGCTCGATGCGGCCGCCCGCGAGCCGGCGGAATCGGATGGCCAGCGACGGATTCTCGGCCACGAGCGCGCGGCAGGCACCGGCAATCGTCTCGACGTCGATCCCGGCGCTCAGTCGCAGCCCGATGACCTGGTCGGGAAAGACCGTGTAATTGCCGATCTGTTCCAGCGACCAGATGCGTTTCTGCGCGATGGTCAGCGGAAAGCTTTCGAAGATTGTGTCCACCGCCGCATCGGTCGGGCGGGCATCGGCGAAATTGGTGATCTGCTTGTTCATCTTGCCATCCAGACGTTTTCAGAGACGCGCATCGGCTGACATGGCCGAGCGCAGGGAGAGCGGGCGGGGATCGCTCCAGACCTCGCGAATACGAGCCAGGCATTCCTGGCGCGAACCGGAAAAACCCGCGGCCTCCCAACTCACCGGAATTTGCTTGTCCTGCGGCCAGACCGAGTAGTGGCGCTCAGCGTCGATAACGACGATCCAGAGATCGTCGCGGGGCTCAAGATTGTCCATTCGAAGCTCCTGCAGAGATTGACGTCTTGCGCAAATGACGGATCTCGCCAGCTGGAGTTTAGAAAATTGATGAGAATTTTTTTCTTCGCTTAACCCTAAATCGGCCCGGAGATGGATCGTCATTCTACCAAATCGGCGCAGGAGCGGGCTACATGCTCGCAACATCAAAAGCCCTGCCGATCAAGGAGAACATCATGGATTTCGACGCCGCCAAACAAAGGCGGGCTCTGCAGGCGCGCAGCTATGTCAGCCTCGCCCCCAATCTCGTCCACCTGAAGACCGCGCACGGGCACCATGAGGCCGCCTTCGAGGTCGAAGCCGGCATCGCAACGATCACTTTCTACCACGGTGATCCCGTACAATCGGCAGAGCTTCTGATGGCGGCCGCCGAAGCGGTGACGGCGGAAAATCGGTTGATCAAGTCGGTCACCTTCGAAGGGCATCAGGCAAGCCTTCCAAGACATATTTCGAGTGCAGGAAAGCTCGATTCCGCGATCATGTGGCAATGGCCGTCGCTGTGGCTGCCGCAGCTAACTTATCCGCTGCCGCCGGTGCAGCAGATGACCGCAGGCCGTTATCATCCGCGCCGGCCGGCAAAGCCCAAGGGCACGGTTTACCAGCGCTTCATCCCCTGGCTGGAGCGGGACATCAGCTTCAGGGTGGCCGATCCGGAGACCGATGTTGCGGCCTTCCACCGCTGGATGAACGACGAGCAGGTCAACACGATCTGGGAGGATGCCGGTTCGATCGACAAGCACCGGGAGATCCTGGAGGAGAGGATCGCCGATCCGCATGTCCTGCCGCTGATCGGCAGTTTCGCCGATATCCCCTTTGGCTATTTCGAAGTCTACTGGGCGAAGGAGAACCGGCTCGGTCCCTTCTACGATGCCGACGACTACGATCGCGGATGGCATGTGGCGATCGGCGAGCCGGATTATCGCGGCAAAAAGTGGATCAGCGCGTGGCTTCCTTCGCTGATGCATTTCATCTTCCTCGACGATCCCCGCACCAAACGCATCGTCGGTGAACCGCGCGCCAGCCATGAGCAGCAGATCCGCAATCTCGACCGCTCGGGCTTTGCCAAGGTCAAGCATTTCGATTTTCCGCACAAGCGTGCGCTTCTGGTGATGCTGACCCGCGAGCGCTTCTTCGGCGATCATCTGTGGGTCCCCGCATCATGAACGACATGAGCGAAATGAGCGGCAGGCTGCGGAAATGGCGGCTTGCCCCCGAAGACCTTGCCAGCCCGCAACTTTTCAGGTTGCTGCTGCGGCTCGGCCTGCCCGCCATGTTCGGCCTGTCGATCAATGCCGCGCACCATACGATCAACATGGTGTTCGTCGGCTTGATCGGCGAAGATCAGATCGCCGCGATCATGATCGTGCTGCCGATCCTCATGCTCGTCGCCGCTTTCGGCGAAGGCATCGGTGTCGGTGTGGCGACCGAGGTCGGGCGGGCGCTCGGGGCCGGCGATCGATCGAGAGCCGGGACCCTGGCCTCCGTCAGCCTTGCCGCCGGCATCGCCTTCGGAGCGGCAAGCGCCGTCGCAATCATTGCGTTCCCATCTTTCCTGCTGTTCGGCGCCACGGCCGCGATCGAGCCACTTGCGCAGCATTATCTCCTCATCATCGCGGTCTCGATCCCGCTGACGATGGCGCAGATCATTCTCGATTTTCTGGCGATCGCCGAGGGCAATGCCCGCTTCAGCATGTGGACGCTGGTCGCCTGTTTCGCGCTGAACATCATCCTGGACCCGATCATGATCTTCGGCTTCGGCCTCGGCCTTCAGGGGGTTGCGATCGCGACGATCCTGTCGCAGTTGGTGGCGCTCTCAATCTATGGCGCCTATCATGCGAGGCGGCTCGGGACGATCCGGCTGACGCTCGGCTGGCGGTTCGGCGATGTCAGGCATCTCCGGCCGGTCCTTGCCGTTGGCGCGCCGACAACACTGACGAGCCTCGCAACGGCCGGCGCAATCGCCGGGATCCTGTCGGTTGCCGGCACCTATCGCGGTGAAGACGGCATTGCCGGGGTCGGGATTGCCTTACGGTTGCTTGGGGTCGGCGCATTGCCTGTCATAGGCATTTCGCTCGGGGCACAGTCCATCTTGAGCTTCGCCTGGGGCCGCGGCGACATCGACCGGGTGCTGTTGGCAGCCCGCCTGCTCTGCGCAGTCACAAGCGCGGTCGGCGGCCTCTATGGACTGACGGCAATCCTCTTCTCCGAACACCTTGCCTCATTCTTCACCGACGATGCATCCGTCGTTTCGATCGCGGGGCAGGCGATCGTCGCAACTCATTTTCCCTTCCTGCTGTTCGGCATCAGGCAAACCGTGCTGATCCTCTTCCAGGCGCAGGGCAGGCCGAAAGCTGCCATCGCGGTCGGCTTGGCGCAGAACGGATATCTTCTCTTTCCGCTGCTTGCGCTCCTGCCGCCCTTCTTCGGTTTTTCGGGCTTGCTCGGAGCCATGTTCCTGGCCTCGGCGCTTACCGGCCTGCTGTCATGCTTCTGCCTGGCGCGGTCGCTCGGCGCGCTCCGGCAGAGCTCAGCCGACCGGCTGACCTCCATCCGTCCCCATCCCAGCTTTTGTCCATGAGAGGATTACGATGAACCAGTCGTTCAGCCCACGCGACCTTGGCGCCCATGCCGCCGCCGACGATCTCTTCACGCCCATCGATCCGGCGGCATTCAATGCCGTCTCGCCGCCGATCTTTCAGACGTCGCTCTTCACCTACGACAGTTACGAGGCGATGGAGGATGTCTTCGCCGGCCGGGCGCGCAACTTCATCTATTCGCGCGGCGACAATCCGACCGTCCGCGAGTTCGAACTTCTGGTCGCGCGGCTCGAAGGCGCGGAGGATGGCCGCGCCTTCTCAAGCGGAACGGCCGCCATCACCTCGACGATTCTCAGCCTCGTCGAAGCAGGCGATCGGGTCGTTGCGGTCCGCCACCTCTATAACGACGTCTATCGCCTTCTGGTGAAGCTGCTCGGCAGGCTCGGCGTCACGGTGGATTTCGTCGATCCCTCCGACCATGACGAGGTGCGCAAGGCGCTGCCCGGCGCCAAGCTGCTCTATCTCGAAAACCCCTCCTCCTTCGTCTTCGAGCTTCAGGACATCGTGGCGCTGTCGTCCATGGCGAAGGAGGCCGGTGTGGCGACCGTCATCGACAATTCCTGGGCGACGCCGCTCTTTCAGAAGCCGATCCAGCACGGCGTCGATATCGTCATTCATGCCGCCTCGAAATATCTTGGCGGCCATAGCGATACGGTCGCCGGCGTCGTCGTCGGCTCCAAGGAGGCGATTGCCAGGATCAACTCCACCTCCTATCCCTATGTCGGCGCCAAGCTCTCGCCCTTCGAGGCCTGGCTCCTGCTGCGGGGCATGCGCACGCTTCGGGTCCGGCTGAAGGAACATGAGCGCAGCGGGCTTCTGCTCGCCGACCGACTGAAACAGCATTCCGCCATCGCCCGCGTTCGCCACCCGGCCTTTCAGGATCATCCCGGCCGGGCGACGCTGTCGGGTTATGCCGGGCTTTTCGCCTTCGACCTCACGCCCGACATCGATGTCGCGCGCTTCGTCAACGCGCTTCGCGAGATCCGCCTTGGCGTCAGCTGGGGAGGGCCGGAAACGCTTGTCGTACCGGCCAAGGTCGCACTGCAGATCCCCGACCGGATGACCACCTTCATCCGGTTCGGCGTGAGCGAGCAGACGATACGTTTCGCTGTTGGGCTGGAAGAACCGGAACTGCTTTGGAGCGACCTGCAGCAGGCGCTGCACGCCGCGAGGCGGTAAGATCCTGCCGATGCTCTTGATCGGGGTGGGCGGGTTCCGTGATCGCCGAATGGCAATGCTGTTCCGCCGCCTTGATCATGAAATTGACAAGCGTCCGCGATACGCCGAGTTCGGCCGCGATATCCTTCTGCGGCACGCCGTTCAGGCGGTGGCGGATGAAGGCGTCGTTGGTTCGCTTCGGCAGCGCCTCGAGCGAGGCAAGCACATCGCGCAGGGTCTCGGCTGCGACCAGCTGATCGAGCACCGTCGGGATCGGCGCCGTAATCTCCTGCACCTGATCTATCGACCTATAGTTGTTCATTTGCTGACGCCGGCGGCGGCTCTCGTCCAGTGCGAGGTTGTAGACCATCCTGAATGCGTAACCAATCGGGCAACGAATGCCTTCGACGTTCACCCCGTAAGCTTTGATCACTCCGTCCTGAAATATATCCTCAGAATATGACCTTGATTTAACAACGCTTTCAATCGTCTTAAGGAGCTTTTCCTTATTTTCGATCATCGCGTTGACAACCGCATTTCCGTTCACATCACGATGCGATGCTCGCATGTCCTGTACCCTTTTTACAAATGGAAAATCAGGCTCTGTCGTTGCTGGTCGGTTCGGCCTCGGTGTTGCCTTTTGCACAAAGGTACACGATGTGATTGCAGTGTCTAATTTAAGGTGATAACAGGAGTCAAGTTTAAATCGACCGGCTGGAGACGAGAAAATATGGGACGAACAGTTGAGATCCTGAGTGGTAAGGCCGAGCTCTGCCGATCGATCATGAAGGCCCTGCCCGACTGGTTTTCGGAACCAGAGGTCATCGACGCAAGCGCCGAGGCGGTCGAAGATCTGCCGGTGTTCGGCTATATCGAGGCGGATGTCGTTACTGCCATGATCGCTCTCAAGCCGCATTTGCCCGGCGCGGTCGAGATCGCGCTGATCGCGACAAGGCCCGAATATCACGGCCAGGGCGCCGGGCGACATCTCGTCGATGCGGCCGAACGCTTCGCCCATGAATCGGGCGCCCGGCTGCTGACAGTCAAGACGCTCGCGCCACGCGGCCGCGACGAACCGCAATTCGAGGCGACGCGGCGCTTCTATGACCGGAACGGCTTCGTCAGGGCCGAAGTTTTTCCCAGGCTCTGGCACGAGGACCATCCATGCCTGTTCATGGTCAAGCCGCTCGCTGGGGCGCAGCCGAGCGAGACCGCGCTTTGAGACGACGTGACTTTCTTCTGGGCGCGCTGGCGATAACGGGCGCACCCACTATCACGCGCGCAGGCGATAGTGGCGTCGTGTCGCTCGATTACGGGTTGGCATCGACGATGCTGGCGCTCGGCAGCGTGCCGCGTGCCATCGCCTCGCTGCGGAACTGGTCGGAATGGGTCGTCGAGCCGACCATGCCGCAAGGCGTCGTCGATATCGGCACCACGTCGGAGATCAATCTCGAAGTCCTCACCAGCCTCCGGCCATCGCTCATCCTCAGCACGCCGTTCCTTGCGGCGCTCGATGAAAAGCTGTTTCGCATCGCGCCCGTGGAGACTTTCACGGTCTATGCCGAAAACGGCGAGGCGCTCGGCCGCGCCTACGTCGAGACGCTGCGTCTCGGCGCCATGATCGGGCGGAGGCAGGAAGCGGAGGCATTTCTCGCCAGCGCCGACGCCACGTTCGGCCGGCTGCGCGAGCGGGTCAAGAGCCTGTCCGCGCCTCCTGTCGCCGTTATCAACTTCATCGACCAGAGACATGCGCGCATCTATGGCGGCCCCGGCCTTTACGGCGGCGCCATGAGACGCATCGGCCTCGAGAATGCCTGGAAAGGGGAGGCCAGCTATTGGGGATTTCGAACAATCGGCCTGGAACAGCTCGCCGATCTCGATGAGGAGGCCCATCTCGTCGTCGTGTCGCCGCTGCTGCCGCCCGATGTCCTGACCCGCCTTTCAGAAAGCCCGCTCTGGACCAGCCTTCCCTTCGTCCGGCGGCAGCGGATCTCGGTCGTGCCAGGCGTCCTGATGTTTGGGATGGTCCAGGAGGCTTTGCGCTTTTCGACCATAATGGTCGATGTTCTGGAGACTGCCGCCCGATGAAAGCGCAATCTTCCCGCTTTGGCGCGCCCGCACTTGCGGTGCTGCTGCTGTTTTCTGGCCTCAGCCTGGCCGCCGTTGATCTCCGACCGGCGCTGCCGCATCTGGAGGCGAGAGGCAGTTACGACGCGCAGCACCTTCTCCTTCTCCATTCGACGCTTCCGCGCATGGTCACGGCCCTGATCGCGGGAGCCGCCCTCGCACTTTCGGGAACGATCCTGCAGCAGGTGCTGCGCAATCCTCTGGCCTCGCCAACGACGCTCGGCGTTTCGGCCGGCGCCAATCTGGCGCTGGTATCCGTCATGCTCGCCTTCCCCTCACTGACGGGATGGGGCCGCGACGCGGTAGCGCTCGGAGGAAGCGCCGCTGCCGCCTTCGCCATCTTTTCTATCAGCGCCCGGCACGGCTTCTCGCCCTTTTCGCTCATCCTGTCGGGCATGATCATCGGCCTCTGGTGCGGGGCTGCGGCGGCCATCCTCATTCTGATGAACGATCAATATCTCTCGGGGATCTTCATCTGGGGCGCCGGGTCGCTGTCGCAGCAAAGCTGGTCAATCCCGACCTCGCTGCTGCCTAAGGTGGCGCTGCTCGCCGCTCTTGCCCTTATCGCCACCAGACCGCTGGCGCTCAGCCAGCTCGGCGATGCCGGAGCGACGAGCCTCGGCCTGCCGATCAAATGGGCGCGCGGCTTGATCATGGCGATCGCGATTGCGCTGAGCGCCCTCGTCACCAGCGCCGTCGGCGTCATCGGTTTCATCGGCCTGGTCGCGCCGCAGATCGTTAGGCTGGCCGGCGCAACACGCGTCCTCAGCCAGTTGATCTGGTCGCCCATCGCAGGTGCCGGCCTTCTGCTCCTGACCGACGAGTCGATCAAGCTTCTTGCTCCCGGCGATTTCGTCCCAACGGGAGCGGTGACCGCACTGCTCGGCGGGCCGATCCTCATCGCGCTCCTGCCGCGGCTTGCGACGGCCTCGCGCGCGCTGCCCGGCATGGCCTCGCCGCGGCTCGTGTTCGGCAACAGCGCGGCGGCATCGCTTGCCCTGCTTCTTCTCTCCGTCGTCGCATTAGCGATTGCGGCGATCTTTTTCGGGCGCGCCACCGACGGTGCCTGGGCTTGGCTTCCGGCCACCTCGTGGGAGGAAATCCTTCCCCTTCGCCTGCCGCGCGTCGCCGCGGCTTTCGGCGCCGGAACCGTGCTCGGCGTGACAGGCCTCATTCTGCAGCGGCTGACCGGAAACGAAATGGCGAGCCCCGAGGTTCTCGGCGTGTCGGCTGGGGCGACGCTCGGCGTCGCCGCCGCCATGTTCGCCTTCGCCGCGCCGGGGCTGACGGTTCAGCTTGCCTTTGCCGGCGGCGGCGCGCTTGGCGTGCTGCTGCTGATCTTCCTCTTGAGCGCCCATTCCGGCTTTGGCCCGAACCGCGTGCTGCTCGCCGGCATTGCCTTCGGCGCGATCCTTGACGCGGGCATCGGCGTCCTTGCCGCAGGCGGCGACCCCCGCGGCCTGGCGCTTATCCGCTGGATGGCGGGCTCGACCTATTTTGTCGACAACACGGTTGCCGTGAGTGCTCTCTCGATCGCCCTTGCCTGCCTCGTGGCGGCTTTTCTCGCCAGCCGATGGCTCGCCCTCCTGCAACTCGGGCCGGAGACGGCGAGCGAACTCGGCCTCAGGATCGCTCCCGCCCGAGCGGTACTGTTCGGGCTCTCGGCGATCATGACGGCAGCGGCCACACTTGTGGTCGGCCCCTTGAGCTTCATCGGGTTGATGGCGCCGCACCTCGCCCATGGGCTCGGCCTCCGCCGGCCCTCCATCCAACTCCTCGCCGCCGCCCTCATCGGAGCGATCCTGCTCGTCATCGCCGATTGGGCCGGCCGCATGATCGCCTTCCCCTATCAGGTCCCCGCCGGTTTGATTTCGGCTCTTGTGGGAGCCCCGATGCTGTTGATTGTTCTGCGCCGGCGACCGTGAGAGGCGCCCCCGCCCCTCGAGACAAGTATCCGTGAAGCCGTTTTGAGCCATGCGGCTTCGCGTCCGGTCAGCCGGCCAATGCCTCGGCATCGGCTCCTGCGGGAATGCGTATCGGAGAGGACGGATCCTTCGCGGCGCGCCACACGGCCTCGACGACAGCGGAGGGCTTGGTCAAGGCAGTTTCGGGCTGCTGCTCCCAAGACGCGAACACGTCCGAGACGACGGAGGAGTAAGCCTCGGGGAAGCCGCCCTGCTTTTGCATTCGCGTCCGTGCCGTTTCACTGAACCGCGTATCCGGCGCCCGCCCTGGAAGAACGATCCTCACGCGCACATTGAACGGCTCGAGCTCGAGCGCAACGGACTCGGTAAAGGCATTCACCGCTGCCTTGCTGGCCGTATAGACCGAGAGGAGCGGAAGCGGCTTCAGCGTCACGCTCGACGTGATATTGACGATGACCCCCTCCTGCCTCTCCCGCATCTGCGGCAGGACCGCTTGCGTCATGGCGATTGTGCCGAGCGTATTCGTCTCGAAAATATCGCGGACAATATCCATCGGCGTCCCCTCGACCGCGTTGAGCCAGCCGATGCCGGCGTTGTTCACCAAGACGTCCACCGGACCGGCCACATCAAGCGCAGCTCGGATGCTTTCAGGGCTTCTCACGTCAAGCGCGATGATCTTGAGGTTCTCCGATGGTGGTAGAATGTCTTCGCGCGGTGCGCGCATGGTGGCGACCACCTTCCAGCCCTTGCCCCAGAAGAACCTGGCGATCTCAGCGCCAAATCCCGACGAGCACCCTGTAATGAGAACGGTTTTCATCTCTGTCTCCTATTATGCTGACCGCCTAGATATAGACGGCGACCATCGATACTGCCTATGATGCAATGTCCGAATTTCGTTATCAGGAGTATCGATGAGCGACCCCTTGGCGGAGATAGTCACACTATTGCAGCCGGCGGCGCACCTTTCGAAGGTTGTCAGCGGAGCGGGAACCTGGCGCGTTGAACGCCACGAGACGGGGCAACCCTTTTACTGCGTGGTCATGGAAGGTGCCTGCCTGCTGAGCACCAAGGACGATCACATCATTCTCCGCCAGGGAGACTTCATGCTGATCCCGGCCGCCTCTTCATTCACGATGTCGAGCCTCGACAGCGGACCATCCGCTGAAATCGCCCCCCTCACTGTCACGGTATTTCCTGATGAGACACGGCACGGCGAGCCCGAAGGAGTTGCGAATGCGCGACTGCTCGTCGGTCACTTCGCCTTCGGTTCGCCTGATGCCGCCCTGCTGGTCTCCTTGCTGCCGCGCCTCGTCCACATCAGCAACGATCAGCGGCTTTCCGCTATCGTCCAGCTACTGACGGACGAAGCCCGGACCGAGCGGCCAGGAAGAAACATGATCCTTGCCCGGCTCTTGGAAGTGCTGCTTGTCGAGGCGCTGCGCTCGACCGGCGAAGAGACGGCCTCGGTCGGAATCCTGCGAGGTCTGAACGACGGACGTCTCGTCTTCGCCATCCGTCGATTGCATGAAAATCCAGCCAGAGAGTGGACGGTGGAACAGCTTGCCGAGGCAGCCGCACTGTCACGGTCTGCATTCTTCAACCGCTTTCGCCGCGTCGTCGGCATGGCGCCGATGGAATATCTGATGTCCTGGCGGATGGCGCTCGCCAAGAACCTGTTAAGGCATAGAGATCTCGGAATTCAGGAAATCGCGGAGCGGGTCGGCTATGGTTCAGCAAGCGCGTTCAGCACGGCATTTACCCGCTTCGTCGGAATGCCTCCGTCGAGATATGCCGAACTGGCAAAAACCGCCTGAGTTGCGGCGGTCGCATTATGCCTTAGTGGCGTCCGTCGGGCAGGGGGCAGGCTTCGCCGCAACCGCCGACACCCGGCAGGTTATAGCGCAGGCAGCAGACTTTGCGGCGGGCGAATTCGAGCCCGCATTGCTGGCGTGCGGTGCGGATCATGCCGAACATCGGATTGCGCGCGCCGCCCGGCCAGTGCGCATCATCGAGCAGCGTCATGCCGCCCTCGACGAGGGCGGGCTCGTGGCGATGAGCGATCTCTTTGAGAATCCAGGAGAGGTAGGCCGCGACATTGTTCCAGAGAAGCTTCGGCGCGACGCCGGCATTAGCGGCGATCGCGGCGATGACGGGCTCGGCATGGCCGAGCATCAGCCGGTGAAGCTCACCGGCTGGGTCGGTGGTCGGTTCGGGCATGCCAGACAGCACGAATGCTTCCGGTTCGCCGGTCTGCTCATTACAGACGAAAGACAGTCGGTTGATCTCCATTGGCAAGGCGATGCGGTTCACGAACATGTGGACGCTCGGAGCGATCGTCAGCATGCTGAAATAATAGAGCGTCCACATGGAGACGATCGCGCGGCGATCGCTGCCCGGAAATTTTTGCCCATAGCGAGCGATGATGCCGTCAAAGATGTCCCGGTCGCCGAGCTCGCTGCAGAGAACGATGATCCCGGTTGGTGGCGGAGAAGCCAGCAGCTTGCCGCGGCAATAAGAAAACGGACCATCACCAACCAGGCCATCGAGGCCGACCGCCTGGCGGGCGACAGGATGATCGGCGATCGAAGAGCGAGAGACCGCCCCGTTCATCTCCACCGCCATGCCGTTACCACCGATACTTCAGAGTTGCGGTCATGTTGCGGCCCTGGCCGAGATAGCAGAAGCCCTCGTTGCAGACGGTGTCCCGCTCATCGGCAATGTTGCGGATATTGAAGGCCGCCGTCAGGCCTTCGTATTTCTTGTCGACCGCGCCGAAATCATAAGCGGCGGACGCGTCGATGTAGAAGCTCGAGGGGTTCTTCGACGTATTGGCCGTATCCGTCCAGTTCTCGCTAACATAACGGACGCCCGCGCCTACTGACAGACCATGGAAAGGATTGGTTTCCTGGAAGGTATAGTTGGCCCAGAGGCTTGCGACATGCGAGGGCGTCAAGGCTGGCGTATTGCCCTCGTTTACACCGCCTCCCGTCACTTCCGACTGGTTGTAAGTGTAGGCCGCAATAAGATCCCAGCCATCGGCTACCGCCGCCCGGGCTTCAAGTTCGATGCCCTTTCCGGTTACTTCGCCGATCGAGCCATAAGCAAACATCACCGGATCGACCAGTACCGGCTTGTTCTTTTCGACGATGTGATAGGCAACGGCCGACAGGAGAATGTCGGAGCCGGGCGGCTGGTATTTCACACCGAGCTCGTATTGTTCACCCTCTGTCGGCGCCAGGATCTTGCCGGATTGCGAGCGATTGTTCACCGGATCGAACGAGGTGGCATATGAGACGAAGGGAGCAACGCCGTTGTCGAAGAGGTAGAGCGCCCCGGCTTGCCAGGAGAAGGCGTTCTTGTCGACTTCCTCCGAGCTGACCGTGGGCAAGGTCGCATCGCGCGTCTGGTTCACCCAGGTCTGCCGGCCGCCGAGGTTGAAGCGCCAGTTTCCGGCCTCGATCTGGTCCATGGCGTAAATGCCGACCTGCCGCATGTCGGCAACGGAAGCCAAGATACTATAGTCCGGCGTAGCGCCCGAGACTCCATAAGTCGGGTTGGCGATATCGAAGTCGAACGCCGGATCGGCGGCTCCGGCGCCATATCCGAAGCTCGACTGAAGATTGGTGTAGTCGAGCCCGAACAGCATCGTATGGGCAAGCGGGCCTGTATCGAACTTCGCCTCGAGCTGATTGTCGATCTGGAAAACGTTCATTTCGTCCCGGATCGCATTGGTGCCACGATGCGCGACGGTTCCGCTCCAGCCGGTAACGCCGAGATAGCGGGCCTCCAAATCGAGATGCGAGTATCGCAGGTTCTGCCGGAAGGTCAGCCCGTTGTCGAATTCATGCTCGAACTGATAACCGACCTGCTGCTGCTTGACCTTCTGGTAGTCGTAGTCGGGATCGCTCGCCCTGAGCTCGTGGATCTTGCCGTCCAAGGTCGTGATCGCTCCGACGTTGGAGTCGGTTTCGTCCGATTGCGCCAGACCGTATACCGTGAAAGTCGTGCCCTCGTCAGGCTTCCAGCTGAAGGACGGCGCGAGGAAGTAGCGGTCGTCGGCAATGTCGAAATTAGTATCGCCGCGGCGGGCGAGGCCAACGATGCGATAAAGGAAATCGTCGTTGCCTTCGCTGATCGGCCCGCCGAAATCGAACATTCCCTGCAGCCGGTCCTCGGTGCCGTAGCTAATGCCGACTTCGCGGATCGGCTCCTCGGTCGGAAGCTTCGATATCTTGTTGACGAGGCCGCCCGGCGATCCCGCACCATAGAGAACGGAAACCGGGCCCTTGATCACCTCGACGCGCTGCAGCTGATAGGGATCGGTGCGGAACATCCCGTAGTTGATGTAGGGTTGGCGCAGTCCGTCACGAAAGTCCCCGACCGTCGTGACGTTGAAGCCGCGAATGTAAATCTGGTCGAAACGCGGATCGAAGCCGTTCGGCCCCGTCGTCACGCCGGCCGTATAACGCACCGCCTCGATGACGGTCTGTGCGCCGCGTTGCTCGATTTCCTTCTCCGTCGTCACCGAGATCGAACGCGGTGTCTCGACCAGCGGGGTGCTGATCTTGGTCGCGCCCGAGCTGTTTTTGGCCGTGACTGATGTTCGGTCGGTCTTGCTATCTGAGGATGCACCTTGAATGACGATCGGTTCCAGCGCAGTCGCGTTGGCATCTGCGGAGGCGCTCTGGGCAAAGGCCGGCGATATGGCAACGCCGATCAGGAAGATCGCTGTCGAGGCAAATAAGGTCTCTCTATAAATTTCTGGTAGATTATTAGAAACGTTCAAAAAAACACGCGGCATTGCTTGGTCCCTGCGTCACGGATGCGGGCGGAACCTATGGAGCGAAATTGACCTTGTCAACATAATATGATTGTTTTTGTCATCTTTATCCGATCATCTATCCGTGTACGCTATTCCCGAACAGGTTGCACGCTGCCTCGATACTGGAAAGTCCCGAAGGGCGTGGTCCAATCCAAGAGCAGGCGCACGGAACTTCTGCGAGTGAGGTCGGGACGGGTCAGCTATCAGAGTTTGAGTGCCTGCAGACGAGATCGTCAGTGGAACTGTCCATGGCTTTCGACCGGGTAGGTCGCGTTTCCTATCCATCGCGGAGCGCGGTATAACCTTATTCAACTCGAAGTAACGAACGAAACAACGCGGCCTTGGGATACCCCAATTCGATATCAATCATGGCAAGGAGTAGAGTTTTCTGTTGAGGCAGATAAAAAATCTGGTTTACTGCCACTCGCTTGTTGGCTTTGAGGGGGAAATTGGCCGATGGTGTGCACTCGCAGGAGTATTGTGCTTGGTGGATTGGCGTTGCTTGGGACCGGCGCCGTCCGAAAACCGGCAGTCGCGGCGGCATCTTCTTATTTCGGTGGCACGGCCGTCGACAGCGGCGTGACATTTCGCAGCACCAATTTCGCGAAGATCGACAAGCGGTGGCACCGCCAGGTGGTCAAATATTTCAGCAGCGAGCCGATCGGCACCGTTGTCGTCGATACAAGGCATCATTTTCTCTACCTGATCATGGAGAACAAGACCGCCATCCGCTACGGCGTGGGGGTCGGCCGCGAGGGCTTTAAATGGTTCGGTCGCGCCACGATCGACGCTAAATCGCTTTGGCCACGCTGGACGCCGCCGCCGGAAATGCGCAAGCGCCATCCCGAACTGCCGGAGTTCGTCGCGGGTGGCTCACCGAAGAATCCGCTCGGCCCCCGCGCAATGTATCTGCATCGCGACGGCGTCGACACCGGCTATAGGTTCCACGGCACACTGGAGCCATGGAGCATCGGCAAGGATGCCTCCAGCGGCTGTATCCGCATGTTCAACGAAGACGCCATCGATCTTTACCAGCGCTGCCCCATTGGCACTGCTGTTCAGGTTCTGCCGCATATTGCCGACCAGGCGGGCAATGCGGAGCTGAGCCAGGCAACCCCGGTCGAATGAGGAAATCACCCCGATGTCTGCTATAACAGGCTATACGAAGCGCCTTGTCGGCGCGGCCATGCTCTTGGCGCTCGCCGCCTGCTCGACCACCGAGGTCGCCTCCCTGGAAGAGCCGGCTGCTGTGCCGATGACCGGTCAGACCAACGACCCCGCGCCCGGTTTCGAGAACGTCGCGGCTGGCAGCGAGGAGGATTTCATTCTCAATGTCGGCCGACGGATCTACTTCAAGCAGGACTCCGCCGCGCTCGATTCCGTCGCCATGGCAACCTTGGATAACCAGGCGGCATGGCTCAACCAGAACCCAACCTGGCTGCTCAAGCTGCAAGGGTTTGCAGACGATTCCGGTTCCGCCTCCCAAATGCAGACGCTCTCACAGAAACGTGCCGATGCGGCGATGGCCTATCTTGCCTCGAAAGGCGTAGACCCCAAGCGAATGTGGGCCAAGGGCTACGGCAATGACCGCGAAGTCCGCGACTGCACAGAGCGCTCCTGCAAGGTGCAGAACCGGCGCGTCGTCACCAATCTGCGCACCCAGCCAGATGCGGTCTGATTGCAGGGTGGGCCTGCGTCTTTTCAGGGCCCGCAACAAAAGCCGGGCAAGGGCCGGCCATACCGCGCCGGCCCTTGTTCACGTGAAGGCCCTGTTCAGGACCGCGCTTCAGAGACCGCGGTCACGCTTCGGAGCTTGCCTAGCGACTTCGAAAATAGAGGCTTATCCGCACTTTTCGCGCTGCTTCCGCGTCGTTTCCTGATCTCAACGATGAACGGCTTTATCCGGGACTTCATGGAGAAGCTCTCCTTAAGCCACCTGACGCTCGGCTTCAATCTGAAGAGGCGCCTGCTGAAAGGAGCCCTCTCCGATGGCGATCTTGCGCGGCTTCATGGCTTCGGGAACTTCACGCTTCAGCGCAATCGAGAGAATACCATTCGTCAGCGAGGCATTCTCGACCCTGACGTGATCGGCGAGTTCGAAGCGGCGTTCAAATGCGCGCCCGGCGATGCCGCGATGCAGATATTCGCCTTCCTGCCCTTCCGCCTTCTGCCCCTTCACCAGAAGGACATTCCGCTCCTGGGTGATGTCGAGGTCGCCTTCGGCGAAACCGGCAACCGCCATCTGAATGCGATAGTCGTCTTCGCCCGTCTTGACGATGTCATAGGGCGGCCACGAATCGATCGCCTGCAGGCGCTGCGCATTGTTCAGGAGATTGAAGACACGGTCGAAGCCGATGCTGGACCGATAAAGGGGGGCGAAGTCAAGTTCGTTTCTCATAGCCATATCCTCCGTAAAGCAACATGGGGTGGAGACGCGTCGGAAACCTGCGTCTCCGCTCTGATCATCGGCCCGCTTTTGCGCTGCCGACGGAAATGATCTGGTTTCGCACGATTTTCGATTCAAGAGGAGAGTCCAAAAATTTTGGCCTGCTTTATCCGACAGGCTGGAAAGCCTTTTGGGCGCTGTTTTCATTCACCTAATTCGACTGACGCCGGCCATTTCCACAAGTATCATGCGGAAGACGGCGGCAGCACGTAACCGGCTGGCGACGGCAGGTCGATCACGGATCTTATGTCCGCGGCATTTGCCGCCAGAACCAGCTGATAACCACCCGGTTCGGCCCGGAAGGCGCCGACCTCGATATCGAAGTAGGCCAAATCGCGCGGCATAATCTTCATGACGGCCGTGCCGGTTTCGCCCGGTTGCAGCGAGAGCTTTGCGAAGGCGCGCAGTTCCTTGTCCGGCCGTTCCACTTTCGCTCTCGGCGAGCGCACATAGAGCTGGACCAGCTCCGAGCCGGGACGGTCGCCTGTATTGGTGACGTCGACGCTGAAGGTTATGCCTTCGGGACCCATTTGTCGGGCCGAGAGCTGCGGTTCGCTCCAGCGGAAACTCGTATAGCCGAGGCCGAAGCCGAAGGGGAAGAGAGGTTCGATTTCGCGCGTATCGTGATGGCGGTAGCCGACGAAGATGCCTTCGGCATAGCGCACATGCCCGTCCTTGCCGGGATAGACGGCGGGATCGCCCGTGATGGCGGAATTGTCGGTCAGCACCTTCGGGCAGGTTTGCGGCAGGCGGCCGCCGGGCTCGACATCGCCGAACAACACGTCGGCGACGGCGTTGCCGAGTTCCTGGCCGGGATACCACATCTGCAGGACGGCGCGGACCTTGCCTAGCCAGGGCATCTCGATGGGACCGCCGGTCTGCAGCACGACCACGGTGTTGGCGTTGGCAGCAGCAACCTTCTCGATCAGTTCCTCCTGCCGGCCGGGGAGCCGCATGTCGGGCAGATCAAGTCCTTCGGTGTCCCACTCCCCATCGCGGCCGACGAAGACAAGCGCCACATCGGCATTACGGGCCGTTTCGACGGCGCCCTCGATATCGGCCTCGCCGAGCGGTTTTTCGACGCCGAACCGGACGGCAATGAGATTGATGCCCTCCTCGCTCGCCGTGGACGGCTCATACTCGACGATGACCTCATAGGACCGGCCGGCTTCGAGGGTCATCGTGCCCCGCTGTTCGTCATTGGCGGTGCCGAAATAATTCTCGCCGCGCGTCCAGCCGTCATGGCCATCGACGGTAAGCTCGCCATCAATGAAGAGTCGCGCCAGTCCGGCATTGGTCATGCCGAAAACATGTTCGCCGCTCTCCTCCGGCGCGAACTGCATCGTCATCCGGGCCGAGAAATCGGCCGGATCGAGTTCGCCGGCCGGCAACTCGAACCAGAAGAACTCGCCCTTGTCGACGGTCTCGACGTGAAGGGGATCGCCCTTGCAGCCGCGCCCCGTGAAATATTCGACCTTGATCTTACCCTTGAACACGTCGATCAGGCGGTTGTGGCGGCATCCGACGGCGTGGCTGATGCTGTTGGCATTGGAAAGAGCAGCGCGAATGCCTTCGAGCGGGCTCACCGTATAATGCGCCGCGATCTGCGCGCTGCCGCCGCCCATGACACGGGCGCTCGCGGCATTCGGCCCAATGACGGCGATCCGGTCGAGCGAGGTCTTGGCAAGCGGCAGGATGCCGTCATTCTTGAGGAGGACCGCGCCTTCGGCGCCGAGACGCCGGATCAGCGCCCGGTCTTCCGGCAGATCGATTGCCCGCTCCGTGAGATCCGGTGCACCCTCGAACGCGCCGACTCGCTCGAGCAGCAGCAGGATCCGCCGCGCCGCCGCCCTCACCGTCGCAGCCTCGACCTTGCCCTCATGCACGGCGGCAACGAGTTTCTCGCCGCGATCGCGCGCCGGCCCCGGCATTTCAAGATCGAGGCCGGCATTGATCGTCTCGGCGGTGGAGTGCGAGCCGAACCAATCGGACATGACGATGCCGTCGAAGCCCCATTCCTGGCGCAGCACCTTGGTCAGCAGCCAATGGTGTTCGCTCGTATAGGTGCCGTTCAAGCGGTTATAGGAGGACATGACGGCCAGGACGCCGGCGCGGCGGACGGCCTGCTCGAAGGGCGGCAGATAGATTTCGCGCAGTGTCCGCTCGTCGATGTCGGAAGACATTGTCTGCCGCTCGATCTCCGATTCATTGCCGGCGAAATGCTTGATCGTCGCTGCGACCCCCTCGCCTTGCACGCCCGCGATATAGGCGACGGCCAGCTCGGCTGTCAGCATCGGATCTTCGGAATAACATTCGAAATTGCGGCCGTTGAGCCCGGAGCGATGGATGTTCACCGTCGGTGCGAGCAGCACGGCGGCACCCTTGCTCTTTGCTTGGTGCGCCAGCGCCACGCCCATCTGCTTGACGAGATCGGGATTCCAGGTTGCGCCGAGTGCAATGCCGACAGGAAAGCAGGTCGCCTTGACGCCGGCAACCAGCGAGCCCGCACCACGCGCTCCATTCGGTCCGTCCGTCACCTTGATCTTCGGCACGCCTAAGCGCTCGACGGGAACAGTCGTCCAGAAATCGGCGCCTGATAGAAGGGCGACCTGCTCCTCGAGAGTCATCTTGTCGAGAATGGAATCGATCATGCGAACCTCCCTTGAGTGAAGTCAGAGTTTCGGACGGACCCACCATGGTCACTTCCATCATTAAACCTACCGATTACTCGGTATTTTTAAGATGTCAACCTGTGGAGCCTGATGTATGGTTGGGGCGGCCCGGAAACTCGATGGCGGTGTGACAGAGGTGAATCAGGAGACGATGGCAGGACAGCAGACGGGACAGGAAGAGAAAAGACGGCGCCGGTCCCGCAAGGGAGAGGAGCGTCGCGCGGAAATCCTGACAGCGGCGATGCGGCGTTTTGCCGAGGACGGCTATCAGAATGCCGCGATCGCGGATATTGCCGGTGATGTCGGCCTGTCACTGCCCGGCTTGCTGCACCACTTCCCGACCAAGGTCGATCTGCTGCTCGCCGTCCTCGCCAAGCGCGACGTCGAAAGCGCGGATTTCATCGGACATTATCGTTCCGGTCTTCGCGGCCTGCTCACGGGCATGGTCGACGTCTTCCGTCGCAACGCTGAAATGATCGAGGTCGTTCGAGCCTTCGCCATTCTTAATGCCGAGAGCCTGATGAAGGACCACCCCGCCAAAGCGTGGTTTCTCGATCGCGCCATCCAGATGGAGAATGACATCGCTGCAACATTCGAGCAAGCCATCGCCGACGGCTCGATCGACAACGGGATCGACGGCAGAGTCATGGCAGCGGAACTGATCGCCGTGATGGACGGCCTGCAGATGCTTTGGCTGCGCGATCCCGATCGCTTCGATATGGTGGGCGGCCTGGAAGCCTATGTCGGTCGCCTGCTGGCGAGGCTCGGTGTGGAGGGCTGAGCTTCAGCCTGCTAGTTGGCCGCGGAGGAGTCTCATGACTCGTCTGCATCGAAGCGGCTCAGCCAGGCGATGATGAGTTTTACCGCTTCGTGATACCTTTGCCCGACCAGCAGTCCCGTATGCGTCGCTCCCCAAAGGCCGTGCACAGCCCTGCGAACTTCTCGCGTTCCGCCAATTTCTGGCTGAGGATTCCTCCCGTGTCCGACGGAGGTCGGAAACTATTTTCCGTCGAGCCATTCCTGCAATTCCGCCTCCGCCCGTTCCAAAGCGCTGTAGTTCAGGAGTTTGCGCAGGAAAGCGATCGTAACGGCGCGGGCGCGCAGATTGAAGCGGCCGTCCTCGTGGTCATCGCCGGCCGTCTGATAGACGTCGAGTTTGTCGTAGAGCTGCTGCAGGCGGTTCTGCACGCTGCGCAGCGACAGGTTCCGGCGTTTGGCAATGGCCCGGTCGGTCAGGCCGAGGGCTATGTCGACGAGGATCTCGTATTCGGAATCGGTGAAGCCGTTGGTCTGACCGAGGCTCTTCTGCTGCAGGCCCCGCACCTCGCGGTCGATGACGCATTGGCTCTCGATGAAGATCGAGCGCAGCGCAAGCTTCAGCCGCTCGTCGGAGGCGGATTTCAGCACGTAGCCATAGGCCGCGCCATCCGGAACGATGCGCGAGACGCCGCGCACATAAGCCTCGTCCGAATAATTCGACCAGAATAGGATGCGGGTCTCCGGCCGCTCCTTCCAGATCGTCCGCGCCGCCTCGATGCCATTGCGGCTCGCCATCTGCAGATCCATGACGATATGCGCCGACTTGTGGTCGCGCGCGAGCTTTTCACCGACGGTTCCGTTCTCCGCCTCGATCACCGTATCGCACTCCGGCAGGGCAGCGTTGACAGCTTCGTGCAAATAGGACCGGTGCAGCGGGTCGTCCTCGACAATCAGAACCTTCATCGTGTCTTTCTCCTCAGTCTGGCTCGCCCCCTGGGGCGTTCGGCGCCAAGGGCAGCACGACGCGCACCGCGGTCCCGCGATTGTTTTGACCGGGGCCGGTCGTGAAGCGCGCCGAGATCAGCCGTGCGCGCGTCTTCATATTGTCGATGCCGCCACCGATGCGCCCCCGCGCCTTGGCGAGCCCGGTGCCGTCGTCGGAGATTTCGATCGACAGCTGTTCGTCGTTGGCTTCGAGCCGCACCATGATCGCCAGCGGCGCGGCATGGCGCACGGCATTGTTGATTGCCTCCTGCGCTATGCGAAACAAGGCGACGCTGACGGTCGGCTCCAGCCTTTCCAGCGCGCCGTTCGTCTCATCGACAAGGCCCCATTCGATGCCCGAGCCGGTGTCGCGGGTCGATCGGTCGAGATGATGTTCGATCGCCTGGGCGAGGCCGAACAGCTGGAGCACGGAAGGTTTTGCCTGCTCGATGATCTGCCGCAGATCCTGCATGCAATGCTGCAGGGACCGAGAGACGGGTTCGAGCGCTTCGGGCGTCACCTCGCCGTTGCGCGACAGCCGATCGATCCGGCGGGCAAGCCGCGTCAGGTCGGCGAGCGTTTGGTCGTGAAGGTCCATGCCGATCCGCTGACGTTCCTGCTCCAGCGCTTCCGTCAGCTTCAGCGCACCCTGGCGCAGCCCTTCCTCGCGAGCACGCGCCTCTGCCTCGACGATAGCCGAGCGTTGCGCATGCTCGGCTGCCTGCAGCGCGAAGAAATAGGGCGTCAGCAGGTCGGCGATGATGCGGGCGCGCTCGACGTCCTCCATCGTATAGGCGCCCGCTCGGTGAGAGGAACAGGAAAGTGCTGCAATGATCGTCCCCTGCACCTTCATCGGCACATGCAGCCGGCTCCTCAACGATTGCTCGACGATCGGCCGCTTGAACGCGCCCTCGAAATGGAAGCGCGGATCTTTCATGGCGTCGTCCGAGAGCAGAAATTCGACCTCACCTCTCAGGAGCGAACGGATAGGGCTGTTGACGACAGGCGCGCCGGCAATCTCGCCCCAGGCGGTCTCGATGCCCGTCTCATAGGCCGTGTGATAGTTGCCGCCTTCGAGCAGCACGCAGACATCGAGATGGTCGTGCGGGATGATGTGGGCGACCTCGGCCGCGACGGAACGGATGGCCGAGCGGAAGTCGAGCTGACCGGCGAGCAGCCGGGAGATGCCGAGATAGTGTTCGAACAGGGCTGCCGGTGCAAGATGCAGCATTGTCAGTTCCTCCCCGTCACGACAGGCTCCTCAACCGCGTGATCATTCCCAGTAAGCGCCCGCGAATGGGCTGCCGTCTTGCGTAAACCCGCAGCTTATCGCGCAAAACCCGCAAACGAGTTGCCGCCTTGCCCCTGTACAGGCGGGCCGATCTCCCGCATCCTGCCATTACTGAGAGGAGGAAGCTCAGTGCAAGAACAATTTTCACTCAGGCCCGACTCAGCCGGCAGGAGTGAAGCGATCCGCCGACCGGCGCGATCATGAGGGAGGAAGACATGACAATCCGTAAGATGCTTCTGGCATCGGCCGCTATTGCTTGCGCCGCCATGCCCGTTTCCGCCTTTGCCGACACGTCGGCCAAGAAGATCGCTCTTTCCAACAATTACGCCGGGAACTCCTGGCGCCAAGCCATGCTGACAAGCTGGAGCAAGGTGACGGGCGAAGCCGTAAAGGCTGGCGTGGTTGCCGCAGCTGATCCTTTCACCACGGCCGAGAACCAGGCGACCGAACAGGCGGCGCAGATCCAGAACATGATCCTGCAGGGTTATGACGCAATCGTGTTGAATGCTGCCTCGCCGACTGCGCTGAACGGCGCGGTCAAGGAAGCCTGCGACGCGGGCATAACCGTCGTCTCCTTCGACGGCATCGTGACCGAACCCTGCGCCTGGCGCATCGCCGTCGACTTCAAGGAAATGGGCCGGAGCGAGGTAGAGTACTTGTCGAAGAAGCTGCCGCAGGGTGGCAATCTGCTCGAGATCCGCGGTCTTGCCGGCGTCTTCGTCGACGACGAGATCTCGGCCGGCATCCATGAGGGCGTCAAGCAGTTCCCGCAGTTCAAGATTGTCGGCTCCGTTCACGGAGACTGGGCGCAAGACGTCGCGCAGAAGGCCGTCGCCGGCATCCTGCCGAGCCTGCCCGAGATCGTTGGCGTTGTAACGCAGGGCGGCGATGGTTATGGGGCAGCACAGGCGATTGCCGCAACCGACCGGAAGATGCCGATCATTATCATGGGCAACCGCGAAGATGAGTTGAAGTGGTGGAAGGAGCAGAAGGACGCGAAGGGCTACGAGACCATGTCCGTATCGATCGCGCCCGGTGTCTCCACGCTCGCCTTCTGGGTCGCCCAACAGATCCTTGACGGCAAGCAGGTCAAGAAGGACCTCGTCGTGCCCTTCCTGCGCATCGACCAGGACAACCTCGAAACGAACCTTGCCAACACTCAGGCCGGCGGCGTGGCCAATGTGGAATACACGCAGGCAGACGCGATCAAGGTCATCGAGTCGGCAAAATAACTCTCCCCGCGATTGCTGCGCGGCCGCAAATGGCCGCGCAGCAGTCCCTCCGAGCAGGTGTGGCGGACAGCATGAATGAGGTTTTGAAGGCGGTGATCGCCGTCGATGGCGCCAAGGTGAGCTTCGGGGCCGTCAGGGCGCTTGACGGCGTCACGCTCCGCGTCATGCCGGGCGAGTGCGTCGGACTCGTCGGGCACAACGGAGCCGGCAAATCCACGATCGTCAGCGTCATCAATGGCGGCCTTACGCCCCATGAAGGAAGTGTGTCGGGCGACGGCGAGCGGCTGGACCGTTACGGCATCAACGCTGCGCGATCGCGCGGCGTGCGCTGCGTCTTCCAGGAGCTTTCGCTCTGCCCCAACCTCTCCATCGTCGAGAATACGCGCATCATGCACCGCGATCTCGGGGGCTTCGGCTGGCGCAGGCGCGCCGCGAAAGTCATCGAAAAGAGCCTCGATATAGTTTTTCCCGGTCATGGCATCGACAGCGGCCACGCCATAGGAGATCTTTCGATCGCCGAGCGGCAGATGGTCGAGATCGCGATGGCCTTTTCCGACGCCGGCGTTGCGCCGCGGCTGGTGATCCTCGACGAACCCACCTCCTCGCTGGACGCGAGCCTCGCCCGCCAGATGCTCGACCATGTCCGCCGTTTCGTTGCGGCCGGCGGGTCCGTCATCTTCATCTCGCATATCCTGCACGAGATCCTCGAAACCTCAGACCGGATCGTCGTCATGAAGGACGGCCGCGTCGTTGCCGAACGCCCGGCGCGCGGCTTCGACCATCATGGCCTGGTCGAGGCCATGGGCACCGTTGCGAAGGAGGAGACGGGCCAGCGCCCTGCGCGCGAGCAATCCACCGCTCCGCTCGTTCTGTCCCATCAGACGGCAGGCCGTCCCTTTTCAGCCCGCAAGGGCGAGATCATTGGATTGGCCGGGCTGGCCGGTCATGGGCAGACCGAGCTCCTGCTTGCCCTGCATGCCGCCCAGTCAGGCAACTGGCTGCCTGAGCGCGACCCGCTGGTCACTTTCGTGGCCGGCGACCGCCGCCTCAACGGCGTCTTCGAACTCTGGAGCATCCTGCGCAATTTCTCGGTCGCTTCGCTGGGTGACCTCTCGCGACGCGGCCTCATTCTCGCTGATAAAGAGGAGACCAAAGGCGCCGACTGGAAGCGGCGGATCGAAATCCGCACCCCCGACATGGCAAACGGCATATTGTCGCTTTCCGGCGGCAACCAGCAGAAGGTGCTCTTTGCCCGCGCCCTTGCGACACGCGCGCCCGTCCTCCTGATGGATGATCCGATGCGCGGCGTCGATGTCGGAACCAAGCAAGAGGTCTACGCCATCATCCGCGATGAAGCTTCGCGCGGCCGCACCTTCATCTGGTATTCGACTGAAATGGACGAGGTGCGTCTCTGCGACCGTGTCTACGTCTTCCGTGAACGCCGCATCACGGCCGAACTCGCCGGCGACGCCGTCAACGAGAGCAATATCATCGCCGCCTCCTTCGAAGGGGTCGCCGCATGACGTTCCGGCTTTCGTCCGACGCCATGCGTCTTGCCGTTCCCGCCCTATCGCTGACGCTGCTGCTCGCCGCTGTCTTCTGGCTGCAGCCGCGCGCCATGAGCTATGTCGGGCTGAACCTGCTGTTCAACCTGGCTGTGCCGATCGCGCTCGCGACGATAGCCCAGATGCTTGTCATGGCGGTGAACGATCTCGATCTCTCGATGGGCACGTTTGTCAGCTTCGTTGCCTGCGTGAGCGCGACCTTTCTGCGCGACGATCCTGTAATCGGCGTCCTGGTCCTGGCGGTGGCGATCGCAACCTATGCCGCCCTCGGTGTCGTCATCCATCTGCGCAATTTGCCCTCTATTGTGGTCACTCTCGGCATGAGCTTCGTCTGGGGCGGGCTGGCCGTGCTGCTGCTTCCGGCGCCGGGCGGGCAGGCGCCGGACTGGGTGCGCTGGCTGATGACCGTCAAGCCGCCGCTGGCGCCGATGGCGATCGTCGCCAGCATCGTCATCGCCGCCGTCGCCCATCTTCTCGTCATGCGGTCCTCGCTCGGCGTGCTGATCCGCGGCATCGGCGGCAACCAGCGTTCGGTGGAGCGCGCCGGCTGGTCGATCGTCGCGGCTCGCGCCGCCGCCTACGGTCTGGCCGGTTTGTTCGCCGTGTTAGCCGGCATCGCCCTTGTCGGCCTGACGACGTCTGCCGATGCCAATATCGCGCTGCGCTATACGCTCCTGTCGATCGCCGGCGTGATCCTCGGCGGCGGCGAATTCATAGGCGGGCGCGTTTCCCCTGTCGGCGCGGTCATCGGCGCGCTGACGCTGACGCTTGCCGGCTCGTTCCTGTCCTTCCTGCGCATCTCGCCCGACTGGCAGATCGGAGCCCAGGGCGCGATCCTGATCATCGTGCTCGCGCTTCGCCTGATGCTGAACCGCCTGGAGAAACGGGAGAAACGCCGCCGATGACTCCTCTCCTCAGGCTTTTCGGCAAACCCTGGATCTGGTCATGGTTTGCCGCCTTCATCGTCTGGTTCCTGACGGTCATGGTGACACTCGGCGCCAGCACGCTCGGCCTGTCGCAGGCCGCGCTCACCTTCGCGGCCTTCTCGGTGATCGTCGGCATCGGCCAGATGTTCGTCATCACGCTCGGTCCCGGCAATATCGATCTGTCGGTTCCCGCCACGATGACGCTTGCCGGCACGGTGGCGCTGAAGCTGATGAACGTCGAAAACGGGCTGATTCTCCCCGGGCTTCTTGTCGCGATCCTCATCGGCCTCGTCGTCGGCCTCGGCAATTATGCACTCATCAAGGCGCTGCGCATTCCGCCGATCATCGCAACACTCTCCATGAGCTTCATAGTGCAGTCCGCGGCGATCTGGACGAACCGGGGCTTACGCATCAAGCCGCCCAGCATGCTTGCGGAATTCACCACCTCGAATACGCTCGGCGTGCCGAACGTGGCGATCGTCGCGCTCCTCATCTCGCTACTAGCCTGGTTCCTGCTCGAGAAGACGATCTACGGGCGCTGGATCTCGGCGATCGGCCAGAGCATGCCGGCCGCGCGCATGGCCGGCATCCCGGTCGACGGCACGCGCTTCGTCACCTATCTCTTCTGCGCCGTGCTCGCATCCGTCGCGGGCTATCTGCTCGCCTGCTTCTCCGGCGGTGCGGCGCTCAATATGGGCTCGGAATATCTGCTGACGTCGATCGCCGTCGTCGTGATCGGCGGCACGGCGGTCGCCGGCGGCGATTCCAACGTCCCGGGCATCTGGGGCGCGTCGCTCTTCATGTTCCTTGTCGTTTCCATGCTCAATACCTATGGGCTCGGCGCGGGCATCCGCCTCATCATGACCGGCCTCATCATCATCAGCGTCATTATGCTCGCCGGCGGTCGCCGGACCGGCATGCGATAATCAGGAAGACCGCCATGGCCGAGGGCAGCATCTATGAAATTCACGACCCGCGCTTCCGTCAGTTGATCGTGACGAGCGCAGGCCTCGACGAACTCTATTCCGGTTGCCGCTGGGCGGAAGGCCCCGTCTGGTTCAACGACGCGAACCAGCTTCTATGGAGCGACATTCCCAATCAGCGCATGCTGCGATGGACGCCCGAAGGCGGCGTCTCCGTTTACCGACAGCCGTCCAACTTCACCAACGGCCACACGCGAGACCGGCAGGGCCGGCTCATCTCCTGCGAACATGGCGGGCGCCGCGTCACGCGCACCGAGATCGACGGCTCGATCACCGTGCTCGCCGACCGCTTCGAGGGTGCACGGTTCAACTCGCCGAACGACGTGGTGGTGAAATCGGACGGCACGATCTGGTTCACCGATCCCACTTACGGCATCATGTCGAATTACGAAGGCTACCAGGCCGAGCCGGAGCAGGCGACACGCAACGTCTACCGGCTCGATCCGGCGACCGGCGAGCTTGCTGCCGTCGTCACGGATTTCATCCAGCCGAACGGCCTCGCCTTCTCACCTGATGAGACGATCCTCTACGTCGCGGATTCGGCAGCAAGCCACGATGAAAGCCTGCCGCGTCACATCCGCGCCTTCGACGTGGTCGACGGCAGGCTTGTGAACGGCCGCGTCTTCTGCCTCATCGACAACGGCATCCCGGACGGTATCCGCATCGACGTGAAGGGAAACCTCTGGTCCAGTGCCGGCGATGGCGTGCACTGCTTCGATCCGGCAGGCAAGCTGATCGGCAAGATCCGCGTACCTCAGACCGTCGCAAACCTCGCCTTCGGCGGCCCCGGACGCAACCGTCTGTTCATCGCCGCAACGCGCTCGCTCTATTCTGTCTACGTTGCCGCGACCAGCGCCCAAAGACCGTGAGCCGGTGATCGCCGCGTTCAAGGGAGCGAAACTGGCCGTTGAAAGCTGACCTTCACATGGTCCGACTGTGTTGCTGCCCGTGTAATTTGAGACGCTGCGGATAGCACAAATTGGATGTCGCCTGCTGTTTTTCGATTGAGATCGAAAAAGGTCATTCCGTTTGCTCACCGGTTATGCGGAGTCGTCGGGTGAACGCCGCCGCATCTAAGCGGCGGCGCGTCATCTCGTGACTCGGGCATCAGGCCTTTTCCAGCTTCCAGGTGCGGATCTCGAATGGCATGATGTCGGCGGGCCCCTTACGGTTCATCGGCTCTTCGAGAATGGTCAGCGGCTCCGATGCTGTCCACCCGGAGGCAAGGCCGATGGAAAGGCGGCCGCGGCGGCCGGCGGGCTCGTACAGGCGAAGGATCAGGCCCTCGCCCTCCTCCGCGGTCTTGAGGCCGGAGAAGGCGACGGGAATGCCGTCGACGGCGAGCGGCGCGAAGGTGCCGGCGGAGAGGCCGCTGGCTTCCGCCGTTATAAGCGGCTGGTTGAGATCGATCGCCTCGTCGAGGACGCCGCCTTCATACCAGGCGCCGTCATGCGGCATCAAGGCATAGGTGAAGCTCTGCTCGCCTTCGTCGGCCAGTGGATCGGGATAGATCGGCCCGCGCACCAGGCTCATGCCGATCAAATTGCCGCGAGCGCTGTGGCCGTATTTGGCATTGTTGAGAAGCGCCAAGCCGAAGCCCGGCTCGCTGATATCGACGAAACGATGAGCGACGGCTTCGAACATGGCCTGTTCCCAGGACGTATTCGTATGCGTTGCCCGCTCGACCACGCCGAAAGCGCATTCGAAGGTCGCCTTCCGCGCCTGGACATCGACCGGGTTCAGGGTCCGCAGCAGCGTGCGACGGTCGCGCCAGTCGATCGTCGTCTCGATGTCCAGCCGTTTGGCATTGGCGCTGAGCACGTATGTCTGCGTGACGCTCGAGTTGCGATAGCGGTGGACGACGCGTATCGCCGCACGGTGCGGACCGTTTTCGACCAGGCTGATGCTTTCGGGCGCATCGAGACGGACGGCCTTTTCGGCATAATCGGCGTCGATATCCCAGGCATCCCAGTTGCGCGGTTTGTCGGCCGGATAGACCCAGAGCTGGTTGGCGGAGCCATCGACCGCCTCGCGGCCGGTCGCCTTATGGATGAGGCTGGCAACAGCCCCATCCCTGCCGATGACGACCGAGAGATGATCGTTTTCGAGACGGTCGGCGCTGGCCTTCAGCCCGCCCGCCGGTTTCAGCGCCTGCCTGTCGAAGACGGCGATCGACAAGGGGGCGACGATGTCAGCGCTCGAGATCACCGCGCCATCGGCAAGTGTCGCGCTTACCGGCCGGGGCGCAAGCGACGGATTGACGACGATCAGCGCGTCGGTGACCCCGCCCTTCGGCAGATTGGCCGACAGCGCCTGCAATGCCTTCGCGTGCTCGGCCTTTGCGTGGTCGATAACGCCGCCGAGCTCCTGCTCCGCATCCTGATAAACCTCGCGGATGCTGGAACCGGGCAGGATATCGTGGAACTCGTTCTTCAGCACCACGCGCCAAGCCGTCTCGAGGCTTCGCGGCTTTTCGCCGCCGAGCATATGGGCGAGCGAAGCGAGCGTTTCGGCGGTGATCAGCGCGCGTTCGGCCTGGCGGTGCTTGCGTTTGACGCCGCTTTGCGTCGTCAGCGTCGCGCGGTGCAGTTCGAGATAGATCTCGCCGTCCCAGACGGGAAGGTGCTTTTCCCTAGCAGTTTGGTGCGCCTCTTCGTAGAAGCCCTTGACAGTGCCCCAGCGCGCCTGCGGAATGGCAGGAAAATCGCGCAGCTGCACTTCGCGCTCGACCATCTCGGGTGTGACGCCGCCGCCACCGTCGCCGTAACCGACGGCGAGAAGCGAGGCGTGATGCTGCACCTTGCCGCGGAAATTCTTCCATGTCGGCAGGTAGCAATCGGCCTGCACGAAGCCGTTATAGCCCTGCATCGGATTGTCGAAGGTGTGGGTCAGCACCTGGCTGCCGTCGAGGCCCTTCCACCAGAAGAGATCGGAGGGAATGTGGTTGGTCTCGCTCCAATTGACCTTGATGGTGAAGAAGCTGTCGATGCCGCCCTGTCTCAGGATCTGCGGCAGCGCGCCTGAGAAGCCGAAGCAGTCCGGCAACCAGCAGACGGTATGGCGCGCGCCGAAAGTCTTTTCGAAGTAACGCTGGCCGTAGAGCACCTGGCGAACGAGGCTTTCGCCTGTGGGCATATTGGTGTCGGGCTCGACCCACATGCCGCCGACCGTTTCCCACTTTCCTTCCGCGACCTTCTTCTTGATGCGCTCGAGAAGCTCGGGATCTTCCTCTTCCATCTGCGCGTAATAATGGGCGGTCGACTGGTTGAAGCGAAAATCTTGCGAGCGCTCCATCAGCGACAGCGCCGTGTTGAAGGTGCGCCGCATCTTCCGCCGCGTCTCGCGGTAGGGCCAGAGCCAGGCGAGATCGATATGGGCGTGGCCGGTCAAAACCAGTTCGCCGTTCGGAGGGAAGCGCTTCTGCAATTCCTTCAGCCGCGCCGTCAGACCCGCGAAGGCGGCGGCCGCCAAAGCGCTCTGCTCGTCGGAGAGGCCCGCCGGACCGGATACAAGCTCCGGCAGCTCCCAGATCTTCTGCTGCATGACAGCGCTTGAGGTGCGGGAGATGTAGGCTGCGGTATCCGATGGCCAATCGAGGCTGCGCAGGGCCTGCTCCGCAGCATCCATCATATGCGGCACGACCTCGTGTTCGCCCAGCACGCCGATGGCCTCGGAGACCTGCTGCAACAGAAGATGCAGACGATGCGCCGAGCCGTCGAGCCAAATCAGCCGAGCCTTGTTGAGCCGAGGCGCCCGATTCGGCTCGCCGAAGGGAAAACGAGCGACGCTTTCCGTTGCAATCGAGAAGCGATGGCCCTTCACCGGAAATTCCTGGTGATAGGGATCGAGGCCGAATGTCTCGCTTTCACCACCGGGATAGCTAAGCGTGATCAGGCTCTCGCCGCCGAGATCGAGCTGCAGGCGGATATCCTTGAGCGGCCAGCCCTCCGGTGCCTCGGCGCGCGCGGCAAAATGCACCGCACCCTCACGATGCGGCCAATCCTGCTGATGGCCAATCGGCTCACCCTCGAAGGTCCACCCGTTGATCGGGACACTCTGCCGGTCCCGCCAGTGCGCGAGCTCAGCTATGCGGACCTTGAGGCGATCGAGGCGTTGGGCGATGGTGAGCGGCATGGCTTATCCTGTTGAGAATCAGCGGAGAAAGATCCGGAATCATGGCGTTGGGAGATGAGAATGGTGCTACGGAGATCGGATTGCCGGCCCCTCCTCCCAGTGGGCCTGCTGAGACTTAGATTAAGTAACTTTGATTTCACGTCAAGCCCGATCAACAGGCTTACCCCTGTTGACGCTGGTGGTGAAGCTCGATTAGATCTTCCAAGATGTTTGCGTTCACGCGCCTGATTGTCCCTCTAGATTGAGGCCATCAAACCGAATCTCGACCTTTTTGATTAAAATGGGGCACGGCTTCAGGGCGTCGAAAGCCAGAGCCTCAGAATCTCTGACACGTCCGGCAGAGGGCAAGCTCGCACCTCGTGGCCGAACCGATAATATGGTCGCGACGGCTCGTCGTATTAGATCGAACTTGTCGACCACGCAGTCTGTCGAGACTCATTACGCCGACGGAGTTTCACTGCAACACTTGTCAGGACGAAGTCGTTACGTCGTCCTTGCCAGTGCTTTCGAGACGATTGTGACGCGGTATCAGCAGGCCGACCTTCAGCAGCAGCCCGACAATGCCAGTGATTCCGTTGAGCCCATGCATCCATGCCGGAAGCTCCGGCACCAGCCAGACAAGCAGCACCGGCAGAAGAAAGCTGGCGAAGCCCGGAAGGATTTGCCAACTAAGCGATCTGTCTGCCTATTTTCATGTGCCTCCGGACAGAAATTGATGGCGAGATTGTCCGCAAACCGAAGGGTCAGTTGGGATTGCTTCATCCCAGGCTAGATGTGGTTGAGCAAATTATCCAAGACTGGCCCGAGTCTTGCGTGTCCCTCTTTATGAAACCTCTGGGCACGAACAATTCGCAGGCGGTCACGGACGTGACATGGCGTCGTCTTTTCGGCGCTTTGACGAAGGACGGACAGGCACTTAACCTGCAGATTCGACGCATGATCGTCCATGCGATCGAAACGGGCATGCTCAGCAAGAATACGCGTCTGCCGTCCACACGCCAGCTTGCCAGCCTTCTCGGGATTGCGCGCAATACCGTCACGACTGCCTATCAATCGCTCATCGACGAAGGCTTTCTGGTCTCACGAGAGCGCAGCGGCATCTTTGTCGCGGCAGGCGGCAACGGTCGGATCAAGGCACGACATCAGGCTGATGCAGTGGACGACTGGTCGTCGCGCTTCGCGATCAAACCATCGGGTCTTCGGCAGATTTGCAAGCCGCGCAACTGGCTCGACTACGCCTACCCTTTCGTATTTGGCCAATACGATCCCGCCCTGTTCCCGACCAATAACTGGCGCGAGGCGGTGCGGGCAGCTTCCAGCGTGAAGGAAATACAGGGCTGGGCCGGCGACATGATCGACGATGACGACCCCGACCTTGTGGAGCAGTTGCAAGTGCAGGTGCTACCGAGGCGCGGCATCTTCGCCGGCAAAGGCGAGATCATCGTCACGATTGGCTCGCAGCAGGCTTTGTCGATGCTTGTCCAGCTGCTCGTCGGCCCGACCACGGCAGTCGGCATAGAGGATCCGGGCTATCCCGACGTCCGCAATATGGTGAGCCTCGCTACAAGGAACATCGTTGGCCTGACGCTCGATCGCCATGGCGTGTTGCCGGACGACGATTTTGTCAGCCGTGACGTCACCTTTCTCACTGTCAGCCACCAATGCCCCACAACCGCCGTCATGCCGCTCGATCGACGCCAACAATTGCTACAGATTGCCAGCCGCGAGAACGTCGTGATTGTCGAGGATGACTATGAGGCGGATCTGTCCATTGAGAGCGATGGAGACATCCCGTCCCTCAAGAGCCTGGATGCGGAAGGACGGGTCATCTATGTCGGCAGCTTCTCCAAGGTGCTGGCTCCAGGGCTGCGTGTCGGCTACATTGTCGCCCCGCCGCCGGTCATCAGCGAACTCAGGGTTTTGCGCCGTCTGATGTTGCGTCACCCCCCGACCAATAACCAGCGCGCACTCGCCAATTTCATCGCGCTCGGCCACTATCGACAACATCTTGGCCGAACCGGCGCCGTGATGCTTGAGAGGGCAAACCTGATTGCCGATCGGCTTCCCGATCTGGTGCCGTCATGCAGGATCATCCGGGGGCAGGGTGCGACAAGCTTCTGGATAGAAGGCCCCCCGGCTTCGACGGCCGGCAGTTGATGGATTTGGCGCGCCAGTCCGGAGTATTGGTCGAGGCGGGCGACATCTTCTTTGCTGATCCTCTCGCAGGGCGTCGATATCTCCGGCTCGGCTTCGGCTCGATTGCGACCCATCGGATTGAGGCAGGGCTCTTCAGGCTGGCAAAACTTATCGAGAAGTCTGTCGAGAGATCCGGCACAGGGTTGCGCGACCATGGCAGACAGCCGGGCTGTCATCCGGCTATTTTGGTCTGATGCCGGGTCCAGATCGGACATTCCATGGAGCCAGAGACGCTTTGGCCGGGCGCATGCACTGTGACCTATGCTAAGTGATGCCATCCTTTAATCGGAGGCAATCATGAATTCCCTCGTTCAACCCAACGACATCCGTGACGTCATCGAAGCCGATCGCGCGCATGTCTGGCACCATCTGACGCAGCACAAGACGTTCGAAACCGTCGATCCCCGCATCTTCGTCGAGGGACGCGGCATGCGGGTCTGGGATGCCACGGGCAAGGAATATCTCGATGCGGTATCGGGCGGCGTCTGGACGGTGAATGTCGGCTTCGGCCGCGAGAGCATCGCCAACGCCGTGCGCGACCAGTTGGTCAAGCTCAACTACTTTGCGAATTCAGCCGGCTCCATTCCCGGCGCGCTCTTTGCGCGGAAGCTCATTGACAAGATGCCCGGCATGAGCCGCGTCTACTATTCGAATTCCGGATCGGAAGCGAACGAGAAGGTCTTCAAGATGGTGCGGCAGATCGCACACCGTCATTATGGCGGTCAGAAATACAAGATCCTCTACAGGGAACGCGACTATCACGGCACGACGATCGGAACGCTTGCTGCAGCAGGGCAGCCGGAACGGCGCGAGCAGTACGGACCTATGCCGTCTGGCTTCGTGGAAGTGCCGCACTGCCTCGAGTATCGCGGCCAGTACGGCGACATTGCGAATTACGGCGAACGGGCGGCACAGGCGATCGAGGACGTCATACTCCGGGAGGGACCGGAAACGATTGGCGCGCTGTGTCTCGAGCCGATCACGGCCGGTGGTGGCGTCATCGTTCCCCCCCCCCGGCTATTGGGAAACGGTGCAGGACATCTGCCGGCGCTACGATATCTTACTTCACATCGACGAGGTCGTCTGCGGCGTCGGCCGCACCGGCAAGTGGTTCGGTTACCAGAATTTTGGCATCGAGCCGGATTTCGTAACCATGGCAAAAGGCGTGGCATCCGGCTACGCGGCCATCTCTTGCACCGTTACCAACGAAAAAGTCTTCAACCTCTTTAAGGACGATCCCTCCGATCCCCTTTCCTTCTTTCGCGACATCTCGACCTTTGGGGGTTGTGTGGCTGGCCCGGCTGCCGCGCTTGAGAACATGCGGATCATCGAGGACGAGAATCTTCTCGAAAACACCACGCTTATGGGTGAGCGCCTCCGCGCCAACCTGTGGGAGCTGCAGACGCGCCATGAGGTCATAGGCGACGTTCGAGGCGCAGGCCTGTTCTGTGGTGCCGAGCTTGTGAGCAACAGACACACAAAAGAACCTGTTGAGGAAAAGCAGGTGCAAGCCGTCGTCGCAGCCTGCCTGGCGAATGGTGTCATCATCGGCGCCACCAACCGGTCGCTGCCGGGATTGAACAACACGTTGTGCTTCAGCCCGGCCCTGATCGCCTCGGCCAGCGATATCGACGAGGTTACCGGTGCGGTCGATACGGCGCTGACCAAAGTTTTCGGCTGATCGACACAACAACAACGAGATGAGGGCTACGCCGATCATGCCGTGGCCTTCATCGTTCCGGTTGGGCAGTCGTTTCGCGATGGATCTGGAATGGCGCCCAGGATTGGCTGACCGGCATGATCTCGATGCTGTTGATGTTGACATGCGCCGGCAGTGAAGCGACCCAGTAGACGGTCTCGGCGATGTCTTTTGGCTGGAGCGGACTGGCGCCCTGGTAAAGCTTGTCGTATGCCGCCTTGTCGCCCCCGGTGCGCACCAGTGTGAATTCGCTTTCGGATAGTCCCGGTTCGATCGACGTCACGCGAACGCCGCGGCTGGAAAGATCGCTACGTAGGCCAAGGGAAAACTGTCGGACGAACGCCTTGGTGCCCCCATAGACATTGCCGCCGGGATAAGGCCAGTTCGACGCGATCGAGGCCAGGTTCACGACGAGGCCACGCCGTGCGATCAGACCGTCGAGCATTAACCGCGTAATAGTGACCAGACCGTTGATATTGGTGTCGATCATCGTTCGCCACTCGGCGAGGTCGCAGGTGTCCGCGGTGCCGGTGCCGAGCGCCAGGCCGGCATTGTTCACAAGCGCGTCCACGCCCTGAAACACGGGGGGCAGTGATGCAAGCGCCTGGCGCGTCGCCTCTTCGTCACGAATGTCGAAACACAACCCATACGCCTGTGCTGCACCGCCCAGTTCCGCCACAAGTTCATCAAGCCGGTCCTTACGCCGTCCCGTCACGATGACGCTCCATCCCTCAGCAACGAAGCGTCGGGCAATGGATTGCCCGAATCCGGACGTGGCACCGGTCACCAGCGCTATTTGGGGCATTTTTGAATTCCTTCCAACGATCAGGTTGAGATGAGAGCGAAAACAGCTTGCGCTAGACCGGCCAGGGCGATTGCGACCAGGCCGCCGGATGCTATCCGATGCCATATATTAGGCCGAAGCCACCGGGACAGCAGATAGCCGGCGCCAAAGCCGCCCAGGGTCACAGGAACATAGGAAACGAGGAGCCCGGGCAACTGTGGATCAACCCCGCCGATGAGCAAGCGGCTTGCAAGGCTGACCAAATCGATCACGCCGAAGAATACGGCCAGCGTGCCGCGGACGTGGGAGCGCTGCGTACCACCGGCGAGAAGCCAAGCAGCCGCAAGCGGCCCGCCGACAGCAAAGGCCGAAAGAAGTAGGCCAACTGCGAAACCGAACGCAAGTCCAAGGGCGCGGCCTGCCAGCCATCTCGGAGGATTGCGAATTAAGGCGACGCTGGCAGCCAGCATTACGAAAGCTGCGACAAATATACGGGCGGTGGATGCATCCAGGTACGCGGCAAGCCAACCGCCGGACAGCGCTCCGCAAAAGCCCGACACCAGAAGGATGCGTGTGGCGTTCCAATCCACGCTTCCTCCCTTGCGGTCGCCAAGGGTACATGCAGTCAGCACGAGATCGTTGAACAGGATGAACGGCACGCTGACGCTGGGCGCGATCAATGCGTTGGTCAATCCAAGGGCGGCAACCATCGCATAACCAAAGCCGGTAATGCCGCGAAACGCGCCCGCCACAAATGTCATGGCTGCAATCGCCAATATCTCCATCAAGCCTCCAGCATCAGCTCGCGCCTGATCTGCTTCTAGAATCTGCGTTCTGCCTAATGGCAGAGCCAGACCCGCACATCTGGGGTGCCAGTTAGAGTTCTTCGCACCGTCACTGGTCCAGATGGCGGGAGAGATGGCTGCAACTGGCTCTTTCGGCACAATGCTTGCTTCCGTCTTAATGGGTCCGTCTTCCCGATCCTCTCAAGGAGTGAGCTTCCATGAACCGCCTCAGCAAAGCCTTTGCATCCCTTGCCGTGACGTGCAGCGCCGTTTTAGGAATCTCGTTCGGGGCGGCGGCTCAGGACAAGAGCGTTACCTTCGCCTACCAGGACATGATGACGCCCATCCGCGTCTTGATGGAATCCGGCAAGTTGGAATCCGAAACCGGCTACAAGATCAAGTGGGTCAAGTTCGGCGGCGGCGGCGACGTTATCCGCGCCATGTCCTCCGGTGACGTTGAAATTGGGGAAGCGGGCTCCTCGCCTGTCGCTGCTGCCGCCTCGCAAGGTCTGCCGATCAAGCTCTTCTGGATCCTCGACGACATTGCCAACGCCGAACAGCTCGTCGCGCGCAATGGCAGCGGCATCAAGACGATTTCCGACCTGAAGGGCAAGACGGTCGCCGTTCCGTTCGTCTCAACGTCGCACTACCAGCTGATGTACGCGCTTTCCGAAGCCGGCCTGTCAAGCAAGGACGTCAAGCTGCTCAACATGCGTCCGCCGGAAATTGCGGCCGCATGGGAACGCGGTGATGTGGACGCCACCTTCATCTGGGCGCCGGTTCTCGATGTTGCCAAGAAAAGCGGCACTGTCATTGCCAGCGCCGGGGATTTCGCCGCCAAGGGCAAGGCGACGTTTGACGGCATCGTCGTCACCGACAAGTTCGCCGCCGCCAACAAGGAGTTCATGACGACCTTCGTCAAGCTGCTTGCGGCGGCCGATGCCGACTATACCGCGAACAAGGCTTCGTGGACGCCGGATTCCAAGCCGGTCGCAGCCGTCGTCAAATGGACCGGAGCGAACGCAGCGGACGTTCCCGCAGGCATGGCCGCCTACAAGTTCCCGACGCTCGACGAACAGGCTTCCGCCGATTGGCTGGGCGGCGGCGCGGCCAAGGCGCTACAGTCGACGGCCGAGTTCCTGAAGGAGCAGGGCCGCGTGACCGAGCTTGCCCCGGATTATGCCGCCTTCGTCACAGACGAATACGTCAAGGCTGCCAAGTAAGCCAATCCCATGGGCGAACTGGAGTGCGGTTGGCCCATCTTCTGTTTGGAGCGGTGAAGCAGATGCTCGAGATTCGCAATGTTAGCGTCCACTATGGTGAAGGCGAAAGCGGCGTAGTCGCGCTCTCACGCATCAATCTGGATATCCAGCCGGGCGAGTTTGTAGTGGCGCTTGGCGCCTCTGGATGCGGGAAGACCACGCTTCTGTCCTGCATCGCGGGCTTCCAGCCGGTGACGGAAGGCATTATCGAGATCGACGGCAAGCCTGTTACCAAGCCGGGAGCAGATCGCGGCGTGGTCTTTCAGCGCCACGCCTTGATGCCGTGGCTTTCGGTCGTGGACAACGTCGCCTTCGGTCTACGCATGCAGGGCATGGCGAAAGCCGAAAGACTCGAGCGCGCACGCCACATGCTGAGCCTCGTCAGCCTCGACGAATTTGGCGAGAAAAAGATCTACGAACTTTCGGGCGGCATGCAGCAGCGCGTCGGCATCGCCCGAGCACTTGCCGCAGATCCCGAAATGCTGCTCATGGATGAGCCTCTCGGCGCACTTGACGCCTTTACGCGCGAGCAGGTCCAGGAACTGATCCTTAAGGTCTGGGCTCAGACAAACAAGATGGCTTTCTTCATCACTCATGATGTCGAGGAGGCGATCTTTCTTGCGACAAAACTGATCATCATGACACCGCGCCCCGGGCGCATCGCGCGCATGATAGCGCTGAATTTCGGCCGGCGTTTCCTGGAAGGCGGTGATGCACGCGCGGTCAAATCCTCGCCGGACTTCATCGCCATCCGGGAAGAGGTCCTGGCCGCGATCCACAAAGGCGACAAGATGAAGGAAGGGTTGGTGGCATGAACGAGGGAGCGTCGAACACTGCGGCTGAGTTACCCGTCGCGCGACCGTCACGGGCCAAGCCTGCTCGCAGCCGCACCGCCCTGACCGCAATTCAAATGGGCCTGATCAGCATGCTGACCGTGTTGCTGGTTCTAGCGGTCTGGATCGCAGTGACTCATCTCGGCCTGGTCAAGCCGCTGTTCCTTCCCAAAGTTGAAACGGTCTTGAATGCCTTCATTTCGGCCATAGAGGGCAATATCGATGGCGCTCCGCTCACCGAACATGTTCTGATGAGCCTGTTTCGCGTGATTTCGGCTTTCCTGTTGGCGGCCTTGATCGGTATTCCCGTCGGCCTTTCCATGGGCCTCAGCCCTGCCATCCGCGCGATGCTCGACCCGTTCATTGAGTTTTACCGGCCGCTGCCGCCGCTCGCTTACTTGCCGCTCGTCATCATCTGGTTCGGCATCGGGGAAACATCGAAGGTTCTGTTGATCTTCCTCGCCTGCTTCGCGCCCGTGGCTCTTGCCGCACGGGCCGGCGTGTTGTCCGCTTCGTCCGACCAGATCAATGCGGCGCGCGCCCTTGGCGCCAGCCGTTGGCAGCTGCTTTGTTTCGTCGTTTTCCCGGCGGCCCTCCCAGACATCCTTGTCGGCCTGCGGATCGGTATGGGGGTCGGCTGGACAACGCTGGTCGCCGCCGAAATGGTCGCAGCCTCAACAGGCGTGGGCCAGATGGTCCTGAATGCTTCGAACTTCCTGCGCACCGACATCGTCATGATGGGCATCTTCGTCATAGGCTTCTTCGCGATCATGTTTGAATTCGCGATGCGCTGGCTGGAAAAGAAACTCGTGCCATGGCGTGGGAGGGCGTGATTGATATTTTCACTGGCCGCTCAGTGTTCACGAAACATGTCTCCGCAGGAGCGCGGGTTGATCGATCGCCGCCGTCGAATCGGAAGGAAGACGGAAGCGATCCTTCAGCAAGATGGCACCCGCCTGCTGAACTCGGCGCGGCTGAAACAGGTGGTGATGGCGAAGACCTACCTTTATCAGTTCCTGGCGACGCAAGCAGAAGCAGTGAAAGCGTTGGCGGAGAAGCTCTGAGGTCAAAATCTATCGGTACCTGGCAGCAAATCGCATCCCTGCAGTTGAACGGATACGAACCGTCGACCACGCGATTCCCTCGCGCGGCATATCGGTGATTTATGGAACCGTCTTGACGATTGGAATGGAGCGTACTTTGAGAGCAGCGCAGAGGACGGCGCCGAGAAATCCTTGCGGAACGACCGGACCCCGGACCCTTCCGAGAACCCGATCGCCCACTATCATGCGGGCATCATCCTTCGTCCTGCTTCTACGCTTTACGTGTGGCAACAGGAACCGCTTGCGATTTTTTCATGCGAGTGCGGCAGGCGATTGTCGACGCTCTCCTCGTTTCCATCAGGCGGCAGATCCATGGCGATGTTGGATGCGAAGAAGCCGTTCGGCTTCAGCGTAAAGCCTGCATATTCTACCGGCATGATCGGAAAATCCTCAGGCTTGCAGACATGGGTATGGCCGAAGGAATGCCAGAGCACGACATCGGCATTCTCGATTTCGCGGTTCTGCTTGACATAGCCCGGCAGGCCGTCACCGCCGGCATGCACGTTCGGATAGTCGCCGCTCGCATATTTTTCCCTGGCATCGAAGGCCGTGACCCAGATGTGTTTCTTGGCGAAGCCGCCGCGTTGGGCAACGGTGGACTCCGGCTTGGCAAGCATGACCGGTGACGGCATGACGACGATCTTGTAGCCTGGCGCTTTGCCGACGCTGTTCCGCATATTGGGGTGGAGACTTTCCAGTAGCGGCCGGTCTCGCCATTGGCGAGCGCAGGCGAATCGAGTTCGCGCTTCAGCACGCGAGTCCTGGTATCGAAGACATTGCCATAGGGATTGTCTTCACCCCAGGGACGCGGCACAAACTCATGCTCGGTCACGGTGTTGCCATCGCCATCGACATCCATATGCAGGCGCGCATTGAAGAAATGCTGATGGGTCGGACCGCCGAGATTGTCATCGACCATACCGCCCCATGGATAGGTTTCTCCAGTCGCGACTGCCGCCGTCTGGATGATGCCGGTGAGCTTGGCTTCGAGTTGGATCGTGCCATCCTGGTAGAGATACCAGTAGAAGCCGTAATCATAGTTGCCGACAGTTGCGAAGAAGGAGATGACGAGGCGGCGGGAGCGGCGCACTTCGAAAATGCCGTTGCGGAACTCGTAATGCTTCCAGAGGATGCCGTAATCTTCCTCATGCATGCAGATGGCGTTCTTCATAATGAAAGGCTGGCCGAAATCATCGGCCGCCGGCACGTCGAAATAGTGAATATGGCCGAGGCAGTCGCAGCCGAGTTCGAGGCTGTTGGCCAAACGCCCGAGGCCGTATTCGCCGGCATCGAAGGCGCTCTTCCAATAATGGTTCGCGGTCGGATCGGCATACGGCACGACCATTTCGGTAACGCTGGCGCGAAAGACGACGGGCCGCAGCCTTCCCTGATCCTTGATGCCGAGTTCATGCAGAACGAGGCCCTCGCGCGGGGTGAAACCGACACGGAAACTCCAGTTCTGCCATTCGACTTTCCAGCCGTCGACGGTAAAGCTCGGCCCCTGCGGCTGAACAATATGCAGCGGCTTGAGATCGGGCCGCGGTTCCGAGAAGGTTTCGCGGCCATAATTGCGCTTCTTCCTCGGGACCGGAATGATCTTTTCATCATCGACGAGATCGACCACTCGGTTGGTGATCAGGTCGACGACCGCCACGACACCCTCGATCGGATGCGCATAGCCGTTGTCACGGATATCTTCGCGCCAATAGGACACTGCGCGGACGATGCGCTTTCCCTTCTCGAATTCGCGGCCAAAATAGCCGGAGGAAAATGGATCGATCTGGATGAGCGGGATATCCTCGTCGGTAATGCCGCGCTTCTTCACGGCAGCGATCCAGCGCGGATCGGATTTGACGGTGCCTTCGACGGTTTCGAATTCGCACAGCATGACCGGCGGCTGGCCGTAGGGCAGCTCGTCGAGAGGTAATCTTATATAGGAGGACACTTTGCCGGCGGTCAGATCGACGATGCCCTCGAAGGTCTCGCCGTTGCTGATATCCATTGCCAGGATGAAGGCGAGGCGCGGCAGACTGTCGCCCACGCGATGGATCGCAAGATCCGCCTTGGTCGGTTCCTCCAGCCGGATTATCGGAAAGCGGAAGGTGGCTGCGAGTTTCTGCCTATCCTTGAGTATGGCAACGGCAGAGGCAATTTCGGCAAGGCTCAGAGGATCGAGCGGATGGGTGACTGCGACAACGGCGTCCATGAACATACCTCTTTGATTTAGGCTCTTTGATTGTGGGCCTCTTGGCTTCCGGAAAGACGACGCGCCTTCACGCTCGCAAGCTGCGGTGATCAGGATCGACCGGAGCAGAGCTGCATCTCGGTCACCATCGCTTCTGCGTGAACGCAAAACACGGAGCAGAAAACATGCGCCTCAACGGCAACCAGCAAAGTTGCGCCGGCTAGGATTGCGATCGCGAGAACCAGAAGGTGATCGACGGGTGCAAGTTCAGCAATGGCACTCATTCGAAAACCTTTCCGAGCGAGGCGTAGAGAGCGGGCTTGGATCTCTTGACGTGGATTGCAAGCAGCGCTCCGAGAATGCCCACCAGCACCATGACATAGGGGAAAGCCTTGACGATCAGGCTTTCACTGCCGGAAAGCAGGGAAAGATTGGAACTGACCAGCACCAGCGAACCGATGAGACCGAGCAGCGCCAGCGTCGGGGCGATCATCGTGGTCCAGGTGCCGTAGCCGTTCGGCGTCTTGCGGAAGAACATGACGATCGCGACGGAGACCAGCACCTGCACCTGCAGAATACCGATCCCTGCAAGCGCTGCCATCCACGAAAACACCACGGTGTATGGATCGGCTCCGAAGATCACGAACAGGGCAAGGACGACGGCCGCGATCAGACTTTGCAGCAGTCCCGCGGCGTAGGGTGAGCCATGCTTGGCGTGAACCTTGCCAAGCACCTGGGCGGCCAAGCCTTCCCGGCCGAGGGCGAAGAAATAGCGGTTGAGCGTATTGTGGAAGGACAGGATGCAGGCAAACAGGCTGGTGATCAGCAGCACGTTCATCACCTGGCTCGACCATGCGCCGAGCACGGAATTGGCGGCAGCGAAGTAGAAGCTGTCGAGGCCGGCAGCAGCAGAGGCCTGCACATTGCCCGGACCGTAGAATTGCACGATGGCCCAGGTGGAAAAGGCATAGAAGAGGGTGATGAGCAGCACCGCAACATAGGTCGCGCGGGGAATGGTCTTTTCGGGATCTTCGGCTTCCTCGCCGAAAATGGCCGTGGCTTCGAAGCCGATGAACGAACCGATGACGAAAACCAGCGCCACACCAAGACCAGGCGTAAAGACCTGCGACGGCGCGAAGGAAGAAAAGGCGATGCCTTCCGGTCCGCCGCCTGAAAAGACGATGGCAAGATCGAGAACCATCAATATGGCGATTTCGGCAATCATGCAGACGCCAAGGATCGCTCCTGAGAAGGCGATGTTGCGCTGACCGCAGACCAGCACGACGACGAGTGCCGCGAAGGCCCAGACCCACCACGGCAGGACCAGCCCAAGCGGCGCTATGGCGTTGGCCATGAAGAAGCCGAACAGGCCATAAATGGCGATCTGAACCGCGCTATAGGTGACCAGCGCCATAAAGGCCCCACCCACGCCGACCGGCTTGCCGATGCCGTGGGTGATATAGGTGTAGAAGGCCCCCGCCCCTCCCACATGGCGGCTCATGGCGGTGAAGCCGACCGAGAACAGCAGGTAAAGCAGGCCGGCGAGCATGAAAGCGCCAGGAACGCCTGCGCCGTTACCAAAGGCAAAAGCGGCTGGCGAAGCGCCGACGACGGCCGTGAGCGGCGCGGCCGCGGCAACGACGAAGAACACGATATGGGCAAGCCCCACCGAGTCCTTGGCCAGCCGACGCTCCGGCGATGATGGCGCGGGCATGCTTGCTTCCAGTGTCATGGAGAACCCCTCTTTGCTTGTTTGTTGCCAAGAGGGTAAGCGCGGCGATCTGGCCCCGAAATTGCAATTTGTGCCAATGAATCGATAATTCGCGCCACGACGGTCATCGGAGACGCTGAAAATGGCAGTTGCATCGCATTTGATCAGCCGGATGCCCGTAGTTGCTTCAATTCGAGCCTCTGTCCTGATCCCGCTGGTGCAACAAATCGACAAAAGATCCGGGAAAACGGACCTTCTTTTGGCCTCGCACGGCATTCTGCGCTCGCAACTGGAAGATCCCTACGCTGTCCTGCCCATGGCGCGTTACGTCGCACTGTTCGAGGATGCCGCGACGATAATAGGCGAACCGGCACTGGGAGCCCGGATGGGCACAGGGTTCAAGCCAGCCGATCTCGGCCCCATCGGCATGCTCTTCGCGCTCTCGCAGAACATTCGCAGCGCCTTCCAACGACTGTCGAAATATGTAAACGCGGTGCAGGGCGCGACCAATTCGGGCGTATTCGAAGAGAATGGCGATTTTATCTGGAGCTACCGGATCGTCGATACCGGCATGTGGCCGCGCCGGCAGGACAGCGAATTCACGATCGCCGCCTCCTGCCAGCTTGTCCGTTCCTGCTTCGGCCGCGGCTGGCGGCCGACCGAAATTCAGCTTGAACATCACGCTTCGCGCGATGCCGGCGCGCTGGAACGGATCTATGGCGCGCCCGTCCTGTTCGGCCAATCCGGCAACCGGATCGTCATGAACAAAGCGGATGCCGATCGTGTCTACCGCTCCGAAGACAAAAGTCTTATCGAAATCCTGGAGCGGCATATCGGCGATCTGGTCGACGATCCGACGGCCGGCGACGCCGTCACGGAAAAGGTCCAGGCCCTGATCGGCATCTATCTCGGCCGCAAGCCGATCACGGTCGCAATCCTCGCGGCGGAACTGAAGATGTCGCCGCGAAGCCTGCAGCGTCGGCTGTCGGAGGAAGGCGTGTCGCTTCGCGATCTCATTCGCCAACACCGCCAGACGCTCGCAGCTCATTATCTCGGCGACCGACATGCCCCACCGATGTCCGAGGTGGCGCGTGTGCTAGGTTATGCAGACAATACTGTGCTCTGGCGTGCGCTGCGGTCCTGGAAGAAAAGGAAACCATCTGCCTTCGGATAAATCGAAGAGCATGCGATGTGTCCACAAACCGCCGGACAACATCGGTGGCATTTCTCGGAACGGCCAAGGATCATCAAGGCCCTCTCGCCAACCTGTCGGTGACGTGATGTGTTGGAGCCGGTCGAGCTTTCTCGCTAGGACACACCAGGACATCTCAGTGTTTTCTTGTCAGCTCTTAATGAGAGCAGAATCTGAGAAATCATCGAGCGTCTAGCGCAGTTGAAAGGAATCGAACCGGAAACGGCTCGCCGGGAATAACTATGTATCTTGCAATCGGTGTTTTTCCGTTCGTCGGTACACAGCCGCTTCAGTCGATCCATTATGCGATCTTCTTCGCACAGAATGTGAACATCTTCGCAACAAGCCTCGGACAGGGCTCGTACGAACGGCTCCCTTCGGACCCATTGCCGCCGCTCGCCGGCCAGGTCCGGAACTTCCGACACTGGTGCCATAAGCCGACATACTGGCTGGCGGCCGAGCAGACCGGCATTGGATGAACCAAGCGGCTATCCTGAAACCTTGAGGAAAGGGTGGCGGCGATGCTACCGCATCCCAACAGATCGTGAACAAAGGCGTAGCCGTTGCTAAGATCCGGCATCATCCTGAAGGTGTCGCCGCTGCCAAATGGCCAGGTGGTGCATCAGACTTCGGTCCGATTGAGGATTATGACTGATCGGCATATTTTCCTTCCGCTGGATTGCAAGCTTCAGCACGAAAAGGGTGTCTGCCCCTGATCCGGAGCACCCTTTTCATTTGTTTTTAGGTTTCATGCTGGCAAACAAGTCGTCCATCTAGCTGACGGGTTATGTCGCCGAAGAGGTGCCCGTCTGCGGGAGCCGTCGAGATCGATCACGCATAATCCTTAGGTGCGAGTGCCGGAGCTACGGTCGCTTAGAGTTCGCTTCGCTTCCTGAAAAACCGGAAAAATGCTGATGGCATCGCGCTCAGCCTCATAGAATTGCTTGCATAACTCTGCGGAATAGAGACGACTGCATGTCAATCCAGTTTCCTCCGCCACCTCACTAGCGCTGCTTCCCATGCCTTTTCGCCTTCCTCGATGCCGCCGACGATCTGGCACCACTCGCCGATCTGTTTCGCGATGGATCGAGTGAACGGCCAAACCACCACATCTCTGGAAGATGAAATGCCGCGCGGCTGCGATCAAGCGGACTGCCTCGCGACGATCTGGAAATCAATTTCAATCATGGGTTCGACAGTCTCGCCGGAAATTTTTCTCAATATTGATTGCGCGGCCTTTGTCCCAATCATGCGTCTGTCGATGCGGACTGTTGTCAGCGGCGGATAGGTGTGCGGCGCGAAGTCGAAGTCGCCGAACCCAATAATGGCGACATCCTGCGGAACCCTGCACCCCCTTGCTATCGCTTCCGTCAGCGCCCCGTGCGCGACAACATCGGAGCTTCCGAATACAGCTAGCGAACCCGATCCACGACCAAGTAACTGACTCAACGCTCTCCGCCCGTCACTAAAGGTCGAGGGGGAGTTCATTTCTACGTCGGGGAGTTCCACCTTTGCGACCCCGGAGAGCCGCTTTATGAACCCATCTCTACGTTGAATGGCTCGAGGATCGTTGGCGCCGATTTGCGCATATCGGCTATAGCCCTTCGCCATAAGATGTTCGGCTACCAACGCTCCGACATCATAATGCGAAAACCCCACCGCGGTATCGAGCGGTGACGGCGTCGAGTCCCAGATCTCGACGACTGGCAGACCGGCGCCTGACAACATCGCTCGCGTCTCCTTTAGATGAGTGATGCCGGTCAGGATTATGCCGTCGGGTCGCCGCGCGAGGATGGCTCGCGTCAGCTCCATCTCCCGCTTGTGGTCATAACCGGACAGGCCCAGCAAGAGTTGATAGCCTGCCGCGACGAGTTCGGCGTTCAAGCCTTCGATTGCCTCAGCGAAGATCGTGCTGGACACCGATGGAACGATGGCCGCCACCAGCCGCGTCCGCCGCGAAGCGAGTCCGCCAGCCAGCAGGTTCGGCACATATCCTGTCCTGGCGATGACGCGTTCTATCGCTTCAAGGGTCTTAGGCTTGACGAGGCTGGGCGTGTTGATTGCGCGGGAAACCGTCACGGGAGACACCCCGGCAAGCCTAGCGATGTCCGCCAGTGTCACCGGGCTCGCTACCTCTGTCAGCCTGCGGGTTTTCTGTCCAACCATGATCATCTCCACTGGAATGATGTACGCTTTCATTTTGTCACTTGGCAAGTCTTTCAGGAAAAAAGTTTCGTCATTTTCTTCAAAGCGCTGATATCACACACCAAAATTTGGAGCGACCAAGTCTTGCGAGACCAAATTATGATGCTAGAATGAAAGCGCTTCCATTTTCCGGTTGAGGAGCCGGACCTCGATTTCATCAGGGCGTAGGAGCGCCCAAACGGGAGGAGAAATCATGCGTTTAATGCGCTTCATCACAGTGGCGGCGATGGCCGCTTCGATCACTTCCTTTGCCGCGTCTGCGGGGAAGGCCCAGAACCAGGACTATCCGTCTAAAACTGTGACGGTGATCGTGCCCTTTGCCGCAGGCGGCAATACCGATACCTTCGGTCGCCTCGTGGCCGAACAATTGGATAAGCGCCTCGGCCAGCGCTTCATCGTGGAGAATAAGCCGGGAGCCGGCGGCAACGTCGGCCTTGGCGATCTCGCGAGAGCGGTTCCGGACGGATACACCATCGGCATGGGCACGGTCAGCTCCAACGCGATCAACCAGACGCTATTCAGGACATTGCCCTATGACAAAGCAAAGGGATTCGCGCCACTATCGTTGATCGCCCGGCTGCCGAACGTTCTGGTAGTCAATCCGGAAAAGCTGCCGGTCAATTCCGTGCAGGAACTGATCGAACTGCTCAAGAAGGAGCCGGGCAAGCACACCTATGCCTCCTCGGGCATTGGCACATCGATCCATCTCGCCGGCGAACTGCTCGCCACCAAGGCCGGTGTCAAAATCACCCACGTGCCGTACAAGGGCAGCAGCCAGGCAATCATGGACGTTGTCGCCGGCCATGTCGACTTCATGTTCGATAACATCCCGACGGCTGCCCAGCAGGTCAAGGCGGGTAAGCTGCGCGCGCTGGCAGTCACCAGCCTCGACAAGGCATCGCTGCTGCCGGACGTGCCGACTATGGACAGCGTCATTCCAGGCTTCGAGGCAACGTCCTGGCACGGCATTTTCGCACCGCCAGGCACGCCGCCGCAAATCGTCGAGAAGCTCAGCAAGGAGGTTCAGGCCATTCTTCACGACCCAGCCATGAAGGAGAAGATCGAAGGCATGGGCGCAACGCCCGTCGGCAATACCTCGGAAGAGTTTGCGACCTTTATCAAGGACGAAACTGAAAAATGGGCAGAGGTCATCAAGGCGGCGAACGTCCCGCTGCAGTGAAATTCCCCACCGGCCGGCGCATCGTCGCGTCAGCCGGGGGTTTCTGACCTATGGATCGTAAAGCCATGTTGAAGATTAGAAACGGTCGCGACTTTGTTGGCGGCGCGGCGATGATCGTCGTTAGCCTACTGTTCATTGCCTTCGGGCGAGAGCTCGATGTCGGGAATTCGTTCCAGATGGGACCTGGCTACTTCCCCGTCATGCTGAGCTTGCTGCTAATCGGCATCGGAGTCCTCATCATAGTTCAGTCTCTGGTGGTTGCCGTCAGGGATGAGCCGGATGCACCGGCAAACTGGAAAGCCTCCATACTAGTGATCCTGGCGCCAGTTTTCTTCGGCCTCGCGCTCCCGAGACTAGGGCTCGCACCGACCATGTTTCTGATGGTCGGTGGTGTTAGTTGCGCCAGCAGATATGCCGGCTGGCGCCATTCGATCGCGCTCGCGCTGTTCATGGCGATCAGTTCGGTCGTTCTGTTTACACGGCTCCTGTCGCTTCCCGTCAGCGCCTTCGGTCCATTGATCCCCTTCCTCAGCAACTGACCGATATCATCCGCGGAGTTTCGCATGGACATCCTTTCCGACCTGTTGCTGGGTGCCGCCACCGCCTTCCAGCCCATGAACCTGCTCTATGGCTTCATCGGCTGTCTGCTGGGCACCGCTATCGGAGTGTTACCCGGTCTCGGGCCGACTGCCACGATTGCCATGCTGTTGCCGATTACCTTTGGACTGCAGCCGGAATCGGCATTAATTATGCTTGCCGGCATCTTCTATGGGGCTCAGTATGGCGGCTCGACCACGGCGATCCTGATCAATCTTCCGGGCGAAAGCTCGTCTGTCGTCACCGCGATCGATGGTTACCAGATGGCCCGGCGTGGGCGCGCCGGCGCAGCACTGGCAACGGCCGCGCTTGGGTCCTTCTTTGCCGGAAGCGTCGCAACCGTTCTCCTTGTCATCGCCGCCCCGCCGCTCGCCGCGGTCGCATTGAAATTCGGGCCCGCCGAATATTTCTCGCTGATGGTTTTGGGCCTTGTGGCATCCGTGGCGCTTGCCAGCGGTTCGCTCCTAAAGGCCTTCGCGATGATCGTCTTCGGCCTACTGCTTGGCTCGGTCGGCACCGATGTGGAAAGCGGCATGCCGCGATACATCTTCGGCATCCCAGAACTTTACGACGGTCTCAATTTCGTCGCAGTCAGCATGGGCATATTCGGCATCTGCGAGATCCTCCGCAATCTCGAGAACGAGCATGAGCGTTCGGTCGGAGTGAAGAAGGTTAGCGGCCTGATGCTGACCCGCGACGATTTCAGGCGCATCCGCGGCCCAATCCTGCGCGGCACAACGCTCGGCTCGTTCCTGGGCGTGCTGCCAGGCGGTGGCGCTATGCTATCCTCCTTCGCCGCCTATGCGCTGGAAAAGCGCATTTCGCCAAACCGCGCCGAATTCGGAAAGGGCGCGATCGAGGCCGTGGCTGCACCGGAATCTGCCAATAATGCCGGAGCGCAAACCTCCTTCATTCCAATGCTCACACTCGGCATACCCGGTAACCCGGTTATGGCCCTGATGGTCGGCGCGATGATCATTCAGGGCATTACTCCCGGCCCCAACGTCATCTCCGAGGAACCTGATCTATTCTGGGGCATGATTGTCTCTATGTGGTCGGGAAATCTGATGCTGGTCATCCTCAACTTGCCATTGATCGGCTTGTGGGTACGAATGCTGACCATTCCCTATCACCTGCTGTTTCCTGCAATCATCGGCTTCTGCTGCATTGGCGCTTACAGCATCAACAACAGCGTTTTCGACGTTTTCATCATGGCGGGCTTCAGCGTCGTCGGCTTTACGCTGTCCAAGCTGCGCTTCGAGCCTGCACCGCTGTTGCTCGGCTTCATCCTGGGGCCAATGCTGGAGGAGAACCTTCGCCGCGCAATGCTGATCAGCCAAGGCGATCCGACAATCTTCGTGCGCAGCCCGCTCAGCCTTTCGTTGCTGATCGTAGCCTTGATCGTGCTGGGCATGGTGCTTTCACCCTCGATCAGCCGCAAGCGCGACGAAGCCTTCACCGAGTGATCCAATGCGAAACTTTACTGAGACAAGGGAGCAGCCGATGACCGAAAATCTACGCAAGGCCCTCACAGGCAACTCCGGCATTCTTGTCACCCCCAATGACAAGGCCGGAGAAGTCGATACCGTCCGGCAGAAGCCGATCGTCACATCAAACGCAATCCGCTTCTGACAAAGTCAAAGCGGTCGAAGACCGTCCGGAGACGCTAATGACATCGAAAAAGACCTACGAACAACTGCGATCCGCCCGCTGGATGGTGCCGGACGATCAGCGTTCCTTTGGCCACCGTTCGAGGACAATGCAGATGGGATACGATCCGGTGGACTGGGAGGGCCGTCCTATCGTCGCGATCCTCAACACCTGGTCGGACGCCCAACCCTGCCACATGCATTTCAAGGACCGTGTGGAATGGGTCAAACGCGGCATCCTGCAGGCAGGTGGTTTTCCCTTGGAGCTCCCGGCGATATCGTTATCGGAAAACTTCGTCAAGCCGACGACCATGCTTTACCGCAACCTGCTGGCAATGGAAGCCGAGGAATTGTTGCGCTCGCATCCTGTTGACGGCGCCGTTTTGATGGGCGGTTGTGACAAAACTACGCCGGCCCTTATCATGGGCGCGCTCAGTATGGGCCTGCCCTTCATCTTCCTGCCGGCCGGACCGATGCTGCGCGGCAATTATGCCGGCAAGTATCTGGGCTCCGGTACAGACGGGTTCAAGTATTGGGACGAGCGTCGTGCCGGCACCATATCGAAAGAAGAATGGCAGGGCATCGAGGGCGGTATCGCCCGCTCCTACGGCCATTGCATGACCATGGGAACCGCCTCAACCATGACTGCAATTGCCGAGGCGATGGGGCTTTCCCTGCCCGGCGCCTCGTCCATCCCTGCCGCTGATTCCAGCCACCAGCGCATGTCAACCCAATGCGGACGCCGGGTCGTCGAGATGATCTGGGAAGATCTCACGCCGCAAAAGATAGTAACGCCAGCGGCGGTCGAGAATGCAGTAACGGTGGCCATGGCAACGGGCTGCTCCACCAATGCTATCATCCATGTAATCGCCATGGCGCGACGGGCTGGCATTCCGCTTGAACTCGACGATCTCGATCGGATAGGCCGCACCACGCCAGTGATTGCGAATATAAGGCCATCCGGTAGCAATTACCTGATGGAGGACTTCTACTATGCCGGCGGCCTGCGCGCGCTGATGAAGCAGCTTGGTGAAAAGCTCGACAATTCTGCGATCACGGTTACCGGCAGACCGCTGACCGATGGGCTCGAAGCGGTGAAGATCTGGAACGAGGATGTGATCCGGCCCCTCGCCAATCCGGTCTATCACGAGGGATCGCTCGCCGTGCTGAAGGGCAATCTTTGCCCCGATGGCGCCGTGATCAAGCCAGCGGCCTGCGATCCGAAATTCCACCGGCACAAGGGACCGGCGCTGGTGGCCGACAGCTATGCTGAACTGAAGAAGATCATCGACGACCCGGATTATCCGCTGACGCCGGATACCGTGCTGGTTCTGAGAAACGCCGGCCCGCAAGGCGGGCCGGGTATGCCGGAATGGGGCATGATCCCAATGCCGAAGGCACTTTTAAAGCTTGGCCTGCGCGACATGATGCGCGTTTCCGATGCCCGCATGTCGGGCACATCGTTCGGGGCATGCGTGTTGCATGCGGCTCCCGAAGCCTATGTCGGGGGACCGCTTGCGCTGCTTCGGACCGGCGACATCGTCGAGATGGATATTCCCGCACGCAGTCTCAACATGCTTGTGTCGGACGATGAGCTGGCGGCACGACGCGGCGCCTGGACGCCGCCGCCGCCGCGTTACGGGCGCGGCTACGGCCTGATGTTCTCGAAGCATATCGAGCAAGCCGATAAGGGCTGCGACTTCGATTTTCTTAAGACGGATTTCGGCCCGATGGTCGATGAACCGGCAATCAACTGACCAGATCAGGAGCTTTGAGATGTCCGACTATGTATTGTCCGATGCCGTTCGTGCCAAGCTGATGAAGATCTCGACGGCCTCTGTGGCGACCGCCCTTTACAAGCGCGGCCTGCGCAACCAGTTCATCCAGAATGTTCATCCCGTTTCGTGGAAGGGCGTCAACATGGTCGGCCAAGCCTTCACGCTGCGCTACATCCCGGCGCGCGAGGATCGCAACGCAATTACGGTCTTCCGCAACGCCGAACATCCACAGCGGGTGGCGGTGGAGACCTGCCCGGCCGGGCATGTGCTGGTCATGGACAGCCGCAAGGACCCGCGGGCAGCGTCTGCCGGCTCGATCCTTGTCACTCGCCTTGCCGTGCGTGGCTGCGCCGGTGTTGTCTCCGACGGCGGCTTTCGCGACGCAGAGGGTATTGGCCGTCTCGATATGCCTTCCTACCACCAGAGACCATCGGCGCCGACCAATCTCACGCTGCACGAAGCGCTGGACATCAACGTACCGATATCCTGTGGCGATGCCCCGGTCTTTCCGGGCGACGTGATGCTTGGTGATGGCGACGGTGTGATGGTGATCCCCGCCCACCTTGCCGACGAGATCGCCGAGGAGTGCACTGAGATGGAGATTTATGAAGACTTCGTGCTGGATCAGGTGAAGGCTGGCGACCCGATTATCGGCCTTTACCCGAGGACCAGGGATGAGTACCTGCCTAAGTACGAGGCATGGCGCAAAGCGAAGGATCGCTAAGACGCAATCTTTAAAAAGATCCTGCTGTCGAACAGCGCCACAATGGCACCGGCACCGATGGTCGCGAAGTCAGACGGCTGTCACTTCATGGCGAATGGCCGATCTCAGGGGTGCTGCCCAAGGGCTCGCCGCCGAGTTGAGCGGGGAACGGCCTCAAACGAGGGGTCCAGCAAGTCATTTATCTCGCCACCGAGAGGGCGAATGGCCCGTGTGGGAGCGGAACAAGCGCGCAAAGTGACTTGGACTCGCGATCCCGCAGAGCGCCGCGATCTCGATGATCGGCAGATCCGTCTCGCTCAAAAGACGAGCCGCTCGTTCCATACGGCGGCTGGATATCGCTTCCAAAGGGGTCTGGCCGGTTGCTCCGCGAAAGGCCCGGAAGAAGTGCCCCTCCGAGATCCCAAGCGGAAGCGACAGGTCGGATATCGCGATCGGCTCCGCCAGTCCGGCATCTATTCTGTCGTAGGTATCGCGAACCTGCCGTCTCGTCAGGGCGTATTTCACCTTCGCCCCGCGCGAACTGCCCCCTTCGCCTCTATTCATGAGATACTCGCAAAGGGCAAGGGCCATCGTTGAGCAGTAGGTCGCGTCCAGACCGCCGTCACGATGGAGAAGGCCGCTCATCTGCGCCGTCATGCCGTAAATAAAATCGTCACGGTCGATGAGGAACGACTTCCTGCCAAGGATCTGGGGGCTTCCCACGCCCGGATCAATGGCGATCGCACCCCATTCCCATGCCACATCGCGAAGCACAAGCTCGCGACTGCAACCGGCGGGCAGAAAGGAAACCATGCCCTTGACGTCGCGGCCCTCATAGCGAAATCCGTCGTCGGTTCGAAATGCGTGATGCGCGGCGCCGCCATTCAGCGTAACCATGATCAGATGGAAGTCCGGTGCAATCCTGCCTTCGACGCCTCGCGTGCGTCCCCGCCGGGCGGTTTCAAAACGACCGCCGGACCACTCTATCCGCATATGGTCCTGGGGCGCTAGGTTCAACTGCCAGCCTTCGATCTTGGTCTTCTGTTGTTGCATCAAATACTCGACTCCAGCCAATCACCCACATAGTCCATTCAGCAGAAACGATGCTCAACGATAGGACTGCTGGCCGGCGTATTCATCTGGAAATCGGACGTTATCGATCCTCGCCGTTCAACAGTGTGTGAGCCTTCTCAGCAGGCGAGGCTACGATTTAAGGTCGTAGGCGCAGCGAAAGCCGATGTAGACGACATAGAAGTCGGCAGGCTTCCACTGCATGGCTTCTTCGCGCATTTTGTCCGGGCCGTACCACCATGACCCGCCAGCCGTGAGCGCGTTATCGCCGTCTCGCTCGGCGAGCCACTCCCACACGTTGCCACCCATGTCGTAAAGCCCGTTCACGCCTTGGCGGGTGGTTCCCGCGGGGGCATGCCGAAGCCACGGATCGTTACCGTTCGTATTCGCCCCTTCCGGTGTATCTCCCGTTGGATAGGCATAGGTTTTTCCGGCGATGAAGCCCGCTCCCGATCCACTTCCATGTTCGCTATAGGCGGCACGCTTCCACTCGGCGCGGGTCGGCAGCCGGCCGCCAACTGAGGTGCAATAGTCGCGTGCCTCATACCAGCTCACATGAACGGCGGGTTCGGCCATTTCTTGCGGTCGGTTTCCAAACGGGTTTCGAAACGTCCAACCTGGGCGACGTTCCCATCCGCTCCCCCATTCGTGACCGCCGCCGTCGCGTTCAGCAGCCGTCCTCAGCCTGGTCGCGGCAGCGAAGGCGGCGAATTCGGCAATACGAACCTCAGTCCTGTCGATGGCGAACCCTGCAATTGTGACGCGGTCGTTCCCGGCCGTAGCGGCGGCCGGGAACGCAAGGAGGATGAGTGTCAGGTACGTTGTGCTTGCGGGAAAGGCCATGTGACGACGCCGCCGTATTTTTTGCCGGGATAAGGAGGTTGTTTAAGCGCATCGGCGACGCCTGTCAGCCCGGTATAATAATCCGCCATGCGTTCACGCGTCGCGCGGTCGGGCAGGTCGCCGTAGAGCGCACCCATGTTGTCGACGACGTGCTGTGGCTGGCTCGTCGCGGGGATAACATTCGTCACGGCCGGGTGGGAGATGATCCATTTTAAAAAATACTGCGCCCATGTCTCGATGCCCATCTCCTTGGCGAAGTCTGGAATGGACTGTTCCGCCACGGGCCCAAAAAGCCGCGCCTTTTCGAACGGAATGTTGACCTGAACGGCGACACCGTTGGCGGCGCAGGCATCGAGCAACCGCTGTTCGGCGGTACGCGTCAGGATCGTATAGGCGATCTGGACGAAGTCGAGCGTGCCTGTGTTCACCAGGCGCTCCATAGTGTCGTAGTATTCCGGGCTCCACTGTGTGATGCCGATATAGCGCACAGAACCCTCGGCCTTTTTCTGAGCAAGCCAGTGGCGGACTTGATCATGGTTTTCGAGACTGTGAACCTGCAGGACGTCGATGCGATCCCGCCATAGCCGTTGCCGCGATTGCCTGAGCTGCCCTTCCGAATGGCTGTTGTCGGAAAGATATTCACCGGTGGTCCAGGTCTTGTTGGTGATGAAGATGTCTTCAGCGATGCCAAGATCGGCGATGAAATCGCCGACGCACACTTCCGACATTCCATAGAGCGGCGATGTATCGATGACCCTTCCGCCATGTTCATGGAATAGGCGGACTACCTCGCGGACATGGTCGCGCGGCTCTCCTGGTTGGAGGTCGAAGGTCTCGAATGTGCCGAGGCCGATCGCCGGGATCATCTCCCCCGATTTCGGAATGGGCCGCATGATTGGGGCACGGCCAGGTTGTTGTGCGACGGCCTGTCGCATGGAGAAAGCCGAAGCGAACATCGATGTTGCGGCAACTGCCGCCACGCCGGTTAGAAAAGTCCGGCGTTTGGTTGCGAGTCCTGAGGTCATTCCAAAAATCCCTGTTGTGACCACAGGGACGTTAATCGGTACAGAGTCGCCGCGCGCTCTCTATCCTCACCATTTGCTCGATCATGATCATTTTCTGCACGCGGCGGGCTCCCACCTTGGTGCTGGTTCACAATGCAGAGGCGCAACGTGTCAGGCCCTTCTGTATAGGGGTTCATCTGCCAAATATGGCATCGGGGCGACATGGGTGGTGCCTGTCTGCTGGTCTAAGCGGACAGCGAGGAGGGCGTCCGTGAGGCGCTCGCCACCCCTTCCCCTCGTGGCCTCCGGCATGCTGGGGGCTACTTCTGTTCTACCCCTGAAGCTCTGTTCGGGGTTTGCCCCGCCGCCGGAACCGTTCAGGTGATGGGCCATCCGGACGCTCCTGCACCTGCAACAGTCCGTTTGGAAATTAATGGATAAGAGATCTCCGGATGATGCGTGTGCTCACTGCGGCATCGGCAGTCACGGAGGTACAGTAAGTACTGTACTGTACTGTCTTGCCTGTCTGCTTCTGCTCATCGCATCGGCTGCAGCACCTGTTTGGCTACATCGATAAAGGCACGCAGCTTCGGCTGGGCCTGCGCACGCTGAGGGAAGTAGAGAAACAGGCCGGGGGTCCTCGGCAGGAAGGGCTCGAGAACTCCGACGAGATAGCCGTCGTGCAATTCGGACTCCACCGCAATGTCGGCGACATAGGCGAGGCCGAGACCGGCGCGCGCGCAGGAAGCGAGCAGCGCACCATCGTTTACGATCAAGCTGCCGGGCGGATCGACGGAGAAAGTGCGGCCGTCCCGCTCGAACTCCCACCGGTAGAGGGCGCCTGACCGGGGGAAACGATAGCGGATTGCCTCATGCGCCGTCAGCTCCTGCGGCGCCTCCGGCCTTCCATGCGCGGCGAGATAAGCCGGGCTCGCCACCACCGACCAGGCGATGTCGCGCGTAAGACGCACCGCGACCATGTCGCGCGCGATATACTCGCCGATGCGTATTCCGGCATCGAAGCCACGCCCGGGCAAGTCGACCGTCGCATCCTCGACCGCAATCTCGATCGCAATTCGAGGATGCGCAAGTCTCAGCGCGGGAATGACCGGTTCGACGACAAGCGGCACCGCCATGCGTGGAACGGTAAGCCGTAGTAATCCGGAGGGCTCGTCTGTTGCTGCCGCCTCCTCGACAGCTGCGATGATTTCGGCCGCAGCCGGATTGACGCGCGCCAGCAGGGCCGCACCCGCCTCGGTCAAGCCGACGCGCCTGGTCGTGCGGACGAACAAGGGCGTTCCGAGCCTTTCTTCGAGGGCCCTCACCGCCTGGCTCACGGCAGCCGGCGAGACATCCAGCCGCGCTGCCGCCGCGGTGAAGCCACCCGCCTCCGCCACTGCGAGGAAAGCCGAAAGGCCAGAGAATGGATCCGGTCGCATGTTCATGTGCCGATTATAAACTAAAACTTCAAAATCATGAAAGCAGACACGGATTTTTCCGGCAAATACTCTCTGTTAGCCTTCCTCCATCCATCGCAGAGAGAGGAGACGAGTGATGACAGAAGAAATCACATCCGCCACGATGATGCTTCCGCGCAGGCACGTTCTAGCCGGCATGCTTGTCGCTGGCGCAACGGCTAGCACCGGGCTCACAGCGGCCCCCGCAATGGCGCAAACCCCTGGTATCCTCGAGGGCAAGGTCGCAATCGTGACCGGCGGCACCTCCGGCATCGGCGCGGTGACTGCCGCCGCGCTAGTCCGGGCCGGTGCAAAGGTCGCGTTCAATGGTCGCCGGGAAGCGCTCGGGCGCGAGGTAGAGAGCCGCCTGCGCGCCGCGGGCGGCGACGTTGCATACATTAAATCGGATGTGCGGGATGCACATCAAATCGAGCGTTTCGTGGCCGAGACCGTCGAGCGTTACGGCCGCCTCGACATCGCATTCAACAATGCCGGCATCGACCTGCCGCCGGCGCCGATCGCCGACACCGACATTGCTGGTTTCGACGATCAGATCGTTACCAATTTGCGTGGCGTATTCGTCGCGATGAAATACGAGCTGCCGCATCTCGTGCAATCACAAGGCGCTATGATCAATACCGCCTCGATCGGTGGCCGCCACGCCTTCCCGAACATCGTCGCCTACGGAGCTTCCAAGGCCGCCGTCATCCACATGACCCGCGCCGCCGCTCAGGAGTACGGCCGGCACGTGCGCATCAACGCCATCGCGCCGGGGCCGATCGAGACACCCATGCTGGAGCGCGTGCGGCGAGACTGGAAGGTGACGACGGAACAACTCGTTGCCCCTTACCCCATGCGCCGCGTCGGTACGCCAGAGGAAGTGGCCTCGCTGGTGGTGTTCCTGGCCAGCGATGCAAGTTCGTACATTAGCGGACATGTGATCGGCATCGACGGTGGCGATCTCGCCTAGTCCGATCATTGGACTAGCGACCGAAGCCGCCACCGGTCACTATCGAGCACTTCTCCGTGGCGCGTTTTCCGGTCAATACCTCCGACCTCGTCGCGACCGGACCCCGCGCCACCCTTTCCGGACCGACGCCAGTCGGCTGCCGCTTGGGTTCTTTCCCGCCTCCGACTGTCTGCTGCCACCAGTGTGTCACGTCTTGCTACCAACAACGCTACCTCTCGGCATGACCGAGCCGTCCAGCAAACCTATTCGACAGGCGAGCACCGCCTTTGCCGCGCCTTTAGCAAATGCTCACCCTGATCATTCGACCGGCCGCGTGATCATCAGCCAGATAATTCCCAAAACTGCAGCAAAGGCCGGAAAGCCGAAATAAAACCAGGTCCAGAACAGCCTATGGTATCGCGCCGGCAGCGGCTCACCATTCGCCGCGGCTTTCGTTGCAATATTGCGCATCTCCATCTGCATCCAAACGACCGGCAACCAGAAAGCACCCGTGATGAGGTAGAGAACGATCGACCAAAGGATCCACCGCTCCCACAGGGAATACCCGACATACCAGGCGAGCGCTATGCCAGTGACCGGCTGGGCGATCACGGCCGTTGTCGTAAAAACGAAATCCGCAATGACCACGATCCGCGCGACGGCGGCCACTGTCGTCGCATTGCCGGTGCGATGCGCCACCAACATGAAGAAGGCGATGCCTGCGCCGGTCCCGAGAAGAACAGTGGCACCGATAATATGCAAGAACTTGAGCACGAAATACGTCATCGCTCCTCCAAAATCGCGAGAGCAACCAGGTGCAACACGAGGATCGGCCATATCTTTGTCAGTGGACCGAGCGGCTCATTCCACAGCTCCGGTAATATCGCCGTGCCGGCCGCCGCGTAAAAGAGTGACAGCAGGACAGCTGCGTAGAGGCCCCATCGCGCGGTGCGGCGTATGGCAATGGCACATCCGATTATGATGTCTGTAAGTGCCCCGGCAATAACGCTTGGTCCCGCCAAAGCACCTGCACCGCCGGCCAGCATCAACTCGACACCCTGCTCGAAACCCGTTGTCAGCGAAATTATACCCGTGGATATCCAGAAGAGCGGCAGCAGCACAAAAATGACCGGCTTCAGGAAGTAGAGCCTGGCAAACCAGCGCTCCTGAACCGAAACTGGCCGACGTGCCAAAGCATCGTCCAACGACAAAGGCAGGATGCCGGTGGCGGCTGTCCAATCGCTTGGATTACCCACGGCACCGCGGACGATTTCCTTTGCGGCCGTGCTTCGAACTGGCGGCCGCCAGCCCAGCAATCCGGCAATGTCGCCGAGCCAATAGAGGAGGCTGGCAAGCGGGCGGGGCAGCAGATAGCGCTTAGCGGGACGCCAGCCGAGCCACCTTCGGTATCGCTCTACGATCTCATGGAACTCAAGCTGTTGCGGCCCGACGATTTCGAGCGAAAGTTTCGATGGGGCGGTTTTGTCGATAAGCCGAAGGACGGTTTCAGCAACGTCCTGCAGCTGCACCACCTGAAGCTTCCCCGTGGAAGGCATCAATGGCAGAAACGGCAGCGCGGCAAGCCCCCGAAACAATGCGCTCGAGCCGAAGGCCGCATCGCCAACGATCACCGCGGGACGCAATATTACCCAATCGAGATCGGTCTCCATCAACGCCATGTCACCGGAAAGCTTGGTGCGTGAGAATGCCGACGGCTGCTGCCGATCCACTCCGACCGCCGAGAAATGGACCATTCGGCGCACACCAGATTGCTGGCATGCACGAAATAAGGCTCGTGGCCCGCGAGCGTGGACGCCCGTCATGCTGTGCCCCATTCCGTCCTGCAGCGCGCCGGAACAGTTCACGACGGCATCTATGCCTTCGAGATGACGCAGCCAGTCGGCAGGAGCCACGGCCCTTGCCATGTCGACTTCGACCCAAGCGCCGGAGCCAGCTGCCGGCCGTTTTCCGGGACGAACCGCGTGAATGACGTCATGTTCGCTTGCCGCCAGCCGGGCGCACACCGCGCTGCCTACCAGTCCCGTCGCACCGATGACTAAGATTTTCATACTTGCGGCTTTCACGATCAAAATCCCCGAACTTCTGCCTGCGCCATTCGTTCCGATGCCAGCCCGGCAGTACCCAAGCTGTTCGGCGGATATTCGCGTCCGCGCGTATTCGTCTATTGCTGCACCGCCTGGGGCCGAGATCTGCCTTCACCAATGTCCAGATGAATAGCGTCAAGACCAGGGCTCCAGGCCGCGCTGCGACAATGGCCATGGCCGTGCGATCGTGGCTGAGATATTTAACGAATATCATGGTGCCCTCGGGCTCTTGTCGCCCGTGCACGTGCAGAAGCTGCCTTGGGCCCAAGATCCGGCGGAGCGCAGCGACCACAGTCGGAGAGGCCGCGGCAGCCGCCTCCATCGCATAACTATGTTTTCCGCGACAGGACTGAAAGTGGCGCTGAGTATGGCCCTATCTATAATGCGGCTTTTTCGCCGCCCATCGGCTGCCCCGAGGCCTCGGCATCGGTTTAGAGCGGCGCGGCCTGGCGCGGCTGCGACCAGAGTCAACGACGAGAAGGCTGCGGTTCAGTGTGATAGAGCGCCGCTGACATGCCACCGGGCCGCCCCTATCACGAGGGCATCCAGCTCTGCGAGTGCGCTCGTCATCGTTGATTTCCTCCGAAAAACTCCGCACTCCAGCCGCGTCAAGGCTTCGCAGGTTCCGGAATATCCGATGCGAGACCTCAAGAGGGTTGCTGTTGGTGGAATTTTCTGTGGCTGCTGCTTTATCAGTGCAGCTTATTGACAAGCCTGAGACAAAGCTAAGGGAGCCGTGTCGGTAAAGGTGGAGGTTTGGTTCCGTCGTGATTGTCGACAGCAATTTGCATACTTCCCGTCAGGAGCTGTATAAGGACAAGGCGGCGGCGACCTTTTCCAGGTCGATCGGTTTGCCGCAGAGCACACCCCCCTTGTACTTGGCCGGAATGACAGTCCCGTCGTAGCCGGTCGCAAAGACGAAGTTAATGTCGCGCTCCTCCAATTCATCGGCGACAGCGAAGACGAGTTCGTCACCGAGGCAGACATCGAGGATTGCCGCATCGATATGTTCGCGGCCAATAAGTCCGAGCGCGTGACCGACTTTTGCCGTCGGACCCACGATGGTTGCGCCTAGGTCTTCGAGCCTCCGGCGGGTTTCGTCGGCAAGATAATATTCGTCTTCGACGATAAGGATGCGCTTTCCTGAGAAAACTTTTTGATCGCTTTCTTCCACTGGGGCCTCTCCGAAGGAACAGGGGTAACAGCCGGCAACCCGACCGACGTCTTCGCCGGCCGAGGCGCTCGACCCGAGGAGGGAGCGCCCTCTCATCCCGCGAGCATCGACGAGAGGGCAGGCGGACGCCGCTTCGGATGGTCGCGAAGAACTCGAGATCGGCAGATGTAAATGGGCGTAGGTGATGGCTTGAACAAGGTCCACTTCCAGCTGGTACGCGAGCGGACAAAAAGCTTCAACCTGTTGCTAAGGTTTGCCACCGGACCCACATATGAGCAAAGCCTTATGGATTGATTTTTATGGTAAGCAGAATCAGGAGAACGCTGACCGTGCAGCAGCGCGCAGCGGCGTTCGAGCACACGAGTAAGGTCGCGGTGGAAACCGCTGAAGAAGAGCGTCGCCTTCGCGACGAAAAGAACGACCGCCTGCGAAAATTGCGGCTAGCGTCTACGAAGTCCTGACAGACAGAAGCTTTTGCTCACGGCTTATCTGGCATAGGAACGTTGAGCATGGACACGCCGGGGCAGCGAAATCCGCTCAGTCTTGTAGACCGCATCGACTGACCTTTAAGTCCGGTCGCCTGACAGGACCCCGCCTCACTGGGGAACACACAACGATATTCGGTCGAGCGCTGAACAACCGTGGTAGTGGTTTCGAACGGCCAACGTTATCCTTGGCCGCGGCTCAAGGTGCTGCCGTAACCAGCTCATTTCAGTACAGCTGAGGATCCTTATCTCGTGACACCTGAGAGAGAGCAACGATTTGGTCATCCGGCGCCAGCAAATCGTGTTTTTCAGCGAAGGCAACATACAGGCCGCGTGCCGTCTCCGGCTCGATTTCGCCGCGTAGCGCCGCACCGCAAGCCTTGAGCGCGACGGAATGCGCGCGATCCCGTAACGACGCTGGCCATTCGGTCAGATGCCGATATGCGTCCATCACGCTGCGGACCTCAACTGGGAATCCAAGACCAACAAGAACGGAGACAGGCTGTCTAAACATATCGGGCTTCATCATTTCTCTCCTTCCCGACCCGCGATGTTGACGGGCGCCGCGGCCATGGCGCCCTCTGATGTGTGTAAGTTCGGCCGCTTTCCGCGCTGGATCAGCCGACTGCACCCGATTTGGTTTTCGTGTGTCGCGAGTTCAAGAGGAATCGCAAACGTCGCTGCACTGATCCTGCGACAGCCTGCAGCCGTCCTAGCACATTAGCTGAGCGTGCTCTTAATGGTCCTAAGCATGACCAGATGGCTTTGAATGCCGGTTACTGCGACCATCGACGCTCCTCGTGCCATAGGGTCGTCGCCGTTTCTGGCCTAGCCTTTGTGGGTGGTTAGAAGCTCCTCATGTCCATCGATCTGGCCGTTGATGTACATGCGGTCGAATTCCGCTCCTTTTGCCGCTTGGAGCTTCTGCACCGCCGTCTGATGTTTTCCGCTGAGCCCACTAGCGCCTGGCTTGGAGCCGAACGCCTCAGCAACTGCCGCTTGTTCAGCTATCTCAAGTTCGGCAAATGTCCTGACTGCGCGGTTCCTTGCTTTGGCTACAGCGAGCTCACTCGTAGCTGTCGCAAAGTCGCCTCCCATCAGGGCTTGCAACTTTCCTTTTTCGACGCCTGCATCCTGCACAAGGACATGAGTTGCCATCGGCAACAGGCTCACCGCTGCCATTCCGAATATAACGTTCCTTCTGTCCATGGGACAATCTCCTTCGTTTGCCATGTGCACGAACAAGCTCGATGCGTTCCAGTTCCCTCAGATAAGGCGGAAGCGAATCCTTCGGAAATCTGGCACCGCAACCGGCGAATCCCGTTCACCCATCGTAGTTAGCCATAGATCCAGCTTGCGACCGCCACCGCGACCGCAACAACAACCAACGTGCCAACGAGGATGCGCATCGAAGGCGAGCGGGTGGTCTGGGGAATGGTCGTCGCGCCTCCGCGCGGCGGCCTTGTCCCTTTCTTAGTCATTAAAGCTCTCTTCGTTCGATCGCCGGTGAAGGACCCTCGTCGCGACCGCTCAACTTCCAGGAAGAAATGGAGCCGAGGGCACTGATGAGTCCGATGGTGACGATGATACCTGGGTAGGCCAGAACCAATCCGCGCGGGGAACCCTGATCAATCGACATCCTCCTCCTGCTCCTACGCGTCCTCAAGTCTGCCCTGAGTGGGTCAGGCTGCTGTCGTCCAGGGCAAGGGCAGCGGTCAGGCCGACACTTTCATCAATGATGCGCGCGCCGCGTTCACGCGTGAGATAGCGCCGCCGATGTTCGCGCCGTCCTTTGTAATTTCGACGACCCGACTTCCCGTGCGAACTTCGACGCCGATCTTTTCAAGGTATCGTGTTGCATAGGCAGAGAGATGCTTAGGAAAGGCCGCCAGAATGCGGGGGCCGGCTTCCACCAGCAGAACGCGGAGATGGTCGGGCTGAAGGTCGCGAAAGTCCTTGCTGATCATGAAGCGTCCGAGCTCCGAAATGGCGCCGGCCATTTCGACGCCGCTGGGGCCGCCGCCAATAATGATGCTCGTCAACAGCGCCTGCTTTTCGGCGGGGCTGTCCGCTCGTTCGGCCTTCTCAAATGCCAGAAGAAGGCGATGCCTGATCTCCCGCGCCTCGTGGATCGTCTTGAGACCCGGCGCCAGAGCCTGCCACTCGTCTGAGAGTGCGGTCCCGTACAGTGCCGGAACCACCGAGGCGGAGTGCGGTTGTCGTGGACCAAAGCGACCTTAGACGCATTCAACCCTGGAGAAGCAGCATGAAATCCCTCAACACCGTCACGAGCGAACGGGCGGTGAGAGCCATGGATGTGCGCGAGGCAGCCATCTATCGCGGACCGCATCTTTACAGCCAAACGCCGATGATCCGCATCCAGCTGGACTTGGGAACGCTGGAGCAGTATCCGACGGACCGCCTTCCTGGCTTCGCGGAGAAGCTCACGCAGCTGCTTCCCGGGCTACACCAACACGGCTGCTGCTACGGCGAAGCGGGTGGCTTTCTCCGCCGCATGGCGGAAGGAACCTGGCTTGGGCATGTGGCCGAGCATGTCGCCCTGGAATTGCAGAACATGGTAGGGGCCGACGTCGCCAGGGGGAAAACTCGTTCGGTGGCGGACGAGCCAGGCGTCTACAACGTCATGTTCGCCTATCAGGAAGAGGAGATTGGCCTGCTGGCCGGGCGTTTTGCGCTGGAACTGGTGGATGGCCTGCTGCCGCCAGAGCTCCAGGGTGTCTCGAGCCTCGGGAAAATCGCTGCTTCTTCACTTGGCGCCTTCGAGCTTGCCGGAGCGCTCGACGCTCTGCGCGCGCTTCATCGGGACCGGGCGTTCGGCCCGACCACGGCATCTCTCATCAAGGAGGCGGAGGTGCGCGGCATTCCCTGGCGTCGAATGGACTCGAGCAGCCTGGTGCAGCTTGGCTACGGCAAGCACCTCCGGCGTATCAGGGCGGGTTGCAGTTCGCTCACCTCGGAAATTGCGGCTGAGATCGCTAGCGACAAGGATCTGACGTGCAAGCTGCTGCAGGAGGCCGGGCTGCCGGTTCCGCGAAGCATCATCGTTGAAGATGCCGCAGCCGCAGTGCGTGCTGCACGTCGCCTTGGTTTTCCCGTCGTCACTAAGCCGATCGATGGCAATCATGGCCGCGGCGTCAATGTGGGTCTGGCCAGCGACGAGGAGGTGACGTGGGGTTTCCTACAGGCGCAGGCGCATAGTCCATCAGTCCTCGTTGAGCAGCAACTGACAGGCGCCGATCACCGCATCCTGATTGTGGCAGGAAAGCTCGTGGCCGCGGCCAAGCGAGTTCCCGCACAAGTCACCGGCGATGGACGATCGACGATCCGGGAACTGATCGAACAGGTAAACCAGGATCCACGCCGCGGCGAGGGGCACGAGGCCGCGCTGACCAAGATTGTGATAGATGAGTGCCTGCTGCATTTCATCGCAAGATCGGGTCTCAGCCTTTCGAGCGTGCCTGCCAGGCACGAGCGGGTGATGCTGCTTCCGACGGCCAACCTTTCGACCGGCGGCACTGCAGTCGACTGCACCGACGAGGTTCACCCCGGCAACGCGCTGATTGCCTGCCGGGCGGCACAGATAGTTGGTCTCGACATTGCAGGCATCGACTTTATCGCGCCGGATATTGGCCGGTCTGTCCTTGAAACAGGCGGAGGAATTATTGAGGTCAATGCCGGCCCCGGTTTCCGCATGCATCTCCATCCCTCCCAGGGACGGGCCCGTAACGTCGCGAAGCCGATTCTCGACCTTCTTTATCCGGAAGGAACGCCCTCGAGTGTGCCGATATTCGCCGTTACGGGCACGAATGGCAAGACGACCACTGCCCGGATGCTTGCCCATATTCTCTCGACCGAAGGCCATACAGTGGGGCTGACCACCAGCACCGGCATATACATAGACGGCCAGCGGATCATGAGCGGGGATTGCACAGGGCCGAAAAGCGCCCGCGTGGTCCTTGCCGAGCCGATGATCGACGTGGCGGTGCTCGAGACGGCCCGAGGCGGCATCCTGCGTGAGGGCCTGGCCTTCGACCGCTGCGACGTCGGTTGCGTGACGAATGTGGCGAGCGATCATCTCGGCTTGAAGGGCATTGGGACCGTTGAGGATCTTGCTGCCGTCAAGTCCATCGTCGTTGAGTCGGTCAGGCGCGGAGGATGGAGCATTCTCAATGCCGACAACAGCCATACGGCCGCAATGCGTGAGGAAGCAGGCGGTCAGCTATGCTACTTCTCGACAGCGCCGCAGGACCGCTGGCCCGATTTCCTGAAGGAACATGTTTGGGAAGGCGGTAGAGCCATCGTTTGCGACCTGGCATCCCAACCGCAGGATATAGTGCTTTACGATGGCGGCCACATGATGCTGGTCGCGACGGCGGATGAAATACCGGCGACCCTTGGCGGCCTGGCCGCCTTCAACGTCGAGAACGCGCTTGCGGCGGCGGCGATGGCCTATTGCGGCGGCATCGCCCTTTCGGCGGTCCGCAACGCGCTGAGCACCTTCGGAACCTCGTTCGAGCAGTCTCCCGGCCGCCTGAACATCATCGACAGGCATGGTTTAAAGATCATCGTCGACTATGCCCATAATCCCGGCGGTCTGCGTGCACTGGGCCAGCTTGTCGAAAAGCTCAAAGCGGAACACGGCAGCTGCATCGGGGTCATCGCGATCGCCGGCGACCGGCGTGATGAAGACATATTGGAAATGGGTAAGCTTTCAGGCGGCATCTTTGACCGGCTGATCTTCAAGGAAGATGAGGATCCTCGGGGCCGGCCTGTCGGTGAGGTGGCCGCCATCCTGAAGGAAGGAGCGCGACGCGCAGGTTTCCCTCCTGAAAACATCGAAATCGTCCTAAGCGAAAGACGAGCCGTCGACAAGGCTCTCGCTATGGCGCTGGAAAATGATCTCGTGGTCATCACTGCCGACGACGTGGGTCAAGTCTGGCAGCAGGCATCGCGTCAGGTCCGCAGGCGCAAAATGGAGGCCTTCGTTCCTCCCGAGATGACGGCCAAGAACGAGGCGAGGATGTCCTGATGTGGTCGATCATTCTACATGGCGGCGCCAAGACCATCACCGAAGAGGACGCAACTGCGAACCGCGCCGGCTGCCGCCGGGCGCTGGAGGCAGGTGCAGAGATCCTGAAGAACGGCGGGAACTGCGTCGATGCCGTTGAAGCGGCAGTATGCGTTTTGGAAGATGATCCGACTTTCAATGCCGGTTATGGCAGCGCGCGCAATGCCGATGGCGAGGTTGAAATGTGCGCAGCGCTGATGGAAGGAGCGAGTTTCAACGTCGGAGCCGTGGCCGTTGCCAAGGGTCTACGCAATCCGATATCCGTCGCCAAGGCGATGCTCTATGAAGAGCCTGTCCTGATTGCCGGCGACTGTGCAAGGGCGTTCGCTGCTGAAGCGGGGGAGAGGCTCTGTGACGCCGACGCAATGAATGCATTGCCCAAAGGATCGGCACACGAGGAAAGAGGACACGACACCGTCGGCTGTATCGCGCTCGACGAGAACGGCCGTCTTGCGACAGCCGTCTCCACCGGAGGCCTTGAGGGCGCGCCGGCCGGAAGAGTCGGCGACTCGCCGCAGCCCGGCTGCGGCTTTTACTGCGACGACAATATCGGCGGCGTCGTCTTCTCCGGCGACGGTGAGCAGATCGCGCGAATGATCCTCGCGGCGCGGGTGATCCAGGCGCTGGAGGATCTGTCGCCCGACCGGGCGGTCGAGGCGGCGCTGACTCATCTGGAGCGCACCGGCGGCGAAGCGGGCGGCATCGTATTGACGCCCGACGGAAAGTTCGGCTGGGGCCATAACAGCGAAGATTTCGCGGTTGCTTTCGCAAGCAGCGCCCATCCTGATCCTCAGATCTACCTGAGAAAGGGGAAAACAAGCCGTGGCTAAGGAAACGAAGGTCGGGAAAACCGGCCACGGCACCCTGATCATCATTGGCGGCCACGAGGATCACGACGGCGAGCGGGTCATTCTGAAGGAGGTGGCGAGCCGCATCAAGGATGGCAAGTTGGTCCTAGCAACGGTGGCCTCGCACGAACCAGATGGCTATTTGGCGAAATACCGGTCGTCCTTTGCCGATGTTGGCGTGCCCGATGTGACCGAGCTCTATATCGACGAGCGCGACCAGGCGGCGATGGAGGAGAAGCTCGAGAGTCTGAGACAGGTCAGAGCGGTGTTTTTCTCCGGCGGGGATCAATTGCGGATCACCAGCCTGATCGGCGACACCCCCATCTACCGGCAGATTCACGACATCTTCGCCGGCGGCGGGGTCATCGCGGGAACCTCGGCGGGCGCTTCGGCAATGAGCGAGACGATGTTAGTGCGCGGGCGGAATGCCTCGTCCTTCCGTATCGGCGATATCAGCATGGCTACCGGCCTTGGGCTTCTTCCGAACGTGATCATCGACCAGCATTTTGCCGAACGCGGGAGGATCGGCCGCCTCATCGGTGCCGTCTCGCAGAACCCTCGCGTGCTCGGCATCGGGATCGACGAAGACACCGCGATTGTAGTTCAAGGCCATCAGTTCCGGGTGATAGGCAGCGGAGCCGTCTATCTCGTCGACGGCGGCGATGTCACCCATTCGAACATTGCCGAAGCTTCTCCTGAGGAAGCTCTATCGATCTACGATCTCAGGCTTCATGTGCTGAGCTCCGGCGATCGGTTCGACCTCGAAACACGTCGGCCTGTCCGGGAGCCGCATAAGGAAGGCTGAGTCCAACGCGCTCTTCCACGGCTGCCGCCTTACATCAGACAGCGGCGCTATCGCCGGATTGACGCCCGCTGCGCCGGTGGATAGACGAGTCGAAGCTAGGGAAGACGTCATCGCTATCGCGGGCGGTGTTGGCATGTTTCACGGTCGTGGCGCTGCGTTTCTTGAACGCGGACGCAAAGGACGCTTCGCGCCTGGCGACCAGCGATTTCCGTTCACTAAGTCAGAGATTAGGCGCATGATCTACCTTGAGGAGATGGCCATGGATCGGGCAATGGCGGAGAAACATTTGCAGCAGGCGCGCGAGCATGTCGCCTTGGGAGAAATGCATCTTGCTCGGCAGCGCGAAATACTGGCCGAGCTGACTCATCGTGGCGCCGACCTCACGGAAGCCAAACGGCTTCTGACGAATTTCGAAGAATTCCAAGTCATCCATCTTGCTCACCTCGACAGGCTCAAAGCGGAACTTGCCTTGCCAAGAGGAGCAGCGTGAGGCGAGAAGCCCACGACAAGATCGAGGGCTCAGATCCTAGCAAGAGTCTGATCGATGACGCACTAATTCACCTCCAGTTTGGAAATCCGGCATCCGGGCAGTTGATGAGTTTCGAACCATCGACCAGGCGGTCGATGACGAGCGACGCTTCGAATGAAACGCTGTAGCTAGAGCCGAACTCGATCTTCATCGAGTCCGGCTTTGTTTAGAGTAATTGTCGAAGGTCAGATGCGAACGGTGCGGAAAGCGGTCCGCAGCTCGTCGCAGAACACTTCGGTCTGCTCCCAGGCGGCGAAGTGGCCGCCCTTGGCCAGCTTGTTGAAGTGGATCAGGTTCGGATAAGCCTTTTCGGTCCAGCTTCGAGGCGCCGCATAGATCTCGTCGGGAAAGACGCTGACCGCCACCGGTATCTTGACGTTCTTCGGCTGAAAGAACGCCAGCTTGTTCTCCCAGTACAGCCGCGCTGACGAAACCGCGGTGTTCGTCAGCCAGTAGAGTGTAACGTTGTCGAGGATATCATCACGACTGAGGCCCTCCGTCTTTCCGTCGAAAATCCGCGCGATGAGCTCATAGCTGCGGATATCATGGTCGATCATCCAAGCGGCGAGCCCGACCGGAGAATCCGCAATGGCGATCAGCGTCTGGGGCCGGTTTGCCATCTCGATCGCATATCCGAGACCATGGGTGTAGAAGTCGGCGAGCTGATCGTAGGCATGCGACTCATCCGGCGACAATCCCACCGGCTTCTTGCCGCCGGGCTGCAAAGCCGCGGCAATGTCGTCCGGTACCGTTGCCGGCATGTTGACATGGATGCCGAGAAGTTCGGGCGGGGCGATCAGCGCCATCTGCTCGGTCACGGCATCGCCCCAGTCGCCGCCCTGCGCGACGTATCTGGTGTAGCCCAGACGTTTCATCAGCTCTATCCATGCTCGCGCGATGCGGATCGGGTCCCAGCCCTTTTCGGTCGGCTTGCCCGAGAATCCGTAACCTGGAATCGACGGGATGACGACGTCAAAGGCATCGGATACCGTGCCGCCATGTGCTGTCGGATCCGTCAGAGGTCCGATGATCTTGATCTGCTCGATGATCGAGCCCGGCCATCCGTGCGTTACGATGATCGGCAGAGCGCCGGCATGCTTCGACTTGACGTGGATGAAATGGATATCGACGCCGTCGATCTTCGTGATGAACTGGGGCAACCCGTTGAGCCTGGCTTCGATTTTTCGCCAGTCGTGGTTCTCCACCCAATATTTCGCCAGCTTCTCGATGGTTGCGGATTGAACGCCCTGCGAGCTGTCATCGACGATTTCGCGTTCAGGAAAGCGCGTTGCCGCGATCCGGCTGCGGAGATCTGCAAGCTGCTCTTCGCTTGCCTTGAATTTGAAGGGGCGGATTTCTTCGGCGCCGTTACCGGCGAATGCTATCGAGTGCGGCAAGACGCCGAGTGCGCTGGCGACAGCGGCGCCGGCCAGAAGGTTTCTGCGGGTAACGAGATTTTCGGCAGACGACATGGTGATCTCCTGTGACGATGTGGGACTTAGGAGAGCTTTCCACTTGCTGCGGCCTCAATCTATTGCACCAAGGTGTCGGCGATACCTTTAGGTGGGTCTCTTTACCTGAACGGAAAATCCTAGGATGACTGCGCAGGCATGGAGTCTGCGGAGTTGAGGAATGGATCGCATCGACGCAATGAAGGTCTTCGTCACGGCTGTGGAAGAAGGAAGCCTGGCGGGCGCGGCGCGCAAGCTCAAGCGTTCCCCAACTGCAATCAGCCGCGCGCTTGGCTTGCTTGAACAGCATGTCGGCGTCGAGTTGCTGCACCGCACGACCAGAAGCCTGAGGCTCAGCGAAGCGGGGCAGCGATATGTCGAGGCATGCCGCCGGGTTCTCATCGACCTCGAGGAGGCAGATATTATCGCCGGCGCCGAACGCTCGTCTCCCCGCGGCGTCCTGACGATCTCGGCCCCGCCGATCCTTGGGGAGGAAGTTCTTCGGCCGGTCCTCGACAGCTTCTTAAAGGCACATCCGACTGTCTCGGTCCGGCTTCTGATGCTCGACAGATTCGTCAATCTGATCGACGAGGGTGTCGACATCGCCCTGAGGATCGGAAACCTCACGGACTCCACGCATATTTCTACGCGCATCGGCGGCGATGTCAGGCGGGTGGTCGTGGCTTCGGGTGAGTACCTGGCGGATAATCCCGCGATAGCGGAGCCTTCAGACCTTTCAGGCCACCACATCATCGCATTCTCGAATTTCGGTCTTGAATCCTGGAGCTTTAGCCCGGCCGCTGAGGGAACCATCCCAAGGACAGTGCATTTCACGCCGCGCTACGTCGTCAACAGCGTCCGCGCCGCAGCTGCTTCCGCCGCGGCCGGAATAGGCGTCACAAGGCTCTACTCCTATCACGTAGCGGAATACGTCCGGGATGGCCGCCTGCAGATCGTGCTTGAGGATTACGAACCCCCGGCCCTGCCGGTGCATCTTCTCTCGCCGCAAGGCCGAACAGCTGTTCCAAAGGTGCGCGCCTTCATGGATTTCGCCGTCCCTAAACTGAGGCTGGATTTAGGACGTATCGCATCCGAGGCTGGCTCTACAAATTGATTATGCCGATTATCGGTCGAGTGTCAGCCGATCGGCAGCAATTCTCCCGGTGAATGATTGCTTCTAAATAAGTCCTACCGACGCCAGAGGGCGTGGACGCGGCCTGACAGATGGCCGAGCACTTGAAAGGATGCAAATCATGAACAGTCAACAGAAGGTCGCCATCATCACCGGTGCCTCACAAGGCATCGGAGAGGCTCTGGTCAAGGCTTACCGGGATCGCGGCTACAACGTCGTCGCCACGTCGCGGTCGATCAAGCAAAATTCGAATACCGGGGTGCACGCCGTTGCTGGCGACATCGCGAAAGCGGAAACGGCCGAGCGCGTGGTGCGGGAAGCCATTGAGCGCTTTGGCCGAATTGACGCCCTCGTCAACAATGCCGGCGTATTCGTTGCCAAGCCCTTTGTCGACTTCACGCAAGAAGATTTCGACTTGAATTTCGGCGTCAATATTTCGGGCTTTTTCCACATCACCCAGCGGGCTGCAAAGGTGATGCTTCAACAGGGCTCAGGACACATCGTCAATATCACCACCAGCCTCGTGAATCAGCCGATAGCAGGTGTGCCCGCGGCACTTGCATCGCTGACGAAGGGCGGCCTGAACTCGGTGACGCAGGAACTGGCGATCGAGTTTGCCAAGACGGGCGTCCGGGTGAACGCTGTATCGCCGGGTATCATCAAGACGCCGATGCACGCGCCGGAAACCCATGAGGCAATGTCTGCTCTGCATCCGGTCGGCCGGATGGGCGAGATCGGCGATATCGTCGACGCTGTGATCTATCTCGAAGGCGCACAGTTCGTCACCGGCGAAATCCTTCACGTCGACGGCGGACAGAACGCGGGCCGCTGGTAAGCGCTGCGATGCCAGACCAAGGAAGTCGCTCCTATCCATCCGCATCCGGGAGGCCCGCAAGCAAGCGGGCCCCCTCGCCGAATGAACGGAATTAAATTACAGAAGTTGAAAGGAATGACCATGCCAATCGTCACGGTACAGGTAACTCGGGAGGGAACCACGCCTGATCGGTCGTCGGTAACAGCCGAGGAGAAGGCGCGCATCATTGCGGGCGTCAGTCAGGTGATGCTCGACGTGCTGAACAAACCGCTGGAGTCGACTTACGTCGTGATCGAGGAAATCGATCTCGACAACTGGGGCTGGGGTGGTCTCCCGACAGCAGAGTACCGCAGGATCCTTGCCGATAAACCTTCGGCCGGCTGAACCCGTCAGGTCGGAAGAGCAGCGCCGGATTGCTCTGCGGCCATGTATTGCGCATACCAGTCCGGCCAGTTCTCGTCGTGCTTGCCTCCGGTACGCATCTCATGGTCGCCATGGGCCGCAGCGGCACGACGAAGGGCGCCGGCGAGATCATTGACAGAGGCGAATGCCGCACCGTTTCCATCAATCCGGCCAGGCAGTCGCGTCGTGACTTCCTGAAAAACCCAGCCGTTTCCATCCGGATCGCTGAATGAGGCAAATGAACCATAGCTGGCACGTGTGGGATGGGGACCGGGCAGTCTTTCTTCGCTGCCACGGTGGTGAAAGACGCCGCCGGCGTCATGGAACACACCGCTCATTTCAGCGCCTCGAGAGGCCAATGCGGCATGAACCATTTCGATGTCGGATACGATGAGATGAAGCCCCTGAGCTGACCCCGGCAGAGCCGAGGTGATCTTCGATCCGAAGATCACCGAGCATGGAGATCCAGGCGGCGTCACCTGTACGACGCGGAACCCGTCCGGGCCGGGAACATCCGCATCGAGCCGCCAGCCAAGCCCAGTATAAAATGCCTTGGCGCGGTCGACGTCTGAGACGGGAATGACAACGACTTCGAGCTTCATGTCGATGTCGCTCAAGGCGGCAGTTCTTGGATTCATTGCGTCATCAATGGTCATTTCGATCTCCTGTTGTGAATTTGCATGCGGTCCTTGCCGCCATGTCGGAGACGATGCGCTTGCGTGGGGGCAACTGTCCATTGTGCCAAGGTGTCGGTCGCTCAAGAGGAGCAGACGACTATCCATAGGTGGCGCCGATACCATCGTGCAATAGCGCTCGCCAACACCATGATCCCAACTAGGGGACCAGCTCCGGTCACGGCAGAGCCGATAGCCCCGCCTGCGACATCCGGTGTTGAAACACGCCATCCCTTCCAGGGCAGACCCAGCCGGCATGCCGGCTCCGTTCGGGAGGCAACCGTTTTTCGGAAAGCAAAGAAGGAGAAAGTCCATGGCAATTTCAAACAAAGGCACGGCGCTGATCACGGGTGGCTCTTCGGGGTTGGGTGCAATCTATGCCGACAGGCTGGCCCGCCGCGGCTACGACCTCATCCTCGTGGCTCGGAGCGAGGATGCGCTGGCCAAGGTGGCAAAGAGCGTGTCGGCGTCCACAGGACGGAGAGTCTCGGCCGTGCGCGCCGACCTTGGCCGGAGGGATGACCTCTTACGGGTGGAAGAGACACTTCGGACCAACCCGTCGATCGCAATGCTCGTGAACAATGCGGGTGTCGGAGCCGTCGAGCCGCTTCTCATGTCGGACGTGGTGGCGATGGAGCAAATGATAAATCTGAACGTCACGGCGCTCACCCGCTTGGTTTACGCAGTCGCACCCGCATTCGTCGCACGCGGCGGCGGGACGATCGTCAACATGGCCTCCGCTCTGGGCATCGCTCCTGAAATCCTGAATGGCGTCTATGGCGCGACGAAAGCGTTCGTGATCGGATTGACGTTCTCGCTGCAGAAGGAGCTTGCCGACAAGAACATCCGAATTCAGGCGGTTCTTCCGGGGGCGGTGGAGACGCCGTTCTGGGATGCGTCCGGCGGTTCATTGGACCGGCTGCCCGAAGATATCGTGATGAAGCCGGAGGACGCGGTCGATGCCGCACTTGCGGGACTGGACATTGGCGAGTTGATCACTCTTCCGTCCGTTCCGGACGCCGAAGACTGGAACGCCTATGAAGCGGCGAGGCAGAGACTGATTCCAAATCTGTCCAGGAGCATCCCGGCAGCGCGTTACAGAGTGCCGGCGCTGGCTTCGTAGCGACGGCACCGGGCGCTGGGCCATTCATCAAAAACATCCGGCGAGCGGTGGAAACGCTCGCCGGATGGTTTCTGACATTCGGTTTGGTTACGCTTCCTCGGTCAACGAGAGAGCAGCGACGACTTCCTTCGTCTCGACAATTGCGCTCGCGTAGTTCGGCAGGTTGACCTCGAGCGCGGCATGCATCATCTCCTGAGAGTAGTCTGCAACGGCGTCCTTCACCACCGTTACGTCGTAACCCAGCTCTGCGGCATAGCGCACAGTCGCCTCGATGCAGGTGTGGGCGACGAGGCCGATCACGATGATCCTCTGGACCCCATGCCGCTTCAATTCGAGATCGAGATCGGTATTTGCGAAACCACTTGAGCACCAGTGCTCCGAGGCCACGACTTCGCCGGCCTGCGGCACGAATTCTGCGCGAAACTCGCCACCCCAGGTGCCGAATTCGAAACTCCTGCGATGCCACGCCGCGCGCTGGATCGGAGCCACGTATTTCCAGTTCTCGTAGTCGCCGGGCCGGTAGCGGTGGTGCATGGCGTAGAAGACGCGCAGCTTCGCTTGCCGCGCGGCGTTGAGCACTTCGAGCATGTGCGGAACGCAGCCGTTCGCCTCGGCCACCTCTTTGATCCGAGGCCAGATCTTTCCCCCCTCCGAGATAAAGTCGTTATAGGGATCGACAACGAGCAATCCGGTATTCTTCCGGTTGAACGATAGTTGTGTCATTGCAATTCTCCTAGAGGTCAGGCCGCTTTTGTCGATGAAGCATTGCGCAAGGCGGCCCGTTCGATGCTTGCCGCAAAAAGCGGTGTTTCACCCTGGTTGTGCGCGATGGACATAGGCTGCCGTTGGGCCCGGAAGACCTCGAAAGGAATGCCCTGCCGATCCAAGAAAGCCATCATTTCGTCGGTTGCGTAGGACCTGACGCGATTAGTGAACTCGCATCGTTGTGCGTCGATTTCCTTCACACTCAGCTCCCAGGTGACGTGGATGGTCAGCCGGCCGTTTGGCGTGAATACATCAGAATCGGAGTCGAGGATAAGATGGTCCTTTTCGCCGAGGGTCTCAGTGTAGTGCTGCACCATCAGGCTTCCGCCGATCGTTTCGACATTGATCGACATCCGTGTGCCGTCAGGGGCCGTGGTAAAACCTGCGGCGATGTGCGCGGGCGAGCAGAGCTGATACTCCTTCTCCGGCAAGGTGAAGCACCATTTCGGGATGTCTACCTGCTCGATCGGCGCATTGATGATCGCAGAGAAACTTGAATCAACAATCTGATTTTCGATGCTGTGCATGTGATCTCTCCATAGCTGTTAGTGATGCTGTGCAGGGCAATCGAACCGGCTCGGTATCGCTGTCCGCGGCCGTAGCGCTGCGGGGCAGCGGTGCGGCCTAGTCGTTGCCTAAAGTCTGAGTGTAGTGCCCAAGCCGCGCTTCGATATCGGGGTTGGTCTGCAAACCCATCTCCATCAGGCGGCCGATGTTCTTCTGCGCAACGGGGCGCTGCACCGACGAGATGAAGGCATCCCAGCCGGCCCCGATCTCCGGATCCGACGGCAGGCTGGCGAAATCGACCAGGCGTTTGGTGTCTGCGATTGCCTGGCGATCGAAACCGGAAATCCTTGCGGCAAGAGCGTCGACGAAGGGATCGAGCTTGTCGTCGTCAAAGGAGCGGTTGACGTAGCCGTATTTCTCCGCCAGCTCGCCGTTGATATCGTCGGAGCCGAGCAAAACTTCCAGCGCTCTGCCGCGTCCCATAAGCCGCGGAAGGCGAGCCATCGGTCCGCCGCCCGGCACCAAACCGGCGCCGACCTCCCACTGCGACAGGATCGCTTTCTCCCTGCTGGCAAAACGCATATCGCTCGCAAGCGCGAGTTCGCTTCCCACTCCCGTCGCCCGGCCGCGGATCAGCGCAATGGAAACGACAGGCGCCTTGCTGATGCGCACCAGCATATCGGGAAGAGGATGGAGACCCGTCCGCCCCGAGGGGAGGCTGGTCGATTCTGCAAGCGGCGGGGTGAAGTTGTAGTGGGTGAGAAAAAAGCCCGGCACGGCGCTGTCGAAGACGACGATCTTCAGCTTCGGATCGGTCTCGATCTCCGCCACGACTTTTTCCATCTGCGGAATGGTTTCAGGACCGAAGATGTTGAAGGGAGGATTGTCGAAAGTGACGCGCCAATAGGCGGGCGACCGCTTGTCGATCCTGATCTGCGGCCGCTCTTTGGCCGACTGAGCTGTGACATCCGACGCGCGGTCGGATTTCTCCGCGACGAGTGTCTGCCCGGCAGGCGCCGGCGCCGGCAGCATCAGCAGCGCCGCAGCTGCGAGAAACTGCGATGACAGGGTCGCGAATGTGGTCGATTTCTGCATTTTTACGTTCATGACTGGCTCCACGGAAATTGAGCGAAGTGTTCGCTAGGTTTCGATCTCGAGGACGAGTTCGACCTCTATCGGCATTCCAAGCGGCAGGCTTGAAACGCCGAGTACGATGCGAGGTGGAACCCGTGTTTCCCCGAAGATCCGGGAAAGCAGCTCGGAAGCGCCATCGGCGACCTTAGGGTGCTCCCGGAAATCACTGGTGGTTGCGATGTAGACGCCGAGCTTGGCGATCGTCCTGATCCTGTCGAGAGATCCGAGATGCGATCTGGCGGCCGACAATCCGCTGAGGCACGCCGTTCTCGCGGCGTCGTAACCCGCTTCGACAGAGAGATCTTCACCAAGCCGCCCCAGATATTTCGGCACGTGCCCGACGACGGGGAGCATGCCGCTCAGGAACAGCAGGGGGCCGGCTTGAACCGTCTCGACGTAAGCGCCGAAGGGCGTCGGCGGAGGAGGCAGCACGAGCGCGAGTTCCCGCAGCCGCGCTTCTGCGCTCGGCGTCACCATTTACCGAGATGTGCGCCGTTGTCGACGTGCAGCACCTCCCCGGTGATGTTGGACGATTCCGCGAGAAAGACGACACCGTCGACGATTTCCTGGACCGCGGTGATGGTGCCCATGGGCGAGAGAGATTTCAGGAAGTCTTTCGAATCCGCCGCGTGCATCGGCGTGTCGACAATGCCCGGAGAAACGGCATTCACACGAATATTGTCGCCGGCAAATTCGAGCGCCAGGCTTTTGGTGATCGCGTTGAGGCCACCCTTGGTGATCATCGCCAGCGATGCATTCACGCCGGCAATCGGGTGATCGGTCAGGGACGAGGTGATGGTGATGATGCTGCCGCCGGCCTTCTGGCGGAGCATCTGCCGTACGGCCTGTTTGGTGAAATGGAGGAAGCCCTCGACGTTGGTCGCCGACAGACGCCGAAGATCCTCGATGGTGTAGTCGAGAAACGGCTTGGTCAGAAAGATGCCCGCATTGTTGACCAGCACGTCGATCGAGCCGAACTGTTCGAGTGCCGTCAGGGCCACACGCTCTGCCGTCTCAGGGTCGCTGACGTCCCCGTCGATCAGCTCAAGTCGCCCGGCCCGATCGAAGAGGGTCGTTTGGCTGATGCGCCTTGATGTCGCGACGACGTTCCAGCCCTTGTCGAGAAACGTTTTCACGAGGCCCGCACCGATCCCCTGCGAAGCGCCTGTGATGACGACTGTCTTGTGTATACTCATTCCCGTGGCTCCGTTCTGTTTGTGTGCGAGATCCCGTCACCAGGGGATGAACCGGGGCGTCTCATTGGCAGGAAATCCGTTTGAGCGGGCTTGGCCGAAGGGCAGGAATTGATTGTCATGCCGCTCGGTGCAGACTTTCGCGCCAAAGGCACTGGGGAGCTATTGCACCAAGGTGTCGCCGATACCTTTGGATCGGTCGGCGCCGGGAATACCAAGGTGTGATGGACCGGTGATGCGGAGAAGGATATCACCCGCGAGCGTAATGCTTCGAATGGAGTCCGATATGACAGCCTGGCACGACCGTCGAATTCTCGATCTTTTCGGAATTGAACTTCCCATCATTCAGGCGCCCATGGCCGGTTCGACCACGGTCGACATGGTAATCGCGACCTGCAGGGCTGGTGGTCTCGGCTCGCTGCCGAGCGCCCAATATTCCGTCGAGCAGCTGCGGGAGGCGCTTCGGCGCATCAATGAAGAGACGGCCGCTCCCATCAACGTGAACTTCTTCAGCCATACGACGCCGGCGGACGATCCGGCTGCGCAGATGAAATGGCGTTCGGCGCTCGCGCCTTATTACCGGGAGCTCGGGCTTGATCCGGCCGTTCCCGTCTCCGGTTCGGGCCGGGCGCCCTTCGACGATGCGTTCTGCGATGTCGTCGAAGAGTTTCGTCCAGCCGTCGTCAGTTTCCATTTCGGCCTTCCGGAGCCGCGGCTGGTCGAGCGCGTGAGGGCCACCGGCGCCAAGATCATATCCTCGGCAACCATCGTGGAGGAGGCGGTCTGGCTGGAAGACAATGGCGTCGACGCGGTGATAGCCATGGGCCTCGAGGCCGGCGGCCATCGCGGCAATTTTCTTACGACGGATATGTCCACGCAGGTCGGGACGATGGCTCTCGTCCCGCAGGTCGTCGATGCGGTGCGAGTTCCCGTCATCGCCGCCGGCGGCATCGCCGACGGTCGGGGTGTGGCTGCAGCATTGATGCTCGGCGCGTCGGCAGTCCAGATCGGCACGGCCTATCTCTTCAGCCCCGAGGCAAAGATACCGGCCGTGCACGCGGCAGCGCTCGGCCACGCAGGCGATGCCAGCACGGCGATCACCAACCTCTTCACCGGGCGGCCGGCACGCGGCGTCGTCAACCGGATCATGCGCGAACTCGGGCCGATTTCCCATATCGCGCCGCCATTTCCGACGGCAGGGGCGGCCCTTGCGGCCATCCGGGCGACGGCGGAGGACAAAGGGAGCGACGACTTCACGAACCTGTGGGCGGGACAGTCGGCAAGGCTCGCGAAACATCTGCCGGCCGGCGAGCTCACGAGATCACTCTTCGACGACGCCATCGCAGTCCTGAATGCGCATTCGAGAGCCCGCAAAGACTGAGGAGCAGTTCGCTTTTCCTGCTGCCGGCGACACCATAGTGCAATGGAACCCATCGTCATTCATGCGCAAGGTAAGCATGTCGACGGCACACAAACCACGTTGATAGCTTCGCCAGCGACCGGAGAGGCGCCGCACGCCTCCACAACGTCTCAATGGAGAGAAGGATGAGCAAGATCCTGATGGTTCTGACTTCGCATGATCGTCTTGGCGACACCGGACGCAAGACGGGGTTTTGGCTGGAAGAGTTCGCGGCGCCCTATTACGTCTTCAAGGATGCCGGCGCGCAGATAGTCGTCGCTTCGCCCAAGGGCGGTCAGCCTCCGATTGATCCTAAGAGCGACGAGGCTGGCAATCAGACGCCTGCCATGGCGCGCTTCAAAGAGGACAGGGACGCTCAGTCGGTCCTTGCCGCCACCGTGCGGCTCGTCGCCGTGGATGCCAGGGATTTCGACACGGTCTTCTATTCCGGCGGGCACGGTCCGATGTGGGATCTCGTCGAGGATCGCACATCCATTTCGCTGATCGAGGATTTCTACAATGCTGGCAAACCTGTGGCTGCTGTCTGCCACGCTCCGGCTGTGTTCCATCACGTCACCCATAACGGCCAACCCATCGTCAAGGGAAAGCGCGTGACCGGCTTCGCCAACAGCGAGGAGGAGGCCGTTCAGCTGACGAAGGTCGTGCCTTTCCTGGTCGAGGATGATCTGAAGGCGCTCGGCGGCAGGTACGAGAAGGCCGACGACTGGGCAAGTTTTTCGATCGTCGACGGCCGTCTGATCACTGGGCAGAACCCGGCATCGTCCACAGCTGCGGCGCACTCGCTCCTGCACCTTCTCGAAAACGAATACGAGCTTTCCAATGCTTGAGCATCCGCCCGAAATCTCAGGCAACGAGAGGAGGGCCGGCGACGGCGGTCCTCTCGACGTCCTCATCGATTTCTACCATGCGTTCAATTCCGGTGACATGAAAGGGCTTGAAGCTGTCTGGTTCGACGGCGAGGCGCCCAGCATGGATAATCCGATCGGCGGGATAAGGCGCGGCTGGGCGTCGATCGCCGAGGGATACGCCAAGCTCTTCGGCGGCGCAGCCAGGGTCAATGTGACTTTCCATGACTTCAGCAGTCAGGGAGGAGAAGAATGGCATCTCTTCGTCGGCCGCGAGCGTGGCGTCTGCTGGACGCCGGAAACACGCTTTGATCTTGCTTTTCGCACAACGCGCTGGTTCGTCCGGATTGATAGCCGATGGCGTCAACTCCATCATCATGGATCGGTCGAGGATCCGACAATGCTGGCTGATTATCAGCGGCTGATCTTTGCCGCGAGTTGATTGCAAGTTCCAATCGGAATGTTCCACGCGCCAATATCCGCGTGGAACAGTTGCGTCGGCTCTTGCTCGGGACTAGGCCCAGGAATCCGCGTCGATTACAGCCTTGGCAAAGGCTTCAGGAGCTTCCTGCGGGAGGTTGTGTCCGATGCCGCCGCCGATGTCGCGATGCTCGTACCTTGCCTTGAATTTCGCCGCATAGGCCTTGGGGTCCGGATGCGGTGCGCCATTGGCATCTCCTTCCAGCGTGATGGTCGGCACGGTAATCTCGGGGCCGGCGGCGAGCTTCTGCTCGTATTTGTCGAACCGCTTTTCTCCCTCGGCCAGGCCCAACCGCCAGCGATAGTTATGGACGACGATGGCGACGTGATCGAGATTGGAAAAGGCAGCTGCGCTCCGCTCGAACGTGGCATCATCGAAATTCCAACGCGGCGAAGCCAGTTTCCAGATGAGCTTTGCGAAATCCTTGGTATATTTCTCGTATCCCTCACGCCCCCGTTCGGTGGCGAAGTAGTATTGGTACCACCACTGCAGCTCCGCGGATGGGGGTAGCGGCTGTTTTCCGGCGCTCTGGCTTCCCACGAGATAGCCGCTGACCGAGACGAGACCTCTGCACCGCTCCGGCCAGAGTGCGGCGACGATATCCGCCGTGCGAGCTCCCCAGTCGAAGCCGGCAACCGTCGCCCTGTCGATCTTCAGGGCGTCCATGAGCTTGATGGCATCCAGGGCGAGCGCCGACTGCTGGCCGTTGCGTTTCGTTTTTGCCGACAGGAACGTCGTGCCGCCATAGCCGCGGAGGAAGGGAACGATGACCCGGTGCCCGCGGGCGGCCAGTATCGGAGCCACTTTCGCGAAGCTATTGATATCGTAGGGCCAGCCATGCAGGAGCAGGACCGGCGAGCCATCGGCGGGGCCGAGCGCCGCATAGGCGACGTTGAGGTCTCCAGCATCAATCCGCTCGCCGGCGTTCAGCGCCCCCTCGGCGGTCGGGGCAGAGGCCGGTTGCTCCGCGTGCGCCGCGCCAATCTCTCCAAGAATTCCTGCCGCCGTCAGCCCGAGAGCGACACCGCCGAATGTCCGGCGTGTCAGGTTCGCGATTTCGATGTTCCGCATAGTTCCGTCTCCAAAGATATGCGCACCAGCAAGCCCGAGGAGAGGCTGCGGCACGCGCGGTTGACGGACAGAGTGTGAAGGGCGGCACAAGGGGTCGCTACTGAACGAAGGTATCGGTCATACCAAGGTATAGCCAATACCTATGTGCAGCTGCGAGGCCGGCAGGCCATCGACATACTCGTCTTTGATCTTTGACGCGGAGCACAGGAGAGGACGATGTACGATGATGACCAGACACGAGGTTCGATTTTTCCGGGCTTCGCTATTCTGCTTGCGATGGCAGCGATGATCGCCGCATTGGTGTTTGTAGGGCAGCCCGTGCAGGCGACCCGGGTCTGGGTTCCGGCAGCGCCGGCCGACCCCGAGCAGACGCAGGACAAAGCGGGGACGGCGTGCTCTTCCGGCTGCATCGTCTCACGCAATCCGGCCTGATCCCATATGGGACACAGATCCATGTATCGGGAATTCGATTGGGGTGGCCGCCCGCTCGGACCGGAGGCGATCTCGATGATCCGGCAGCTCCTCAGGGAATATTGCACAGCCAGAAGCTGCCAGCATCAGGGACCTGAGGCCGAGGATGCGGCGCGTCGCCTGGTCGTCTTATATCAGAATGGAATTGACGATGCCGGCGAGCTTCGCCGTCTTCTGCCAGGCAATTAGAGGCGGTCGCCTGTCGAGACAAACGGCGACCGCCACTCTGTCGCTATCGAAGCGCTGCCGGCAACAGGGCCTTCGTGAAGTCCTGATAGGACACCGGCCGCAGGAACCGATAAATCGCCAGCGTTCCCACGGATGTCGATCGCCCGTCAGCCGTTGCCGGATAAGGTCCGCCATGAACCATGGCGGGAGACACTTCCACCCCGGTTCCGAAACCATTGACGAGCAGCCGGCCCGCGAGCATTTCCAGCGTGGGGATCAGTCGGCGTGCTGCGGCTTCGTCCTCGTCTGCGATATGAAGCGCGACGGTGAGCTGGCCCTCCAGCTCTTCCAGCACTGCCTCGAGCTGTTGAAAATCCCTGCAACGAACGACGAGGCCGGCGGCGCCGAAGACCTCGTCCTGAAGCTCGTGATGCGCGAGGAAAGCGTCCGCCGACGTCTCGAACAGAGCCGCCGTGCCTTCAAATTCGCTGCCGGGCCTGCCCGATGCCACCGCCCGCACCTCTGAATGCTGCCTGAGCCTGGCAACGCCGTCGCAATAGGCCTTTGCAATCGACGGCGTCAGCATTGCCTGAGGCGCGACATCCGGAAGCAGCTCAGCTGTCCTTGCAACGAAGGCGTCAAGTCCAGCGCCGTCGACAGCGAGGATCAGACCGGGGTTTGTGCAGAATTGGCCGGCGCCCAGGACGAGCGACGTCACGAAACTGGCAGCAATGTCGGTTGCCTTGGTCTTGAGCGCGCCGGGAAACAGAATAACCGGGTTGATGCTGCTCATTTCGGCATAGACCGGGATGGGTTGTTTGCGCTTCGACGCGATTCCCATCAGGGCGGTTCCACCACGGCGGGAGCCGGTAAAGCCGACCGCCCGGATCCTGAAGTCCGCCACCAGTTTCTGACCGACGTCGAAGCCGGTGTCGAACAGCAGCGAGAAGGTTCCTGGATGAAGGCTTGCGCTTGCGACGGCCCTCTGCACTGCCCGGCCGACGAGCTCCGAGGTGCCAGGATGCGCCGAGTGGGCCTTTACGACGACCGGGCAGCCCGCGGCCAGCGCGGACGCCGTGTCGCCCCCGGCAACGGAGAAAGCGAGCGGAAAATTCGAGGCGCCAAAGACCGCCACGGGGCCGAGCGGTACGTTTCTGAGCCTGAGATCCGGCTTCGCAACGGGTTTGCGGGAAGGATCGCCTGCATCGAAACGCAGTTCCTGGAAACGGCCTTCACGCACCTCTCTGGCGAACAGGCGGAGCTGGCCGGTCGTGCGCGCCCGCTCTCCCTCCAGCCTTCCCCGGGGGAGCCCGGTTTCCGCCATCGCGCGGAGAACGAGATCATCGCCGATGGCTTCGATTTCCTCGGCGATCTGCTCCAGAAATTTTGCTCTGACTTCCAGATCGGTCTCGCGGTAGGAGGCGAAGGCCTGCCATGCCTGCTGGGCTGCCTGCTCGACATCTTCGGGCGAAGCGCCACCAAAGGAAACCGGAAGTGGCTTTCCGGTAGCCGCTTCGATACCATAAAACTCACCGTTTGAGCCACGTTTTTGCGTTCCCGCAACGAGCAGGTTTCCATTGATTGTCATGATCGATTTCCTTTCAAAGGGCTGATATAGGAACTGAAAGCGTCCCTGTCACTATGGCACGCTATCGCGGGCGCGCGACTGACGGCCGCATGAAGAAAAGGCCGTCTCCGGGCGGACGGAGACGGCCCCTGGCGGACCTTGAGGATCCGCGCGCTCCGGCGGAGGGGAGGACGCGGGAGCACTGTCGCTGTTCAGGCGTATCGCCTTATCGACGAAGGCGACGTAGAAGAGATTATACTGATCGACGCGGATTTTAAGTACACTTAGGTATAGGCTAAACTGTCGAACCGTCCGTGGCGGAATTCAGCATGGGGCACAGAAGCCCGGCTCAATCTTCGCGGCCATATTGACCAGCTCCGGCAGCGAGCGCGCCCTCATCTTCCTCATGACCTGTCCGCGGTGGGCCTTTACCGTGATCACGCTGATATTCAACTTATATGCGACTTGCTTGTTCAGCAGGCCTTCGACGACGAACTGCATGACCTGTCGTTCGCGCGCCGAAAGTGTCTGATAACGGCAATCCAGCTGGCTCATCGAGATGGTCGCCTCAACGGAAGAGCGGATCAGTTCGAGGAGATTATCCGTGCTGGAAGGCCTCGGCAGAAACGTCACCGGATAGCGCGTGGCAGTCAACGTCACCTGGGAATCCCCCTCGGACGTCAGCACGATCACTGGGTGACGAACTGCCTGCAGGCAAATGAGGAGGGTGAGGACGTCCACGTCGAGATCGGGCACGGCGGTGTCGATGATAACGCAGTTGAAGCGCGCATTCCGAGACTGGGTCAGGAAACCCCGTGCAGAACTGAAGCTGGCCGGCCGCCAACCAAGCGTTTGGATCTCTTCCTCGAGAGATCGGCGGGATGCCGGATCGTTGCTCACGAGGCATACGACAGGTGCGTCTTCCGCCGGCGACGCTATCTTTTTTGCCGGGAACTGAAGTAGACTGTCACTATACATGCCATCCTCCTTCTCTTTGTGATCTTGTCGGTCCAGGAATGTTGCGCCGATGCGGCGCGGGACCTGTTCAATCTTCTAGAGCGGGATGACTGCGAACGCGACTTAAGTCGCTTGAGCGAATCTGAAATATCCTGAAATATATCTTCTTGGGCAGCAGGCATTGTTTACAAGCAGGCGCGTTCTTGAGGTTCAGCGGTCCGTGAATTTTCGCGGCTTTGGCAAGAGAGATCGGATTAGCTTGGGACAGATAGAACGGAATCTATTCGAGTTCTCGGGCTGGGAGCTGGATCTTGGGAAGCGGGAGCTCCGTGCTCTCGGGGCTCCGGTCCCTTTAGGCAGCCGCGCCTTCGACGTCCTGGAAGTGCTGGCGACTGCCTCCGGAGAGGCGGTCACCAAGGACGATCTCATGCGACGCGTCTGGCCGGGCCTTGTCGTGGAGGACAACACGATCCAGGTCCACATTTCGGCGATCCGGAAGGCGCTGGGGAAAGACCGGGACCTGCTGAAGACAATCTCGGGCCGGGGGTATCGGCTGATCGGTCAGTGGAAATCCGATCGTCCATCCGCCGCTGGGCAGATTGCGACAACAGACACGCCGTCACTGGAAATCCGGCCTGTCTCGAACATTCCGGCACCCACCTCCGAACTGATTGGGCGCGAGAACGCCCTTCGCAGGCTTCTGACGCTGACCTCGGCATATCGTGTCGTCACACTGACCGGTCCTGGCGGCATCGGCAAGACAGTGCTCGCGTCTGAATTGGCGCGTCATCTGTTGCCGCAACTCGGTGGCGACGCAATCTTCGTGGAACTCGTCTCGCTGGCGGAGCCTGGGCTTGTTCCGACGACCGTCGCCCAAGCTCTCGATCTGAAGCTTCAGAGCGATCAAATCTCGGCAGAGGTGGTCGCGCGCGCCGTCGGTGCACGCCGGGTTCTGCTTGTCATCGACAACTGCGAGCATGTCATTGACGCCGCCGCCGCCATGATCGACACGATCCTGCGAATATGTCCGAATGCGACGGTTATTGCGACGAGCCGAGAATCGCTGCGAATAGAAGGAGAATTCGCCTACCGCGTGCCGCCATTGGAGGTGCCGGACAGTGGAGAAGCGATCAGTGCCGCAGAACACAGCGCCATCCAGCTGTTTGTTGCGCGCACACGGGCGCTTCAATGGGATTTCGAGCCGGATCAGCAGAAGCTCTCAACAATCGCCGACATCTGCCGGCATCTCGACGGCATCCCGCTCGCAATCGAACTGGCGGCGGCCCGCGCTGCGACGCTTGGAATACAGCAGATCGCCGGGCGCCTCGACGACCGGTTCGTTCTTCTCACGGGCGGTCGCCGGACCGCCTTGCCCCGTCATCAGACGCTGCGGGCAGCCCTGGACTGGAGCTATCAGCTCCTGCCGGAGTCCGAGCGCCAGCTATTGTGCAGGCTGGCGGTGTTTTCCGGGGGCTTCACTTTGGATGCCGCCGTGGCCGTGAGCGGTGAAGGGGATGCGGAAACGGCGCTGGCCATATCCAACCTCGTCAGCAAGTCCCTGATTACATTCGACGGATCGGAAAATGCACCGCGCTGGCGTCTGCTGGAGACGGTACGCGTCTATTCGCTCGAGAAACTCGGCGACGGTGAAGATTTTCGCCGGACGATGTGCAAGGTTGCGAAGCATTTTCTTAAATTCTTCAAACCTTTTTCGGAACGGCGCACGCTTTCGGCGGCCATCGAGAACATCACGCACTATCGACGCGAGATCGACAATTTGCGAGCGGCCCTGCGATGGGCATTGTCCGAGGGCGGCAAGGGTCCCCTAGGCGCCAAGCTCGCTGCGATATCGAGTGATTTCTGGACGGCGATCTCGCTGGTATCGGAGGCTGGCGACTGGGCAGAGCGTGCACTCGCCCAGCTCGGCGATGAGAAAGGAAGCCGCACCGAGATGGTCTTGCGCTGTGCGCTCGGTTACGCCCTGATCTACACGCAGGGGATGAATCCCCGCGGGAAAGAGGTGCTCATCGGCGCGCTGCACCTGGCAAGAAGCCTCAACGACCCTGACTACCGCCAGCGCGTCACCTGTGGCTTGTGGCTCTTTTCTGCGAGGTCGGCGAGGCTGGAAGATGCGTTGACATTTGCGCAGGAATACGAGGCCACGCTCGACGAGCGAGACCTGCACGGACGGACCACCGCTTCATGGTTGGTTGGTATCCCGCAAACCTATCAGGCGCGGCACCGGGAGGCAGGTGATCGATTGAGTTGGGCCGCGGCGAACTATCCGGTCGAGCACCGCAAGACCGATCTGCTGAGGCTGGAAGCGGATGTCCGCACCTCTTCCTTGTCTCATAACACGGTCAACCTCATGTCGCGTGGCCTGCTCGAGCAGGCGGCGGAAACGGCAGAACGGGCAATTCACGAGGCCCGGCAAACCGGGCAGCCTTTTGTCCTGTGCGTTGCGCTCGCTTGGTCCGCCTCGTTCGTCGCGCTCAGCCTCGACGACTTGGACCGGGCGAGAGCCTGGGGCGAAGAGCTGTCGCGGCAGGCTTCCCAACATGGCCTTCGGCCCTTTCAGGCCGTCGGCACGAGCGTCAGGGGAGCAATTGCGCGCCGGATCCGCAATGCCTCCGCGGGCGTTGAAGAACTTCGGGCCGGCCTCGCGGAGATGCGCGAAGCTTCATACCTGTTGTTCTATCCCACTTTCCTTTGCGAACTCGCCGCGGCGCTGCAGGCCTTGGGACGATATGATGAGGCGCTCGATGAGCTCGGCAACGCATCGGCGTTTGCGCGAGAATATGGTTACCTCTGGATGAACCCGGAGATACTGAGGAGAAGGGGTGAGGTACTGAGGGATCTAGGATCGAGCTCGCCGGCGACGATAGATGACCTCTTCCTGCGAGCCATGTCGGAAGCTTCGCAGCAGGAAGCGATATATTGGCAACTGATTGCGGCCCTGAGCCTTGTCGACTTCCGTAAGGCGAGACAACATGACGGGGACAGCAAGAGCGTTCTCTTCCCTATCGTTCAACGGTTTACAGAGGGCCTTACCAACCCGATCTTGCGCAGGGCCAAAGCGTTGATTGACTCGCATTAGGGAACGACCAGTACCATCCTCCATCGGCTTTGGAGCTGCCTCGGTGCCGGGGTGACAATCGCGCGACCTGGTGCGGCGGCAGAATTCTCGATCGGCAGCTCGATGCCGAGCGTCAGGCCGCCTGCGGTTTGCGGATGAGGTCAAGCGCGGAAGAATGGCCCATGTTTGAATGGGACATCAGAATTCTCCGGATAAATTGGGCGGGATCGGCCCGGCGGCGGGTGCGCCGGGCTCCAGGCATCAGGCGATCTTCGGAACTGGGACTGTGCGGCGGTCGAGTACGCCGCTCCACATCGTCAGGAAGAGGGCGATGACGACCAGGATCGCACCGACCCAGGGGGTTGCACCAAGGCCCAGCGGCGATTCAACGACCAGGCCGCCCAACCATGCGCCGATGGCGATACCGAGGTTGAAGGCAGCGATGTTGAGCGCGGAGGCGACGTCAACCGCGCCGGGGCGGTGCTCCTTGGCAAGCTGCACCACATAAAGCTGCAGGCCGGGAACATTGCCGAACTGAAGGAAGCCAAGTGCGGCAAGGGTGATGATTGCCAGTACCGGCGAGACCGCGGTGAAGGTCAGGACGACCAGCACTATGGCCTGCAGAATGAATAAGCCGACCAGCGCTTTAACAGGGTTGTGATTGGCGATCTTTCCGCCGGCGATGTTGCCGATGGCGATGGCGATGCCGTAGAGCACGAGGATCAGGCTGACGCTCCGCTCGGAAAACCCGGTGATTTCCTGCAGGATCGGCGCAAGAAAGGTGAAGGCGACGAATGTGCCGCCGTAGCCGAGCGCCGTCATGGCGAAGACGATCAGCAGACGACCGGAGCCGAGAACGCCGACCTGGTCGAGCAGGCTTGCCGGCGGCGCCTTCTTCAGCGTGTTCGGCAGAAGGGCGGTGATGGCGAGGAATGCGACGACGCCAAGGGCGGCAACGACCCAGAAGGTTGCACGCCAGCCGAAGACCTGCCCGATATAGGTGCCGAGCGGAACGCCGGTGACGATGGCGACCGTCAGCCCCATGAACATCATGGCAATGGCCGAGGCGCGACGGTTTTCCGGCACGAGATCGGCGGCGATAGTCGATCCGACCGAGAAGAAGACGCCGTGGGCAAAGGCTGCGAGCACACGGGCGACGAGCAGCAGTTCATAGTTATGCGACAGAGCAGCGACTGTGTTGCCGACGATGAACAGAGCCATCAGGGCAAGCAGCAGCGGCTTTCTTTCGATCTTGCCGGTGAGCGCGGTCAGGATCGGCGCACCGAAGGTGACGCCGAGCGCGTAGACGCTGACGATCAGGCCGGCGAGCGGCAGGGTGATGTTGAGGTCCGTCGCGACCGTCGGCAGCAGCCCGACGATCACGAATTCGGTTGTCCCGATCGCGTAAGCCGCGATCGTCAGGGCAAAGATTGCTAAAGGCATGACAAGTTCCTCTCCGCCTCACCGTCGATGTGAGGGGGCTGAGACAGCGATGCTGTCGGTTGATCGATTGCTGCCTTGCAATATGGCGGAAGAGGACTTGCGCGATAATCCAGATTATTGAAAAAATACCTTTGAACTCAGTTCATAGGTGTTTTGACATGGATAATCGCGCCGGGGAAATGGAAGTATTTGTGGCGACAGCGGAATTGCAGAGCTTTTCGGCGGCCGGGCGGCGGTTGAAACTCTCGCCGTCAGCGGTCAGCAAGCTCGTTACCCGGATCGAGGACCGACTCGGCACCCGCCTTATGGTGCGTTCCACCCGCACGATGAAGCTGACCCCGGAAGGGGAGGTCTATCTTGCAAGAGCGCAGCGCATTTTGGCGGAGATTGCCGAAACCGAGCAGATTGTCGCCGGCGGCGGCAGGATGGTTCCGCGCGGGCTACTGCGGGTCAACGCCTCGGTGGGCTTCGGTGAGCGATACCTGCTTCCACTCATTCCAGCGTTTCTGGAGCTCTATCCCGAAGTCAAGCTCGATGTCTCGCTAACGGACGGCGTCATCGGGCTGATCGAGGAACGCACTGATATCGCCATCCGCTCAGGCCCGATGAGTGACTCGGCACTCAAGGCAAGGAAACTGTTGGAGAGCCGACGTGTGATCGTCGCCTCTCCCGCCTACCTCAAAATGCATGGCGTACCGAAAACGCCACAGGATCTTGCCGATCGCAACTGCTTCTGCTTCAACTTCCGGCGCAGCCTCAATGAGTGGCCGTTTCGCGATCCGCGTTCATCCGAGATCTATCGTGTACCCGTTTCGGGCAATACGTCGGTCAACAGCGGCCTGATCATGCGTCGGCTCTGTCTTGCCGGCAGCGGACTCGGACGGGTCGGCCAATTCCATGTCCAACCGGATATCGACGCAGGTCTACTGATCCCCGTGCTCGAGGACTACAATCCCGAAGACATCGAATTGATCCATGCGGTTTTTGCCGGACACGAGCATTTGGCCGCTCGCATTCGTGCATTCATCGACTTTCTGGTGGAACACGTCAGTGGAGAAAGAAAATCGGAATCGATACCGTGATACCATGATGGTCCCTTGGTTTTCGGCTTGGTCAAGCGATGGCCGGCTCCAATCCGGCGCTCGATCACCATCGAACCACAGCAGCGATGACAGGGCTCTTCTGCCGCTGCTCGACCCGGCACTGATTACTCCGCCACGCCAAAGGACAGGCATGCCCGTTGACGCTCGCCCCTTCTGATCCCATCTGCTCCAGTATGCCCAAGACGAAAACAAATACGAAAAGCAATGATCCCGAGCTGATCAGGGAGTGGTCACTCCCCGCGGAGGCGACGCTCGGATCGGCTGTCAGGGTGAAGGGAATCCTGCAGGAGATCCGGTCCCGCCTGTCCCCCGCGGTCAGAAAGTCGCTGGACATGGAGTCGGGCGAGCTTACCCTCGTCATGCCGGAGACTTCGAAGACAGCGTTTCGCGCGACCTCGTTGATTGTGACTGAAGCCCTCCAGAACATTTCAGACCTTCGGATCATCCCTCGCGAGATCGAGGACATCCTGACGATCACGGCCTCTGAAAGGAAGCGTTGGCTGGAGGATGGACGTCTTCCGAGTGCTGGAACGAGGACCGTCCGGCTGCAAGGCCGAGCGCGACGGATCACCTTCCATGTATTTGATCCACGGGTTGTAGAGGATCTGCTCGACCGCGGGGCCGTGGACGAATGGCGCGAGCAAGACGCGGTGGTGAAAGCCGAAAACAGGAGACGCGCCGCCTATCAGGCGAAGCTGTCGCGATCACTGAAAAAACAAGAAAAAGCCAAACAAGCTGATGAGAACGATGACGACCCCGCGACCGGGCTGAGCGGTTGGGACGAGTTCGGGAGCGAAGGCCTGCTGCGGTAGGATTGGCGGCGTTCGCATCGGCAAATGTTCGCAGGAGTTACCTAGCTCGCCAGAGGATCCGGAGGCGGCAGCCGTAGCCGCCACCCCTTTTTTCCGTGTCAAGCCGCCGTCGGTCGGTTGATTGTCAGGAAGTGCCGGACGACGGGCTTCTCAGGACCGGCATGGTAAGCCAGAACCTTCCCCTGCAGATCGGCGTCGGCGTTCGAGACCCGCTTGTGCTGGCGAAGATGTTCAGCCCAGGATTCCACCATGAACCACTCGACGATCTTCTCAGGGTCCGCCGAGTCCTCAGTGACACCCCATCCGTAGGCACCGTCGCGGCGACGTTCCCTGGAAAGATGGTCGAGAGCGTGCAGGAAGGCTGTGCGGTGCTGCTTCTCGACCTTGTATTCGATCAGGATGAGAACTGGGCCACGATCATGGGCAACTGGCTCGGCAACGAGCGGCTCGGGCCAGTGGTTGGACGGCACAAGGTCGGCATCGCCTGCGGGAAGCTTCACGCGGTGCATGATGAACCCGGCGATGAGCAGGCCGGCCGCTCCAATGAGCAAGGTGGACTGGATGCCGACAGCTTCGCCGACTGCACCCCAGCCGAGGCTTCCGGCAGTCATCGCACCGTTGAAGACGGTTAGGTAGACCGCAAGACCGCGACCACGCACCCAGTTCGGGAGAACGGCCTGTGCTGCTCCGTTGAGTGTCGTCAGGGCGGTGATCCACGCTCCCCCGAGGAAAAAAAGGACCACGATGGCGACGATCTTCGGCGGCGCAAGCGACAGGACTCCCATGACGGCTGCTGTGACAAGCGCGGCGCCGAGAAGCAGGCCGTCGGAGCTCAAGCGTTCACGCAGCTTAGGCATCACCAAGGCCCCGCCGATCGCACCAGCACCTACCGCACCAAGCAGGATGCCATAGAAGCTGGCATCACCACCGAGCAGTTGTCGGGCAACGAGCGGAAGAAGAGCCCAGACCGCGCTGGCGAAGGCAAAGAAGATCGCGGCCCGCAGAAGCACGACGTGCAGTGGCTCGCTCGAGCGGGTGTAGCGAAGGCCGGCCCGGAACGCACCGAAGAAGTTCTCCTGAAGCGCATCGTTGGAGGTCTTTGTCCGCGGCCACCAGACAAGAGCTGCGATCACGACGATATAGCTGGCCACGTCCGCGCCATAGGTGATCCCAGCTCCGAAGGCAGCGAGAAGCAGGCCGCCCGCGGCAGGCCCGATGGAGCGGGCGATGTTGATGCCGAGCGAGTTGAGCGCTACCGCGCTCTTCACGTCCTCGCGCTTCACCAGTTCCGGCACAATTGCTTGCCATGTCGGTCCCATCAGCGCCGCGCCAATGCCGCCGAAAAAGGTCAGGCCGATCAGCGCGCTGACCGAAAGCATGCCTGTCTGCGAGAGAACCATCAGCGCGATGCTGACAGAGGCGAGTAGCACCTGGACGGCAATCAGGAACTTGCGGCGATCGAGGATGTCGGTGAGAACGCCTGCGGGGATGGCAAGCAGGAAGATCGGCAGGGTTCCGGCAGCCTGGACCATGGCGACCGCGGCCGGCGATGCGGACAGATCCGTCATCAACCAGGAGCTTGCGACATCGCGCATGAAGCTTCCGGTGTTGCCGATAACGGTGGCGATCCAGAGGACAGCGAACACGGGCTGTGCAAGCGGCGCGAAGGCTCCCGCGGGTGATTTTGCGGCGCTCATTTGCCTGCTCCCTTTGTGAGGTCAAATGCTGCAACGAACACGAATGCGCCCGCCAGGCCTAGGTGCTCAAAGAAGGCATTGGTGGCCATCATGCGGTCCATCCCAGGCGCCATCTCCCAGAAGCGGAGGGCGATGAGGGTCGCTAGAAGCGTGAAGCCAGCCAGCGCCAGCGCGCCTGCCCAGCGCAGGAAGCCCGAGATGACCATGGCGGAGGCCGTCAGCTCGAATACGATGACGGCGACTGCGAAGAAAAAGGCTGGGTGCAGACCGAAGTGATCCATCTCGCTCAGGGCACCGTTGAAGTCGAAGATCTTGGTGAGTGGGTCTTGGATGTAGGCCGCGCAAAGAGCCATCAGCGACACCATCCGCAAGACAGGTGATCTGACCACGCGTGCCACGCCGCTCCGGATTGGGTTGGATAGTTGAGATTGGTAAGTCATATCTGCTCCTGCATGTTCACCGCGAGCGGCTGCGTTCGATGGAGCGATATTGACTGGTTACCGCATTGCCAACAATTGCAGCAATAGTTTCTATTTAATTGCAAAATCGGCAATTATGGAGTGACGCCCGGGTGCCGGTGGGCCACCCGAGCTGGATGTTCGTCAGACCGCCCAGCAGGAGCAGCCGAGAGCGCCAAAGAAGCCCTTGAGGTCGGCAATCGGGAGCTTGGATGTCCAGGCTCCGGAATGGTCGTGGCCGTGCACGCCGCAATTGCTCGCGCATCCGCATGTAGAGATCGCGGTGCGGCGCAGCGAACGAGCGCCTGCCCCTTCCGGTTCGCCCCAGGCCGCGTAACCGCCGAACTTGCGCACCGGAGACCAGTCTGGCATGGCAGGCGGGATGTCGTTTTCGTCGAGCGCCTTGAAGTCACCCGCGCCGTAGACGATCTTGCCGCCGACCATTGTCAGTTCCGAAACAAGGAAGGAGATCTCGTTCTCGGCGCAGGAGAAGAAATCCTTGTCCGGCACCACGAGATCAGCGAACTGACCCTTCTCGATGCGGCCTTTCTTGCCTTCCTCGTTGGAGAACCAGGTCACTTTCTCGGTCCACATCCTGAGCGCCGTCTCGCGGTCGAGGCAATTGGCGCGCGGATAGAGCTGCATGCCGCCGACGGTCTTGCCAGTTACCATCCAAGACATCGAGACCCACGGATTATAGGAGGCGACGCGGGTGGCATCGGTGCCGGCCGAGACGTTCACGCCTTTGTCGAGCATCTTCCTGATCGGCGGTGTCGCTTCCGCCACGCCGTGCCCGTAGCGCTCAACGAAGTATTCGCCCTGATATGCCATGCGGTGTTGTGTGGCGATGCCACCGCCGAGGGCGGCGATACGGTCGATCGAGCGATCCGAGATAGTCTCGGCATGGTCGAAGAACCAGTTCAATCCTTCGAGTGGAATGTCCTTGTCGACCTTCTCGAACACGTCGAGGGCACGGGAGATCGTCTCGTCATAGGTGGCGTGCAGACGCCACGGCCAACGGTTTTCCGCCAGGACGCGGACAACCTCTTCCAGCTCACCTTCCATTTCCGGAGCCATCTCCGGACGGGGCTGGCGGAAATCCTCGAAGTCGGCGGCCGAGAACACAAGCATCTCGCCCGCACCATTGTGCCGGAAGTAGTCGTTACCCTGCTTGTATTTGACCGACTGGGTCCATTTCAGGAAGTCCTGCTTCTCTTCCTTCGGCTTCTGGGTGAAGAGATTGTAGGCCAGCCGAACCGTCATCTGGTTCTCGTCGGACAGCTTCTGGATGACCTCATAGTCGTCAGGATAGTTCTGGAAACCACCACCCGCGTCGATCACACCTGTCACGCCAAGGCGGTTCAACTCGCGCATGAAGTGGCGGGTCGAATTGACCTGGTAGTCCAGCGGAAGCTTGGGCCCCTTGGCAAGCGTCGAATAGAGAATGCCTGCATTCGGCTTCGCCAGCAGCATACCGGTAGGATTGCCGTTGGCGTCGCGGGTGATCTCGCCTCCGGGCGGGTTCGGGGTGTCACGGGTGTAGCCGACAGCGCGGAGAGCCGCACCGTTGAGCAGCGCACGATCATAGAGGTGCAGAAGGAATACGGGTGTGTCAGGCGCGACAGCGTTGATCTCGTCGAGAGTGGGCAGCCGCTTTTCGGCGAACTGATGTTCCGTGAACCCGCCGACGACGCGAACCCACTGCGGCGCAGGCGTGATCGCCACCTGGCGCTTCAGCATGTCCATCGCGTCGGCGAGCGAGCGTACGCCGTCCCAGCGCAGTTCCATGTTGTAGTTGAGGCCACCGCGAACGACGTGGGTATGGTTGTCGATCAAGCCGGGAAGGACGCGCTTGCCCTTGAGGTCGATGATCTTGGTGCTGGGACCAGCCAGCGCCATGATCTCGCTGTTGGATCCGACCCCCAGAAACAACCCGTCCTTTATTGCGATCGCAGTCGCATTCGGATTGGTCCGGTCAAGGGTCGTCACGCGGCCATTGTGGAGGATCAGGTCGGGATGCATGATGTCTACTCCGGTCTGGTTGGGATCGGCAGCTTTCGCTGGTGAGAAGAGGTTCGAAAACGCCAGGCTCGATGCACCTCCGAGAAAGGATCGACGCGTCGTCATCAACCCCTCTCCTCTACACTCGCATCTGCCTGACGAGCAATGTTGATACCATCGCTACCCTTCGGCAGGTGACCGAACATGTGCGGCTTGATCTGGTGAAGCCATGAGATGGCCGCCGGCTCGCTTCTCCAAAGCGTCTTCGCGAACGGAATGATCTGTTCGCCGACAAGGATTCCGAGAAGGCCGACCAGGGCAATGACAGGCGGTGCGGGTGATCGGACGTTGAGCAGGCTGTAGACGATACCGACGAGCAGCCCTGCGCCAAGCGATAGGAGATAGAGCTTCATGTGATGTTCTCCGATTGCGAAAAGGACCGCTCCGATGGGGTTATCGGAGCGGTCTGATCAGCCCGTTACTTCGCGGGGTTCGGTCCGATGCGCTTGCCGTGCTTGACGCGTTCCTCTGCGCCGTGAACCATCGTGTAGGCATAGTCGATGCCCATGCCGTAAGCGCCCGAATGTTCCTTTGCGAGAGTTGTAACGGCATCGTAGGTTTCCTTACGAGCCCAGTCGCGCTGCCACTCGAGCAGGACCTGCTGCCAGGTGACCGGAATCACGCCTGCCTGCACCATGCGATCCATTGCGTACTTGTGTGCGTCCGAGGATGTGCCGCCGGAGGCATCGGCGACCATGTAAATCTCGTATTCCGGCACGTCATGGAGAGCCGAGAGAGCGAATGTGGTGTTGCAGACTTCGGTCCAGAGACCGGAGACGACGATCTTCTTGCGGCCGTTCGCGGCGTTCTTCGCCAGAGCGTCACGAACGTTCTGGTCGTCCCACGAATTCATCGAGGTGCGCTCGAGGATATCGTTCTCGGGGAACACGGCGAGGAGTTCTGGGAAGGTGTTGCCCGAGAAGGATTGTGTCTCGACTGTGGTGATCGTGGTCGGGATGTTGAAGATCTTGGCGGCCTTGGCGAGCCCGACGACATTGTTCTTCAGCGTCTGACGGTCGATCGACTGGACCCCGAACGCCATCTGCGGCTGCTGGTCGATGAAGATGAGCTGGCTATTTGCCGGGGTCAGGACTTCGAGCTTGGACATGGTCAATTCCTCTTCGGTTTGTTTGGACCGCCTGTTGCGGTGTTAGACATGGGCAGCAGCGGTTGATCGGACGCCCGCGCGACGCTCGTTCTGCAATCCTTGAAGTGTTTGCTGGATCCGTCTCGGAGCCGCTCACTCGTTGTCTTGGCTGCTGAAAACAAACGTATCGCGCGGCTAACGCGTACGGAATTGCAATAAGAATTTCTATTGAATTGCGATATCTGCAACAATAGTTTGACTGCTGGCGCGGCTGAAATGAAAAGCGCCGCGGCCCTTTCGGAACGCGGCGCTCTTATCGCGGCTTTGTCTGGAGATTGCTGCTCATGCCGTCAGCGGCACAAGATTGGCCTGGATCTCATCGCGGTAGTCCTCATATCTGCTCGGGAGTTTGAGAGCCTCGCCGAGATGCGCCGTGTCCTCGTCCCGGTTGAAGCCAGGCTCGTTCGTGGCAACCTCGAACAGAACTCCGCCAGGTGTACGGAAGTAGATGGCCCAGAAGTAATCGCGGTCGATGACGGGCGTGACCTGATATCCCGTGTCCATAAGGGCCTTGCGCACATCAAGCTGCTTCTCACGGTTATCGACGGCGAAGGCGATGTGGTGAACCGAACCTGCGCCCGGACGCGCAAAAGGCGTCTTCGGCAACGCTGCGAGATCGATGGTATCTGCCCCGTTGCCGTTGGGGATGACGAAGCGGGCCACGTCGCCCTCCTTCTCGGCGCGCTGATAGCCCATGAAGCCGAGCAGCTCCTCAGTCGCAGCCGTGTCATGAAGGTTGAAGCGGGCGCCGGCGAAGCCGCGGATGGCCGCAGCGTCTGGGATTCCATCTGCAACCCACGGAGCCCGCGTGTCGTCGGGGGATTCGATCAGCGCAAGCCCGTCGCCGTCCGGCCCCATGAAGCGAAGTCGGTTCGCACCGAAGACGGTGTCCACTTCCAGGCCGTCCACACCTTGAGCGGTAAATCGATCCTGCCAGAACTTCAGCGAGCCCTTCGGCACGGAGAACTGCGTCTCGCCGACCTCGCCGACGCCGGGGCGGCCGAGCATCATGTTCGGGAACGGGAAGTAGGTCATGACCGTGCCGGCCGACCCGATCTCATCACCGTAGTACAGGTGGTAGACGCTCGGGTCGTCGAAGTTGACCGTCTGCTTGACGCGGCGCAGGCCGAGCGTCTCCGTGAAGAAGCGATTATTCTGCCGCGCGTCCGACGCCATCGAAGTCACGTGGTGCAGTCCCTTGATGTCCCTGATCATGGCGATGCCTTTGAGTAGGTTAAAATTCCTTGTTGATGTTAAAGCTACGCCCGTTGATCGCCATCGGGTATTGCAATATTTCTCTCGACTGAATTGCAAATACTGAAACAATGACATGAACGATTACAAAGCCCTTCGGACCTTCCTCCTCGCCGCCGAGAAACGCAATTTCGCCCAGGTTGCCCGCGAATTGGACATGACCCCCGCAGCCGTCACGCGTGCAATTGCCGCGCTTGAAGCAGAACTTGGCGTGCAGCTTTTTGTGCGCACGACGAGGCAGGTCTCGCTGACGACTGACGGCGCAATCTTCGCTGCCCAGATCCAGCCAGCGGTTAAGACGCTGGAAGAAGCGCGGCGGGATGTGATGAATGCACACAAGGCCGACGAAGGGCGGCTCCGGATCAGCGCGCCCACCTGGTTCGGCAAGACGGTGCTGCCGCCGATCCTGTCAGGTTTCAAGGAACGCTATCCGAAGATGAGCTTCGAGATCTCCTTATCCGACGGTTTGGTGAATATCGTCGATGACGACTATGATCTGGCGATCCGCATCTCATCACAGCCTTCGGACAAGTACACGATCTGGAGAAAGATCAGGGTGGTGCCGCGCATCCTGGTCGCGGCACCAGGGAGCCGTTTCGCCGATATGCAACATCCCAATGAACTAAAGCCGGACGACTGCCTCGCCTATAGTGGCGAGAGCCGGCGCGAGACCTGGGTTTTGTCCGACGGCGGCTCGAGCATCACGATCTCGGCAGGTCGAGCCTTCAGCGCCAACAGTGGCGAGGTACTGGCGGACATGGCCGCCGACGGTGCAGGAGTTGCGTTGCTGCCCGGGTTCAATATTGCCGATCACATCCGAAGTGGTAGGCTGGTCCACGTCTTTAAGGGATGGGCGCCGCCGGACCTGTGGCTGACGCTGTTCTACCCGCCTTACCAGGCACTGCCGCCGAGGATTGCGTCATTCTCGAAATTCTTCGAGGAGCAGGTCGCGGCAAAGATGGTCATGCTGGACTGACGCACGCAAAGGCCGGTCAGCGTGATCTGGCGGCACACCGCTTTTAGATCCGATCATCCTCTGGGAGTGCTCGAAGTCTAGCGGCGACCATTTGCTGTAGCTGCCACAGGTTTCGATCATAGATATTGCGGCCTGCCAGATCCAAAACGGTTCGGTGCAGGTATTCCGCGCAGGATCCGGCAGGTCCACAAGCCTGGGCGATCAGCCCTGCCGCTTCTTCGAGGGGGATCTTCTCCGTGAGCGGAGATTGCTTGCTGCTTGCCCAGAACGTGAGCGCCGGGCGTATACCCGTCGGTGTCTTGACCGCGACCCATCGCGCCATGTCGCATACTTCGGCGTATCGGATCTCTCGCGCAAGAAGAGTACGCAGGTTCTCCCTCTTGGTTGTGCACGGGAGCTTGAGGACAAGACCGGAGCAGCTTCCTCCTCGCCGAAGCGCCAGCATGAGGCCCGGCGCATCAGAGGTGGCTCTGAACCGTTCAATCCTCAACGAGAACGAACGGTGCCAGCCGTAAGCGACGGCTTCTTCGCTGGCTGCCACCTCGAAACCCGGGTTCCACATCAGGGATCCGTACGCGAACACCCAGATCTCCTCGTCACCGGCCTCCTCCTCAACCCTGCTGACGAGGTCATCGAGCTGCGCAGACGAAATCGGAGTCCAATTTGGTTCCGGCCCCTCGTCTTCGACAAATTTGAGGGTTTTGGCGACGAGCTGGGGGGTCAGTTGCATGGCAAAAGAGGGTGTCTTGGCGGCGAGTCTTTTGGGCATCGTAGAAACCGTTTGAAACGAGATCACCGGCGGAGACCCATCGCCTCCGGCGGGTTCATGGCGTAACTGCCGCGCGATCAATCAGCGGGTCGGTCGACAACCGCGCGGAATGTGATTTCGACGATCTGCTCGGAGAAAGCCAGTGCCGAAACCCCGATCAGGTTGCTGGCGCACTGAGGCACATCGGTGCCGTACATTTCCTTGCGCACCTTGGATGCGGCCGCAAACGCGCTAGGAACATCAAGCACGTACAGTGTCTCTTCAACGACATCATCGAGGGTCGCACCATATTTGGCGAGCAGAGTCTTTGCGTTGACATAGGTCTGGCGGATCTGGCTCTCCATCTGCGAGAAGTCCGCAGGCCGCTTATCCGCGTCGAGTTCCGCCGGAGCGACAAGATTGCCATTGTCATCGTGGCTCAACTGGCCCGAGACATAGATCGTGTCCTTGACCTGCAAGGCCTGAACGTATCCGAAGGCGCGCTCCCAGGCGACGCCATGGTTCTCTACTTTCTTGGACGGGTTGCTGTTCGTCATGATAAGTTCCTTGCATTAGATGATGGCGTGCCGAGTATGCACTCGTGGTTCATGGAGGCGACGGATGCATGGGAGGCCGCACCCGCCGCCGGACCGATCAGGCGTTCACGAAGGCCAAGAGATCGGCATTCAGGACATCGGCGTTGACGGTCAGCATGCCGTGCGAGAACCCCGGATAGGTTTTGAGAGAGCCGTTCTTCAGGAGCTTGGAGGACTTCAGCGCCGAGTCGGCGATCGGAACGATCTGGTCGTCTTCGCCGTGCAGGACGAGTGTAGGGACAGTGATCGCTTTCAGGTCTTCCGTCTGGTCGGTTTCGGAGAAGGCCTTGATACCGTCGTAGTGGGCTTTGGCGCCGCCCATCATTCCCTGCCGCCACCAGTTCTGGATCACCCCTTCCTGTACGGTCGCACCATCGCGGTTGAAGCCGTAGAAGGGTCCGGCGGGAACGTCCCGAAAGAACTGAGCGCGGTTGGCGGCGAGTGCGGAGCGGAAGCCATCGAAAACTTCCATCGGCAGGCCTTCAGGGTTGCTTTCGGTCTTCAGCATTAGCGGAGGGACGGCGGAGACAAGAACCGCCTTGGCGACGCGTCCAGAAGGCTGACCGTGCTTGGCGACGTACCGGGCGACTTCGCCGCCACCAGTGGAGTGGCCGATATGAACGGCGTTCTTCAGGTCAAGTGCTTCGACCACAGCGAAAGCGTCCGCTGCATAATGGTCCATATCGTGACCTTCCGAGACCTGGGCGGAGCGGCCATGACCACGGCGGTCATGGGCGACGACACGGTAACCCCTGGAGAGGAAGAACAGCATCTGTCCGTCCCAGTCATCAGAAGACAACGGCCAGCCATGATGGAAGACGATGGGTTGAGCGTCCTTCGGACCCCAGTCCTTGTAGAAGATTTCAACGCCGTCCTTGGTGGTTACATATGCCATTGTCTTGGTTCCTTCGATGAGATTGATGGCGGCAGCCCCATTGGCCGCGACGCTGAGAGTGGGTGATATTGTCATGACCGCTGCGGCGGCACCTGCAGAAAGCAGCACGCTCCTGCGGGTCACGGAGGAAAGGGCATCGGTCATTCGGGGTTCCTACGAACTTCGCTTTGAGAGCTTCAGGCGACGCTGAGTTCGTCTGACGGGTTGATAATGCCGTCAAATCCGACGCCTCACAATTGCAGCAATAGTTTCTAGTTTATTGTTGATTGCGCAATTATAGCCGCGACACACGGGTTCTATATCCAAGGCGCTGTTGGCAGTGCTGCCGCCTCTCGGGCATTGCACATGTTCGCACTGCTCAGGCTTTCCCGGGCAGAGCAGTGCACGTCATGACGGTCGCGGATGAATCGGGTGCGGCGATGGAAACGGCCGGACGTGCGTGCGAGCTCCTCGCACGACATGGTACTCCCCACGCGCGCGCGATCGGTCTGGGAGATCGAGAAGCAGGAACGCCCGCGGAGACGATCCTGGGCCCCGCCAAGAGCCTAAATGTGGAAGTGATCGTGATGGGCGCGTACGGGCATCACGGCATTCGGGAAATTTTCGGATCAACGACACGCGAGGTGCTGAACGCCTCTCCGACAGTGCTTTTCCTCCACCACTGAGAGAGCGTTCGCTTGAGACAAGCTCGAAGGGGAACGAGACAGGGATAATGATTTGAGTTCCAGCTTCTTGGCGCCCCCCGCAGGTGGCGAATTAGATTTCTCCTATGCCAGTGAAATTTTCGACAGTCATCGTGTCGCCCGGGAAGAAACATCGACATCCTGAGCGGCAACGAAGGCGGCATTTGTGTTCGTTTTCGGATTGCCATTAGGCCGAGCCAGTGGCAATTTCCCGCGGTCATCGCTCGCCAACTGGAAACGCCATTTGACCGACAACAAGCTGCGATCAGCCGATCCGGAGCTGGAACACCAGGCTCGGCAAGGACTGCCGTCTCTCGTTCTCGCCGCCTTGGGCGTCGTCTATGGCGACATCGGGACAAGCCCGCTCTACGCGTTCAGGGAAGCCCTCCATGCCACCGGCGGTTCGGGAGCGGATCGAGCCGACGTGCTTGGAATCCTGTCATTGATCGTATGGGCGCTTACCATCGTCGTCACGTTGAAATACGTGACGTTCGTGCTGAAGGCGGACAACCGGGGCGAAGGCGGCACCCTGTCTCTCATGACTCTCGCTCGCGAAGGTCTTGCCGGACGGCCGAAGTGGGTTCTCGTCCTCGGCGTGATCGGAGCCTCGCTTTTTCTCGGCGACGCAATCATCACGCCGGCGATCTCCGTTCTGTCCGCGGTTGAGGGTATCGAGGTGGTTGCACCGGCGTTGTCCAACTGGGTCGTGCCTATCACTCTTACGATCATTGCCGTTCTGTTTTTCGTACAACGGTTCGGCACGAGCGGGGTAGCGTCGGTATTCGGTCCCGTAACGGCTCTGTGGTTTGTTGTCCTTGGCGTCAGTGGGGCGATCCACATCTTTGACGACCCGTCGGTGTTGGGCGCAGTCAATCCGGTACACGCACTCCGATATATAGCAAACAACATTGGATCGGCCATCGCGGTCCTCGGAGCCGTCTTTCTTGCCGTGACCGGCGCCGAGGCCCTATATGTCGACCTCGGACATTTCGGACGCCGTCCGATCGTCACGGCGTGGTTTTCGCTCGTCTTCCCCAGCCTGCTCCTGAACTATTTCGGGCAGGGCGCGTTCGTGCTCGCGAACCCGCATACGGCTGAGCATCCCTTTTTCAACATGCACCCGGAATGGGCGAGAATTCCGATGGTCTGCCTCGCGACAGCGGCAACGGTCATCGCCAGCCAGGCAGTGATCTCCGGCGCTTATTCGCTAGTCCGTCAGGCGATGCACCTTAACCTGCTTCCGCGCCTGCGCATCCTCCACACCTCCGAAACGCAATCCGGGCAGATCTTCATGCCGCAGGTAAACAACCTGCTATTCATGTTCGTGGCTGCACTCGTGCTCTTCTTCCAGAATTCAAGCGCCCTATCCGCCGCCTACGGTATCGCCGTGACAGGCGAAATGTTGATCACTTCGATCCTCCTGTTTGTCGTGATCCGCCGTATCTGGAGCTGGAAGCTGGCGACGGCTCTTGCCGTCATGGTGCCGATTTCACTGATCGACGCCGGATTTCTAGCCGCCAACATTGCCAAGTTCGCCGAGGGCGGCTGGGTTCCTGTTGCGGTGGCGTCGACGATGGCGCTCGTCATGCAGACATGGACAGCGGGGCGTCGGCTGCTTGCTTCCCGCACCAAGGCCGACGAAATTCCACTCGCGGCGATCATCGATAACCTGGCCCGGAAGAAGCCGCTCACGGTGCCTGGAACTGCGATGTTCCTGACAAGCGACATCGAAGGAGCGCCAACCGCACTGCTCCATAGCCTGAAGCACTACAAGGTTCTGCATGAGCAGAACGTCATTCTCAGCGTTGTCACCTCTACGACGCCGTTCGTTCCGGACGATGAAAAAATCTTCCTTGAAAGCTTCAATCCCCACTTCAGCCGGCTGGTGATCACGTTCGGCTACATGGAGACCCCCAACATCCCTCGTGCGCTCGTCCTCGCCCGCAAGCTTGGCCTGAAGTTCGATATCATGTCGACCTCGTTCTTCCTCTCCCGCCGAACTATCCTCCCGTCGAAGAAAGGCGGCCTGCCATTCTGGCAGGACCGGCTGTTTATTTCGCTCGCACAGAATGCCAGCAATGCCACAGACTATTTCGGACTGCCGTCGGGGCGAGTGGTCGAGCTCGGGCTGCAGACAGCCATCTAGTATACGCGGCCGCATCGAGATGCTTCTGCTCCTCCTGAAAGGCGTCGTGCGGCTCCGCTGTCGCTTCGTCGAACGGCAAGGAGCGGACGTGGCCTCGCATATGCGCTGAGGCTTGCTCACTCCAGCGCCGGGTCACTCCACGGAACAACTGAATGGAAATGGCTACGAAGCATATGGCAGACCTTAGCCGCCGCGCCTAAATATCTCGATGATGGTTCAAACCCATAGAATTACGCAGGCCGGTGGTCGTCGAAGGAATTTTTCAGCCGCTTATTAATGTGCGACTTGGGAAGCCGCTGACAACAATTCTTCCGGACTCGGCGCGCGGCATATATTTTGGCCTTCCTCTTCGGCTTCTGTGAAACTCCAGCGCACAGTGCCTTCCCGATCGAGCAGGAACTCGCCGATAAGCGGCATGTGACCGGCGATCATAATCTGCCGGTCGGCCGCGGTAATTTCATACCAGTCCTTTTTCTCAAGAAAGTCGCCCGCCGCAGCCGGGTTCATCGGCACTGGCAACTCCCCCGGCAGATCGATCCGCATTGCCATGACCGCGTCCATCCCGAGCTTGTGCGGCCATTCGGTTTCATTCTCCGTGAACTCGAGGATGGGTAAACCGAAGGCCCGATGCGAAGCCCCCTCTGGGTCGGATGCGCTAAGAAGGTCGGGTAGCGGATGGTAACGGAAGTAGAGCCGCGCCCGCTCGACCGGCGTCTTGACCACGGCGAGACATTCGATGCCTTTCTCCTTCAGGGCCGGATTGAGTTGCGCCATCGCCGAGACATGACGCCGGCAGAACGGACAGTGCAGGCCTCGAAACAAACCGATCAGTAACGGGCTGCGGCCTCGAAAGTCATCGAGCGCGATCTTGCCTTCGCGCGAGATCGCGTCGAATACGACATTCGGTGCCCGGTCGCCCGGCTGCAGCGGGCGGTCGACACTACTCGTGGACATGAACAACCTCCTCGCCCGGGATCAGCAAAAAAGGCGGCACACCCAGCGCTCCGGGGGTCGCGCCCGTGCTGGGCGCCAACTCCCTACGCCGGGGCAAAGTGGCGTTCGGCCTCTGCCATATTGCCGAGGTCGAGATAGAGCCTTTGCAGGCCAATCATAGCACGGAAAAAGCATCTGCGGGTGAACATTCAGGCTGGTCAGCAATCCGCGGCGCGCTATCTCCTCTGCGCGATCTTCGATCGAGACGCCTGCCTTTAATCGGCTCACCAGCCGGTGCCAGCCCACAGCGACACCCTGATCAGCCTGAGCAGCCTGCATTGCCACAAAGATCTTGCCGAACCTTCGGCCATGGAGGCGTTCGGCAAGGGCGGGCGGCATGGCTTATCCTGTTGAAAATAGGCGACGCGCGCGATCCCGGCCCCTTCCCCAGCGGGGTCCCGCCGACGCCAAGATGATTGGCGTCGGGGAAAAAGTCCTTTTGGACGTTCCAAAGGTTCTGGCCGAGGCCAAGAACCGGCTTCAAAGAATAACGAAATCTTGATCGGCATCAACGGTTACCGGATCGCACCTTCGGCGCTATTTCCCAGCTTCGCGTTGAAATGCGGGCATCGAGGGAGAGTGTAGGATGCTTCAAATTCGCAAATCCTTGGCAGCCGTGACAGCCGTCATCGCGATTGCCGTGTCGCTATCATCCTGCACGACGAGTTCGAGCGATCCGGTGCAGACCGGTTCGGTCGGATATAGCAGCGTCGACTTCGGCCTCAGACCTGCCTGCCGCGGCGGCTTCGGCAACGATCGGCCTTGCAGCTATTGATCGGTGGTCGCTTGACGCGTCCCATCCACACTGTCGGAAGCCGAAATTTCATTCCGCCTCAGCTTTGTCGCGAGCGTTCAAAGTAGCGATTCACGATGTCCTTTACTTCCCTTGAACTGAACCCTGAAACCTATCTGTGCGGTATCGCGACGGTCCTTTCAAGAGGCGGCCGCTTGCGCAAATGTTCAAGTATCTCCGGATAAGCGTCCTTGCGGACAGTCAGATAGATGAATTCCGCGTGCCAGGCGTCGGCGATATCGACACGTTCGATCATTGACCAAGGGATGAGCTTCGACAGCTTTTGACTAGAGATGCCGTCAGGCCCGATCTCCATTATGGGCTTCGTAAAGTCCACCTTCCGAGCCTTTACCAGAACATAGACGATGAGGGCGAGGAAGACGATCGCGAACAAGCCCTCTCCGAAGCCACTTGTAGGTCTGCTCATTTTGATCTGCCCAAGGGCGATAAGTGAAAGGTATGCGAAAAGGAGCGCCATAACGCAAAGGGTTATCCATCTGACGCTCCCACGCAGTATGAGAATTGGCTGCGTAGCGTTTGGGTCGCGGTCGGTGGCGGGGGAATGTTCATCGGTCACGGTTGAATTCAACTCTCCACGCAACTCATCCGAACACACCTTAACTGTGTAGAGCCGCGGCCCTTCGTTACACCCATCTACCGGAAAATCGTTACGAACACCTGCTAGCGTGATACACAACCGAAATGTTGCTCTAGGAAAGACAGTCATGCGGTATCTTCGGTCCGGGCCGCGTCGGCTTCACACTCAAGAGATGGGCGTTCCCCGCGCCAAATCGGTGGGCTTGAGGTCGGGTGAGATCGCCGACCGGAATATCCGCGTCATCCTGGAAGCGATCCGCCGGCATGGGCCCTTGACCCGCACGGAGCTTGGCCGGCACAGCGGCCTGACTGGGCCCGGCATCACCAATATCCTGCGGCGGCTCGCCGACGAGAAGCTCGTGACGTCGAACCGGCGCAACGGGCTCGGCGGTAGGGCGACCGCCACGGAATTCGCGCTGCGCCCGGAGGGCGCGTTTTCGATCGGCGTCAAACTTCGCCGGACCCGCGGCGAAATTGTGCTGATCGATCTCAGCGGCCAGGTGCATGATCGGGTTTATTTCGACGTGGAACCGGAAGACGGGGTCGGCGCAGTGCATGCGTCGGTCATGGACATGGCCGATCGGCATGCGACATTGCCGATCGTCGGGCTCGGGATCGCCGCCAATGATTGGAGTGACGCGCGCAGCGAACAGCTTGCTGCGATGTCGACGATCTCACGCACCTACGTCGAAAACGAATGCACGGCGAGCCTGCTCGCCGAGCGCACGATCGGCAGCACCATGCCTGAGGGTGGGCTCGCGATGATCATCATCGACGATGACGTGCAGGCGGGTTTCCTCATCCGCGGTATTCCCTATTCCGGCGTCCACGGGCGGGCGGGCAGCATCGGCGAAATGCTGACCGGGCCCGACAATGTCCAGCTCAACACCGTCGTCGGTTTCGATTCCCTGCGCTCGCGCATCGGCGACAAGGACTTCGCGCGCCTGCTCAAGGGGGAGGAGTTCTCCTCGCCCTCGCTGTCGCAATGGATACGCGATGCCGCGGGGCACCTGCTCGATCCCATCATCGCCATGGCAGGCTTCATCGCCCCGAGCGTGGTGATGATCGGCGGCGACCTGCCGCAAGGAGTGATCGAAGCACTGATCCATCAGCTTTCCGTCGAGCGGCGCGACACTTCGACCAGGCCGCTGCTGACGCCCTGGATTTCGCCGATGCGGCCGGCAAGCTTTAGCGGCGGCGGCGTCGCGCTGGGGGCTGCTCTCCTGCCCTTCCTCAACACGCTGCTGCTGCCGCCGGCTTCGGCCTGAACTCTGGCGGGCTCAGCCGATCGCTTCGTCGGCGTGGCTGAGATCGGAGGCGAGCGCCTTGTCCAGCACCTTTTGGATGTTGGCGGCACGCCGGAAGGAGGGTTCCTGGGTCTTGCCCGCCCGCACAGCCTGGACGAAACGCTGATAGTTCGTCTCCACAGGATCGAAGGGCACGTCGCGCCAAGTCGCGGTATGGACGTCCTCGCCAAGGCAGGCGCGCAACGTCGATTTGCCTGTATCGTAGATCATCTCGACCGAACCTGTTTCGCCATAGACCCTGAGGCGCAGCTGGTCCATCTGGCCCGCGGCCGTGCGCGTCGCCTGGATCGTACCGATCGCGCCATTGGCGAAGTCGACATTCATCGTGAAGCTGTCATTGGCGTCGAGATCATATTCGCCGATCTTATGTCCGGGCGCCTTTTCGAAAGTCTTCAGCCGCGCGAAGACATGAGCAACGTCGAGGCAGGAACCATAAGAGGCGAAATCGACGATGTGGATGCCTATGTCGCCGAGCGCGCCGTTCGAGCCGTGCTTTTTACTCAGCCGCCAGAGCCATTTGCTTTCGCTCTTCCAATCGCCCCAGTGGCGGCCGACCAGCCAGCTTTGCAGATGCGACGCCTCGACATGGCGCACCGCGCCGATCTCGCCCGCGAGAACCATCTGTCGGCCCTTCTGCAACGCCGGTGAATTGCGATAGGTGAGGTTGACCATGCCGACCTTGCCCGCCCGCTCGATCGCCTCGGTCATTTCCATGGCCTTGGCCGCATCCGTGGCGAGCGGCTTTTCACAGAAGACATGTTTGCCGGCGGCAATCGCCTGGAGCGTCGTCGGGTGGTGAATGCGGTCAGGCGTGACATTCGCCACCGCGTCAAACTCGCCCCAGGCGAGCGCCTCCTCGAGCGTGGAGAAATGATTGGCGATGCCGTGTTCGGTGCAGAACGCCGCCAGCCGCTCCGGGATGACATCGACGCCGGCGACGACGCTGACGCCTTCGATCGCCTTAAAATGAGCAGCGTGGTGATTGGCCATGCCGCCGGTGCCGAGAATGAGTAAACGCATCGTCTCCTCCACAGAGTTACCGGCTGCCGCTGCCGCCGGGCAAAAACCACCGCCTGCGTTCGCGGCCATCCGCGATCGCTCGGGCTCTTCTTCAGGAAAATTGCGGGTGGATGCGCCGCGCGTGCGTAAGGCGCGCTTCATAACTAAATTCGAAACGCATCCCTTCCGAAAACCGGAGCGTGCGCTAGCTGCTGTTGAATGTCGCCAGCATCCTAACCTCCCAAGCTCTGGCTTGACATCAAATCAAAGTAACTTAATCTAATTAATGCAGCACGGAAAAGAGGAGAGGTCAACCGACCGCCAAGCTGTAATTCGTTCAAAATGGGGAGGAGACCCATCATGAAGAGCGCGACCGTCAGCGCATTGGCGCTGAGCACTGCATTATTTTCAGCATCCACGATTTTTGCCCAGGAACTTGCCACAAAAGACCGGATCGGCCTCGCCGATGCGGCAAAAGCCCTTGTCGTGCGCCTTACCAACGACAGCCCGAACAATTCGGATCCCGCCATCGCCGAGGGCTACCAGAAGCTCTTCGTCGATTTCATCAAGAAGCACCCGGACTGGAAATTGCAGATGCAATTCATGTCCTCCGACATCGGCACCGAACAGGCCAAGATGCTGGAGCAGGCGAAGGCCGGCAATGCGCCGGATTGCGCCGCCGTCGACTCCTTCGTGCTGTCGCAGTTCATGGTCAACAAGGTGCTGGCGGATTTCACACCCTACTTCTCCAAAGAAGAAGTGGACGACCTCTTCCCCTTCATCCGCGCGGGCATCACCGACAAGGACCAGACGATCCGCGCCTGGTGGTGGGATACGGACCTTCGCGTGCTCTATCGCAACAAGTCTGTCGTAGCAGATGCGCCGCAGACCTGGGACGACCTGAAGAAGGCCGCGCTCGCCTCCACCAAGGAAGGCATGGAAGGCGTGCTCTTCAACGGCGGGCGCTGGGAAGGCACGACCTTCGACTGGCTGGCGAACTACTGGGCGCTCGGCGGCAAGCTCGTCGACGATTCAGGCAAGCCGGTCTTCGGCGAAGGCGAGAACAAAGAAAAATTCCTGAAGGCGTTGAACTACTTCAAGGATCTCGTCGATTCCGGCGCGGCCCCGAAGCGCGTCACTACCATCGCCAACTATGACGACATGAACGCGGCGGCAGCTGCGGCGACCACGGCGCTCTTCATCGGCGGCAATTGGCAATATGCTCAGCTGAAGTCGACGCTCGACGAAGAGGAATTCAAGAACTGGACCTTCTCGCCCATCCCCGGCCCTTCGGCCAATGAACGCTCGACCGGCACCGGCGGCTGGACCATCGCTTCGTTCAGCAAGGACAAGGAGAAGATCGAAATGTGCGCCAATCTGGCGCGCGACGTCTACATGGGCCCGGCAAACGCACTGCAGCAGCAGCTGCCGACCCGCAAGTCGCTCTTCGACAAGTACGAGGTCTTCTCGACGGAAGCCAACAAGACCTTCGCCAATGCGCTGGTCGACGGCCAGGCGCGCCCGGGCGTGCCGATCTATCCCGAGATCTCCAACCAGATCCAGATCATGATGGGCGACGTGCTGTCGGGAACGAAGAAACCGGAAGAAGCCCTGGATGCCGCATTCAGCGCGGCGATGGAGGCTTACAAGCGTCTGTGATCCGGCGGGCGTCTCCAACGCTTTCGACCGCGGCGGCGCCTGCCCTTCAGGCGCCGTCGACAGTGCCAAACCCGGACAGAGAAGCCAATGAGCCCTATTGCCATCGAGGCTGACACCCCGCCTCAAAGCAGAACGTTCATGCGCCGGTTTGCCGGTGCGCCCCTGCCCTGGATCATGCCCGTGATCATCGTCATTGGCATATTCTACCTTTATCCCGTCATCGACGTTTTCCGGCTTTCTTTCACCAATGCGACACTGATCGGCGAAAACCACCAATATACGTTTGGCTCGATCTCCAACGCGCTCAGCTCGCCGCAACTCCCCGACATTCTCTGGGCGACGCTGATCTTCGTCGGCGGCAGCGTCATCGGCCAGCAGATCCTTGGTCTTGCGGTCGCCGTCACCGTCATTCGCGGCGAAAAGCGCGGCCTGTTCGGCACTACGATTCTCAGAACAACGGCGCTCGTTGCCTGGGTGGTGCCGGGCATTGCCGGTGGCATCATCTGGCAGATGCTGTTTTCCGAAGCGCCCTACGGCGCGTTGAACAGCATTTTGAGGCTGATGCACATGCCGACCGTCGCCTGGCTTTCGGACCCTGCGATGGCCCCCTGGTCAACGCTGATTTCGAACATCTGGCGCGGCACCGCCTTTTCGATGGTCGTCATGTATGCGGCGCTGAAATCGATCGATCCCTCTCTCTATGAAGCAGCGGAAGTCGATGGCGCGACGGCTTCCCAGCAGTTCTTCTTCGTCACACTTCCGCAGCTGCGCGCCGCCATCCTCGTCAACATGATCCTCATCACCATCCAGACAGTGAACACCTTCGATGCGATCATCTCACTGACAGGCGGCGGACCGGGGCGCGCGACCGAGGTGATCTCGCTCTACGTCTTCAATATTGTGTTCCGAAACTACGATCTCTCCGGCGGCAGCGTGCTCTCCGTGTTGATGCTGATCATCAGCCTTGGGCTTGCCTTCATCTACGCATCCTTCCTGCCGGAGGAGGAAGAGCAATGAGCGGACGCACAGGAAGCCGGCTCGGCGATGCCATGAGCTATCTCTTCATGCTGGTGATGTTCGTCTTCTTCGCCGGTCCCCTCACCTATCTCCTGTCGATGGCGCTTCGTGATAAGCGCGAGGTCTATCGCGGCGCGGCGCGTTACATTCCCGACAATCCCACCATCCAGAACTTCATCACCGTTCTGAACAACAGCTACTTTCCGATCTATCTCTGGAACGGCCTCAAACTTGCTGCCTTGAGCGGCTTCGGCGTGCTGATCGTCGCCTTGCCCGCCGCTTACGCTTTCTCGCGCTTCCAGTTCCGCGGCAAGGGCCTCTCGATGATGGGGCTGCTTCTCTTCCAGATGATCTCGCCGCTCGTCATCATGGTGCCGCTCTATCGCTACATGAACCGGCTCGGCCTACTGGACACGCATTTCGCCGTCGTCATGGTCTATGTCGCGCTCGGCGTTCCGCTGGCGACATGGCTGTTGAAGAGCACCGTCGACGGCATTCCGCGCAGCCTTGACGAGGCTGCCATGATCGACGGCTGCAACCGCTTCTCGGTCTTCTGGCGCATCATTCTGCCCCTGTCGGCGCCGGGCATCGCCTCAGTCTTCATCATCACCGTCATTGCCGGCTGGTCGCAATTCCTGGTGCCCTTCCTGCTGCTCACGAAAAATGACCTGATGCCGATCGGCGTCGGAATCTTTAACTTCCGTGGCATGCAGACTGACTCGTCCATCCAGCTGCTAGCCGCCGCCTGCCTGATCTCCGTCGTTCCGGCGATCGTGGCCTTCCTGTCGCTCCAGAGGCTGATCCTCGGCGCGATGACCAGCGGCGCGGTGAAGGGATGAAGAGGTCTGCTCCACTCTCCACGCGTGAGGAAGGATTGAACCTATGAACCAGACACTCGGCGCCAGGCCCTCCCCCGATCTGACGGGCGCCAATGTCGAAGACGCGGGCGAGCACAACAGGGCCGTCGTCCTGCGCTGCATTCACAGACAGGCGCCGATTTCGCGCGCCGAGATAGCCAGGCAAACCGGCTTCACCAAACCGGCGATCGCCCGCATCGTCGACCGCCTGCTGGACGAGGGCCTGATCATGGAAGCTCGCCGTCGGCATGGGCTGAGAGGCCAGCCGGCAATCGAGCTCGAGATCAATCCGGACGCCTACTACGCCATAGGCGTCAATATCGACCGCGACCATCTGACGATTCTCGCAGTCGACGCCGTCGGCAATGTTCGCGCCCGCGTGCATCACGAAAAACGCTTCATCCTGCCGGCGGAATTCATGCAGCTGACATCAGATGCGATCTCGCATTTCCAGCGCAGCCGGCTGATCGACGATGCGCGCCTTGCCGGTATCGGCCTCGCCATGCCGGATTGGCTCGGCGAAATCTCGCTGCTCGGCAAGCCCGACGCCTATCAGGAGTGGACGGAATTCGATGTGCGGGCGGCGCTGGAGAGCCTGACGCCGCATCCCGTCTTCACCGAAAACGAAGCCAATGCCGCCGCTCTTGCCGAACTCAACTACGGCCTCGGCGCCGAAAGCAGCAGCTTCTTTTATATCGCCGTCAATGCCTGCCCGGGCGGTGGCCTCGTGCTCGACGGCAACGGCCATCGCGGCGCCATGGGCCTCAGCGGCGAGATCGGCTGGCTTCCGATTGCCGATGGCCGCGACGGCGAGGCGCAGAAGGTCCAACTTCTCGGTGAGATCTTCTCGCTGTTCTTCCTCTATGATTTCCTCGCCCGGCACGGGATCAAGGTGAGCGTGCCGCAGGATCTGCTGACGCTCGACGCCCGCGGCAAGCGCCTCGTCTCGCAGTGGCTGAAGGAGATGAGCGCGCATCTGGCGGTCGCCGTCAAACATATCGCCATGATCGTCGATCCCGACGCCGTGCTCGTCGGCGGCCGGCTGCCGATCCGCATCGTCGATGAATTGCTGCGTTATGTGCACGAACATCTCGATGCGCAGGATACGAACCTGCCCTCGCTCCATCGCGCCTCGATCGGCGAGGACGCATCGGCTATGGGCGCGGCGGCGATGCCGATGGCGGCGGCCCTCATGCTCGCCTCGGCCGATGTCGCGCAGCGGACGCGCTCGCCGCTCAAATTCATGGACCGGCTGAACAGTTGAACGGCCGCTTGGCCCGGAGGATATGGTGACGATCGGCTTCTATACCTCAACTTTCAATGACCGACCGCTGGAGGAAGTGGTGGATTTTGCCGCATCGGCCGGTTTCGATGCAATCGAGATCGACGTCGGCGGTCATATCAAGGCGCCCGACCGGGTGGAGGATGCCGTCGCGCTGGCAAGAAGCCGCGGCCTCTTCGTCTCCTCGATCACCTATTTCGGCAATCAGCTCGATGCCGATCGCGAAAGGCGGCGGGAGCTTCGGGCGGGGACATCAGAATTTGCAAGCGCCATTGGGCAAGCGGGCGTCCCGATCTTCGTGATTTTCCCTGGGCGGGACGACACGGCGAGCGACGAGGCCAATTACGACGACTTCGCCGACTTCGCGAATGGGCTGATCGCAGAGACGCAGGCAAGCGGCCTCACCTTCGCGATCGAGAACTGGCCGGGACCTGGAGATAACTTCATCGGGACGACGCCGAAGGGATGGCAGGAGCTTTTCCGCCGGATCGAGGACCGCCGCTTCGGCCTCGAATTCGATCCCTCGCACCTTATCCGCATCGGCGTCGATCCCTATCGGGCGCTGGAGGCGGTGAAGGATCGCATCGCTATTCTGCATGCCAAGGATACGGCGATCGACAAAGAGGCCCTGCAGGCGCTCGGTTATCACGGCAAGGGCTGGTGGCACTACAAGCTGCCGGGGCTCGGCCTCCTCGACTGGCCGCGCTTCTTGCGGCAGGCACGCGGCCACGGTTTTGCCGGCACGCTGTCGATCGAGCACGAGGACGCCTCTTACGGCTGGCCGGGCAAGGACTTGGCCGCGCGCAGGCAAGGCGCGCGCCTTGGCCTCGACTATCTCAAAAGTGTCTTGAACGGACTTTGACGGCGATTTCGGGAGGAGTTTCATGGCCCATGTTTCGGTCAGCAATGCGCGCAAGGATTACGGCGCCTTCAAAGCCATCAAAGGCGTGTCGGTCGATATCGGCGACGGTGAGTTCGTCGTCCTCGTCGGCCCCTCAGGCTGCGGGAAATCGACGTTGCTCAGGATGATCGCCGGCCTGGAGGGCATCACCTCTGGCAATATCCAGATCGGCAAGCACATCGTCAACGAGCTTGCGCCCAAGGACCGCGATATCGCCATGGTGTTCCAGAACTACGCGCTCTATCCGCATATGACGGTGGCCAAGAACATGGGCTTTTCCCTGCGGCTGAAGCGCATGCCGAGGGCAGAGATCGACAAGCGGGTCGGGAATGCGGCGAAAATCCTCGGGCTGGAAGCCCTGTTGGAGCGCTATCCGAAGCAGCTCTCGGGCGGCCAGCGGCAGCGGGTCGCCATGGGCCGGGCGATCGTGCGCGACCCGGCCGTCTTCCTTTTTGACGAGCCGCTGTCGAACCTCGACGCCAAGCTCCGGGTGCAGATGCGCTCGGAGATCAAGGAGCTGCACCAGCGGCTGCAGACGACGACGATCTACGTCACCCACGACCAGATCGAGGCCATGACCATGGCCGACAAGATCGTCGTCATGAAGGACGGGCTGATCGAGCAGTCCGGCTCGCCGCTCGAACTCTACGACCGCCCGAGCAATCTTTTCGTCGCCGGCTTCATCGGCTCGCCGGCAATGAATTTCATCGAGGGCAGCATGGTGGAAGACGGATTCCGGACTGTCGACGGCCTGCTGCTGCCGAGCGAACGCCGGCCAGCCAACGCCGTCACTTACGGCATTCGCCCCGAACATATAAGGCTCGACCCCAACGGCATCGAGGTGACGACCGTTGTCGTCGAGCCTACCGGCTCGGAAACGCTCGTCCTCGCCCGGCTAGGCGGGCAGACGCTGACCTGCGTCTTCCGCGAGCGGATCAGGGCCGCCCCCGGCGATATTCTGAGGATCGCGCCGATCCACGATGCCGTTCATCTGTTCGGCGCGGACGAACAGCGCATCACCTCGGGTGAGGCGCCATTGAGTTAAGCCCGCCGAATGCCCCCTCCCCTTCGGCCGGGCGCCGCCGGGGGCGCGTTCGCCGCGCCCCCGGCCCAAAGTTCCCGGCTTTCCAGAAGCCGTGCATCGGGGCCAAGCGCTTGAACGGGCAATGAAAAGGTTAATATGCGTTAACCTTAAATTTCTTGGCCGGCATCGAAGAATCGCGGATAGTAACGGTTGGAAGGGCTTTCGAACCCGAAAATCGTTATCCGAGAGATCGCTGCCGATGAACGCTAATTCAAACGCCGTGAAGGCCGCGCCGCTCTATTTCGAGGATCAGATTCTCGAGCAGGGCGACGTGATTTCGAAGAAGCTGCATCTGCTCAGCGTGCAGCGCTTTCCGCCAAACGCGAAGAAGACGCTGCGAAGCTTTTCTCTCGCCGAGGTCGCCAATTATGTCGGGGCGTCGCAGAGCACGCTGAAGAAGCTGCATCTCGAGGGCAAAGGCCCCTGCCCGCAGACCTCGCCTTCCGGCCGGCGCTCCTACAGCGCCGAGCAGATGCTGGAACTCAGACGCTATCTCGATGCACATGGCCGCTCCGAGAGCCGCAAGTATGTGCCGCATCGCCGCGGCCATGAGAAGCTGCAGGTGATCGCCGTCGTCAACTTCAAGGGCGGCTCGGGCAAGACGACGACATCAGCCCATCTTGCCCAGCATCTGGCGCTGACCGGCCATCGCGTGCTTGCCGTCGACCTCGATCCGCAAGCCTCGCTCTCCTCGCTGCACGGCTTCCAGCCGGAGTTCGACCAGGCTCCGTCGCTCTATGAAGCGATCCGCTATGACGGGGAGAAGAAGCCGCTCTCGGAAATCATCCACAAGACCAATTTTCCCGGTCTCGACATCGTGCCGGCCAATCTCGACCTGCAGGAATATGAGTACGACACGCCGCTCGCCATGGCCGATAAAACCAGCAATGACGGCAAGACCTTCTTCACCCGCATCTCCCGCGCGCTCGCCGAAGTCGATGACCGCTACGACGTCGTTGTCATCGATTGCCCGCCGCAGCTCGGCTACCTCACTCTGACGGCGCTGACGGCGGCAACGAGCGTGCTGATCACCATCCATCCGCAGATGCTCGACGTCATGTCGATGGGCCAGTTCCTTCTTATGCTCGGCGGCATCCTGAAGCCGATCCGCGCCGCCGGCGCCGAAGTGAACCTCTCCTGGTACCGCTATCTCATCACCCGCTATGAGCCGACCGATGTGCCGCAGGCGCAGATGGTCGGCTTCATGTCGACCATGTTCCACGAGTTCATGCTGAAGAACCAGATGGTCAAGTCGACGGCGATCTCGGATGCAGGCATCACCAAACAGACGCTGTATGAAGTCGAGCGCTCCTCGATGAATCGGGGAACCTATGATCGCGCGCTGGAGGCCATGGATGGCGTCAACGCGGAAATCGCCGGCCTAATTCACCAGGCATGGGGACGGTGACTTTGTCGGCTGACAAATTTGCCATTTCCCTGAAGCATATCAATAAAATGACCGCAATCGGAGGACGCGATGGCACGAAAGAATCTGCTTGAAGGGCTGGCCGAGATGCCTGATGAAAACGCGGGCGCGCCGAGCTATCCGATGCGCGGGGCAGGTCGGTCGCTCGTCCGCTCGCTGGATGAGCTCGCCAAGCAGGCCGAGAAATTCCTGGAGGGCGAAGCGGTGGTCGACCTTGACCCCGATCTCGTCGAGGCCTCCTTCGTAAAGGATCGTCTATCGGAGGATGACGAGGATTTCCACGCACTGGTGGAAGCGATCCGCGCGCGTGGCCAGGATACGCCGATCCTGGTGCGTCCGCACGCAAGGATCGAAGGGCGCTACCAAGTGGTCTTCGGCCATCGGCGGCTGCGCGCGGCCCGCGAGCTCGGCCGCAATGTCAGGGCGGTTGTCAAGACGATGGACGACCGGACGCATGTCATCGCCCAGGGCCAGGAGAATTCGGCGCGCGCCAACCTTACCTTCATCGAGCGCGCGCTCTTCGCCAGACGGCTGGAGGAGCTCGGCTACGACAGGGAGGTCATCTCGGCAGCACTTGCCGCCAACGCGGCTTCGGTCTCGAAGATGATGTCGGTCATGGATCGCATCGCGCAGGAGGTCGTCCAGGCGATCGGGCCTGCGCCCGGTGTCGGGCGCGAGCGCTGGGTGGAGCTGTCGCTGCTCGCGGGCAGACCGGCCAATGCGGCAAGCATCGCCAAGGTCCTGCAGGACGATAGCTTTCATCAGCTGGCTTCTGACAAACGTTTCGAAGCGCTCTACGCCGCGCTGAACAAAACCGCGCGGCCAGTGAAGAAAACGGTCACCGCGAGGAAGGTGACTTGGCAGCCGCGGGACAAGGCGGTGAAGGCCGAAATGAGCAATGACGGCAAGGCGTTCTCGCTCTCGATGAAGGCGAAAAATGCCGGCCGCTTTGGGGAATTTCTCTCGAGTAGGCTGGATGCGCTCTATGACCAATTCCTCGCCGAGGAGGGCAATCAAGGAGACTGAAACCGCAAAAGAAAAAGGCCCCCAAACGAACGAGTCGTGGAAGCCCTTCTCACATCCTTAGCAAGACAGAGAATCGCATTTTCACGAATCCCCGTCAAGAGTCCTGAAGCGCCCTGACGTCTTTTCAGACGGGCAAATGACGCTGCAGCACTTTCCCTCGCATCGTTTCGGTGAGCGGATTTCTTTTGCCCGAATAGAGGTGAAGGAAATGGAGAGTGAATATGTGACGACGCCCTTCGGGCGGCGGCCGATGACGCTTGCCTTGCTGCTGAAACAGCGGCGAGGCGAAGCGATCGCGGCCGGAACGACGCGCAACAAATGGAAATTGTTCCGATCGGCCTGCGAAGCGCGGGCGGGACTCGGCGTGACGGATCGGGCGCTGACGGTGCTCGATGCGCTGCTGAGCTTTCACCCGGAGGATGAGCTCTCCGGCGAAAAGCCGCTGGTGGTGTTTCCCTCGAACGCGCAGCTTTCGCTCAGGGCCCGCGGCATGGCCGCGGCGACCTTGCGCCGGCATCTCGCCGTACTCGTCGAGGCCGGCCTGATCTCCCGCAAGGATAGCCCGAACGGCAAGCGCTATGTGCGCCGCGGCAGGGAAGGCGGGATCGACGAAGCCTACGGCTTCAGCCTCGCGCCACTTCTCGCCCGCGCCGACGAAATCGAGACGATGGCGACGCGTATCGCCGCCGACCGGCAGATGCTGCGCGCCATGAAGGAGCGGCTGACGATCTGCCGGCGTGACATCGCCAAGCTGATCTCCGCAGCCGTCGAGGAAGCCGTTCCCGGCGACTGGCAGCGTTTGTCGTCAATGTTCCAGGCGATCCTGCAGCGCATTCCGAAGGCAGCAAATCTGGAAAACCTCCCGCCGATCCTCCAAGAACTGGAGACAACACGCGAAAATATTATCAACCTGTTGGACCTGCAGGAGAAAATTCAGATGCCGAGCGCCAGTGAATCCCAGATTGAGCGCCACATACAGGATTCGTATCCCGAATCCATGATTGACTTTGAACCGGGCCTGGAAAGCGGGCAGGGGGTAACGGTGGAGAGGCAGACCGAGCGGAATGATCAGCCGCAGACGAAATCGGGCGATGATCGGCCGGAAGGGCAGGCGTATGGCGGGGCGGGATGGCGCTTCTCCGTCAGGAAGAGGGCAGGCGAACTCAAATCCTTCCCGCTCGGCATGATCCTCCAAGCCTGCCCCGACATTGCTGATTACGGCCCGGGCGGCGCAGTGCGCAGCTGGCGGGATTTGATGACGGCGGCTGTGGTCGTGCACCGGATGCTCGGCGTCAGCCCCTCGGCCTATGAGGCGGCGGCAAGCGTGATGGGACCTGCACACGCCGCCACCGTCATGGCCTGTATCCTGCAAAGGGCAGGGTGCATCGCTTCCGCCGGCGGCTATCTCAGAGATCTCACACGGCGTGCCGAGAGGGGCGAATTCGCTCTCGGCCCGATGCTGATGGCGCTACGGCGGGCCCAGGAACAACCTGCCGCCAGGGTTAGCTGACGGCATTCTTTCTGCTGCGCAGCAGTGCAGCGCGGATCTGTTCGTTTTTGCTCAGGACAGGAGCGGGAACAACCGGCGCCCGCTCCGGCGTCTCGGCCTTTGCGGCGCTCTGCTTGAGGCTGAGGAAGCGCTTTTGCGCGACCAGCCGGTCCTCCTGCGACAGCGGCTCGACGGGCTCGCCATCTAGGTTGTGGCGCATGGAGTCGGGCTGGGCGCTGGCGAAATAATAGCGCCGGCAGTGGACATAGGCAGCGGTCGCGCGCCTGAGCGTCGTCACGCCGGCGTCGGGCTTCAGAAGCGGACGCAGCTCGTTGAAGAGACCGACGGCGAAGGGGAGGATCGGATCGCCAGGCTTTGTCGGAAGCACGCCGACCTGTCGGATCAACAGCGTGTTGATCGCGTTTGCCTTCTCCACGTCGAACTCGGTCGCGGCAATCGGCCCGCGGCTGATCTTCCAGGGTTTGTCCATGCATTCTCCATAGCGGCCGACTGTGATGGTATCTTGACGGAGAGAGTAGATAGAGGCGCAGAGCGCACATTGCTACCCCCCGCAGCAGCCGGCGCGAGACGCCATTTCCGGGAGCCGATATAGGCCGGTCCCAGCAGTCGGCCATTCTGTATAATCGTTTTTATCGCGGAATGTGCATTGACCTCCCGCTTCGATTACACTTCTTATCCGCGCCCAAGATGACGTGACAGGCCGCGGGGAGGATATATGCGGGTTTTCTCGAGCATTGACGAGCTGCGCCACACGCTCGATGCGCTAAGGCGGCAGGGACGAACCGTCGGCCTTGTGCCGACAATGGGTTATCTCCACGCCGGTCATATGAAGCTGGTCGCACGCGCTCGCGCCGAGAACGACATCGTTGTCGTCTCGATTTTTGTCAATCCGCTGCAGTTCGGCCCGGCGGAAGACCTCAGCAAATATCCGCGCGATCTTGAGCGAGACGCTGCGATGCTGAAACAGGCCGGGGTCAATTTCCTTTTTTCGCCTGGCGTCGAAGACATGTATCCCCGGCCGATGCAGACGGTGGTCGACCTTCCCGATCTCGGCGGTGAGCTGGAAGGCGCAGTCAGGCCCGGCCATTTTGCCGGCGTCGCCACCGTCGTCACGAAGCTTTTCAACATCGTGCAGCCGCAGACCGCCTATTTTGGAGAGAAAGACTACCAGCAGGTGGTCATCATCAAACACATGGTTGAGGATCTCGCCGTGCCGGTACGCGTAATATCGGTGCCGACGGTTAGGGACAGCGACGGCCTCGCCTTATCGTCGCGCAATGTCTATCTCAGCCCCGATGAGCGGCGCGCGGCGGTGATTGTCCCACAGACGCTCGACGAGGCCGAGCGCTTGATTGGCGAGGGCTTGACCAATGCTGAAGAACTCGAGGCGAAGCTCACCGCCTTCATCGAGCGCGAGCCCCTGGCAAAGCCAGAAGTCGTAGCTGTCAGGGATGCGGAAACCCTGGCGCCGGTCGCCTCGGTCGAAGAACCCATTGTCGTGGCATTGTTCGTACGAATCGGCACGACGCGACTTCTCGACAACAGAGTGATCCGCAGCTGGGCGGGCGGAGACAACAACGTGATCCGGGATAACAAGGTGACGCGAGACAACAGGATTGCCGGCCAGCCGGGAAAGAGAGTGACGAAATGAGCGCCACCGGATCTCAGAAGCGCCTGACGCCGGCACGCATCGCCGCCATGAAGGGTGGCACGCCGATTGTCTGCCTCACCGCCTATACGACACCGATGGCGCGGCTGCTCGACGAGCATTGCGACCTGCTGCTAGTTGGGGATTCGCTCGGCATGGTGCTCTACGGGATGGAGACGACGATTGGCGTGACGCTCGACATGATGATCGCACACGGCAAGGCCGTGATCCGCGGCGTCGGCAATGCGTGCGTCGTCGTCGATATGCCCTTCGGCAGCTATCAGGAATCCAAGGAAATCGCCTTCCGCAATGCCGTGCGCATCATGCAGGAAACCGGCTGCGACGCGGTGAAGCTCGAAGGCGGCGAGGAGATGGCCGAAACCATAGCCTTCCTGACCAAGCGTGGAATTCCGGTCATGGGCCACATCGGCCTGATGCCGCAGCAGGTCCAGACCGCCGGCGGCTATCGTTCCGTCGGCCATTCCGAACACGAGACGTCGAAGATCCGGCGCGATGCGCATGCCATCGGAGGCTCGGGCGCCTTTGCCGTCGTGGTCGAGGGCACGGTGGAGCCGCTCGCCCGCGAGGTGTCGACCTCAATCCACATACCGACCATCGGCATCGGTGCCTCTTCCGCCTGCGATGGTCAGATCCTGGTCTCCGACGACATTCTCGGCCTTTTCAACGACTTCAAGCCGCGTTTCGTCAAGCGCTACGACGAACTCGGAAAGAGGGTCGCGGACGCCGTCGCCTCTTATGCCGAGGAGGTACGCGCGCGCAAATTTCCGGCAGCCGAACATACGTTCAAGCGCCGCAGCTGAGGCAAGGTCGCCAGAACTCAGGCACTAAACTCTCCATCACCCGCTTGCGTGCTGCCTGCGCATCGTCTCAGCCGAGCGGCGCACCGCTTCTGCGACCTCCTGCAGTTGCTTTGCCATAGGCGTCGAATTGCGCCAGACCATGCCGATCGTCCGCGACGGCGGCGGCGAAGGGAAGCGGGCGATCGAGACAGGTGCCGAGCGTGTTTCGACGGCAACGGCCATTTCTGGGATCAAGGTGATGCCGATGCCGGCGCCGACCATCTGGACGAGGGTGGAGAGCGAACTGCCTTCCATGATTTCTCGCGGGCGGGCCGGCCCGACCTTGCAGAAGGACAGCGCCTGATCACGGAAGCAGTGCCCCTCCTCGAGCAGCAGCAGCCGCATTTCACGCAGCGCCTCGCGCTCTGGCACCGGCTTGTCTCCGTCCTCCTGCCGCCTGACCAGCACGAATTCTTCCCTGAACAGCTCGAGTTCGGTGAGCGAGGCTTCCGAGACCGGCAGCGCGACGATCGCCATGTCAAGCTGGCCCTGCGTCAGTTCCTGAACCAGCTTTCCTGTCTGCGTCTCACGCACTTCGATCTGAATTCCGGCGAAGGTGTTGTTGAGATCGTTTATAACAGTCGGCAGCAGATAAGGCGCGATGGTCGGGATGATGCCGATGCGCAGGCGCGTGAGGAAGGAATCGCGCGAGGCGCGGGCGAACTCCCCCAGCTCGTCCACAGCGCGCAGGATTTCGCGGACTCGCAGCGCAAAGGTCTGGCCGAACGGGGTAAGTTTGACCTCCCGCGCGCTTCGCTCGAAGAGCTCGCTGCCCAACTCTTGCTCAAGTTCTTTGATCTGCATGGAGAGCGCCGGCTGGGAAATGGCGCAGGCGTCGGCGGCGCGGCGGAAGCGGCCATCCCGCGCCAGGGCTTCAAAATAACGCAGCTGTTTCAGGGTAAGATTCTTCATAATCTCAGCTTATCGCAGCAATCAGTAAATCCAACTTAAAATTATTGAGCGCTTCCGATATGAAGACTGCCAGGGAGAGAGTGGGGCGCCAGCTCGGCTTATCTTTTGAACCGCAGACAGATCAAGCAATGAAGGAGACGATCATGGATAACCCCACTGACAGCACAGGCAAATGTCCTGTCGCTCATGGCAATACGCCGCGCGGCAGAGCCAACCGCGACTGGTGGCCGAACCAGCTGAATGTGCAGATTCTTCATCATAACTCCGGCCGCGCCGACCCGATGGGCAAGGAGTTCGACTATGCCGAGGAATTCAAGAAGCTCGATCTCGCCGCGCTGAAGAAGGATCTTCACGCGCTGATGACGGATTCGCAGGACTGGTGGCCGGCCGACTTCGGTCATTACGGCGGCCTCTTCATCCGTATGGCGTGGCACAGCGCCGGCACCTATCGCATCACCGACGGCCGCGGTGGCGCCGGTCAGGGACAGCAGCGTTTCGCGCCGCTGAACAGCTGGCCTGACAATGCCAACCTCGATAAGGCCCGGCGCCTGCTGTGGCCGATCAAGCAGAAATACGGCAACCGCATCTCCTGGGCCGACCTCCTGATCCTCACCGGCAATGTCGCGCTCGAATCCATGGGTTTCAAGACCTTCGGTTTCGCCGGCGGCCGCGCCGACGTCTGGGAGCCGGAAGAGCTCTACTGGGGTCCTGAGGGCACCTGGCTCGGCGACGAGCGCTACAGCGGCGAACGGCAGCTCGCAGAGCCGCTCGGCGCCGTGCAGATGGGTCTCATCTACGTCAACCCGGAAGGTCCGAACGGCAATCCCGACCCGGTCGCTGCGGCGCGAGACATCCGCGAAACCTTCGCCCGCATGGCGATGAACGACGAGGAAACTGTGGCGTTGATCGCCGGCGGCCACACCTTCGGCAAGACCCATGGCGCGGGCGACCCGTCCTTCATCGGCGCAGAGCCGGAAGGCGGCGCGATCGAGGACCAGGGCCTCGGTTGGAAGAGCTCCTTCGGCACCGGCGTCGGCAAGGACGCGATTACCGCCGGCCTCGAAGTCACCTGGTCGCAGACGCCGACCAAGTGGAGCAACTACTTCTTCGAAAACCTCTTCGCTTACGAGTGGGAGCTGACGAAGAGCCCGGCGGGCGCGCATCAGTGGCGTGCCAAGAACGCCGAAGCATCCATCCCGGATGCCTATGAGGCGGGCAAGAAGCATGTGCCGACCATGCTGACCACCGATCTTTCGCTGCGCTTCGATCCGATCTACGAAAAGATCTCGCGTCGCTTCCTCGAAAATCCCGATCAGTTCGCCGACGCTTTCGCCCGCGCCTGGTTCAAGCTGACTCACCGCGACATGGGACCGAAAGTGCGTTACCTCGGCCCTGAAGTTCCGGCCGAAGACCTGATCTGGCAGGACGTGATCCCGTCCGTCGACCATCCGCTCGTCGACGACAAGGACATTGCCGATCTGAAGGCGAAGGTTCTCGCGACCGGTCTTACCGTGCAGGAACTGGTTTCGACCGCCTGGGCGTCGGCCTCGACCTTCCGCGGCTCCGATAAGCGCGGCGGCGCCAATGGTGCGCGCATCCGCCTAGCTCCGCAAAAGGACTGGGAAGCCAACCAGCCGGCCCAGCTCGCCAAGGTGCTCGGTGTTCTCGAAGGCATCCAGAAGGACTTCAACGGCGCCCAGACCGGCGGCAAGAAGATCTCTCTCGCCGATCTGATCGTGCTTGCCGGCGCCGCCGGTGTCGAGAAGGCGGCGGCAGCGGGCGGCAACGCCGTCAGCGTGCCCTTCACGCCGGGCCGCATGGATGCTTCCGAAGCCCAGACGGACGCGCATTCCTTCGCGGCGCTCGAACCGCGCATCGACGGCTTCCGCAACTATGTGAACAGCAAGCGCCTGCAGTTCATGAAGCCGGAGGAAGCGCTCGTCGATCGCGCCCAGCTCTTGACGCTGACCGGGCCTGAAATGACCGTCCTCGTCGGCGGGCTGCGCGTGCTGAAGGCCGGTAACCCCGATCATGGCGTCTTCACGTCGCGCCCGGAAACACTGACGAACGACTTCTTCGTCAACCTGCTCGACATGGCCACGCAGTGGGTTCCCGCCGCCGGCAAGGACGGCGTCTATGAAGGCCGCGACCGCAAGACGGGTGCCGCCAAGTGGACCGGCACCCGCGTCGACCTGATCTTCGGCTCGCACTCGCAGCTGCGCGCCTTCGCCGAAGTCTATGGCCAGGCCGACGCCAGGGAGAAGTTCGTCAAGGACTTCGTCACCGCCTGGAACAAGGTCATGAACGCCGACCGCTTCGACCTCGTCTGATCGGCAGCATTCGCCCGGGCGCAGTTCGGCTGCGCCCGGGCTTTTTCTTATCGGTGCATCGCCAGAGCTCAGGCGGCATCATCGAACGGCCCCGGCACTACCACTGTGTCGCGCGACGGCATCCCCCTAACGAGCGCAGCCCGCGGGCATGACGCGCAACGCGCCGCATCCACCTTCAGGGCCGCTCAGGCTGGCCTAGCGTTTGTGTCGCGAAAACGTCGCTGACGAGAGCGCTCCGCGATGACGCCCACCGCGACGAAGCGTCTCGGCGCTCCCGCTAGCGGGGCAGAACGCCGAAGGGCGAGAGCGACAGCAGATCAGGATCGACTGTCGCCGTTGCTTTCGCCACCTTGGCGTGGCTCATGCTGTAGCCATAGGTAAGGACGCGCACGCCGTCGATCATAAAAAATTGCGCCTGGTCCAGGCCAGGCCGCAGGGTGCCGGTCACGGTGACGGTCTCGTACATCCGTGCGAGGTGCAAAGGCTCTTGCGGAACGACACGCACCAACTGGTTGGGCGGCGGGGAGGGCATGTGGCTGCAGGCTCCGGCCCAGGGGACGAGCATGAACTCGTAGACGAGATCGCCGTCCCGGTCGATCGGCAGAACGAAGCCCGTCAATTCGACCAGAAGAGCTTCATCATGCCAGGCAAGCGTTTCTCCCAGCGGGCCGCTGACGGTTGTTTCCGACAGGGGCACAATCGCTTTGGCCTGATCAGGCGGCCGTAACGCGCTCCAGAAGATGGGCTGCGCTGCGGCGAAGGCACCGGAAATCGGCCAAGCGGAGCCAAAGGCCAGCGCCGCGAAGATCAGGCGAAAAGGTCTGTGCTTTGTCATCGCGTCTCCCGGGTCGCCGTGTCGGCGGCCACTGCCAAGCGGATGCTACTCCCGATTTCGCTCGGCCGTCAAAGCCCCTGTCCTTGTTGGGCGTTCCTTCTGGGTTTTCGTACGAGCGAGCGAACTCTCAGAACAGACGCACCATGTCATGGCCCTAGCGTCACCTCTTGTTCTCAAGGATTGACCCAGCGACAAGAGGAGAGAGAGCCGGCCTCGTCATAGCCGAACAAGGCTCTTCGATTGGCCTGCTGCCTCAACTCAAACCAGTCCAGCGTCCGGGCGCGAAAACTCAGAACGCCGAAGCGCGCCTTTCCTTTCGTTTCGTCGAGAGGTTCTGTCAATTCGTCGACAATTTCGAAAGCGCATTCGTCTCCGGGCGGACCGCCCGCATAGGTGACTCGTGTCCGGTTGGGCAGCCTGTTCCAGGCGGTATCGGCACGTTCGCTCCCGGGGCCATGACGCTCGACTGTTCCCCAAAGCCGAAGCTGGAGCCGGCCGATCGGGCTAAAGCCGAGTACTGTGACCTGAGGATTCGCCGAGAGCTCTCTCCATTTCGGGCTTTGTGTATCGGTGTGAAATTCGAGGCTCCGCGTCGCTCTCTCGGCCGCACGCAGCACGACCATGCGTGCTTGCGGCCCGCCCTGCGGGTCGACCGAGCAGAGGTTCACATAGCGGAAACCCGACTGCGGATTCACCGCAGCCCTTTCGAGCTCCGTCCATGCCGAGGCGTCGATATCCGAGAGCTTCACCGCAGTCTGTCTCAGACCGAACGGGCAATGCCGCCGTCAACACGGATGTTTTGGCCGGTGATGTAGCCGGCCCCCTCCGACAAGAGAAAAGCGATAGTGGCTGCGATTTCCTCGCTCGTGCCGTAGCGGCGCATCGGAACGGTGTCGCGCCGCTCTTCGGTGGCGGGCAGGCTATCGATCCAGCCGGGCAGGACGTTGTTCATGCGAATGTTCTTGGCCGCATAGGTGTCGGCGAAGATCTTGGTGAAGCTCGCCAACCCCGCCCGGGCGACCGCGGAGGTCGGGAACATCGGAGACGGTTCGAAGGCCCATGCCGTTGAGATATTGACGATCGCGCCGCCGCCCTGCGCTTCCATGATTGGCGTCACCAGGCGGATCGGCCGCACCGCGCTCAAGAAATAGACTTCCATGCCCTTGTGCCAGTCCTCGTCGGAGATCTCGAGGATCGGCGCGCGCGGGCCGTGGCCGGCGGAATTGACCAAAGCGTCAATCCGCCCCCATTGTTCCATCGCCAGATCGACAAGCCGCTTGAGATCTTCGTTCGACTGGTTCGAGCCGGTGACGCCGACGCCGCCGAGTTCCTTTGCCAGCGCCTCGCCCTTGCCGGAGGAGGAGAGAACGGCGATGCGATAGCCGTCTGCGGCGAGTTTTCGTGCGGCTGCGGCGCCCATGCCGGACCCGCCGGCGGTGATGAGAGCGACCTTTCCTTCAGACATTGAGACCTCCGATAGGTGATTTTGTGCAGCATTATGGCAGATACCGCCGAGACTTTCGCGACAGAAAGAAAGCTGCCAGACTGTAGAAAATCTACTGGATATGCCGATGACCCGATCCCACCGCACCCTGCCGCCTCTGAATGCCCTGCGCGCCTTCGAAGCCTCGGGCCGCAGGCTGAATTTCCGCGCCGCCGGCGAGGAACTGGGCGTCACGCAGGGGGCGGTCGCCCAGCAGGTTCGCGCGCTGGAGGATCAGCTCGGCCTGAAGCTGTTTCAACGCCTTGCCCGCGGCCTGGCACTCACCCACCAAGGCACGCGCTATCTAGCGGACGTGACCCGCGCCCTCGATACGCTTGCTGAAGCGACCGGGCGGCTTCTGGACCGGCCGGAAACGGTGACGATCAGCGTCACCCCTACAGCTGCCACCAAGCTGTTGATCCCACGGCTTGCCGAGTTCCACGCCGCCCTTCCCGACATCGACCTGCGGACGGTCGCCACCGAGGCGCTGGCGGATTTCGATCGCGATCAGGTGGATATTGCGGTGCGCCTCACCCGCCCGCCCTTTCCGGCGAAGCTGCAGGCACTGCTGCTATTCCGCCAGGAGCTTGTAGCGGTCGCGAGCCCGCATCTCGTCAAGGGCCTGGTGCTGCCCTTGAGCGGCGAAGAGCTGCGCAAACTGCCGCTTCTGCACGACTCGCACGATCATTGGCCCGTATTCCTGGGTTCGCGTGAGAAACTGCCCGGCGCGGCGTTCAACCACACGACACTGGCGCTGGATGCAGCACTCGCCGGCCAGGGCGTGGCGCTGGTTTGCAGGGCCTTCGTGGCGGCCGATCTCAAGGCAGAGCGGCTGGTGCAGGTGACGGATGCGACGGCGACCATCGGACCCGATTACTTCCTCGTGCGTAAACGCTCGCCATCACCGCGAAAGGCTGTGGACGCCGTATGGGATTGGTGTGCAGCGCGGCTGTCTCCGCCATCGGACGAAGCGCCCTAGAACATGGTGTTCTTGTTGGCAACCTCGCTAGGGGAGAGGCAGGCCCTCACACCAGCAATACCTTGCCGCCCGTGCGGAAGGGAAGGGCGGCGCGTAGCGCATCACCGACCTTTTCCAGCGGAAACACCTCCCGCACATCAGTGGCGATGACCTTGGCCGCGATCTGCGCCGCGACTTCGGCATAGGCGCGCTGGACCTCGCTCATCGCTTCGGAATGAACCCACTCCCGAAGATGGAAATACGAAAACGCGACGTCAGGATGCGACGCCCAGAAGGACGGCGGGATGCTCTCTCCCGACAGCAGGCCGTAATGCACGAAATGTCCGCCGGGTTTGAGCGCATCGGCAAGGGTCGATGCGCGCGCGCCGCCGACGCAGTCGAGCACCGCGTCGAGCGCATGCAGGCCGGCCAGTCCGGCGGCGAGATCGCCGTCGGCCATGTCGAGAATGATGGCCTCGAGCCGGCCGCTGAGGCGTGCGCGGGATTGTTCGCTGCGAACGATTGCCACCGGCTCGACGCCGGCGGCATTCGCCATGCCGATCAGGATGGACCCGATCGAGGAGGCGGCGGCGTTGATGGCGATGCGCATGCCGGGTCTCAGCCCGATCTTCCTGTGCAGCATCAGCCAAGCCGTCATCGGGTTGACGTAGCTGGTCGCGGCCTCGAAATCGGAAAGCGCGTCGGGGACGCGAAGGCACCAGCTCGGATCGGTGTCCTTGAACTCCTGCCACCCGCCGGCGCTGCGCACCGGCAATACGCGCATCCCGGGCACAAGCCCGTGTACCTCTTCGCCGCACTCTTCAACCACGCCGAAGGCTTCGAAGCCGGGAACGAAGGGCAGCGCCGTACGCCCGGCATAGGCGCCTGAAATGGTGATGATGTCGGAGGGATTGATCGAGCGCGCCAGCAGCCGCACCCGCACCTGGTCGCGCGAGAGCGGCGCCAGTTCGGCCCGCTCTATCGCGACCACCTCCTCGGCCGGCCCGAATTTTCGCACGACCGCCTGATATTGCATTTGCATCCCCCGCACAGTCGGTTAGAACACGCCTTCGAAATTTCGGTGATCGAATGCGCTTTGACGACAGGCCTTTAGCATCGTTCCGGGTCTCGATGCGAGACATCGACATCTATGGCCATGTCCACAATTCGGTTTATCTCGACTATTGCGAGGACGCAGTCGTCGAGCTCCTGCGGCACCGCGGCATTCTCAGCCACTTCCGCCACACCTCCTCGGGCGTGGCCTATCACGTGAAGAAGGCAGAGATCACCTTTCACAATCCGATCGACGTCGACGATGTCGTCGAGCCCAAGGTCGAAGTGGCGCAGATCGGGCGGTCGAGCCTCTCCTTTGCAATCGAGCTCTATCGCCGGCGTGATGGCGCTCATTGCGCATCGGCAGGCCTTGTCTGGGTCTGCGTCGGCCTCTCCGACAGCCGCCCGACGCCGATCCCCGAGGCGACCAGAGCCGCCCTGACGCCGGGCTGAGCCATGCCGATCCATGCAGCGCTTCTTCGACATGCCTTGGAGAGACCGGAAAAGCCGGCAGTCGTGCTCGACGGCCGCTGCCTGACCTATGGCGAACTTTATTCCCGCTCGAGCGCGATCTGTCGGTTTCTCCAGGAGCTTCCGCGCTCGAACCGCCGCTCGCTCGATCTGCCGGGCGTCGAGAAGCTGGTCGCCATGAGCCTCGGCAACCACATCGGCTTTGCCGAATACTTCGTCGCCGCCACCGCGCTCCCGAATGCCTCAGCGGTGATCGATCCGATGATGCCGGCCGAAAGGATCGAACGCATCGTCGAACGCCTGATACCTGACGTGCTCGTCGTCGACGATGGTTCGAGCCCGAGCGCCGAAATCGGCCGCAGGCTCGGCATCCCCTTCATCGTTGCCGGCGCCGAGCCCTTCGACCTCGCGGCAGAACCGGACGACTTGCCGGTCGATGCCGAGGGAATCTTCCTGATCGGCTTCACCTCGGGCACAACAGCCGAGCCGAAGGCCTATTATCGCTCGCGCGAGCAGTGGCGCCGGAGCCTCGACCGGGGACGTCTGGTTTTCGAACTCCGGGACGCGCCCTCGACGCTCTGTCCCGGCGCCCTGGTGCATGGCCTTGCGCTTTACGCCCTAGTCGAGGCGCTCGATGCCGGGGCGACCTTTCATTCGGTGGGGAAATGGAACCCCGGCGCGGTTGCCCACATCCTCTCTTCCGGCATCGAACGGCTGGTCGCCGTTCCGACCCATATAGCGGGCATTGCCCGGGCATGGGCGGACGCGCCGCTGATATCCATGCGCGACGTGCTGACCGCCGGGGCGAAACTGAACCTGAACGAGGTTGAATCCATGCGCCGCCTTTTTCCGAAGGCGCGCATCCGGGAATATTACGGCGCGTCCGAGATCGGCTTCATGACGGTTTCGACGCTCGTCGGCGGCGCGACCGACGATCCGATCGACCGGGTCGGACGCGCCTACCCCGGCGTCAAAATATCCATTCGCGACCCCGAAGAAAACGATGTCGGCACTGATGTGCCGGGCACCATCTTCGTCAACAGCGACCTGATCGCCGACGGCTATCTCTGGGGCGATGACGGGCAGGCGTTTCGGGTCACCCCGGCGGGTGCCACGGTCGGCGATCTCGGCGAAATCGATCAAAACGGCATGCTGCGGGTGATTGGCCGGGCCGGCGGCATGTTGATATCGGGCGGCAACAACGTCTACCCCGCCGAGGTCGAGAGCGCACTCAAAACCTGCCCCGGCGTCGAAGACGCCGTCGTCTTCGGGCTGCCGGATGCCTATTACGGCCAAAGGATCGTCGCCGTGATATCGGGCGAAGCGACGGATGCGAAAATTCTCGGCGACCATTGCGCGGGCAAGCTCGCAAGGTTCAAGATCCCCAGGCAATTCTACCATATCGGCTGCTGGCCGATGACGAGCAGCGGCAAGATCGCGCGCGGGCAGGTAGAGGCATCAGTGGTTTCGGGAGACGGTCTTGTCCTACGCTTATCAGCCTGACGAGGATTGGCAGCCGATCGTGGTCGCCGCCTACCGCGCGCCGATCGGCCGGGCCTTCGGCTCGCTCTCGACGGTCGCGGCCGAAGACCTGCTTGCCCCGATCATCCGCCGTATCCTTGCGGAAACCGGCATTGCCCCCGACACAATCGACGATGTGCTGGTCGGCAATGCCGCCGGCGGCGGCGGCAATATCGGCCGGCTGGCGGCCCTCAATGCCGGCCTGCCGATCGCCGTTCCCGGCGTCGCCATCGACCGGCAATGCGGTTCGGGACTGGAAGCAGTCATCCTGGCCGCCCGGCTGATCCAGGCGAAGGCGGGAGCCTGTTTTCTCGCCGGCGGCGTCGAAAGCGTCAGCACCGCGCCGTGGCGCGTCGAAAGACCGAAAGCAACCGGCGCGCTGCCGCGCTTCTACGGGCGTGCCCGGTTTTCCACCGAGGCGATCGGCGATCCGGAGATGGGCATTGCCGCCGAACATGTCGCGCGCCAATTCGGCATATCCCGCCGACAGCAGGATGAATTCGCACTCCGCAGCCACCGCCTCGCCGTCGCAGCGGCCGAAGCGGGCCTCTTCCGGCCCGAGATCGTCGAGATCCTCACAGCCAATGGCCTGGTGGAGCGAGACGAATGCCCGCGTCCATCGACATCGCTCGAGGCGCTCGCAAAGCTGAAACCCGTTTTCCTGGCCGACGGCTCGGTAACGGCAGGCAATGCCTGCCCTCTGAATGACGGAGCCTGCCTGGTTCTCGTCATGAGCCGCGGCATGGCGAGGAACCTCGGTATCGAAAAGGGCCTCGCCTTCATCGATAGCGCGGCTGCCGGCGTCGATCCCAATCTGCTCGGCATCGGCCCGGTCGCCTCGACCGGCAAGCTTCTGCAGCGCCAGCCCGGCCTCTCGCTCTCGAAGATCGACGTGATCGAATTCAATGAGGCTTTTGCCGCCCAGGTCCTGGCATCGCTCGATCAGTTGGATATATCAGCCGACGCAGTCAACCGGGAGGGCGGCGCCATCGCGCTCGGCCATCCCTTCGGCGCCTCGGGCGCGATCCTCGTAAGCCGGCTATATAGCCAGCTGGTGCGCAAGGACGGCTGGTCGCCCGCCGCGACCGGCCTCGCCATGATCGGCATCGGCGGCGGCATCGGACTGACGGCGCTGTTCGAGGCGGTTAGCTTGTCTTGATGAGACGGCAGTCGGGAACGGAGGCGTCGCACCATCTCCGCTCCTTCCCAACGCCGGGCGACGCAAAATCCCCTCCATTTCCGCAGGCCGCTTCGATCCAGGACTAGCCGTCCTACTGCCTTGGCATAGGCCGACAGCGACCGAGAGAGAATGGTTCGCCGCCGCGATCCGGCGCATTCTCCTGCCGATCGGTTCCGGCCGATGAAGTGACTTGCCCTTGCAGGCACGCAGATTGCGGCTTCAAGGCAAGTCAGCAGAGGACATTCTTCGTAACGGACAAGGGAGATTACCATGAAGATCGTCGTCATCGGCGGCACCGGGCTCATCGGCTCGAAGACCGTGGAAAGGCTGCGTGGGAAAGGGCATGACGTTCTGGCGGCTTCGCCGAACTCGGGCGTCGATACGATCAGCGGCAAAGGCGTTGCCGAAGCGCTATCGGGCGCCGAGGTGGTGCTCGACCTTGCCAACTCGCCCTCCTTCGAGGACAAGGCCGTCCTCGAATTCTTCCAGACCTCGGGCCGCAACCTGCTCAAGGCGGGCGCGGTGGCCGGCGTGAAGCATCACATCGCGCTGTCGATCGTCGGCATGGAGCGGCTGCAGGGCAGCGGCTACATGCGCGCCAAGATGGCCCAGGAAGAGCTGATCAAAGGCTCCGGCATTCCCTATACCATTGTGCATTCCACCCAGTTTCATGAATTCATGGCGGGCATCGCCCAGGCGAACACGGTCGGCCAGACCGCGCACCTGTCGCCGGCCTACCTGCAGCCGATCGCCTCCAACGACGTCGCAGACGTCATGGCCGAAGTGGCGCTCGCAGCACCTGTGAACGGCACCATCGAGATCGGCGGCCCGGAGAAGATCCGTCTTACCGATATCGTCACGCGTCTCTTCAAGGCGACGAACGATCCGCGCCAGGTGATGGCGGATCCGCACGCCCGCTATTTCGGCGTCGAGCTAGATGACACCTCGCTCGTCACCGGTGCCAATGCGCGGCTCGGCAAAATCCGCTTCGACAACTGGCTGCGCCAGCAGCCGCCGCAGAAAAAGAGCGCCTAACCAGCGAGGTGGCGTTCGTCGACCATTCTATAAACTGAGGAGACAAGATATGCTCAGGGAAATCATCTCGGTAACAGCCTTCGCCCTTGTGCTTGCAGCCGGCACCCAGGTTCACGCCGGAGGCGAGAAAGCGAAGGTAAGCGTGGTTTTCGACCAGAAGCTTCCCAATGTTCCGGGCAAAAGCATGAAGGGCGTGCTGGTGGAATATCAGCCCGGCGGCATGTCACCCGGCCATACCCATCCGGATTCGGCCTTCATCTATGCCACCGTTCTCGAAGGTTCGATCCGCAGCGCGGTCAACGACGGTCCGGTGAAAACCTATAAGGCCGGAGAAAGCTTCGCGGAATTCCCCGGCGATCATCACAGCGTCAGCGCCAACGCCAGCACAACCGAGCCGGCACGCCTGCTTGCGGTCTTCGTGCTTGACACGGACGAGACGGAACTGACGATCGACGACAAGTAAAGCCGCTCCCGATGCCCGGCGCCGCCGGGCATCGTTTCCCACCGCCTCAGGCCGCCTGCAGCGCCAGTTCCAGATCGGCGATGAGATCATCCGGATGCTCGATGCCGATCGACAGGCGGATCGTCGATTCCAGCACGCCGATGCGCTCCCTGATATCGGCAGGCACGCCGGAATGCGTCATTGTAGCGGGGTGGCTCGCAAGGGATTCCGTGCCGCCGAGGCTGACGGCGAGCTTGAAGACCTGCAGGGCGTTCAGGAATTTGAAGGAGGCCGGCTGGCCGCCGCGGATATCGAAAGAGAAGGTCGAGCCGGCGCCGGTGCTTTGTGCGGCGAAGGTGCGGCCCGACGGCGAGTCCGGATCGTGATACGGGAGATAATGGACCGTCTCGACCTTTGGATGACCGCGCAGGAAATTGGCGACGGCCCGGGCATTGCTGTTGGCCCGCTCCATGCGCAGCTGAAGCGTTTCCAGCGACCGGCCGAGCATCCAACAGGAATGCGGATCGAGCTGGGTGCCGATCGCGCCGCGCAACGCCTTGACCTGCTTGATGACAGCCTTGCGCCCGAGGACGGCTCCGGCGATCAGATCGGAGTGGCCGCCGACATATTTGGTCAGCGAATAGAGCGAGATATCGGCGCCATGCTCGATTGGCCGCTGGAAGACCGGCCCGAGCAGGGTATTGTCGCAGACGACGATCGGCTGATGCCCCTGCTTCGCTCCGATCGAATCGGCCACACGCCGGATCATCGCGATATCGACCAGGCTGTTGGTCGGATTGGCAGGCGTCTCGATCAGGATCACGGAGACACGACCCTTCGCCGCCGCCTCCTCCGCCGCCTTCTGCACCGACCCCTCGCTGACCCCATCGGCAAAGCCGACTGCGGCGACCCCGAAATTGAGGAAGGTCTTTGCCAGCAAGGTTTCGGTGCCACCATAGAGAGGCTGCGAATGCAGGATCGCATCGCCCGGCCGGACGAAGGCGAACAGAGTTGTGGCAATCGCCGCCATGCCTGAGGAGAAGAGCGCGCCGCTTTCGGTCCGCTCATAGACGGCGAGCCTGTCTTCGACGATCTCGCTGTTTGGATGGTTGAAGCGCGAATAGACGAGGCCAGCGCCCTTGCCGGCCGGCGGCTCGCGACGGCCAGAGACGTAATCGAAAAAATCGCGGCCATCCTCGGCGGAATTGAAGACGAAGGTGGAAGTCAGGAATACCGGCGGCTTGACCGCCCCTTCCGAAAGTTCGGGATCGTAGCCGTAATTCAGCATCTGCGTTTCGGGATGCAGCGCGTGATTGCCGATATGGGTTTTGGAAGGGTGCGGGGCGGTCATGATCGTCTCCTCTGTCGAACCTGCCGAGGGTTAGGATACATCAATTCGAGGAGCAGTCACCGAGACTGCTCAACTGAAGAGTGGAGCATGAGTTCATCCGAAAACCGGTCGCACTTCTCGGCATCAAGCCCCGCCGCTCAGCTCGCAGTCTCGCCCAAAGTATCGGCGACATAGGCGCCGCGCGCGCCCATCGGCAGCGGATGGCCCGTCGTCGTGTCCCGCGCCGTCTGGTGCTCCAGCTCCGCATTGACCTCCGCGCCGACAATGAGAATGACGACGGAAAGCCAGATCCAGATGAGGAAGCCGATCAGCGCGCCGAGCGTGCCGTAGGTGGCGTCGTAATTGGCGAAATGCTCGAGGTAGAAGGAGAAGCCGAGCGACATAAGGGCCCAGGCGACCGCTGTCAGAGCAGCACCCCAGGTCATCCACCGTACCCTGGCGGGTTCGCGGCTCGGACCGAAGCGGTAGATCAGCATGACTGCTGCCGCCACCACAAGCAGGAGCAGTGGCCATCTCAGCAGAAGAGCCATTTGCTCCTGGAATCGGTCGAGCCAGAGATAGGAGAGCACGACCGGCATCACCCCGACCAGCGCCACCATCAGGCCGGCGAAGAAGATTACGCATAAGGTGAAGCAGAAGCCGACCAGGTTCAGCCGCACGAGGCTGCGCTTCTCGTCCTCCTCATAGGCGACGTTCATCGCGTCGAAGATCGCGAGCGTGCCGTTGTGCGTGCTCCAGAGGGCGACGGCGAGGCCGACGAAGAAGGTTATGCCGAGCGTGCTTTCTCGCTTTTCGACAAGCGACTTGATCTGATCGGCAAGAAGATCAAAGGCTCCGGGCGGCAAGAGAATGGCGAGCTCGCGCAGATGTTCGGAGATGGTGACGGGATCGGCAACCAATCCGTAGAGAGACACGAGAGCCGCCAATGACGGAAAGATCGCCAGCAGCAGATAGAAGGTCACGCCGGCGGCAATAAGCGTGACGCGGTCGTGCAGGATTTCATGGAAGACGCGCCAGAACACGTCGCGAAGGCCGCGCATCGGAATGGCCTCGGGTGTGGCTGCGCTACGCCCGTGATCATCGCCGCTCCAACTGGTCGTGGCAGGCGGCGCCAGCGCGTCGCGCTGCCTTGCCTGCAGTACGACCAAAGCACCGATCGCCGCCGCCATCACCGTCGCGGCGAGGGGAAATCTCTTGAGGTGGAGCGCATCAGCCATTACCCTATCCTCCGATTTGCTGCGTTGATAACGCTGGGCGTCGCTAAAAGATGCAAGCCCTTGCTTTCTTGCGGAGAATCCAGGCAGGGGAGGGGCTCTGCCTGCGCCCGGTAACGTTTTTGCGCGCAGGAAGCGCACAGATCATCAAGTCATAAGTTACTGATTTCAAAAGGTCCGCCTGGGCATACGGAAATGAAATCCGTCTTTACTTTCGTTACCGCGCGCGGGCGGGGCTGAGGGTGCTGCCGCTGTTTGCTGCCATTGCGGCTCCAGAGCCGGAGAACCGGACCGCATAAAACCTCACGAAACGCGATCTCGATCCTAATCTCACTGCCGAGATCGGCGGTTGAGCGGCCGGTTTCTTCAACGGCAGCCAGCCGAGCCAAACGGCGGGTGGCAATCCTATTCCGGCAAGCCTGCCTTGCGCAATGCCGATGCCAGCCCATCCATGAGCTGGGGTCGCACCACATCCATTCGTACGAACGCGCCGATCGTCCAGCCGGGCGCGACCTCCAGGAGGCGCCTGGCAGCTGCCCAGGCGGCCTCCAGCCGATCGAGATTGGCGTAGCTCGCCGCTAGGCTGGCGTGGAGTATGCTGAAAGCGGGGTTCACTTGGATCCCGAGCGCTGAATATTTTACGGCGTCCTCAAACCGAGCGGTAAACAGGCTGACCCAGGCCAACGCGAGATAGGAATGATAGTTCATCGGATCGAGCGGGCTTAGCCGGAGGGCCCTGAATGCGTGATCGCGTGACTGATCATAGGTTTCGTTGAACATGTGAACCATCGCGCTTAAACCGTAGGCGAGCGATGAATTTCCATCGAGCATCAGCGCCCTGTCGAGCGCATTGATGGAGCGGTCATAATCATGCGTGATCGTGGCGTGGACGAAGCCCCCCAGGCAAAGCGCCTGCGGTTCATCGCCGCCGGTGGCGAGCGCCGCGTCAGCGTGCCTGAGAGCAGCAGCTCTGTCCTCGGGATGGAACCCGCCACGTAGGAAACGCTGTTCATATCCCCAGGCAGCATAGCCATGCGCGCAGGCATAGTTGGGATCAAGACGCAAGGCCTCGCCCAGCAACCGCAGAGCCTCACTGGTATCCGCCGGTGTATTGGCATAGCTGTGCGGCAGCGCGCGGAGGAATAAATCATAGGCATCCAGGCTATCCGGCCGCTTGCGACGCGCGCGCTCGATCTCCGCGCGCCGGATCGTCGGCTCAAGCGTTCCGACGATCCGTTCGGTCAGTTGATCCTGCAAATCGAAAACGTCCTCAGCCGCACCCTCAAACCTGTCGGCCCAGATATGGGTTGCGTCCCGCCCTTCAATCAAGTGCGCAGTGATACGCAAGCGGTTCGCCGCCCGCCGTACACTGCCTACGAGCACGTAGCGAACGCCTAGATCCCTGGCGATCTGCCTGACGTCCATGGCCCTGCTTTTGTAGGCGAAGGTGGAGTTTCGCGCGATGACGAAAAGGCTCGAAATCTTCGAAAGGTTAGTGATGACATCTTCAACCAATCCATCGGTAAAATATTCCTGCTCTGGGTCGCCGCTCATGTTTTCGAAGGCCAATACGGCTATCGACGGCTTATTCGGCAGGGCAGGTGGCCTTGCCAATCGCGCTTCCGGAGAAGTACCTTCCTGCACCAGACGATGGACTGTGATCGGCTCGGCAATGTTCTTGACCCTTTGCTCGCCCATCGGTTCAAATCCGAAGGCAAGTGTCTTTTCGACCTCGCGCACGACCTTGCCGGAGATACAGATGCCGCCGGGATCGGCGAGTTGCTGCAGGCGCGCCGACACATTGACTCCTTCGCCATAGCGGTCATCGCCGTCGACAATAACTTCACCGAGATTGAGCCCTATTCTCAGCTCCAGCCGCTCATTCTGCGGCACCTCCGCATTGCGCTCGTTTAGCGCGCGCTGCACTGACACCGCGCATTCAACCGCATCCACGGCGCTGCAGAATTCGGCAAGCAAGCCGTCTCCCATGAGCTTGAAGATGCAGCCGCGTCGCCTGGCGATTTCCGGCTCGATCAGCTTCTTGCGTATCGTGGTGAGACGCTCGAAGGTGCCCGTCTCGTCACGCTCCATCAGCGCCGAGTATCCAACCACGTCGGCCGCTAGGATAGCCACAAGCTTCCTGTCCATCAGCCCCTCACATGAAGCAATGCCGAACATTAACATATAAGCGAAGTGCCACCTAGGGCGTCGCCTCCGGCATCGCCGCCCGAGACATGAAGCTCAGCTGGAAAATACGTTGTCCGCGGACAACCGATCCACGGGATCCCCGCCGGCACACGAAGGCCAGCCCTCATAAGAGATGCGCGCAGCAAGAATAATGTCGGACTTGGCACGCCTCCGGACCGCTGGGGTCGGATGGCCGTCGCGGACATGCTGCCAGGTGCCGCCGGGAGCTTCGCGCATTTTTGCTTGCGGCCGACCAGATGTCCCGCGCGCTCAGTTGTCCGCGGACAACCCAATTCTAAACCTGAGGATCACTGGCGGCCGAACGAAACATCCGCCACCACTGCTTCTTTCACGGCGCAATCCGTACGATATCGACGCAGCTACCGGCTTGAATTCGCCGCATTGCGACACTACCTCCTGACGAGCCGAAGCGCTGACCCTCCTAGCTGCTTTGGCCCGATAGACAGCACTCCCCCTCCCATGCTGTCGGTCACTATCGAAGCCCGGCGCACTCTCCCGCGCCGGGCTTCTTTCACTTTGATGCATGGCATCCGCCTCGCCATTCGATGCCCCTGACAGGACGGTTCAGGACGAGGCCTCCCAGGCAGCCCCGCTGATCCTCGGCGTCCCTGATCGACCGCGGCCTCCACCAACGGACCAGGCGCCGCGGCACCCTTCGACACGCCTGAAACCGCAGCAACCTCCACCACCAAAGCAATCCCGGGCGCGGCATCCGCCAACGTCCCTCATACCGAGGCGCGCAGACCAAAGACCGGAGCCTCGAAGGACACGCCGCCACACCGCTCCTTGGATCACCCGACTCGATGCGTGCCCGCCCTCCGAACCCTTGGGTGCCGCTGCGACCTCCTCCAGCACCTCTCGTCTCCCACAGCCTCCGCCGATGGATGCCAATCTGCGGCATCCCCAACCAGCGAGGTTATCCCCAACACCTCTGATGGGATCCGCCAGTCTGGCCGGTATAAACGAGATCAGCAAAAGCAACCGAACTAACAGGGGGATAGCCATGCGCGATGCCATTTGCGGATTGCACAGCGCGAAGACATCAGGCGATCCGGTCGCAGGGCCATATGCTCCCGTCGCGATTCTCACCTGAGCCGGAGCCGTGTCGGGTCGCGGTGCGAGGAGCGGACAGCAAAGCATATTCGAGAGGAACGGATCGATGCCAGCTACAGATGATCAGCCCGCGACCGATCGATGATCCCATCGGCACCCGCCGCTCCGGCGCCATCGGCCGCGCGCCATGTCGGCGGCTCTTCCCACCTGGTCAATGCTGAGCGCGCAGCAGCACCGCTCCCTGTTTCCATCTCTCGCAGGCGCACCCGCGCCACCCCTCCGAGGCCCGGAGCATGTGGCTCTCCTAGGCGCCGCCCAACCTCGAACAGCTACGAGCCTCCGCCAGATCATCCGGTGCCTACCGGCGCCCACGGCCGCCGCCACGCATTCGAAGGCGCGGCGTCCGCCAACGTCCCTCATTCTGAGGCGCGCGGGCCAAGGGCCGGAGCCTCGAAGGACACGCCACCGCACCGCTCCTTGGATCTACCCGACGCGACGCGCACCCGCCCTCCGAGCCTTTGGTGCCGCTGCGCCATCCTCCAGCACCTCTCGTCGCCCGCAGCCGCCCGCCGACGGACCCAAGGTGCGGCATCTCCAACGACCCTCATGCTGAGGCGCTGCATGTCGTTCGGAGGAGGCTCGCGCAGAGGTAAAAGAATTAAACCACGATATTACTTCCATATTGGAATCAAAACAAATCAAATCAAACCTTTATCCCTTACACCACCAACATCCCCTGCCGCTCAGCCAGCGTCACCTCCGCTCGCGTCCCGGCGTTGAACTCCAAAAAATCCGCCTCGATACCGTCGCTGAAGATGACGCCGTGTTCCGGCATTTCGGAGACGATGGTAAGCGGCTGGTCCTCAGAGACGATGCCGGCAACGATGCTGGTGCCGGTGGTGCGGCTGGGAAAGGGTTCGCGCACGAAGTAGCGCAGGTAATCCGCGTCCCAGGCAAAGGACATATCGATCTTCCGGTCGGCGGGTTCGAGGCCGAGCGCGCTCGCGGCTCCTAGACAGCCGGAGTAGAGGCTCTTCAGCCAGCCGGTCGAACCCATGCCCGTGGAGACGATGATACCGCTGGAGGATTGGCGTTCCTCGCGCTCCTCGGCATGCAGGATATAGCGCGCCGAGACGTGGCTTTGCGGGCCGATGAAGAGGTCGTTGACGGCGTGAATGACGGCGCCGGTGTTCAGCGTCGCCTTCGCCATGCTGACGCGCTTGATCGGCCGCTTGTGCTTCAGCGCCTCGCCGATCACCTTCGGAAGGCTCCTCGGGTTGAAGGGAAGCAGCAGGCCGTCCCAGCGTTCGGGGTCGGGGTTAACGCCGAGCACCGGCTGCCCGTCGAGATATTTGAGCGTGTTGGCGACCAAACCGTCCTGGCCGAGCACGACGATGACATCGTCGGGGCCGAAGACGAAGCTCGCGAGGTAGCGGCGGTCGAGGCGCTGAACACGGGCGACGGCGCGCAGGCTTGCTTCCACCTCTGTGATGGCCGTTTCGTACCGCTTCTTCTCGGCGAGGTAGTCGCTGAAATCGGCGCCGAGATGCTCGACATAGAACTGCGCCTGCTGCACCGTGTTGAAGCGGGCAATGAGTTCGTCGAGCCGGGTCGGCCTGACGACCAGGATGATCTTGCGTTCGTCAGAGGCCGGCACGGTCCTTGCCCTCCTGCGGCTGCAAGATCTCCCTGAGAAGATCGGGCGAGACGTTCAGCTGGCCGATCTTCGTCGCATTGTCGGCGAGGTCGCGGAAGGCGAGCGCCATCAACTGGCCCGGCTGCATGCCGACCGAGGCAAGCGCCTGCAGCACTTTCGGATCGGCCTGCTCGAAGGATTTCATCATCGCCGTCATTGCATAGGCTTGGACGTCGGCCTCGGCCCGAGCATTGGTCGCCGCCAGTGTCACCAGGTCGCGGTTTTGCTCTTCGAGCGCGATCTTGCCGGCCATTTCTTCGCGGCGGATCTGCAGCTGCCGTTCCTGAACGGCGCGTTCGGCTTCCATCTGGGCTTCGCGCACCTGCCGCCTCTTGTTCTCCAGGGTGATCTCGGTGGCGATCTCGTTTTCCTTGATCGTCCGCTCCTGTTCGATCGCCGCGTTGCGCCTGCTATAGATAGCTTCGTCGGCCTGCCGGAGCAGTGCTTCGCGGGCCTGCGCTTCCAGCGCCTTCGCGGTTTCGGCCTTCGGCATGACGGCAAGCAGCGACAGACCTAAGATCTCGAGTCCAAGCGCTTCAATTGTCGGATGAACCTTGAGCGCGTCCGCCACGCCGGCGACGAGCGCCTCGCCTGAAGCAAGAACCTCCTTCAGCGACAACGTCTGAACCTCGGCCCGCATCGCCACTTGGACGCGGTCGATCACCCGGGTCGAAAGCTTCTGCGGATCTTCCGAGACATAGTGGCCCCTACGGTCGAGGGTGAAATTCAGAAGTGCCGCCGTGCGGCGCGGGTCGGCGATGCGGTAGGTGATCTGCCCCTGCACCGTCACCTCCTGGAAGTCCGATGTCACCAGAGGAAAGATGAAGGGATCGTTGACGCTGGCAGTCGGCACGAGCACGAGAGAGCTCGAAGGCGAGAAATGCCAGAAGGCAAGACCTGCGCCCTCGCGGACGGCCTTGCCGTTCTGATACTGGATGACGTATTGCGTGGGTTCCGTCTTGATAAAGCGCAGTCCGAACATATCCGTTTTTCCTATCCTTGGCGCGAGCCCCTCGCTCGTGCCGAAAAGGAGAAAACATGACTTAGTGGCAAATGTCAACTAACTTAGTTGTATATTTACACTAAGGCTGACACCTGCTATGTTCCCATCATGACGACACACGATATTGACGCCTTCAAACCGATCGCCACCGTCGATCTCGCCATCTTCTCGCTGTCGCCGGCCGGCCTCTCCGTGCTTCTCGTACGACGCGCGAACGCGCCCTTCACCGGCGACCGGGCCCTGCCTGGCGGCTGGATCCATATCGACGAGGATGCAGATCTGGAGGCGGCGGCGCGCCGTGTGCTGAAGGAAAAGACCGGCGTCGAAGCACCCTACCTCGAACAGCTGCAAACGACGGGAAACCGCGATCGCGACCCGAGAGGCTGGAGCATCAGCATCGTCTACATCGCCCTGCTTTCGGCCGACGACGTCGCAGAGCGGCAAGAAGCGATGGCTGAGGATGCCGAATGGCGGCCGATAGAAGGCGACGGCGTCGGCTTGTCCCTTGCTTTCGACCACGCATCCCTGCTCAAGGAGGCGCTCGGCCGCATCCGAAGCAAGGTCGAATATTCGAGCCTGCCCGGCCATCTGCTGCCTGTCCGTTTCACATTGAGCGAGCTGCAATCGGTCTATGAGAGCCTTCTCGGCCGCAAGCTCGACAAATCGGCTTTTCGAAAACGCATGGCGGAAGCCGATTTCCTGGAGCCGATCGAGGGTGAAATGCGCCGGGCCAGCAATCGGCCCGCTCAGGTCTTCCGCCTGAGGGACACCCGGTCGCTGGTGCTCTTCGACCGGAGAATATGACCGCCCGCTGGGCTGAAATCTGCGGAATGGCGTAAATACAAAAGCTGAGAGCGGCCAGCGCTTCCGCAAAAAGCTGAACCGCTCTAATGTTTCATCATCAGAGGAAATGTTGGATGCGATAGCAAATGGCGAGTGACGCGGCCGATAAGCAGTTCAAGGAAATAGCCGTGCTTGAAGGCCCCGATCAACAGGCAGGTGGCCTTCGCTGAACCTGCGAAGTCGATAATGGCCTCGCCGACCGAGCGGCTTTCCGAACGGATCGCGACGACATCGCCATTCAAGCCGAGTTGCGCAAGTAGCTCCCTGGCGGTGAACTGGTAACTGCCATCTGGCTTATCGTCGACGCACAAAAGAGTGACGTGCTCCGCCACCGCCAGCCACCGCCTTGCGGCAACGACGGCCACTCGTGCGTGATTGTGCGGTTTCCAACCGATCACGAGATGCTGGAGGAGATGACCGGAATAGCCGCCTGCAGGCGGCACGAGCACGAGCTTGCGTTCTTTGAAAAGCAGGTCGTGGAATGCGTCGCGGGCATCCATGTTGCCGTAGCATGGGGTGACGACGAGTGCGCTATCGTGGCATTCGGATGTGACGCAGCGGCCGAGATCACCGCGGCAGTCATCAAGCGGCAGGTCGCTTCGGTCCGGATCGGCCACTTTCCAACTCTCGAAGACGCTTATCACCCTCTCCAGGCGCTGTTGTGGCGAACCCTCGTTCATGTCTCGCAGCATCTGCAAGTCGATTTCTTCGGGCGCGGCGACCATCCATTCCGGATCTGCACCGACATGGGCGGCCGCCATGCTGCCATTGATGGCTCGAGCGGCGTCCTCCGCAATATCGAGGCAGATGCGAGCAGTCGCCGGGTCGGGCAGCAAGGCGATGACATCAGCCTGGACGGTCAACTCGTGAACCTGCCGGGCTAAGATCTCCGCGGGTGGCACCGTTTTTGGGTCGCGGCCGTGTGAAGGTGACGTATTCATCAGGACCTCCGTGCGCGAGCATCCCGCATCGCTCCCTGGTCCAATCCTAAAGTCATAATACGCCCGCGCCTGGTGGCCCGCAACACGCCAAGGGCTTGAACAGATCGGCGCAAGACGGGCAGTAGCCCCATGCTGTGTCGCTTCCATAAGACGTCCGGTAAGGTCTTCACCGAAGCTGGCGCGGCCGTCCTTCATCCTCAATTCGAGGGTACTGACCCATCGTCGGAGCGCGATCAAACGAGAGCCGATCAAGCGTTCAAACGCTGCTGCGTCTGCTGGTCGAAGAAATGGACCTTCGATGTTTCGAAGGAAAGCTTCACCCGCTGTTCCGGCGCGAGCTCGACACGTTCGCGCACGACCCAGGTCAACTCCCTGCCGTCGACTTCGACGGCGACATGGGTTTCCGATCCCGTCGGCTCGACCACCTTGACCACGGCATCGATGCCGGTCTCGCCGCCGAAGGCGATATCCTCGGGACGGATGCCGAGCGTCACCGGCCGGTTTGCCGAACTGGCCGGAGCCCGCGAAAGCTTCACGCGCGGCCCTCCGTTCAGCGCCAGCGCCGGGCTGCCGGCATCGGCGATGCTTCCTTCGAGAAAATTCATGGCGGGCGAGCCGAGGAAACCGGCGACGAAGATGTTGCGCGGCTTGTCGTAGAGTTCGAGCGGGCTGCCGATCTGCTCGACGCGGCCGCCATGCAACACGACGATCTTGTCGGCCATGGTCATGGCTTCGATCTGGTCGTGGGTGACGTAGACGATAGTCGTCTTCAGCCGCTGGTGCAGCGCCTTGATCTCGGCGCGCATCTTGACGCGCAGCTTGGCGTCGAGGTTGGAGAGCGGCTCGTCGAAGAGGAAGACCTTCGGATCGCGAACGATGGCGCGCCCCATCGCGACGCGCTGGCGCTGGCCGCCGGAAAGTTGAGCCGGCTTGCGGTCGAGCAGCGGCTGCAGGCCGAGGATGGCTGCGGCCTCCCCCACCTTTTTCTCGATCTCCGGCCGCTTGATGCCGGCGAGTTCCAGCGCGAAGCCCATGTTCTGGGAGACCGTCATCTGCGGATAGAGCGCGTAGTTCTGGAAGACCATCGCAATGTCGCGGTCCTTGGGCTGCAGATTGTTCACCACCCGCCCGTCGATGCTGATCTCGCCGGCCGTAATGTCCTCGAGCCCGGCGATCATACGCAGCAATGTGGATTTGCCGCAGCCCGAGGGACCGACGAGGATGGTGAATTCGCCATCGGCGATCTCGACGTCGACGCCGTGGATGATATCGACAGCGCCGAAGGACTTCTTGACGTTTCTGATGCTCAAGCCAGACATTTGCGATCCCTCCGACTCTTTTAGCGCTTCCTGCGCACGCGCAGCGCCTGATACGGCTTGCGCGGGATTTTTACGCCGAAGGCGGCGTCCGGCTTGCCGCCGCGCACGACCGAACCGTGGCGGGTCGGATGCGGAACGGGTGCCGCGACCTTCTCGGCCGGCGTGATCGTCATCTCCCAGGTGTCGATGATATCGACGTCGTAATCGTCGCCATCGACCGGCAGGCCGGTGGACCAGACGACCGGCTGATGCTCGCCGAAATAGATCAGGCGGAAATCGCCGTCGCCGTCACGGGCGCCCGAAACGCGCGACCAGGGCCATTCGCCAATGACGCCGAGCGGCTCGAGACCGTGCTTGACGTCGGCCTCCAGCAGGTCGCGCAAGAAGCCGATGCGCTTCCATGCCTCGCCCCGCAGTTCGCCGCCCTTGGCCCACCAGATCAGATCCTCGGGATGGGAATAGGTCTCGCCGTGGCCGGCGTAACCGCCGCGCGCCATTGTGATCCAGAAACGGTGCACGAGCTCCTGCGCATGAAGATTGCCCCAGGACTGCAGGATGTCGCCCTCATATTCCGGCTCGTCGTTGATGACGGGCTTGCCATAGGCGTTGCGCCATTCCTGGGTCCGCTTGACGTCGGGATTCTGAATGCAGGTGTGGGTGACCCACGGCTTGCGGTGATCGAAATTCGCCGTCACGTCGCCATTATGGATCGAGCGCAGGTGCTGGTAGGGATCGTTTTCCTCCAGGATGTGGAAGTAGCGGTCCCATTGCGCCATCGGCTTGGTGTCGATCAGGAAGTCATATTCGTTGGCGAGCGACCACCAGACGTTCCGGTATGCGGCAAGGCGGGCGGCCAGATATTCGACATAGCGGAAATCCTGTTCGGCCGACATGTCGGCATAACCCCAGCGGTCATAGGGATGGAAGATGATGATATCGGCCTCGATGCCGAGGTCGCAGAGTGCGGCGACCTGCTTTTCAAAGTGCTGGAAGGCAGCCAGGTTCGGGCGGTTGAAATCCTCTTTCCCGTCGGCTCCCCGCTCGAAGCAGGCATGCAGCGGCTCGTTGACGTTGTAGGGGTAATCCTTGGGAAACACGCCCATACGCATCTTGTTGAACCGCGCCTTCTTGAGCGTCTCCAGCGTCTGCTTCTGCATTTCGAGCGGCTGGTGCGTCCAGGCATAGCAGGTCGTTCCGAAGGAGAGGAACGGAGTCCCGTCGGCATAGGCGAAGTGGAATTTGTTGCGGACCCGCACCGGGCCGTGATTGCCTGATGAAGGCGAGATTGCAGTGAGTGCGCCGGTCCTGCCGTCGAGTGCCGAAGTCCCGGAGCGCGTCTTGAACGACCACTGGCCTTCGCAATCGGGCATGAAGCGGATGCGGTAGGTACCGTTGCCGTCATAGAAGCCCGGCACGCGGACTTCGCGGCTCTTATGGGTGAAGACGGCATCGAATGCCACGTCGAGATAGGGATTGCCGCCGGCAGGCCCCTCGAAGGAAGCCTCGAACACACCCCATTTTTCGACTGTTGCCTCGGACATTCTGTCTCTCCTCGTAAAATGATTCCGCGATCAGCCCTTGACGGCGCCGGAGGTGAGGCCGGAGACGAAGTAGCGCTGAAACATGAGATAGACGATCGTCGCCGGAAGCACGGTCATGACGATCGCGGCGTTAAGCTGGCCGTAATTGCTGGAAAACTGGCCCTGGAAGGACATCAGGCCGAGCGGCAGGGTCCACATGTGCTGGTCCTGCAGCAGCACCAGCGCCATGGCGAATTCGTTCCAGGTGGAGACGAAATCGAGAATGAGCAATGCGGCGAGCACGGGCAGGCACACCGGCAGGAAGATCCTGCGAAAGATGGTGAAATGGCTTGCGCCGTCGATAAGCGCCGCTTCCGAGAGCTCCTTAGGAATGCTCTTGAAGAAGCCATGCAGGATGAAGACCTGGTAGGGCACGCCGAAGGCGATGTAGGGAAGGATGACGCCGGGATAAGTGTCGATCAGCCCAAAGGAATTGACCAGTGTGAAGAGCGGCGCCAGCATCACCTGGAAAGGGATCATCGTGCCGAAGACGACGAGGAGCAGCAGCGCCTTGCTGATCCTCAGCCTGATCTTGGCCAGCGCATAGGCGGCCATGGCCGAAAGAAACAGGCCGAGCGGCACCTTGATGACGGTGATGATCACGCTGTTGAAAAAGGAGTTGGCGAAATTGCCGCGGCTCCAGGCAGCGCTGTAATTGTCATAGGCAAGCTCGGTGGGCGGCATGAAGGCGCCCGTGCTCGTCACAGCCGCCGGCGACTTCAGCGAGGTGAAGACGATGAAGACGAAGGGCGCGACCCAGACGAGCGCCACGAGGACGAGCGCGATCCAGAGACCAATCAGGACGGGGTCCCGCTTCATCGACGACGGCCGGACTTCCAGGTTCACGGCGGCGTGGTCGCTCGATACTGCTGTCACGATTCGACCTCCTCGTGCTTTTGGGTCCATCTCAAATAGGGAATGACGACGGCCATGGTGATCAGCAGCAGCACGACGGAGATCGCCGCACCCCGGCCGAAATCGAAGATCTGCATGGCCTGCGTAAAGGCCCAGAGCGCCAGCATCTGGGTGGACTGGGCCGGGCCGCCGCCGGTCAGGCCGTAGACAATATCAAAGGCTTTCAGCGACGAGATGGTGGAAAGGACGAGTACGATGGTGATCGTCGGGCGCAACGCCGGCAGCGTCACATGCTTGAACACGGCCCAGCGGCCGGCGCCGTCGATGCGGGCGGCCTCGACCAGCGTCTGCGAGACATTCTGCAGGCCCGCCAGGAACAGCACCATCGAGAAGCCGACCGTCTGCCAGAGATAGGCGACGAAGACGGAGTAAAGAGCGATATCCCTATTCCCAAGCCAGTCCTTGATCCAACCCTGCATTCCCCAGGAGGTCAGCAGCTGGGCGAAGAGGCCGAAGAAGGGGTCGTACATCCACTTCCACATGGTGGCGACGGCAATCGGCGCGATGATGACGGGCAGGTAGAAGATGGCGCGCAGGCCGTTGCGGCCGAAGATTTTCTGGTTGAGGCTGAGCGCCAGGAGCAGCCCGACCATCGGCGGGAAGATCAGGCTCATTGCGGTCCAGATCACCGTGTTGCGGAAGGCCACCCAGAAGACCGGATCTTTGGTGAAGATCGCCGAATAATTGGCAATGCCGACGAATTGCCGGTTGGGATCGAGGCCGTTCCATTTCTGGAAGCTCAGGATCACGACGTTCAGCATCGGGTAGAGCGCAAAGACCGCATAGATCGCCAGTGCCGGCACGAGCAGGATGAGCGCTTGTGCACGCGGGTCATGTGTCGATTGTCGAAGTGACATGCTTTCCTCCTGGCGCGGCGCTTGCAGCCAGCTCACGAAAAGAATGTGCAGCCGATCGACATCGCGATCGATCGGCTGGTGCTTGGGAGGAATCAGCTTCTGCTGGCGATAAAGCTCTGCAGCTGCTTGGCCGCTTCGGCCGGCTCGGTATTGCCCGAGGCAACGTCATTGATAACGCGGAAATATTCCGTCGTCACGTCGAGCGGGAAGGCCTGGTCGCCGTTCATGTAGACCTTGCCGTATTTCTGGAAGATGCCGAGCCACTCCGCTTCGAGCGGCTTCTGGTTGGCATATTGCACGTTCTTGTTGACCGAGGTCGAGCTCAGCTGGCCGAGCAGGTCCTGCTGTACCTTGGTCGACAGGAAATAGTCGAGGAACTTGGCGGCGATGTCGGGATTCTTGCTCTTGGTGCTGATGTAATTGTACTCGGCAAAGCCGTAGAGGCGCTCGGTATTGGTGGGGAAGGGGAAGATGCCGTAATCGTCGAGATTGGCGCCCGAGCCGTTCATCTGGCTGACCAGCCAGTCGCCTTCGAGCATCATCGCCGCGCGGCCGGCGGTAAAGAGGCTGTAGGACTGCTTGTTGTCGATGCCCATGAAGGGCTGCAGCGTATAGTCCTTCGTCCACTTGGCAAATTCGGCGAAGGAATCCGCCGCGCAGGGCTCCTTGGTCCAGTCCAGCGTCATCGCCTTCAGCGCGTCGTGCTTCTCAGCGCCACACTTGGTCTCGAGAATGACGTCCATCAGGCGCATGACGTGCCAGTTGACCGTGCCGCCGAAGGTAAAGGCGGGAATGCCGGCGACCTTCAGCTTCTCGGCCGCGGCGAGAAGCTCGTCATAGGTCTTCGGCTCTTCGGTGATGCCGGCCTGTTCGAAAAGCTTCTTGTTGTAATAGACGGCTTCGCCCTTGAAGGTGAAGGGAACGCCGTGTTTGCCGCCCGGATAGAGGTCGGCGAAAGCCGCTGCCGACGGCAGCAATTCGTCGGTCCACTTGTATTCGGCGTAATATTTGTCGAGCGGCAGGGAGAGGCCGGCCTTCACATATTCGCCGCCGAGGCCGAGACCCGCCCAGCTGAAGTAAATGTCGGGGCCTTTGTCGGAGCCGGCAGCGACGCGCAGCGCCGTCTTGTGCTCGTCGACGGCGCGCTGGACGATTTCGACATGCGTTCCGGGATTTGCTGCTTCGAAATCCGAAGCCGCCTTCTTCAGCGCCGTGTTGGCGGCATTGTTGTCGAAGTTGAGGGTCCAGAGGGTGATGTCTTCGGCGAGAACCGGCCTGGCGGCGAAAGACGCCATGGCGATCGCGATGATGCTCGCAGTCTTCAATTTCGCGGAAAGGGTCAGCATTACGTCCTCCTCTTGTAAAGCCGGGCTCCTTGTCGCAGGTAATGATTAGCATGTCAACTGGTATGATGAGCTAACCATTATGCTGCCGCGCGAATTTTGCGATCGAAGCGATGATGATCGCAGCCGAAGCAGCGCCGGGATCGATATGCCCGATCACCCGCTCCCCCAGCCGCGATGCCCGCCCCTTGGCCGCCGTCATGTTCCTGGTCGCTTCTGAGCCTTGGCGCGCTGCCCGCTCTGCCATGTCGAGAGCTTCGGAGAGGGACGTCCCGGACGCAGGAGCGAGGGCGGCGTCGGCCGCGGGCCGCCAGGTGTCCACCATGGTTTTCTCGCCGGGCTCGGCCTTGCCGCGTTCCTGGATGCCCTGCGCCATCGCCGCGAAAGCACGCCGGAAGTCGTCGTCGCTGAGGTCGGACTTGTCCTTGACGGCGGCGCCGGCGCGCATGAAGGCTGTGGCATAGAGCGGGCCGGACGATGCGCCGACCGCATTCAGGAATGCTTTTGCCGCGGCGTTGAAGGCGGCTGTCGGCGCAGTCTGCGCGGGGTCGAGCGCGCCGACGGCCTTGGCCGCCGCCTCGCAGCCCGCATCCATGGCAAGGCCATGATCGCCGTCGCCGATGACGCCGTCCAGTTCGCAAAGATGGTCGCGATGCGCCGCAATATCATCGGCGATCAGGACAAACAGGCGCTGCAGGTCTTTGGTGGAGATTGCCATCGATCACCTCTTGAACATGGCGCAATCGCAGGGATGGTCGATCAACCGCCGAAGCTCGTCGTCGAGATGCATGAGCGTGACGGACGCTCCGGCCATCTCGAGCGACGTGCAGTAATTGCCGACGAGTGAAGTATGGATGATGAGCCCGGCATCATCGAGCCGCGCCTTCACGCGCCTCATCATGATGTAGAGCTCCATCATCGGCGTGGAGCCGAGCGAATTGACGAGCACGGCGACACGGTCGCCCCGATCTGCCTTCATTTCCCGGAGAATGTTGTCCATCAATTCGTCGGTCACGACGTCGGCAGACTTCAGCGGACCGCGGGCCGTGCCCGGCTCGCCATGGATGCCCATGCCGATCTCCATCTCGTCCTCGCCGATCTGGAAGTTCGGTTTCAATGTCTGGGGCAGCGAACAGGGCGAGAGCGCAACCCCCATTGTATAGGTTCGCGCATTGGCGTGGCGGGCGGCGCGCTCGACTTCGTCGAAGGAATAAAGCAGGTCGCAGGCAGCACCAGCGACCTTGAAGATGAAGACATTGCCGGCCACGCCGCGCCGCTTCTCCCCCTGATCGGAAGGGGCCGACGCCACATCGTCGGTCGTAAGCACGGTGCGGACCTCGATTTCGTCGAGCGCCAGCATTTCGGCAGCCATGTCGAAGTTCATCACGTCGCCGGCATAATTGCCGTACATGAACAGCACGCCGGCGCCGCCGTCGACCGCCCTCGCGCAGGCCATGATCGGATCGGGCGGCGGCGAGGCGAAGACATTGCCGATCGCAGCCGCATCCGCCAGTCCCTTGCCGACGTAGCCGAGAAAGGTCGGCTCGTGTCCCGAGCCGCCGCCGATCACCAGCCCGACTTTGCCCTTGCGCGGGCCGTTTCTGGCGATGATCGCGCGCGGCATGTCTTCCACCGCATAGAGGTGGTCGGGATGTGCCGCAAGAATCCCTTGCAGCATCTCGTCGACCGCATCCGCGCCTGCATTGATAAGCTTCTTCGTCTTCACGCCGATCCTCCCTTAACGAGCTCCGACCTGCATAGATGCGGCTGGCGCGCCGGAGGTCAATGCGCCAGCGGCAAGACCGCGATCGCGAAGGGCGCGAGCAGCACATCTCCGCCCAATGCGCCGCAGTCGACCTTTCGCTCTTCGCACGTCAGGTTGACCATATGCAGCTTAGCGCCTGCGGCATCCACGGCAATAAAAGCGAGAACGTCGGAGGGCGAAGACGAGACGCATTCCTGCCAGGAGGCGCCCGCCAAGCCAGACAAAGTGCGCACAGCGTTGAAGAGTGGCCGACGCCCGCCCTGTTCGGTCGGCTCATCAGGGCCCGCGACCAGGCCGAAGGGACCGGCCAGGGCCGAAAGCGTCAGGCATTCGAGACCGGCATCCAGCACCCGGATTGCGTAGCCGAGCGCGAAAGCCCCGGCGAAGCGGCCGTTATGGCGCGGGTCGCGATTGGCCATCGGGATGCGGCCACCGGAGGGATTGTCCATCGTGCGGCTGCCATAGGGATTCTGCCGCATCGGGATTGTCGAGGGGCCGATGCGATAGGGCTTATCGCCGTAAATCGCGCGCACGGAGCGGGTGATGAAGGGCAGCGCTTCCAATGTCTGCATGACGCTGAGATCGTCGGCCGCATGCACGATCGGATTGGTGCAATGGCTGACGAAGTCGATCTCACCCGCAGGCACACGCTTGCGGTTGAGTTCGGTGAAATAGCTCAGCATGCCCCCGCCGATGCGCGTCTCGGGGAAAGCGGCGCGCGCGGCGGCATAGACGTCTTCGAGGGGAGGGCAGTCCGGCCATTTGCTGCCCGGCGGCGTCGATTGCCGGTCGACGGAAGGCGAGATCAGGACTGCATCCGGTTTGAACTTCGCCATCTGCATCTGGCGGGCGATTTCGGCAACCTCGCTCGCCGGCGACGACTTGCAGGGGAGCGCTATCTCCAACGTCGAGCGGCCGCGATGGAGAGCAGCGATTGCGGCAAAACTCTTCAGCGCTTCGGCGCCGTGCCCGGCATCCGGATCGAAATGGAAGAGAAGCTCGCGAGGCGCGATCTGAGACAGCAGGGACGCAGCCGCGAGGGTCGCATCGGCCTCATCCGGCGTCACGATCACACCGACGCCGGGCATTGTGCCGGTCCGCGTTCCCAGTTTGAGGCTGATCGTCGCGCCCGGCGTAACGACCGAGGAGCGTTTTTCGGAAGAGCCGGCATCCCTGATGATGAGCGAGGTTTTCTGCCGGACAGGCTGGCTGCCCTGAACTTGATAAGGCCAGGGCAGGGCGAGCGGCCGTACGTAGGTCTTGTAGGAGGCATCGGACCAGTTCCTCTGGTCCTCCATTTCGAAAGTATCGCCCTCCATCCGGCATTCCGCCGCAACCCCGGGCATGACCTCGTGGGTGATGGCGCGCATGTCCTTGAATGGCTGCCAGGGCTCGATGAGATCGGGAAAACGCGTTTCGACAATGCGGCCGTCGACATGCTCTACCGTCGCCGGCGAACCGGCGATGCCGACGATCGGATGCAGGATGCAGAAGCCGCAGCGGTTGGTCTCGAAGCCGGTTTCGGTGACGGCTTCGGCCTCGAAGTCGAGCCGGCCCTGGCCTCCCGAGATGCGGATGTCGATAGAGAGCTTTGTTGCGCCCGGCCCGTCGCAGCGAGCCTGATAAGCAACCTCGAAGCAGTCCCCGCTTTGCTCGATCCTGAGATTGGCGATTTCAGGGCTGTAGGTGCCCCAGTCCCGGTCGCGAACGAGGTAGGAAATCGCCCGCAGCACCTCGCTCCCGTCGTAACGGATGGAACGCAGGTTGCCGTCGGCGAGATCGGCCGTCAGCTTTCCGGCCGTCAGGCGGACCGGCTGCTTCTCCTGAGCGCGGGTGCCGTAGAGCGCGAAGGCATCAGTGGTCATCGCAGCATCGCCTTCACATCGACTGTCTTCCTCTGAGCGGCACTGTCATAGGCGGCCTCAACGAGCGCAAAGGTCTTCAGATTGTCGGCCCCCGAGGTCGAGTGCTCCTCGCCGCGTTTGAGCTGATCGACCCAGTGCTGCTGGATCGCGCCGACGCTCTCCTGAATATTGTGCCAGGGCCGCGAAGCCCAGGGCAGCAGCCTCGGAGAGACGTCCATCGTGGTGGTACCCCTGCCGTTGGCGATTTCGAGGCGGTAGCCCTGGCTCAGGCGAATCGTGCCTTCAGCACCGTCGAGCTCGATCAGGGTCTCGGGAAACGGCTCCTTCGAGAGCTTTGTGGCATAGCTGACGTCCACCACTGAGGTGGCGCCGTTTTCATGATCGAGCAGAATGGTCGCAACGTCCTCGCCCTTTATCCCGGGGTTGACCCGCTCTGTCCGGGCCGTCAGCGAACTGACGTCACCAAGGATATAGCGGGCGATATCGAGCGTGTGAATGCCCAGATCTTCGATGATGAAGCGCTCGCCTTCCGCCAGATAGGGCTGGCCGGAGAAGACATCGTAGCCCGAGCGGAAGGAGAAGCGCCCCCAGAAAGGCTTGCCGATTGCGTTGGCAGCGAGCGCCTTTCGCACCGCCTGAACCGGGGTCTGCCAGCGAAAATTCTCGTGCACCATCAAGGCGACGCCGGCATTGCGGCAGGCCTCAACCATCGCCTTCGCTTCCGACAACGTCTTTGCAAAGGGTTTTTGGCAGATGGCCGGCACCCTGTTGCGGGCGGCCATCTCCACCAATGCGCGGTGGCTCTGGACTGTCGTGGCAATATCGACAAAATCGAAGCCGCCATCGGCAAACATCGCCTCGGCGTCTCTGTAGCGGCGTTCGATACCGAACTGGTCGCCGACGATCTTTAGGCGCCCAGGATCACGGTCGCAGATGGCGACGATGTCAGCGCCGTCGACATCATTCCAGGCATGCATCTGGTTGATGGCGAAGAAGCCGCAGCCGATCAGGGCGCCTTTCAATTCCGTCATCTCAACCTGCCTTTGCCATCTGCATGAGGGTTACGCGCTGCTGCAGGCGGCGCTGCGCCTGGTCGACGACCACGGCGATGATGATGACGAGGCCCTTGATGACCATCTGCCAGAAAGAGGAGACGCCCATCATGACGAGCCCGTCGGAGAGGATGCCGATGACGAAGGCGCCGATGATCGTGCCGCCGATCGTGCCGCGCCCGCCCGACATCGAGGTGCCGCCGAGAACGGCCGCGGCGATTGCATTGAGCTCGAAGCTTTCGCCGGTCGCCGGATGCGCCGCCATCAGCTCGGAGGAGATGACGACGCCGACGATCGCCGCGCAGAGGCCGGAGAACATGTAGACGAAGATCTTCACGACATCGACTCGGATGCCGGACATGCGCGCCGCCCGTTCATTGCCGCCGACGGCGAAGATGTGGCGGCCGATCGGCGTCGAGCGGGCGACATAGGCGGCCGCGAGCGCCAGCACGATCAAGATCCAGATCGATACCGGCAGGCCGAGAATGCGTCCCGCACCGAAGAAATCAAAACCGGTCGTGGCATATTCGGGCCGGCCGACGAGGTTCGGAAAGGTCTGACCATCCGACGACAGAAGCGCCAGGCCGCGGGCGACGTAGAGCGTGCCGAGCGTGGCGATGAAGGGCGCGACGTTGAGTTTGGTGATCAAGAGGCCGTTGATCAGACCGATGATGAGACCGATCGACAGTGTGATCAGCACGATCTCGAAGAGATTGAAATAGATGGTGTAGCCGATCGGCAGCTCGATGCCATAGAGGATCAGCCCGCCGGCGAGCATGCCGCAGAGCCCGACGATTGATCCGACCGAGAGGTCGATGCCGCCTGTGATGATGACGAATGTCATGCCCATCGCCAGGAAGGCGTTCAGCGCCACATGCTTCGACATCAGGATCATGTTCGCGGTCGACGTGAAATTCGGCGCGAAGATCGCGAAGAAGATGATGACGGCGAAAAGCGCAATGAAGGTCCTGAGCTTCAGCAGCGTCAGAAGCGCCGAGCCGTTGGCGCCCTTCGGCGCAAGAGTGGTGGAGGTTGCCGCCATCATGACGCGAGTTTCCCTTGATGTCCGTGTCCCTTGGCCGAAGCCGCGATAATGGCCTCCTCCGTCGCCTCGTCCCTGTCGAACACGGCAATCAGCTGGCCGTTGCTCAACACTGCGATGCGGTCGGAAAGCGCCATGACCTCTTCGAGGTCGGAAGTAGAAAATAGGATGGCGAGCCCATTGGCTGCCAGCCGGCGCATGGTGCGGAAGACGTCGGCCTTGGCGCCGACATCGATGCCGCGGCTCGGCTCGTCCATCAGCAGCACCTTCGGATTGGTCATCAGCGCCTTCCCGATGACGACCTTCTGCTGATTGCCGCCTGACATTGAGGTGACCTCGAAATCAGGGTTCGGCGCCTTGATCGAGAGATCGCGGATCGCCTCCTGGATCGCGTTCTTTTCCGCGCCGCTGTCGATATGGAAGAGCCTTGTGAAACGTGAAAGGCTCGCAAGCGTCAGGTTGGAAGCAATGGAGAGCACCTGCACCAGGCCCTCGCGCTGCCGGTCTTCCGGAATGAGGGCGAGGCCGCGGCGGATGCGCCGCGTCGTGTCACGGGCGCGGACTTCCTTGCCGTCGATGAAGACCTTGCCGGTCGAATGCGTATGCCGCCCGATCACGCATTCGAAGAATTCGCTGCGCCCCGCGCCCATCAGGCCGTAAATGCCGAGAATCTCGCCCGCCCTGACCGACAGCGAAACATCGTCGACCGCAAGCCCGCCGGTCGGCCGGGGAAGACTGACATTTTCGGCGCGGAAGACCTCCTCGCCGACGGAATGGGTGACGGATTTCGCGAAATCCTTGGCATCGGAGCCGATCATCGAGCGGACGATCCAGCGCGTGTCGATGTCGCGCACCATCGCCTGGCCGGTGACCTGGCCATCGCGCAGTACGGTGATGTAATCGCCGATCCGCATCAGCTCTTCCAGCCGGTGCGAGATATAGACGATCGCGACGCCCTGAGCCTTCAGCTCTGCGATCACTTTGAACAGGATTTCGACTTCGGCCGCCGAAAGCGCCGATGTCGGCTCGTCCATGATCAGTATACGGGCGTTCAGCGACATCGCCTTGGCGATCTCGACGAGCTGCTGCTGGCCGATCGGCAGGTCCTCGACCATGGCATCGGCCTCAATGCCGGCATCGAGGCGCCGCAGGAATTCGTTGGCCTTCTCGACCTGCGCCTTATGATCGATGCCGAGCAGTCCGCGGGTGATCTCGCGCCTTGCGAAGATGTTTTCGGCCACCGACATGTTGGCGAAGAGATTGAGTTCCTGGAAGATCATGCCGATGCCGTGCGCTTGCGCCTGGGCCGGGCTGTCGAAGGAGACGGGCTCGCCATCCAGGATGATGCGGCCGAGCGTCGGGCGCTCGACACCAGCAATAATCTTCATCAGCGTCGACTTGCCGGCGCCATTCTCACCGACGAGCACGTTCACCGCGCCGCGGCGCAGCTCCAGATTGGCGCGCTTGACGGCGACGATGCCGGAATAGACCTTCGACACGTCGTCGAGGCGCAGGATGACATCGTCCTGATGTATCTCTGCGGCCGTCATGACGCCACCTTCAATTCCGAAGGCGTCACGAGCGGAAGCTCGCCGCTTTTCGGCAGAGGGAACGCGCCGATCACCGTCACCGTCTTGCCTGCCAGGCCATCACGAGGGACAGCGGAGAGAAAGGCGGTATTGGCCTTCTCGTTGAACGCCTTGCCGAACTGCGCCCATTCGATCTGGTTCTTGAACTCGTTGAAGTTGACGAAATCGAGCGTGTCGCGGAGAGCCGTGCCGCGCAACGCAGGTCCGATCTGCACTTTCGCATCGGCCTTGCCGTCGCCGTCCGCGTCGACGTCGAGCGTCGCCGCGCGGGAAGCCGTATCGGCGGCAACGATCTTGCCGGTGATCTTCACCGCGTAGGTCCAAGGCGAGCTGCTCTGCTTGTGGGGGTTGCCGTATTTTTCGCCCGCGGTATCAGGGCTCGTGGCAACGAGCTGCATGACATCCTTCAGCTCGCCTGCGCGCTTTTCGAAATAAGGCACCACCTGTGGCTGCCAGATCGCCTCGACCTTCGCATATGGGTCGAAGGCGGTCTTCGCCGCTGCGGCCGCCTTCTCCTCGGCGGTCGGCGTCTTGATGATCTTACAGCCGGGCAAGGCCGCCGCTACGACGGCAGCGAGCAGGGCGCCCTTCATTCTCAGCATCCGGGTTAACCTCGAGGTCTTGCAAACGTATTGCAGAGGGTGCGATCACGCACCCTCTGCCAAACGCCGCTGATCAGTTCGTCAGGGCGAAGGTCTCAAGCTTGTCCGCATTGTCGGCGTTGATGAGAACGCAATCCATCAGTTGCTTCTCTTCCTTCGGCGTCGTCTTGTTCTTGATGTAGGCGTCCGCCTGTTCGACCGCGAGCTGCGCCTGGGCATAGGCGGGCTGCAGGACGGTCGCTTTGATGCCGCCCGACTTGATGGAATCGCGCACGTCGTTTGAACCGTCGAAGCCGACGACGATCACGTCCTTGCGGCCGGCTGCCTGAAGGGCGGCGATCGCCCCCATTGCCATGGTGTCATTGCCCGAAATGACGCCCTTGATGTCGGGGTTGGCCTGAAGGATGGTCTCCATCTTCGAATAGGCTTCCGTCTGGCTCCAGTTGGCCGATTGCTTGGCGACCAACTTCATCTCCGGATAATCGTCGATGACGTCATGATAGCCCTGGGAGCGGATGCCGGCATTGGTGTCGGATTCCTTGCCGACGAGCTCGACATAATTGCCCTTCTCGCCCATCAGCTTGACGAACTCCTGCGCCCCGAGCTGCGCGCCCTGATAATTGTTCGAAACGATCTGCGCGACGGCAACGCCCGTGGCGTTGATTTCGCGGTCGATCAGGAAGGAGGGAATGCCGGCATCCTTGGCCTTCTTAACGGCGGCGACGGAAGCGTCCGCGCCGGCATTATCGAGGATGATCGCCTTGGCGCCGCGCCCGATCGCCGTATCGATCACTTCCGACTGCTTGTTGGCGTCGTCGTCATGCGTCATGACAAGGGTCTCGTAGCCGAGTTCCTTCGCCTTGGCCTCGGCGCCGACGGCTTCGGCCTTGAAGAAGGGATTGTCATGCGCCGGAGTGATGATGGCGATGAGATCGGCGGCAAAGGCCGGCATGGCCGTTCCGAGCGCCAATGCGCCGGCAAAAGCTGCAAGTGTCAGTCTGCGCGTCAGTTTCATTCTTTCCTCCCTGTGGTGAATGACGCCCCGTTCTCCCCGGAGCGGTGCCCCGTCTCCGGAGCGGTTGCGGGCGAGGGCTTTGCCTCCCCGGGCCGGTTCAGGTGATGCGCCGGATGCTTTCGGCGATCTCCTGCGGTTCGAATACTTTCTTCCAGTCGTCGCGCATCAGCGCCGGAATGCCGAACTCGATCGCCTTGTTGCAGGCATCCGAGAACACGCCGTCGACTTCCTTGAAGATGACCGCGCCGAGCACATTCATATGGCCGAGCAGGAAGTCGCGGGCGGCCTGTTCCGGCACGCCGCGCGCCACGCATTCGTCCATGGCCTGGCGCATGATGACGAGCAGCGATGCGCAGACGGTTTCTGAAAGGCCGGGCTCCAGCATGGCGAGCTGCTCCACCGTGACCCGGTGCGAACGCATGACCGGCGCCCAGATGATCTTCGCGATCTCCTCGCCGAGCGCGTAAGCGCTTTCCGGGCCCTGCATCAGCGCCGAGACGATGTGCTGCTTGGCAAACAGACCGCCGAAATGATCCTTCTTGGCCTGCATGTCGGTCTCGTCGTTGAAGATCGGCGGATGGCAGGGATGGGTGACGAAATAGGTGAGGTCGTCCCGCTTTGGCAGGTGGCCGGCAAAGGGTGCCGCAGCGTCGAGCGCCACCACCATGGTGCCGGGCGCAAGCTTGTCGACGATACCCGCCGCGACCTTGCCGATCGCCGTATCCGGCACGGCAAGGATGACCACTTCGGCGCCGTCGAGCGCGGCGTCGACAGGCACGCTATCGAGGCCGAGATCGTTCTTCAGTCGGGCCTTGCCGGCGTCGCTCACCTCGACATGGCGCACATCGAAGCGCGAGCCTTTCAGATTTTTGGCAAGCCGGTATCCCATTTTGCCGCCGGCCCCGAAGAGCGCAATCTTGGTCATGTTTTCCTCACCTTTTCAGTTCTGGATAGGATCATATACTGGTATGATGAGTCAATCACCATATCACTACTTGCGTGTTCAAGGCGCGTGTTTTTCCGCATCAAGCCGATCGATCGCCTCCACGTTGCCGGCCGACGGGCCGTTGGGGTCGAATTCGGAGGCGAGCCAGACGTCGACGATGGACTTTGCCAGTTCAGGTCCGATAACGCGCGCACCCATCGTGATGATCTGGGCGTTGTTCGATTTTACCGCTCGCTCGGCGGAATAGGTGTCGTGGGTCAGTGCGGCACGGATCCCCGGAACCTTGTTTGCGGAAATGCACACGCCGATGCCGGTGCCGCAGAACAGGATACCGCGCTCATGTTCGCCGTTGACGATCGTCTGGGCGAGGCGCTGTGACAGATCGGCATAGAAGCCCGATTGACTGAGATCATGCACTTCGACGTCCGCCTTGCCCGAGAGATGGGCGGCAATAACGTCCAGGAGCGGTTTGCCGGCGCTGTCGGCGCCAATCGCGATTTTCATGGCAGTTTCCTTTCACTCGCCGTCTGGGGTGGAGATGAGCGATCGATCGCCGCGCTGACGCGGCCGAGGATGTCGAGATAACCTTCGACGGACCAGGCGGAGCGGCCAATGAACAGGCCGTCGATATGCGGCTGCGCGATCAGTTCCTCGCAATTGCCGGGATTGACGCTGCCGCCGTAGAGGACGGGCACCGGGCGGCCGAGAACGGCCTTCGCCACTTCGGCGATCCTGCCGTGCCGCTCCGAAGCGTAATCGGCCGTCGCCGGAATGCCGCTGAGGCCGATCGCCCAGACGGGTTCGTAGGCGAGCAGGATCGGAGCCTTGTCGGCCTCAGTGCCGACGCCGCGCAGGGCCGCCTCGACCTGCCGCCGCAGCACGCTATCGGCCAGACCCTCGTGGCGCTCCGGCAAGGTCTCGCCGATGCAGATGAGCGGCGTCAGCCCATGGCGGATCGCAGCCGAAACCTTGAGGCCGACGGTTTCGTCGGTCTCGCCGAAATGTTCGCGCCGTTCGGAATGGCCGAGTTCGACGAGATCGAGCCGGCAATCCTTCAGCATCACGGGAGAAATTTCGCCGGTCCAGGCGCCGGCATCCTCCCAATGCATGTTCTGGGCGCCGACTTTCACAGAGGTTTCATCAAGCACGCGCTTGACCTCGCGCACCGTTGTGAAGGAGGGAATGACGAAGCGCTGCACGCGGGTATCGCGGTCAGGGTCCGCATCGGCGAGGCGGCGCGCGAAGGCGAGCGCTGCCTCCAGCGTCTTGTTCATCTTGAAACTGGTGCCGACCCAGACGACCATCTCAGTTTCTCCTCCCGTCGCGGATCTGTGTGAAATAGCCGTCGGTGCCGACCTGGCCGCCCTTGAGCGAGATCTGCAGGCCATTGGTCGCGGGATAGTCGCCATGCGCGAGGCAGAGCGGCGAGCCCGGCGTCTGGGGAAGCGGCAGCAGCATCGTCAGCGCGTCGATCTTCAATTGCCGCAGCGCGTGACTTGACGTGTCGCCGCCGGCGACGACCGCGCGCGAAAGCCCCTCCGCTTCGATCAGCCTGCGCAGGATCGTGCCGAGCGCGCTGCCGAGGCGATGACGCGCGCCCGGCAGCCTGTCGATATCGGCGCCGCGGTCGGCGGATGGACCGAGCGCGGTATAGAGAATGACGCTCCTGCCTTCCCTGAGCTTGCCGAGGCCGGCCTGCACGGCCGCCTCCACTGCGCTTTCGCCGGTCTCCGAAACCAGTGCCAGCGGATCCAGCGCAATGGCCTCGAAGCCGTCCTCGACGGCGGCGCGGATCTGCCGCTCGGTCGTCGGCGAGACGCTGCCCGAGACGACGGCGAGACGGTCGACAGGGCCGGGATCGGGAAATTCGGTGCTGCTTTCGCCGATGACGCCGATCCGCCGCCAGGCGTCGAGCAGGGCATATTCTATCCCCGACGAACCGGCGACGAAGCTGCCGGAGCGGCCGGCCACGCGCAGCAGCTGCCGGCCAGCGGCGGTCTGCGTCGCCTCGGAATCGACGTCGATGAGCAGGATGCCTCCCGGGCTCGACGCCAGCGCGTCGATGCGCAGATCGGCATCTTCAGCCGTGATCGAAACGAGATCGGCGAGGAGAACAGGGAGCGAGGTCTGTTTCGACAAATGCACTGCAAGATCCGCCTCGTCCATCGGAGTGACGGGATGGCGGCTCATCACCGGGTGGCGATCGATGCGGAAGACGCGGCCCTGATAGGCGGCGAAGAGATTGCCGAAAGCCGTATATCGCTTCAGCTGCGGCGCGCCCACGATCACAGGCACGATTGCTTGCCCGAAGATCTTGCCGCCGATTTCGATCGCCTTTCCGATATTGCCGACGCCGGGACTGGAATCGAAGGTCGAGCAAACCTTGTAATGGCAGACGGCCGCTCCGAGCGAGCGCAGCCAGTCGAAGGCGGGCACCAGATGCAGTTCCATCCATGCCGGCGTTTCGCTGCGGCTCGTTCCGGCAATGCCGATCGCCCGGCAGTGCCTGAACCGTGCGAGCAGCTCCGGCGTGGGAAGGCCGAGGAACAGCACCGTCTCGACGCCGCGCGAAGCCAGCGCCTCCATCACGTCGGTCGAGCCGGTAAAATCATCGCCGTAGTAGCTGACGAGAAGCTCAGTCATGACGGTCACGCGCCCTTACCGTCGCTGAATTTCTCGATCGAGGCGGCAAGCTCCGGATGGTCTTTGGCGTAGATCTCCAGCGGTATGTCGGCGACCGCCGCCTGCCATGCCTGCTGCACGGCGCGAACACCGGCCGCCGGGCCGCCGGGATGGCTGACGATGCCGCCGCCGCAGAGATAGAGAAGATCGATGGTACGACCGGTGCGCTGATAAGTCTCCGGCGCCTGCCCGCCCCATTGGCCGGAGCCGGCGACCGGAAGCGGCCGATCGGCGTCATCGAAGAGCGGCGCGCTGACGGCCTTGAAGGAAGAGACAAAGCTGTCGTCCGGCTCCCAATATTTCACCCTGATGCCGTTGATCTGAAACTGGTCGATGCCGAGCAGCCGCCAGAATTGCTGATAGACCTTGAAATCCATGCCGGCGCCCGGATCGCGCGTCAGCACGTCCCAGCCGTTGCGATGCGCATGCAGCACCAGATTGGAGCGCTTGCGCAGGAAGCTCATGCCGCCGAAGCCGATCGAATTGATATTGACGACGGCGCAATTGCCACCGGCGGCCGCGACGATATCGTGGTTGCGCATCATCTCGTCCGGATCGGCATGCGAGATGCCGAAGGCATACATCACCTTCTTGCCGGTCTTCTGCTCGTGATCGAGAATGCGCGGCATGATCGCCGCGACGCGCTCCTTGAGCGGCGAATAGGCCGGGCTCATCAGCTTCTCGTCGTCCTTGATGAAGTCGACGCCGGAGTGGATCAGCTCGCCCACCAGTTCCGCCGTCTCGTGCGGTCGCAGCCCGAGCGCCGGCTTGACGATGGTGCCGATGATCGGGCGGCCTTGGACGCCGGTCAGCCGCCGGCTTCCGGCAATGCCGAATTGCGGACCGGGATGGGCGGTTTTGAAAGCCTCCGGCAGCTTCATGTCGACGACGCGGACGCCGGTCATGCCCTTGATCGAATAGACGCCGCCGATCGCGATGGTCATCAGCGCCGAAAGGTCCGTGCCGATCGCCTCCAGCGGGAACGCGATGTCGACGTCGGCGCGGTGGAGCCGCGTGCCGGGTGCGGCCTCGGGCCAGGTCGGATGAGCCGCCTCTTCAAGCGGGCGGATGGCCAGCACGCGGGCGGCGACACGCGCTTTCAGCTCTTCGGTCTCGCCGGGAACCGGTACGAAGGTTCCGGTCGACTGGTCGCTTGCGATCTTGTCCGCCATCGCCTCGACGCTGCCGGGCGTTTCGATGCGGTAGGTCAGGGTTATCATCATGACGGACGGCTGCTCCTCTCGCCAGGCAGATTGCCATGGCATCAACTCGTGATCTGGTATAATGAGTATTCCAATCGATGGAAAGCGGAATTTTCGGGTGCGCAAATTTTGGTCCCAAGCTTTGTCCTTGGTCCGGAAAACTGTTAGGAGGAGACATTTTGAGCCAGCGAGATCTCATGACCCAACCCATCGAACAAATCATCCGCCGGAAGCTTTCCGACGAAGTGTTTGATCGACTCGAGCGGATGATCACCTCGGGAGAGCTTCAGCCCGGCGATGAAATGCCGTCCGAGCGGGTATTGATGGAACGCTTCGGCGTCGGCCGGCCAGCCATCCGCGAAGCCATGCAGTCGCTCGCCAACAAGGGCCTCGTCAGCATCTCGCACGGCGAACGCGCGAAGGTCCTGCGGCTGACGGCAAAATCTATCTTCCGGCAGGTCGATCTCACCGCCAAGATCATGCTGTCGCAATCGGCGGATTCGCTGGAGCACCTGAAAAGCGCCCGCATCTTCTTCGAGCGCGGCATGGCGCGCGAGGCGGCCCAGCGCGCCTCGGCCAACGACATCAGCGACCTCAGGAATATCATCGAGCGCCAGCGCGCCTCGCTTGGGCGGGCTGAGGAATTCATCAATGCCGATATGGAATTCCACACCCGCATCGCCCAGATATCAGGCAATCCGATCTACGTCGCCGTCAGCGAGGCGATGCTCGCCTGGCTGAAGGAATATCACACCGAGATGCTGATCTGGACCGGCAAGGAAAAGTTCACGCTCGCCGAACATGACGAAATCGTCGACCGCCTCGAAGCCAACGACGTCGACGGATCGGAGATGGCGCTCCTGAAGCATCTCGAGAGGTCGCGGGCGCTTTATACGAAGTAGCACTCTATGCGGATCCGTGATCGGTCCGGGCACCTGGCGTAATTTGTCGTCAGCAGCTCCGGAACAATGATGTGCCGGCGAGGTTGTGGATGGGTCAATCACGCAACATCCCAGGAGGATATCAGGATGCGTATGAAACTCGTAGCAGCCTCGCTTCTCGCACTCGGCATGGCGACATCAGCCTTCGCCCAGTCCAATCCGGCTCCGGCCGGCGCCACGATCGACAAGAATACCGCCGACCAGGGCGGTGGCGCAGGCAGCGACACGAAAGCCAAAAAGCCGATGGCCACTGATACCACCACGACCGGCTCAACCACCGGCGGCACAATGAAAACGGACAAGGTCAAATGCCCCGATCCGGTAAACAACTCCGACAATCTCCAGACGCAGGGCGGCAAAAGCAACGCTACCCCGATGGACGAAGCCTGCGCAGCGCATAACAACTGACCGGCTTTCTTGCCTAAAGAACCCCGCTTCGGCGGGGTTTTTTATAATCAAGCCGCTTGGTCCCTCTTCTCCCGACAGCCTTCCGTCCCCACCATTCACCAAAATTCTCGTTGAGATTGCAGCAGCTAGGTGGTCCTATCCCTGCCTGCGTAGCCTTGAGTCCCTCGCCCGTTCTCCCAACACTTGACCGAGTGGCCCATGTCGATTTCAGATGCGATCTACCGTCCCTTCGAAACGCTGATCCGGCCGCTCGATATTCCCTACCGGCCGCTGCCCTCAAAGGGGCCGGTGACGGTGCTTTTGCATTTCATCGAGATGTTCCGCGGCGTGCTGATTGCGCTGGCGCTGTCTTCGATGGCGATGGAGGCGATCAACCTGACGATCGTCTGGGGGCTTTCGATCATTGTCGACGGCGTGACCGAGCAGGGTGCTTCCGCCTTCCTGCGCAATGAATGGCGGCTGCTGACCGTTCTCGGCGTCCTGATCTTTCCAGTCATGCCGATGGTGTCCTTCGTGCTCAATACGCTGAATTCGCATACGTTAGGCATCGCAATGCCGGCTGCCATTCAATGGCAGGGCCACAAGGCTGTCGAGCGGCAGGATCTCGCCTTCTTCCACGATCTCTATGCCGGCCAGGTTTCCTCGCGGCTGCAGCAGGTTTCCTCCGCCGTCCAGCAGCAGATCCTTGCCGGCTTCCAATCCATCCCGCGCTTCCTGATGCAACTCATAGGCTCGGTGATCTTGCTGAGCGCGCTCGCCTGGCAGCTTGCTTTGCCTGTCGTCGTTTGGATCGCGTTCAACATTGCCTTCACCGCCCGGGTCGTGCCGATCTTTGTAGAGCGCTCGCGCCGCACCGCCAAGCAGCGCAGCCTGGTCGCCGGCGCCATTACCGATCTCTACACCAACATGCAGATGATCAAGCAGTTCGCGGCCGAAGATAGCGAGGCTGGCGCAATCCGGCGCATCATCGGCAAGGCCGTGCAGACGCAGCACAGCGAGCAGCGCATCTACCGCTCGTCAGAGGTGACAGTCGTCATCCTCAACACGCTGCTGTGGCTGACCATGCTGGCGATCGGATTTTCCGGCCTGGTCAATGGCTTCCTCACGGTCGGCGAGTTCGTCGGCGCGGTCTACATTCTCAACCGGCTGTCGTCGCAGATCTTCGTCTTCCTGCAGATGGGTCAACAGATCTTCCAGGCGATCGGCACGATCAAGGATGCCATGCCCGTCATGACGACACCGCCGACGATCACCGATCGGCCGGATGCGAGCGAACTCAAAGTGGAACGGGGTGAGATCCGTTTCGAAAACGTCCGCTTCGCCTATAAGTCCGGCAAAGCTGTAATCGAGAAACTGTCGCTGACGGTCCGGCCTGGCGAGAAGGTCGGGCTGGTCGGCCTCTCCGGGGCAGGCAAGACAACGCTCGCAAACCTGCTCCTGCGCTTTTACGATATCAAGGAAGGCGCGATCCTGATCGACGGCCAGGACATTCGCGCGGTGACCCAATCAAGCCTTCGTCGCGCGATCGGCGTGATCGCCCAGGATGTCGCGCTGCTGCACCGTTCAGTCGGCGACAATATCCGCTACGGCCGGCCGGAGGCGACGCAGGAAGAGATCGAAAGGGTGACGAAGATGGCAAGCGCCGATGCCTTCATCGCCGATCTCACAGACAGCGAAGGTCGGAAGGGTTATGAGGCCTTCGTCGGCGATCGCGGCATCAAATTGTCTGGCGGCCAGCGCCAGCGCGTCGCCATCGCCCGCGTGCTGCTGAAGGACGCGCCGATCCTTGTCCTCGATGAGGCGACTTCCGCACTCGACAGCGAATCCGAAGCCGCCATCCAGGAAAGGCTGAATCTTGTCATGGAGGGTAAGACGGTTATTGCCATCGCGCATCGCCTCTCAACCATCGCCAGGATGGACCGGATCGTCGTGCTCGACCACGGACGCATCGTGGAAGAAGGCCGGCCGGAGGAACTGGTCGAGCAGGACGGCCTGTTTGCCCGACTGTGGAAGCGCCAGACCGGCGGCTTCATCCCCGAGGAAATCGACTGAGCTGGAGCAGCAGCGGCTGTCACGGCTTGACTCACGGAAACGGGATTGATACCGATGTGGGTAATCGATAACCCAAGCGAACTCGTGACTGCTTCACTCAATGACATAGCCGCCCGCGCAGGCGTTTCCGTCAAGACCGTATCCGGCGCCTTGCATGGCGGCTCGGCGCGCATGTCGGAGGAAACACGTCAGCGGATCAAGGAGATTGCCGAAGAGCTCGGCTATGTCACCAACTTCGCCGCCCGCAGCATGCGGCAGGGCTGGATGCCCCTCGTCGGCCTCGTTGCCGATGACTTGATCACGTCGCCTTTCGCGACGGAGATCATCAGAGGGCTCGACGGCGCGGTGCGTGCGGCCGACATGGCGGTCTTTGCCATGACGCTCGGCGGCCATCGCAGCATAGCGTCGATCCTCGATGAGATGCGGCGCTTTCGCCCGCGCTCGATTGCCTATGCCGCCATGTATCACAAGAGCGTCAACCTGCCGCCCGAGTTTACCGACACCGTGGGCGTCATGATCAACTGCCGGGATGCCAACGACCGTGTGACGTCCCTGGTGCCGGATGAAACGGGAGCGGCCGTTGAGATTACGAACTATCTCGTCGAGGCAGGCCGTCGCAATATCGCCTTCATCAATCTGCCGGGGCTTCTCGCCGGCGAGCTCCGCGAACTCGGCTTTCGCCAAGCGCTCGATCAAGCGGATATCGACGGAGCCGGCGCCATTGTCCTGCCCGCCGTCAGCAAGGCGATCTACAGCGACCGGGCCCACAGCCTCGTGCACGCGCATGTGCATGATCTCATGACAGGTCCGCGACGCCCCGATGCCATCCTGTGCGGCAACGATCGCGTGGCCATGGAGGTCTATGCCGCCCTGCGCCGCTCGGGCGCCACCATTCCCGATGACGTCGCCATCGCGAGCTTCGACAATCAGGTCGAGATCGCCTCGCGTCTCGATCCGCCGCTGACCACCATGGCGCTTCCCCATCGCGCCATGGGCCGCCAGGCTGCGCACATCCTGCTTGCCGAAGACCGGCCCCCGGTCGGAGTGCAGAAACTGCCGTTCCAACTGGTGGAGCGGGCATCCGTATAATTTGAGCCAGGCCCATTCAATTGAGGAGGAATTCTAATGGGTAATCGTTTACTTTGGTCTCTGATCCTGTCTTCGACTATGATAGCCCCATGGGCGCAGGCAGCCGAGAAGACTGCCATACAGGTCATGCATCAGGGCGATCCGGGCTTCGTGGCCGCCTACGGCAAAGTCGCGGAACGCTTCGAGGCCGCAAATCCCGATATCGATGTCCAGTTCATCTATGCACCGCACGACGCATATAACGAGAAGTTCAGCGCGGCCGTCATGGCCAAACAACTGCCCGATGTCATGGAGCTCGATGCTCCGTTCCTCGCCAATTATGTCTGGTCGGGTTACCTTCAGCCCATCAAGCCGCTGATCGACAAGGATCTCCTTGACGACATGACGGAATCCAACATTGCTCAGGGCACGTACCCGATCGACAAGGATCTTTATGCGATCGGCCTGACCGATTCCTCGGTCGTTCTTTACGGCAATAAGAAATATCTCGAAGCCATAGGCGCCCGCATCCCGAAATCCGTGGACGATGCGTGGACGCGGGAGGAGTTCGAAAGCTATCTCGAGAAGCTTTCGAAGCTCGATGGCGTGAAATGGCCGATCGACACCTTTCGCGGTTACGGCATCAAGACCGAATGGATCACCTATGCCTATGGGCCAATCCTGCAATCGGCCGGCTGCGACCTGATCGACCGCAAGGTCTGGAAATCCGAGGGAACGCTCGACAGCGACGCCTGCGTCGATGCACTCGCCATGATGCAGAAATGGGTCAAGAACGGCTGGGTCGTGCCGCAGTCGGCCGGTACCAACCAGTTCTTTGCCGAAGGCAATCCGGCCGCGCTGGCGCTCGGCGGACACTGGGTCTATGCGGAGGCGGCAGCGACCATGAAGGACAACATCGTCGTCATGCCGCTTCCCAAGTTCGGCGCAAAGGGAGCGAGCCCCGACGGCACCTGGATCTGGGCGATCACGAAGACCTCGAAGCATCCCGATATATCAGGCAAGTTCATCAGCTTCCTGCTGAAGGACAAGGAGTTCCGGGCCTACGTCGCAAGCCAGTCCGGCTATCCCGGCTTGAAGAGCTTCGCAGCCGAGTCTCCGCTCTATGCCGATGGCGGTCCAATGGCGATTGCCTTCGAACAGGCATCGAAGACCGCCGTCGCCCGCCCGCCGCATCCAGCCTATCCCACAATCACGTCGGCCTTCATGCAGGCCGTCGACGAGGTGTTCAATGGCGGCGATGCCAAGGAGGCGCTGACATCCGCCGCCGAGAAGATCGACCAGGATATCGAGGACAATGACGGATATCCGCCGTTCGGTGACGAGCAGTAATCGCCGTCGTCGCTGAACAATCGGAGCCTTGCAATGTCTCCGCCCGACTTTGCAAGGCAGAACCGGCGTCAAGCCTGAGAGGAGGATTTGCATGGTCATGCAACAATCGACATCATCGAGACCCGCCCGAATGGCGCTCCAGCGTGACAAGGGGCGCCTGATGCAGGAAGCGGCCATGCTCGCGCCCGCGGTCATCCTGCTGACTGTGTTTCTGATCATGCCGTTTCTGCTGTCCTTCTGGACGGCGATGACCAACCAGCCTCTGGTGCCGAGGCCGACGCCGGTCCGGTTCATCTGGTTCAACAATTTCATCCGCATCTTCAAGGACGACCTTTTCTGGACAGCCCTCTGGAACGTCTCGCGCTTCACCTTCTGGATCATTCCGGCCCAGTGCGGTCTCGCTTTCGCAACAGCCCTCCTGCTGCATCAGAACCTGCCGTTCCGCAATCTGCTGCGCGGCATGTTCTTCCTTCCGGCGATCACGTCGATGGTCGTAGTCTGCGTCATCTGGGGCACCCTGTTTCAATATCCCACGGGACCATTCAACCAGATCCTCGGCTTCCTTTCCGTCGGAGCGATCCAGCCGATCGATTGGCTCGGCGATCCCGAATGGGCGATGTTCTCGCTCGTCCTGCTCTCGGCCTGGCAGGCCTATGGTTTCCAGATGATCGTCTACCTCGCCGGCCTTCAGGGCATTCCCGACGAACTCTACGATGCCGCCAAGATCGACGGCGCGAACGCTCTCCGGCGCTTCTGGCACGTCACCATGCCCGGCCTGCGGCCGACCCATGTCTTCGTGCTCGTGATCACCACCATCCAGGCTTTCAAGCTCTATACCCAGGTCGCCATTCTCACGCAGGGCGGACCGAAGAGCAGCACCGAAACGGTGGTGCATTACATGGTCCGCGCCGGCTTCGAGGAGCAGAAGATGGGTTATGCCTCCGCCGTCTCCGTCATCCTGTTCGTGATCGTTCTCATCATCGCGCTGATCCAGCGCCAGCTCCTGAGGCGCTTCGATGTCTGATATCGCTCTCTCGATCCCGCAGCCCCGCGCAGCACGGCCCCGCTCCGCCGCCAGGGTTCTGCGCACCGTCCAGACGGTCTCTATTTTCATCATCGCCCTGGTGATCGTCTCGCCGTTGCTGCTCCTCGTCGTGGCGAGCCTCAAGGACGACCGGTTCCAGATCCTTGCCGACATGGGCAGCTTCCGAGCCTTCTGGGTTTCGAATCCAACGCTCTCCAACTATGCGGAGGTCGGCCACCTCTCGGGCGAACTCGCCTTCGGCCGTTACCTCATCAACTCTCTGATCATACTGGCCACCACGGTTTGTTCCGGCCTCATCGTGAATTCGATGGCCGGTTTCGTCCTGGCTTGGGGATCGCTCCGTGGCCGCGGGGTCATTCTGTCGGTCGTGATCGCGCTCTATGTGATCCCGCAGGAAAGCATCATCATGCCCCTCGTGATCATGGTTTCCAGGGCGGGAATATCCGACACCTTCGCGGTGCAGATCGTCCCCTGGATCGCGAGCCCTCTCTATATCTTCCTGTTCTACCAGTTCTTCACGCAGCTCCCGAAGGAGCTGCTGGAAGCTGCCGAGATGGATGGCGCATCCTTTTTCCGGGCCTATCGCTCCATTTTCCTGCCGCTCAGCCTGCCCGCACTCGCCACCGTGTCGATCCTGATGGGTATTGAGACCTGGAACCAGTATCTTTGGCCGATCCTCGTGACGCAGACGGATTATGCCCGGCCGATCGCGGTCGCCATCGCGACCTTCTTCGGCCAGGACAGCATCTACTGGGATCGTGCGATGGCCGCCTCCGTATTGATGATGATCCCGATCCTGGGGCTCTACCTCGCATTCCAGCGCTGGTTCGTGAGTTCCTTTATCGGCTCTGCCGTGAAAGGTTGAAATATGACAGATCAAGGGATTTCTCCGACCCATGAAAGCGGGCCGGAGACGATCAGCGCAGCACTCCCTGCAGGAACCACGATCCATGCTTGGATCAAGGCTTCGCACGGGGGCGCTCGGGGAAGGCTGAGCGCCCATGTCGATGGTAAGCCGGCCGGTGCCGTCGAAACATCAAATCCCCATGAATTCGAGTTTCGGCGGCTGACGCTGGAGAGCGGCGGGGAGACCGCCTTCACCTACGACCCCGCTGCGGCAGACGTCTCGCTTGTCTATGCCTTCTCTCAGCCCCGCGTTCTCGACGAGGGCATCCGGCTGTTGCATGTCAGGCCTTCGAATGCCGCGCCCGATATCACCGGCGGCTATCATTTCCGCCCGCCTTTCGGCTGGATGAACGATCCAAACGGTTTCGGAAGATTCGACGGCAGGGTGCACCTCTTCTATCAGCACTATCCCCACAGCCTTCGGTGGAACAACATGCATTGGGGGCATGCGGTCTCGGAGGATTACCTTCGCTGGACGCATCTTCCGATCTTTCTTCCCCCTTCGGACGAAATCGCCGCGCGGGCGGATGGACGCGGCGGCGCATTTTCCGGCTCCGCGATCGCGCTTGAGGGCGCGGGCGTTCGCATCTTCTTCACCGAACATATTAAGGACCGGGAACCGGAGGAGCAGGTTCAGTTCACGGCCACCAGCCGCGATCTTGTCACTGTCAAACCCGCACACCTGATCCTGCCTGAGCGGCCCGCGGGTCTGGGGCTGACGACCGACTTTCGCGACCCCTATGTTTTTCCAGGCCCCGACGGCAAATGGAAGATGCTGCTGGGCACGCGAGACCGCGAGGGCGGCGTCATCCTGCTTTACGAAACGGACGACCCGGCTGCGGCGGTGGGATGGACCTTCCTCGGCATGCTCCATCGCGAGAACCGCTTCGGGATGACCGCAGCGGAGTGCCCCTGCATGGTTCCCCTCGATGGTCCCGTGAACGAGCCGATGACGCGTTGGGCTCTGATTTTCGGCCTTCTGACCAGCCGCGACCCGGCAACAGGCCGGCGCAACATGACGCTTGCGACCATTGGCCGTTTCGATGGCCGCGCGTTCTCCGTGGAATTCGAACAGGAGCTGGATTTCGGCACCGACGCCTATGCATTCCAAGCCTTCGTCGATGGCAGCGGCCCGGTCGGAATCGCATGGCTCGCAAACTGGACGGACATCTCCAAGGAAATCGACATGCCGACAGCCATGACGCTGCCGCGCCGGCTGGCGTTGCGTCAGGGGGCGCTGATCACGCCGCCGGTTACCGGTGTGGAAAGCCTGCGACAGCGCCGGCTTGATGCCCATGGCCTTCTTGACGGCCGGAGCGTCGATCTTGCTGACGGCTGCGTCGAAATCCTGCTCACCCTCCAGGAGGCGGGCAACGCGTTCCACCTTGCATTCGATCATCCCGAGGCGGCGGTCGCGGTTCAGCTGACCGACGATGGGCTGAGCATTCACTTTTCGGTGACGAATGCCAAAGCGTCGCCGATCTACATCGCCGCCGGCGCACGGCCGTCGACCATTCGGCTGTTTCTCGATGCAGGTTCGATTGAAGTCTTCGCCGACGATGGCCGCTGGACCGGAACCAAGCGGCTGCCTGGCTTCAAGGGGATAAGCTCGATGCGTCTATCGGCGCCCGAGGGCAATGTGCGCGCCGCCGAAATCTGGCAGCTCGGTCTTTGATCTCCGGGGCAACCCGGACAAAAGCACGGCCGCCGGGGCGCGGCGGCCGTTGCGAAGGAGAATAGCGCTCTTAGCGGCTTAGGCCGCCTTGCCCTTGCCTTTCACATTGGCCGAGGACTCGGCGAGTTGCGTGAGCTTCTTGTCGGTTGCTTCTTCCTCGGCAAGCGTTGCCTGCAGCAGCGGCACGGCATCTTTGAGGCCGAGCTGCTTTGCCCAGGCGATCAGTGTGCCGTAGCGGGCGATCTCATAATGCTCGACGGATTGGGCCGATGAAATAAGGCCGGCGTCGAGAGCGACCGTGCCCTTGAACTCGTCCATGATTTCTTCAGCTTCGGCGATGATGCCCTGAATGGCTTCACAAGTCTTGCCGCGTGCCGGTTTGCCGATCATTTCGAAAACCTGTTCCAGGCGTTCGACCTGCGCCTGGGTCTCGTCGCGATGCTGCAGAAAACCGGCCTTGCCCTCTTCCGATTGCGCCGCGCGGGCCATCTTCGGCAGAGCCTTCAGGATCTGCTTTTCGGCGTAGTAGATGTCCTTGAGAGTATCGAGAAACAGGTCGTTCAGAGTCTTCTCGGTTGCCATTTAGTCCTCCTATGGCGTGTCGTGACGACGATCAACTCTCGCATGGGCCGGATGTTCCGGTTGGAAGTATGACGCCCCCGTAGCCGGAGGCGTCATCTCTATCCGGCCAAGGAAGAGGCCGTCCGACAGGGTCGAGACGGCGATCACCGAACGATTGCGGCACGCCGTTGTTCCCATCCCCGAGCCGGCGACGAGTTGGCGGCCCAACCCGGACTTTTGTCCGGTATCGTACGGCAACGAATAGGAAGCCAGCGACTTTCCTTTTCATTCCAGGAGAGAAAAATGGCCTACTCGTCTTCAGTACGCTCTGCCTCGCATTGCAAAGACAAATCCGTTATCGAACGGGAGATCGTCGAACTTACGCCGGCATTGCGGGCCTTCGCGCGACGTTTCCTGCGCAGCGATGATGACATCGATGACCTCGTACAGGAAACCTTGCTGAAGGCGCTGAACTCGCTTCATCTCTACCAACCCGGCACTTCGCTTAAATCCTGGCTTTTCACCATCCTGCGAAATACGTTCTGCACCAATTATCGCCGGCAGAAACGCGAGCCGGCTGGAATGGACGCTGCGATGGAACAGGTCGCGATCGCGCCCACACAGGAGTGGGTGCTGCGGGAGCACGAACTGCAGCGGGCATTGACACTTCTTTCAGACGATAGGCGCAGGGCTCTGACATTGGTTGCTGCCGGAACGAGCTACGAGGAGGCCGCGAAAATGTGCGGGTGCCGGATCGGCACCTTGAAAAGCCGTGTGAGCCGCGCCCGCGAGTGCCTGGTTGCGATGCTCGGAAACCATCTCGTCGATTGATCGCGTGGCACCGGCCCGCACTCGCATCGACCGGCGAGCGGAACAAGTTGTCATGGCCGTGGTGCCTAGGTCTATAGGTTCGGCCGATCGAATCGGTATGGGCAACCGCGGCCAGGCTGGAGAGTCATGATCGCGCGAAGCCACGCAATCTTCCCCAGAGTAAACCGCGCCGGATGGATCGATACGCTACGAGTGATCACGACGGTCATGGCTCCGACCGTGGCCAAGGGCATCATCATTCGCCGGCCGACAATGGAGCGGCTGGCGCAGCGGCAGGGCTTTGACACAAAGGCCGTGCAACAGATGCAGCGGCTGAAAAATAAATATGGTCCAGCCCCTCTTCTGCTACCTATCCCATTCCGACCACAGCTGCTGATACTGAACCCGGGCGATGTCGCCACGGTGCTCCAATCTTCGCCCGAACCATTTGCCGCGGCAACCGCGGAAAAGCACGCGGCTCTTGCTCACTTCGAACCGAAAAACGTCCTTATCTCATCGGCTCCTCAGCGGGCCCAGCTTCGGCCGGCTCATGAACACGCGTTGGCAACCGCAGATCGGCTGCATCCATATGCGACGCAGTTCAAGAATATCGTCGAAGACGAGTTCTCGCAGGTTCTGACCGGCATCGGATCCGGCCGCCCTTATGAGCTCGATTGGCCGGCTTTTTCGCAGACTTGGTTCCGGGTCGTCCGGCGAGTCGTCCTTGGGGAGCGCGCCCGCAATGACGTCACATTGACCGAGACCCTGAACGAACTTCGAGGCAGGGCGAACTGGGCATTTGCCCTCCCGGTCGATCAGCGCAAGCTTGCCCGGTTTCATGAGCAAGTCGGTCGCTATCTCGGAGAGCCGGAAAAGCATAGTCTCGTGAACCGGTTTCCCAAAGGCGATCAGCTTGCTCCGGAGAATCAAGTGGCGCAGTGGCTGTTCGCCTTCGATGCAGCCGGAATTGCCGTTCTAAGGACGCTGGCGGTACTGGCCTGCCATGTGGGTTACTGGAGCAAAGCCGTGGAAGAGGCGATGGGCCGGGAGCTCGATCGCCCCTTCACACGCAGTTGTCTGCTCGAGGTCCTGCGGCTCTGGCCGACGACGCCCGTCATCCTCAGGCAGCTGGCCAAGGATATCAAGTCAGGAAACAGGGTCATTGCTCGCGGCACGGGCGTCATCATCTTCGCCCCTTTCTTCCATCGAGATCCTGCGCTTCTCTACGCCAATCGGATGGAGCCGAGCATCTGGGGACAGAATGATGCCTTGCCGAGCGCCGGGCTGGTGCCCTTCAGCGCCGGTCCCGTCATTTGCCCGGCACATAACCTCGTGCCGATGATTGCAAGCTTTGCCGTCGGCACGTTCCTATCGGCCGCCGATATTGTGCTGCTGCAACCGCCTTTGACCGTCGGCGACTTACCCGGAACCCTCAACCACTTCGACATCCGGTTAAAACTGACTGCGCGACGCAGGCAGAAATAGATGTTTACTCGATGGCAGTCGCAGAGACTGAACGTCTCTCCGTGCCGGCTCGCATCCTTGCGTTACGTCGGGGTCGAGACGTAGAGCAGAAAGGGCGAGCGACCCTTGCTGCGATAAGAGCGACTACCACCCAACGGTTTTCACGCCATTCCGCTGCCGTTCAGCACTCAGCCGGTCCGACGGATTGTGTCGTCCTTCGGCCATTTTTGTTAGGAACTCGCTCCCTTGAAATCGCGTGGATGGTCGTCGCTCTGATCGTCTAGTTCCACGAGAGCGTAGCGCCGAGCACGATCAAAAGTCCGACCAACACGATGGCTCCCAAATAGATCATAAAAGCGCGACGATCCGATTCGTGGTTCATCTTTCTCTCCTTCGGCCATCGAACCAGGCGAAACCCGGAATGTTCCGGTCAAGAAAGCAAGGCGGGATCTACCAGCGGAGCAAGCGAGGCCCGGTCACAGCGCCGACAGCACCGAGGATGAGGATGCCGAGCGTGTACCAGATCAACACGAAAGGCATACCGTTTTCGGTGCAGAACCAGGAATAGACCCAAGCGCCGGCTCCTCCTGCGGCAATACCGGCGACGAAGCCCGTCAGCCGCAGATCCACCGGCGCCGCCCGGCGCAGTGCCCAGACCGTGCCGGCATAGACGGGGAGCGCAAAAGCGACAATGAGCGGCGGGCAATGCAGCGCTGAAGAACCGAAGATCAGCAACTGATAGCTCTCGATCGGCGCCATAAGGAGCTGGGTGGCCGCGACGGCCGCCATGGCGGCGAAGATCAACGCCAGCAGACCGAAAAAGTGTCCCTCGAAACCATCGGGGCGGGCAAGCCGAAAAACGGCTGCGAAGGCGGCGGCCGCGATCAGGGCGTTATAAGCGGACTTGATCCAGAAGACCGGCAGCGTCAGCACGCCAGGCATATCGACCCGGGGACCGAGAATGATCAGCATCAGCAGCAGGGAGAGCCCGAGGGCCGGCGCTATGCCGAGCGCAAAGCGGCGCCATAGCGCGTTGCGCGGCACCGGCTTCAGGTCGCTTGCCAAGCGTTCGATGATATCGTCCGTCTTCGTCACGATGTGCCTCGCAATCTCTCTCCGAGCACCTTGAGCGCCCGATGGATGCTCACTTTCACCGCAGATTCGGACTGGCCGGTCCGGCTTGCGGCGTCGGCGACCGAGCTGCCTTGGAGCTTCACTTCTCGGATCAGTTGCTGCTGTCGCAGTGGCAAGCCGTCGAGCAACCGCTCGACATCCATGCGGGCAGTCAGCCTATCCTCGCTGAAGTCGCTTTCGATCTCGTCATCGAGCTCGGTCTCGACCAACCTGCGTCTGCCGCGGCCTCGATGATGGTCGACCAGCTTGTAGCGGGCAATCGAGAAGAACCAGGCGGTAAAAGGTCTTTCCCGGTCATAGGTGGATCGGCGGGAATGCAGTGCCAGCAACGTCTCCTGCACCAGATCTTCCATGTCCGCTCTCGTCGCCGCAGCCATCCTGCGGCTGTAGTAACCGACGAGCAGCACGCGCAAAGCCGCGAGCAAACGCCGATAGGCAGCCTCATCCCCGTCGAGGGATAGAAGCATCAATGCTTTCAGGGCTTCTTCCGTATGGGCGGTGGTCATGCTGTCAGAAGCTCATTCGTAAAATCAGGCAATCGGTTACAGCGACAACCATATTTTTTTCACTACAGCTCTATCACATGCACGTGAAATTGTAAGGCATGGCGAGGCGCCGAGAGCGATGACTGGGCGATGCAGATCACCCGAATATTGCGTCGAAGGCGGTGGATGGGATCGGCAAATGCGGGCTCGGATGGTCGATAATTTCAACGTGCAGATTTTCTGAGAGGGCCAATCAGGCGCTCATATTCCTCCTCTGCCTTGCCGTAGGCATCGGCAGCGAAGTCCTCCAGACCGGCGCGATCTCTGACGATCACGAGACCGCGGACAGAGCGGATGAAACGGTTCCCCTCGAGTAGATGCAGCGCCGTCGTGACGCTCGGCCGCCGCACCGCAAGCATCAAGGCGATGAATTCATGCGTCAGCGCGAGCTCGTTTCCGTCGATCCTGTCGTGGCACATCAAAATCCAGCGTGCCAGCCTTTCGTCGATCCCATGAACTGCGTTGGAGAGTGCGGTGAATCCGGCCTGGACCGCGAGAACATGCACGCTTTTGTGGAGCAGGTTGGCAAACACCGGCTGCGTCCGCATCAGACCGACCAACTTGCTTTGTGGCAGCCGGTAGGCGCAGCCCGGCACCTGAACAGCGACTTCCAAGATACTGACGGGCGCGTCTATCGCTGCCGCCGTTGGCGCAAACGCATCCCGCCCGAACAATCCCGCCTCAACGCGATTGCCCTCCGGAGAGACGTTGATCACCGAGCCGACTCCTGAACAGGGAAAATAGACATGCTCGATCGTCGCACCGGCTTCGACGATGATGAAACCGCGGGGTGTGGCGCAAGGTTCCAGATGAGCGACAACAGCCGAATACTCGTTCTCCGGCAGGAGTGCGAGCAGACGATTCTCCTTTGGCCGCATGTTCATATCTGCAACTGTCACTCTCCGTCAGGTGCGGGCTCTCAGATCGCGCTTACCGGCTCGCCAGCCGGCCAACCCTGACCAACTCGCAAATTTCGCTTTGGTTCCGCTCTTGCAATAGCGCGGGGCGGCATGCGATTAGGCTCGTCGGGTCGTGGCGCGCAAAATACGTTGGATTCTAAACCTTCGCTGTCTCGCCCGCTTCGCGCAGCGAGAGGAATTTTGTGGTGAGAGCCACCAGATTGTCGTTGATCCATTCCGCCATTGCCAGTTCTTCGGCCAGATTTGCCTGAAGGCCGGTTACGGCGGCGCCGTGTCCGCCGGCTTCGGCGATCACCAGCAGCGACTTGTAGGCCGCGGCCTCGAAATTCTCGAAGGCATAGTTGGCGAAGGCATTTTTCAGGATTTCATCGCCGGCGACCGTGTGGCCGAGCGCCGCCATAGATCCCGTGAAGGAAAGCGCCAGGTCCTTGAGCGTCGACTTGTCCTCGTTCAATCCGTCGAGAATTTCCTCAAGGCGGACGATCTGCCCGTCGGTTTCGCGGATATGCCGATCGAGCTTTTCGGCGACTTCAGGATAGTTCTCGATCCGCTTCAGCTGCGGCTTCATGATGCTCAACGCCTGGTTTTCCATCGCGTGCGCATTTCTCAAGCCAATGACGAAGATGTCCCGGATTTCATTCTCTGCCATGTCGGCCTCCTTTTTTTCGGAAGGCCTAACTGCAATATTTCGTCGCGGTTCCCTCGACGCCACGAAAGTGCCGGGAACTGTCGCCCGGCCCGGTGGTTGGGCTGCATCCGAAATTATCCGCCGAGCCCAACAGACCTGGAGACGATAATGAGGCTGACATCCAAGCTTTGCCTTCTCTTCCTGCTTGCCGCACCCGCCTTCGCGACCGACGGCGCTACGCGGCAAAAGGCGACCGATTTTGCCACGCGCGCCGCCCTAACGAACATGTTCGAAGTCGAATCGGCAAAGATCGAACTTGCCAAAGGCAAGGCCGAAGAAGCCAAACAGTTCGCCAGCGACATGCTGAAGGACCATGAGCGTGCGGGTTCGACGCTGGCCGATGCCGCCAAGGAGGACGGCATCGCGCTGCCAGCGGCTCTCGCCGACGAGCACAATAAGAAGCTCGAGGCGCTTAGCCAGAGCGATCAGGAAAACCTCGATCAGGCCTATCTCTCGACGCAGCTGACCGCGCATCAGGAGGCGGTGGCGCTCTTCGCGGACTATTCGCAAAATGGCCCTGACGGTGCCCTAAAGCGCGCATCGCAGAAAATCCTGCCGGATCTCAGAATGCATCTGACCAAGATCCAGGGGCTGACGTCGAAGTGAAGGCGGCGGCGCCAGGCGCAAGCGAAACGGCGTTCACCCGCGAAGAGCTCGCCGGCGCCCGCAGACTGAACGCGGTCCTCAACCTTCTTCCGCGCTATCACACCGGCCGGCGCTGGAATGCCAGGACGGTGCAGGCTGTCGTTCGCGCGATCCATTTTCTGGTTCCGGACCGACTGTCGCGCTGCGATGGAGCGATCAGCCGCACGATCGCGGCCGGCGACAGGCAGGTCGGCCTCAGGTTGACCCGTCCCGTCGGCGCCCGCCGCGGCCTCTACGTCCATTTCCATGGCGGCGCCTGGGTGATGGGCAATGCCCGCCTCGATGACGGCATCACGCGTCCGATCGCCAGAGACTGCCGCATGCTCGTGGCCGGGATCGATTTCCACAATGCCGCCGACGACCGGCTTGACCTTGCTCTTCAGGACAGCAAGGCGTCCGTCGAATGGCTGGCCGATCATCTTGCCGAGTTCGAGGTCGAGCAGATCATCCTCGGCGGCGAGTCCTCGGGCGCGCATCTCGCCGCGGAAGCACTTCTTCATCTTAGAGCACGCGGTAAGGCGGAGGCCGTTGCCGGATTCGTATCCATGTGCGGCGCGTTCGACCTCGGTGGATCCCGAAGCCTGCGGCTCTCGACCGGCAGAAGCCTGGTGATCGACCGGCCATCGGCGCTGCGCAATCTTCAGCGCTTGACGTCGAGCCTCTCCGGGCGTGAGGCGAAGGGCCCGTTGTTTGCCGATCTCTCGGGCCTGCCTCCCGCCCTGATGGTCGCCGGGGCACTCGATCCGATCCTCGACGACAGCATCTCGATGTATGAGCGATGGCAGAGCCAAAACGGCAATGCCGAGTGCGTCGTCTTTCCCGAGGCCCCGCATGGCTTCAACCGGTTCCCGACCAAGCTGGCGGCCCGAGCAAACAGCCTCGTTAGGACTTGGATGTCGCGAACACTCGACCGCAATGCAAGCGCGGGTGGTGGCCGGTAGCGCGCCGCTCGCCGGTCTGTACGCTATGGCACAATGTATTGCTCAATGATTCTAGTTGGTTAGGTTCGCCCGCAACAAAGGCCGCATTATCGCTGATGCGCGGGTGAACATGGATAATCAACACTTGAACTTTCGGAATGAACTTTTGCGCGCCATGGGGCCGCAGGAGCGGGAACTTCTGCTCCCGCATCTGGAGCCTGTCGACCTCGAGGTCCCGTTGGTTCTCGAAATGGAAAATAGTCCTGTGAGCGACGTCTATATTCTCGAATCAGGGCTTGCCTCGATCGTGGCGAGATTTCCAGGAGGGCGCGATATCGAAGTGGGAATCGTCGGCCGCGAAGGCATGACCGGTGCGGCAGTCATTCTCGGTGGCAATCAGTCCGCGAACCGGACGTTCATGCAGGTCTCCGGCCATGGTTTCAAATTGCCGGCGTCGGTTCTATCCGCAGCCATGGAGGAAAGCCGGCCCTTACGCAGCCTGCTTCTCGCCTATGTTCAGGCGCTGCTCGCGCAGACGACGTCGACGGTGCTGGCCAACGGCCATGCCAAGCTCGAAGAGCGCTTGGCGCGATGGTTGCTGATGGTTCACGACCGGACGGATGGCGCGACCATCTGGCTGACTCATGAATTTCTGGCGGTGATGCTCGGCGTGCGCCGCGCCGGCGTCACGGTCGCTCTGCACCTCCTCGAGGGCAAGGGCCTGATCCGGTCTACGCGGCGACAGATCGTCATCCTCAATCGGCCGGGATTGATCGAAGAGGCGCACGGAGCCTATGGGGCAGCCGAGGAGGAATATCGGCGGCTGATCGGCAAAGACCTCTCGCGTTGATGGACGTAACCCATCGCAGGATATCTTATTGCCGCGCCCTCCGCTGCTTTTCAGAGGCATGCCAGGCGGTATCGATACTGCCTTCTTCCGCCTTGTGGAAGAATTGCGAGCAGACGAGCCAGCCTTTCAGCGGCCTAAGAATGAGGACGCAAGCAATCACGGTGATCGGCACGGTGACGAAGAGGTGCATCCAGATCGGCGGTTCGAACGTGAACTGGAACCACAGTGCGAAAGCCAGTGAGGGGACGGCGACGATGCTCATCGCGAAGAAAGCCGGCCCATCGGCCGGATCGGCGAAGCCAAAATCCAGCCCGCAAACGTCGCAGCTCCGGGCGAGCTTGAGGTAGCCTTTGAACAGACGGCCGCGCTGGCACCGCGGGCAGCGGCCCAGAATCCCTGTGAGAGCCGGGTTGGTTGTGACCTGATGTTCGCCAGAGATATGTATTTCGGGTTCCATTCCCTTCGAACTTCGCCCGAACGAGCAGGTTCCAGAATCCCACATCATTCGGAAGCACAAATGGCGCGCTCAGGCTTTTCCGAGCTCATCCCGATCCCGGCGTAACGCTTCGCTCGTCCTCGTCAGGCAACGAGCCGGCTCCTGGCGTTTTGGTCTCGTCGATGAGATCTTTCTTGGCGTGAGGACCTGCCGGTGGATATTCCTTCACCTTGGCGGGCTGCTTTTCGTTTCCGCCAAGCTGGGTCTGCGCGCTCTTATTATCCTTCATGAGCTGCTCCTAGTCATTCGACGGATGACGGGCCGGCCGCGCCGCTTTCCGACGATCCCGCCGCAGCCGCGGACGGCGTCGTTTGCGTCAATGCCAGACGGCCGACCGACAGCAACTTGTCCTCTTCGGTGACGCCATGGCGATAAAGGCTGATCAGCAAGGCTGCGATCTCCTGCATGTCAGGGGCGCGCTGCGACTTGCCGGCCTCGCGGCAGATCTCGTTCAAGACGGCCTGCAGATGGTGGAGATCGGTTGAATCAAGCGCTTTCAGATGAATGGACTGAGAATCGAGCATCGCGTCTTCCCTGGTCCCGGAAGCTGTCATTAGGGAGCGATAATGGGACTCAATTGCGGCTGAGACAACTCCGCTTCATCAACTGTACGAAAGCGAACAACTCAGTGGTAGTAGGGCGAATCCCCCCCGAACAAGGCGCCGATCACCGCCTCGATGTCGGAACCGCGCCCACTGAGGACAAAGCCGCCGAAAGACGTTTCGGATTGCTCGCCATGGGCAAAGATGAATGGAACCCGGCGCGTCTCCAGCCATTCGTTCATCCAGAGCATGGCTTCGTCGGAAATCGTGACGTCGATAATCACGGCGTCGAACACAAGCCCCTCGCTCAGCCTCTCCATCGCGCTGGCCACGACGACGGGACCGGTGAGCAGCGCCTGGCGCGCGATCAATGCCTTTCTGGCACGATCCGAAAGGAAACCGGCTTCCCCGATGATAAGGATCGTCTTGCCGGCGGCCGAGCTGAGCGACTTCATTGGCGGACGCCTAATGTAATCCTGGCTTTAGGGTGATCATCTGTCCATGGCGGTTCAACATCAGGCGGTCCGCGCCCGCGCCATGCCTACCATACTCGAACTCGTCTTGCGACGATCATTTGTCGTGACTGCCGAACCCTATGGGGTCGTCTTGGTTCCCCGGTGAGCCGCATCCAGGCGCCGCTGGCCCCCTCGGTACGCTTCCGCACCAGCTGTTGAAATCGAAGACCCGAAGATTAGGATCACCTCATGCAATCGGGAGGAATGGGGATGATCCAGCACTCGGGAATCACCAAGCCGGCGCTGCAGCCTGATGACGTGGCGATGCTGACCGCTGTGCTTCGCGAATGGTGCCGCGAGAAATCCTACAGCATGGCCGGCCCGGAGGCGCAGCATGTCGCCAGAGAGCTCGTGTCCTGGTTCGAATGCGGCATTCGGGAGAAGCGCAGACTCTCTGGCCTGGTGCGACATATGCATCTGGATTTGGAAAATCCACCAATTGCAGCCGATGCGCCGCTTTAGCCTGTCCGAGGCGCGAAGCCAGCCAGGCGGCAGAGGATGATGGCCGGCTGGCGACTGCCAGCCTCGCCTTGATTCCGCATCTGCAAGAGGATGGCGAGGCGCGATGTTATTGCCGCCGCCGGAACCAAACCACGAGCTATGGCTTAGATTCTGCAACGGTGAGTCGGCTGATGCCAAGGTTTTACTTCAACGTCGTTTCAGAAGCAGGCACGGTCGTCGATCTGGAAGGCTCGGAACTGGCGACGCTTACGCATGCCAGGCGGGAGGCCGTCCAGGATGCACGGGCGCTGATGAGCCAGGCGGTACTTAGGGGCAAGGACATTTCGAGCAGAAAAATACATGTCTGCGATGAAGAGGGAAACGTCCTCATGATCTTGCACTTCGCTGAGACGATCAGAAACTGCGGGTAGGGCGGCGGACCGACAGCCCGATCAATCGTTTATATTCGCGTTCGGGAATGCCGCAGCTGCCGGCGGCGATCTCTTCCAGCCTTTCCCGCACGAGGATCCTGACATTGGCGCGCGTCGACTTGATCGCTCTCAGCCCTTCAATGACATGCAGCTCGTTTGTCACCCCTCGCGCGGCGCACGCCGAGCATGAGCGCGAGAAATTCCTGCGTCAGCGGCAGATCATTGCCGTTCAGCCGGTCGTTGCACATCAACAGCCAGCGGGCGAGCCGCTCGTGCATGTTATAGCGGCCGTTGGCGAGAGCCGACTGGGCGAGATGTATATCGCAGCAATGCACGTATTTCAGGAAAAGATTATTGGCGGCCAGCATGCGCTTAAATCTTTCCAGGGACACCTCAAAGCCGGCTCCCGCGACCTGGATGAAGGTCCGGTTGGGGGTCGCGTCGTCTTCAGCAAGACATGCGATCCCGCCATGCCCTCATGTCCTATATGTCCAACCTCAACGACTTCGTCTTCGGCATTCGACGCCACCATCGATGCCAGGCCGCTCTCGATGAAATAGACTTGGGCCTTGGGTTCGTCGGCTTCGACGAGGACTTGTTTCAGCGGCAGCTCGATCATATCGGCGTCAGCGACAATCATGTCGAACGCATCAGCAGGAACGGCCTTCAACAGCAGGTTTTGAATTTTGCGCTGAACCGGTGTGACCATGACCGTCTCCTGCCGGAGGGAGCCCGCGCTCATACCGACAGGTCTTCACGGTAGTGATAAATCTATGCGCCGAAACGGCATACATAGCCATCTGCCTGAGACCCTCTATGCGTTTTTGACAAAACGGACAGGCGGAGAAACTAATCGTTGTGGATAGTCAGGGATCAGCAATAGGCAAAGAAGCTACGACGGTGTGTCGCACCACTCCTCATCCAACCCTTTTGGATCCGATCTTCCACCTCGTGAGAAGCGGAGCTTGCCGCCTGTCCTGTTTCAGAAATCCGTCGAGAAGGGTCAGACGCCGCTGCGAAACGCCTCGCGGCGGCCGATGAGGCGACCTCACGGCAGGCGCTTCAAATAGTCCATCACGCTTCCCTCGGGAACCGGATCACGAAACCGGTACCGGGCTGCCTGTTTTCCATGTGAAGCTCGGCTTTCAGCTGCTGCACGAGAGCGCGGACGATCTTCATTCCGAGGCTTTTTCCGCCATTCTCAGGGGATAGCACTTCCAGAGGCAGACCTTTTCCGCAGTCAGCGACCTCAAGTACGATTTCTTCTCCGAGGCTGCGGGCGCTGACAGTGACGGTGCCTGTTCCGTCAGGATAGGCATGCTTGACAGAATTCGTCACCAGCTCGTTGACGAGGAGCGCGACCTGGATGGCGCGGTCTGCATCTACCATGCATGGATCGGCATCGACTGACATCATGTGTCGGGTGGTCGACTGCTGCAGGCGATGGCAAAGGCTCGACAGGAAATCGGCAAGGTCCACCGTTTCGATCTGCGGCTGGCGCCACAATTGGTCGTGTACCTCGGCAATCGTTCCGACACGCGCCTCCGCATCACGCAGGGCCTGTGCGACCTCCTCCTGCTTGGCCGAACGGGCCTGCATGGCGAGCATGGCCGCGACCAGCGCCAGGCTGTTTTTAACCCGATGGCTCATTTCGCGCAGCATGATTTGCTGGTGCTCTTCTGCGAAATGTCTCTCCGTATCGTCGCGGAGCACTTTGAGATAGCCGGCGCGCTGGGCACGCAGCGGCATGGTTAATCCACTGCCCCAGAATGTCGATCCATCCTTACGCAAATGAAACCGGTCATTCTCCGCGCGGCCGTGCTCGGCCGCCGCGTTCATCTCGCGCTCCAGGGCGCCACCGTTTCGATCTTCCGCGACGAAGAGAATGCGTGCATCGCGACCGAGTATCTCGCCTTCCTCATAGCCAAAGATGCGGCAGGCTCCCGTGTTCCAGCTGATGATCCGCCCCTCACTATCAATAGCGAAGATCGCATAATCGATTGCGCTTTTGAGAATGAGTTGAAGCCGCTCCTCGCTGGCGCGCAAGGCTTCGTCTTCATGGAGTCTTAGTGTCCGGTCGCGGACGATTTTCATCAGGCCGTAGACTTCGCCGGTATCGTTGCGAAGCGGCATCATCAGCCCTGACGCCCAGAATGAACTGCCGTCCTTCCTGATGTGCCAGCGATTGTCGCCGGCGCGGCCGGTTGCGAGCGCAAGCCTGATTTCCTTGAGAAGAACTCCGTCAAGCTGGTCCTCGAACGAAAAGATGACGGCACTGTTCTGCCCGATGATTTCGCCCGCCGTATAGCCGAAAAGATTCTCCGAGCCGGCGTTCCACGTCAGGACAGTACCGTCGCGATCCATCGCAAAAATTGCATAATCCCGGGCGCTCTCGACGATGTGCCGATAGATTTCCGACTCATCGCTCGGAAAGTGAAATTGATCCATGCCAGCGCCCCAGAGATTGCCGTCAGCTACATTAGCACTTGCTACAGCAATTTCTCCGCCGCGTGCGGTTGCGTACAAATCTCGCTCACGTGGACCTTCGTTCGAGGATGGCAGTTTACGCTTGGGTGCCTTGCAAACGGCCTTTCCGCAGTTCATAATTCCAGTACGGTCGAGCGCATCTTGTGGCGCTGGCGGCCGGGAGACAGTGTCCTCTTGCCAAACAAAGGGCAGAGCGATGCGAGCGTTTGAAAGCAGAAATCTCATTCTATCGCAGTTGGCGGATCCGGAGCTTCTGGCACTGGAGCGCATACTGGAACCGCTTCCTCTTCCTCGGGATTTCGAACTCGTTCATCCGGGCACGCCGGTCAGTTACTATTATTTTCTGGAGAGCGGCATCGCCTGCATGGTCGCGACGAGTCCCGAGGGCAGGAAAGCCGAAATCGGGGTGCTTGGCAGGGACGCAATGTCGCCGCCGGCCCTGACGGTGGATGCAGAGCGATTTTCGTTCGACGTGATGATGCAGGTCGGCGGTCATGGACGCCGTGTGGACGCCGGCGCGTTGGCATGTTTCCTGGTCGACCGCCCCCCCGTTCGCCGGCTGCTTTCGCACTTTGTACATGCCTTCTTCGTGCAGGTCGCCAACAACGCGCTGTCCAACGCCGTTCATAAGATCGACGTTCGCCTGGCGAAGTGGATTCTGATGTGCCACGACCGCCTGGAAGGGGAAGAGATCGAAATCACCCATGAATATATGGCGACGATGCTCGGCGTCCGGCGCTCCAGCGTTACCGATGCACTGCATGTGCTTGAAGGCCGACATTTCATCTACTCCAGCCGAGGGATGGTGATCATCCGCGATCGAGCTTCCCTGGAGGCCTTCGCCGCCGATGCCTATGACGTCCCAGGCATATCGAGCCGTGATTGGCCGCAAATCAGCCGCCGTCCCCTGGCGATATACCGCTAACCCACCTTGCGACCGCAAATCGCCGCAAACGTTTGCCTGACATACTCCAGCCGGCGAGAACGAACGCCTTATGCCGGCGCCCGCTGTCACGAGCAATCGCGGCGTATCCGGCGGGCTTCCCACTCTCTGTAAGGTCTCAACATCCTGCCCGGGATGGCGCTCTCGGCCAAAACGATCTGGGCGAAGACCGTGTCGCTCGGCGCAGCCGGTCCAAGGCTTCGCTGCGGATTTCCAACTCGGCCATGAGTTCGAAAAGCCCTTCATCGGTCATTGCCTCAAGAGCTGAAGCGAAGGCGCGCTCCGACACAGCCGCAAAATTTGTCACAATGAACCCTCCTGCCGCCGTATCTGCCCGCTCGGTCTCATCGCTCGCGCGGGAATTGGCGTCACACATACATCACTGCCCCGGCAGATCCTTCTCGGTCGTCGCTGCGCCCGGAAGCCTGTTCTGCGATCCCTCCCGGTCGGACGCGCGCATCGGGGCCGTGGGTTCGCTGGCGACGTAGACGCCGAGCCCAAGCGCGCCGATGGCAACGATAAAGGCGCCGGCGATGGCGGCGACCGACCGGCGGCCATCCTGCTTGATCATTCCGAAAGCGAGCGCAATCCCGAGAAGGGCTGCTCCTCCCGCCACGGCAAAAAGCCAGATGTAATTCATCGTCATGCTCCTGATATCAGGCCACCCAACCCGTAAAGATGGCCAAGGTTCCCGCAATTTCCGCCATTTACGGCCGGGCGGCGCTTGAGCTACATCTTAGGAAAACGCGACCGGAATGGATGAAGCAGCATGGCCGACAGAACCCAATCTTCCGGCATCCTGAGACCGCTTGCGGCAATCGAGGCTTTCTGCAGGCAGATCCTGACCGCATCAGGCGCCGACCGGCCAACCGCGGAGGCCGCCACCAGGGCAATGATGCATGGCACCTGTCACGGCATCGACAGCCATGGGGTGCGGTTGCTCGCCCATTATGTGAAGGGGCTGGTCGAAGGCCGTCTCAATCCGCGCCCGAAGCTGACGCTCGCCAATAGCCTTGGCGCCGTCGCCTCGCTCGACGCCGATAATGCCCATGGCGCGCTCGCGACCTACACCGCGATGGATCACGCCACACGACTGGCGGGTGAGTTCGGCATCGGTGCAATCGCCGTCCGCAATTCCTCGCATTTCGGCCCGGCGGGCGCCTATGCCATCGACGCCGCCGAACGCGGCTTCATTGGCTTTGCCTTCTGCAATTCCGACAGTTTCGTACGCTTGCATGACGGGGCGATGCGCTTCCACGGCACGAATCCGATCGCCTGCGCCGTGCCGGTGAAAGGGCAAAATCCCTGGCTCTTCGACATGGCGACGAGTGCCGTGCCGTATAACCGCGTGCAGCTCTATCGAAGCCTCGGCCGGGAACTGCCCGCCGGCGTCGCCTCCGACGAGCGGGGCTACGACACCAGAGACCCTCAGATCGCCGACATGCTGGCGCCGCTCGGCGGCGAGTTCGGCTTCAAAGGCGCAGGGCTCGCCGGCATTGCCGAAATCCTCAGCGCGGTGCTAACCGGCATGAAACTCAGCGTCGACATCGCCCCCATGCCAGGCCCTGATTTCTCGACGCCGCGCGGCCTCGGCGCTTTCGTCATCGCCCTCAAGCCCGGCGCATTTCTTGACATCGACAGTTTCGATGCGGCGATGACGCGTTATCTTGACACCTTGCGCAATTCCCCGGCACGCGAAGGCTTCAAGGTGATGGCGCCCGGTGACCGGGAATGGGCTGTGGCCGCGCAACGGCAAAAAGCGGGCGTGGAGCTTGATCCGGTCACGGTCGAATCCTTCAAGGCGCTTGGCGCTGCTTACGGGATCAACGCTCCTGTCTGAGTTTCATGCGGCGCATTGACGCACAACCCCGACGGTGATATCCATGTCTTAATTGGTCAGGCCAGTTGACCAGCTGCGCGCTTGAGGAGAAGCCGCCGGGAGGCCAGAATGTTTTCGCCCGTTGAATCGCGCCGCCTCTACAGGCAGGTGGCCGATCAGATTCGTTCGATGATTGCCAGCGGTGAGCTCGCGCTCGGCCAGAAGCTGCCGGCCGAGCGCGAGCTCGCGGAACAACTGTCCGTCTCGCGCCCGACCGTGCGCGAGGCGCTGATCGTTCTCGAGGTCGAAGGCCTTATCAACATCCGCATGGGCTCCGGCATTTATGTCGCGCACCGGCATGCCATCAGCATGGCGGCAAGCGAGAACGAGCCGGTGGAGGGGCCTTTCGAACTGCTGCAGGCGCGCGCCATCATCGAATGCGCCATAGCCGAGGAAGCGGCAACTCGAGCCGGACCGGAAGATATCGCGGTTCTCGACGAAGCGCTGCAGCGCATGAGCGGCGGCGTCAACGATGCGGCAACGGTGCTGGCGGCCGACCGGGCCTTTCACACCGGCATTGCCGCCATTATCGGCAATGCCACATTGATCCGCGTGACGGGCGAGATTTTCGACATGCGCATGACGCCATACTTCGCCAAGCTGGCCAGCCACTTCGAGGGGCCGACGACATGGCGTATCGCCGTCGACGAGCACCGGGCGATCCGCGATGCGATCGCCGCCGGCGATGGCGCAGGCGCGAAGGCTGCGATGCGCACCCATCTCACCATGTCGCAGAAAAGATTTTCCGAGAGCTTCGGGGAGGAGTTCTCGGGAGAGGAGGAGCGGGGCCGCGACAAGGCATCCGCCAAAGGAAGCACCAAGACTTAAACCCGAGTTCGGGAGGAGAGAGCGATGAAGAGCAGACTGGCAACAATACTTTGCACCGCGGCCGCGATCCTGGCGTCGACGGCGATCGCGCATGCCGAGACCGTATTGAAGTGGGCGCATGTCTATGAGACTTCCGAACCGTTCCACACGGACTCCGTCTGGGCGGCCGGAGAGATCAACAAGCGCACGAACGGGCGTTACAAGATCGAGGTCTATCCGGCCTCGCAGCTCGGCAAGGAAGCCGACATCAACCAGGGCCTCAAGCTCGGTACGGTCGACATCATCATCTCAGGATCGAGCTTTGCGGCGCGCGACTACAAGCCGATCGGCGTGACCTATTTCCCCTACATCTTCCGCAATCCCGATCACCTGATCGCCTATACCAAGAGCGATGTCTTCAAGCGTCTCGCCAAGGGCTATGAAGACAAGACCGGCAACCACATCACTGCCGTCAGCTATTACGGCACGCGCCATACGACCTCGAACAAGCCGATGGCCAAATGCGCCGACATGCAGGGCCTGAAGATCCGCGTGCCCGACGTTCCGGCTTATCTCGCCATGCCGCGCGCCTGCGGCGCCAACACGACGCCGATCGCCTTCGCCGAGGTCTATCTCGCGTTGCAGAACGGCACGGTCGAGGCGCAGGAAAATCCGCTGACGACGATCGAGGCGAAGAAGTTCTACGAAGTCCAGAAGAACATCATCCTCACCGGCCACATCGTCGATCACCTGAACACCGTGGTCTCCAAGACGCGATGGGCGAGCCTTTCCGAAGAGGACAAGAAGATCTTCGGCGAGGTCATGCAGGAGGCTGCCGAGCGCACGACCAAGACGATCGCCGGCAAGGAAAACAGCCTCGTTGCGACCTTCAAGGAAAAGGGTCTCAACGTCACCGAGGTTGATAAGAGCGATTTCGAGAAGAACGTGATGGAAAAGGTGAAGTTCGAGGACTTCGGCTACGATAAGAGCGATTGGGATGCGATCCGGGCGATTCAGTAGGAGCCTCAGAGCGCTGCCAACCCTCATCCGGCTGCCGCCACCTTTTCCCCGCCGGCGGGGAGAAGGGACAAGCTGAAAACCTTCCGCCCCCTCTTACCCCTCGCAGGGCAAGTCCCCTCTCCCCAGGCGGGGAGAGGGTTAGGGTGAGGGCGGCCTTCGGCACGAACAGGGCAGCAGCGGCACAACGCTTGTCAAAAAACTGAAGTCGCGCCGTCCACACGCCGCGCCCTTCATTCCCAACCGGAACAAGGCCGATCATGTCGCAAGAAATTCATACGCCAATCACGGCCGAGGAAATCGGTCACGAATTCGAAGGGCACGCGCCGACGGCGAACATCGCTGACTATGCCATCGAGGACTGGATCACACTGGTCGTCTTCTGGCTGATGACTGGCTGCGTCTTCCTGCAGTTTTTCACGCGTTACGTGCTGAACGACAGCTATGCCTGGACCGAGGAAATCGCGATCAACTGCCTGATCGGCGTCGTGTTCCTCGGTTCCGCCATGTGCGTGCGCATGTCGCGGCATATCCAGGTGGACGTGTTCTATCACTACATGCCGGCAGGGCTGGCGCGCGTGCTGGCAACCTTCGTCGATATCGTCCGCATCGGCTTCTTCGCCTATGGCTGCTATTTGATGTGGCGTTACGTCGACATCGTCGCGGACGAACAGATGGTCACCATCGACCTGCCGCGCAACATCGTCTTCTACTCCGTGCTTGTTGCCTTCGTGCTGATGCTGATCCGCGCGGTCATCGTCTTCATCGCCAATATGCGCCGCGGCTACTCCGTGCTGGAGCGGCCCGAAGAATTCCAGGCCGTAGAGGGGTGATCCGATGCTGCTGCTTCTTGGCTCGTTCCTGGTTCTGATGCTGGTCGGCGTGCCCGTCGCCATCTCGATGGCCGTCGCCTCCGTGCTCTATATCGTCCTTTACGGCGTGGCGCCCGATATCATCGTCGCCCAGCGCATGATCGCCGGCGTCGAAAGTTTTCCGCTGCTGGCCGTGCCCTTCTTCATCCTCGCCGGCAACCTTATGAATTCCGCCGGCGTCACCGGCCGCATCTATTCCTTCGCCGTCGCGCTGGTCGGCTGGATGAAGGGCGGGCTGGCGCAGGTCAACATCATCGGCTCCGTGATCTTCTCCGGAATGTCGGGCACTGCCCTTGCGGATGCCGCCGGCATCGGCACGATCGAAATCAAGGCGATGAAGGACCATGGTTATCCGGTCGAGGCGGCGGTCGGTGTCACGGCGGCCTCCGCCACGCTAGGACCCATCTTTCCGCCGTCTCTGCCTTTCGTCATCTACGGCATGATGGCGAATGTCTCGATCGGCGCGCTTTTCATGGCCGGTATCCTGCCCGGCATCGTGATGACGCTCCTGATGATGATCACCGTCGCCGCCTTTGCCTATCGCAGGCGCTGGGGCTCTGACGCCCCCTTCAATATACGCCAGCTCTTGTCTGCCGGCATGGAGATCGTCATCGTCCTCCTGGTACCTGTGGCGATCTATCTGATGATGCGGGCGGGTGTTTCGATGAACGCAGCGGCAGGCATCGCCCTTCTCGTGCTTCTGGCGCTCGACTGGTACTTCAGCTTCTCCGCCGTCATGGCGCTGATGACCCCGGTCATCCTGATCGGCGGCATGACCATGGGCTGGTTCACGCCGACGGAAGCCGCCGTCGCGGCCGTCCTCTGGTCGCTGTTCCTCGGCCTCGTGCGCTACCGTACGATGACGCTCTCGACGCTCGCCAAGGCAAGCTTCGACACGATCGAGACAACGGCATCCGTTCTGTTCATCGTTACCGCCGCATCTGTCTTTGCATGGCTGCTGACAGTGAGCCAGGCCGCGCAGCTGCTTTCGGATGCGATCCTGTCGATCACGGACAATAAATGGGTGTTCCTGATCCTGGTGAACCTTCTGATGCTCTTCGTCGGCTGCTTCTTGGATACGATCGCGGCGATCACCATCCTCGTGCCGATCCTTCTGCCGATTGTCGCCAAGTTCGGAATCGATCCGGTTCAGTTCGGCCTGATCATGACGCTGAACCTGATGATCGGCCTGCTTCACCCACCGCTCGGCATGGTGCTCTTCGTTCTGTCACGGGTCGCCAAACTCTCGGTCGAACGCACGACGATGGCGATTCTGCCCTGGCTGGTGCCGCTCTTCCTGGCGCTGATGCTGATCACCTTCATTCCCGCCGTATCGCTCTGGCTGCCGCAGCAGCTTGGACTGTTGAGATAGGAGAGATAGGATGCAGACGCGTCTGGCACGGCTTTACCAGAAGGGCGATCTCAGGGTCGAAACCGATACCGTTCCCGCCCCCGGGCCGGGTGAGGTGCTTCTGAAAATGGCGGCCGCAGGCATCTGCGGCTCCGACCTGCATTATTACCAGGATGGCGGCTTCGGGCCGGTCAGGGTGCGCGAGCCTATCATACCGGGCCACGAGGCCTCGGGGAGGGTGAGCCGGGCGGGCGAGGGGGTCGAACTCAAAGCGGGCACGCTGGTCGCGGTCAATCCGAGCCAGCCCTGCGGCCATTGCGAATATTGCGGCAAGGGGCTGCCGATCCACTGCCTCGACATGCGCTTCATGGGCAGCGCGATGCGCCTGCCGCATGAGCAGGGCATGTTCCGCGACTGGCTGGTGGTGCCGGCCGGCCAATGTTTCGAAATGGGAGCCGAGACGACAGCCGCCGAAGCCGCCTGCAGCGAGCCGCTCGCCGTCTGCCTGCATGCCGCATCGCGCGCCGGCGAGATACCGGGCAAACGCGTCCTCGTCACCGGCGCCGGCCCGATCGGCTGCCTGATGGTTGCCGCCGCCCGTCATTACGGCGCGGCCGAGATCGTGGTGACCGATCTGGCCGAGGCGGCGCTGGAGCGGGCCAAAGCGATGGGCGCCAGCCGCACGATCAACGTCTCCCGGGATGCGGCTGCGCTTGCCGAATTCGAGACGGGCAAGGGCTATTTCGATCTCGTCTTCGAATGCTCCGCCGCCGCACCCGCGATCCGGAGCGCAATCGCCGCCATCCGGCCGCGCGGCACGCTCGTGCAGGTCGGCGTCACGGGCGAGATCCCGGTGCCGCTCAACGCCATTGTCGGCAAGGAGCTGCATATCCACGGCACGCAGCGGTTCCACGAGGAGTTCGCCACGGCCACCAAGCTGATCGCGAGCCGCAAGATCGATGTCCGGCCGATCATTAGCCACAGCCTGCCGCTGGAACAGGCGAATGCGGCCTTCACACTCGCCGGCGACCGCACGGCCGCCTGTAAGGTGCAGCTTACGTTTTAGATGTCGCTGCGGCCCGGCCCTCGAAGGGGTTGCTCATCCCTTGCTGTGACCCTGCGCGACCGTCTCCGAGCGGAGTGCGATACCGCACGGAAACAAAATCCGGGCTGTGTTGTTAAGGATGCCGCAGGAGCATTCCCTGCAAGGAAAAGTAGTTGCATGAGAGCAAGACAATGGACACAGCAACGCAATGGGCGCTCTTCCTCGGCATATTGACCTTAGCGAGCTGGTTGGTCGGGGGCCTCGCGGCTGTCATCGGGAACGTGGAGCTTGACCCTCACCGGCAAAAAGCGGCCGAATATCTGACGTTCGGTCTGAGCGCCACCGGGTTCATCTCCGCCATCGCGATGGCATTGATCCTGGTGATCCGATGACCGCGGTCACCCGCGTGGCCGCACGGCTAGCCTTCCCGCGATCATCGGGCGTCCTGTTCGGCCTGGGGCTCGGCGGTTTCTTTGACGGCATCGTTTTCCACCAGCTTCTGCAATGGCATCACATGTTCAGCGGGTGGTATCCAGCTCCCTCAGTCGAGAACCTTCAGTCCAACACCTTCTGGGATGGGGTCTTCCACTCCGCCACCTACCTGCTTTTCCTCGCAGGCCTGCTTATTCTTTGGCGCCACGCACGCCGCCCGCATTTCGGCTGGTCGACGAGGGAGTTGATCGGCACGATTCTGATCGGGTTCGGCCTGTTCAACCTTGTAGAGGGACTTGTCAGTCATCAACTGCTCGGCATCCATCACGTGAATGAAACGGTCGATCGTTCGTTGTGGATCTACTGGGATATCGGCTTTTTGGCCTGGGGCGCGATTATGTTGGCCGCAGGCTGGATGATTGTTCGGGAGAAAGAGCTCTGATCAAACTGGCTACCGCTACCCCTGGCGTCGGGCAGCGATCTGGCCGGCAGCTGACAGCCGACGAAAGACCGAGACCTGGTTGCGTCCGGCTTCCTTGGCGCGATAAAGCGCCATGTCGGCTTCGTGCTGGAGATTGGCCAACGAAACATCCTTGTCGAGAACCGACTTGAACGCCACGCCGACGCTCAGCGTCACTGAGGGGCCGACGCTAGAGGCTGGGTTCGGCAGGGCGGCGGCTTCCACGCTCTCGCGTATTCGCTTGGCAACCGCGACGGCCTCTTCTTCATCTACATCCGGAAGCACGATGAGAAATTCCTCGCCGCCATGTCGCGAGACGAGATCGCGATCGGCGCGCACACAGCTCTGGATGATGCCGGCGACCTTAACGAGGCAGCGATCTCCTTCGCTATGTCCAAGCCGATCGTTCAGCGCCTTGAAATGATCGATGTCGCACATCAGCATGGCTGCGACGACCCCGGTTTCACGGCCATCGCGCCACAGGCCCTCGAGGGTTTCCATCATCCAACGGCGGTTGGCAATTCCTGTCAGCGGATCGGTTCTGGCCAGCCGCTCCAATCGGGCGTTCGCGTCTGCAAGCTCCGCGACACGGCGCTGATCCCTGCAGTCCAGGAGAAATGTCTTCTGCGCCAGGATGTTCATCGTCCGCCTGGCGACCACCGTCGCGATGATCCCACAGGAAAAGAACAGGGTGGCGGCGATGACGCTGCCCGCTTCCAAAAGCGGGTTGTGCCATTGAAGGATGAAATAGAGACAAAGGGCATAACAGGCGATTGCGATCGTCAAGGCCAACGGCACGCTGAAGATAGTGATTGCGCTCGTCGCGACGAACAACATTATGCTTAAATGCCGCTCGTAATATTCACCGCCAGCAAAAACGCCGACGAGCGCGACCGAGAGGAGAATGAGGAACATTCCCACAAGCAGCGACGCCTGCTGAACGACGGCCTGTCGCGGCTTGCTCCAAACAACCGCGGTCAAAATCGCCGCCGGCGGCAAAAGGCACGCGGGCGCGATCATCGAGAGGACGACCTCATGGGGAAGCAGGATGGCGTTCAGCGCCAGCGTCAGGACATCGACGAAGGCGACCCAGATCATCCAGGAGCGGATGACCTTCGACGTCTGTCGCCATAACCGTTCTTCGAATCGGCCGCGCAGCTCACCCTTCAGGCGAATATCGCGGGTGCGGCCTGACAAGAGACGTTCGACCTCATCGGCCATTGCGCCAGTGAGCGGCCGTGGCGGCACAGACCCGGCGGGAGAGTTTTCAGAGGAAGTGCTTTTGGCATCACTCATCTTCGACTTAACTAGCCGCGATGCGAAGCTCGGCAAGGCTTAAGCACAGGCATCGGGATTCGTATGTTGATATTTTGTAAACAAGATTCCCCGCGCGGTCTGGGCCAGATCGTCTCGATCATGCTACCAACCCTTTTCCGAGAGGGGACAGGATGAGACTCAAACTGGTTGCGGTTGCGGTCGCGGCGCTGGCGCCTGTGGTTGCGATGCTCTTCTACAACGAAGTCGCGCTCCGCCATCAGCGCAATGAGGAAGTGCGCACCTCCGCGGCACAGGCGGCGAGGCAAGCGTCCTCAGAAGTCGAACGAATCATTGAGGGGCTGCACGCCCTTCTCGTCTCCGTGTCCGCCATGCCTTCCGTCAGGCACCTCGACGTCCAGCTTTGCAACGACGCCCTGAAATCGGTCGCCGAAAGCATTCCGAACATCCGCACGATCTTCGTCGCCGGCATCGATGGGCGGCCTATCTGCGGAAGCATGGCTTTTCCCGAGGGCGTGGTCTTTTCCGATCGCGATTACTTCCGGCAGACCCTGGAAACCAAAGACTTCTCCGTCGGCACCTACACGCAGAGCCGCCTTTCCGACCGCCCAGTGCTGCCGCTTGCGATGCCTTTGATGGAAGGCGATACCATCAAGGCCGTCATCATCAGCGGAATCCGGCTGGACTGGCTGCAGAACCGCATCACCGAGCGTGGCGTTGCTCCCGGCAATGCCGTGACCATCGCCGACGGCAAGGGAACCATCGTCGCGCACGTTCCCTCTCCCGAACAGTTCGTCGGCACGGTGGTGCCCGAGGAATACCGACGGCTGATTCACGCCGAACAACCTGATGTGATCGAAATCACCGGTCAGGACGGAACAGCGCGCATCCTTGGTTATCGCCCGATAGCCTTGCCTTCCAACCCCCTCTATGTCAGCGCCGGCTTCTCGAAACCGGAAGCCTTCGCGCCGATCGACCGGGCGACGCTGATGAATACGCTCGCCATCATCGGCGGCGCGCTCTTCGCCTTCCTCGCCGCGATCTTCATCGGCAATCGCTTCATCCTGGCGCCGATCTCCAGGATCGCGGATGTGATGGAGAAGTGGCGCAGCGGCCAGACGACGGCGCGGACAGGCATGAAGGGACCGGACGAGCTGGGGCTCGTCGGCGCAACCTTCGACCGGCTGCTCGATGAACTCGAAGAGCGCAGACGCCAGAACCAGGAGGCGGAGGAAGAGCGGAGCCTTCTCGTCCGCGAGCTGGCGCATCGCGTCAAGAATGGCTTTACACTCGTGCAGGCGATAGCCCGGCAAACGTTCTCGCGCTCCGATCCGGAGAGATACAGTTCCTTCGCCGAGAGGCTCGCAGCCCTCGCCGGCACTTATGACCTCATTCTGTCCCGGGAGGGGTCGGCTTCCCCCGTCCGGGAAATCGTATCCGCAGCACTGCGAGCGCATGTCACCTCGCAAACCGAGCGCATTCGTCTCGACGGCCCGGACGTGGTTCTTCCCGCCGAAACCGCCCTGCCGCTCTCGCTCGTCATTCATGAGCTGGCGACCAATGCAACCAAGTATGGAAGCCTCGGCAGCGACAATGGAACAGTCACCATAGAGTGGAGGCACGATGATGGACGGGTCCGTCTCCTGTGGACCGAAGCGGGCGGACCGCCAGTCTCGACGCCAACGAAAAAAGGCTTCGGCTCCGTGCTCATAGAACGTGCCTTCCCGTCGAAGGCGCAAGCGCGATCCCACGCTGACTATCGGGCCGAAGGTCTCGTGTTCCAAGTTATATTTTCGATCGGGGAACCGGTTGCCAAAGGCGAAGTTGATCCACTGAGCCGGGACGTAAAGCATACGAGCCAGACATGAAAACGAAGGTAGTCGTAGTCGAGGACGAAGCTCTGCTGCTGATGATGGCGGTCGCGATCGTCGAGGAGGCGGGCTTTGAAGCGCTCGAGGCACACAATGCCGACGAGGCGCTCATGCTCTTCGAAAGAGTGCCGGGCATCCGGATCCTGTTTACCGACATCGACATGCCGGGGAGCATGGACGGTTTGATGCTGGCAAGGGCCGTCCGTGACCGCTGGCCGCCCGTGGAAATCATCATCGTCTCCGGCATGAAGCAGCCCAACGCGGGTGATTTGCCCGAGCGCGGCCTCTTCTTCTCCAAGCCCTATGATACCCGTCAGCTTTCCGACGCGCTCGTCAGGATGGCCGCGTAGGCGTCCGCGGCAGAAGCTGCGCGTCGGAAATGACGCCGGGCGATGCATCCTTTTGGAATCTCGTGCGTTTTCACTGCTCCAACAGCAGGAGACCACCATGTCCAAGCGCGAACTCATCGATACAGGCACAGACAAGCGCTACGTCCGCCGCGACGATAACGGCCGCTTCACCGAGTCAGCCGACGTCGGCCGCTCGCTGTCGGCAGACAAGCGGCGGCGCGCAAAAAATGATGCGAAGCCCGGAGAAGGCGACCGCGGCGACCATCGCGCCAAAAAGCACTGAAGGTGGCGATCGAGCCGCCGCTCCGCCGAGAGCAGCGGCCCGGCTGCTATCTTTCTGCCAGGGAGGGCCGCTGCAAATCGATCCGGCTGGTCACGACCGGCTGCCCGGAAGCGGGGTCCTGGTCGACGGTCTGCAGTCGAAGCCTGTTCTGCCCGATTTTCTCGATCAGCAAAATGGCATCTCGATCCCCGTTGACCATCCGCGCCCAGGTCACACGCAGGTTAAGGGCGGCGCCTTTCCTGCTTCCTGCAAGCTTCGAAGGCAGTCCTGATGGTCCGACATACTTACCGGTATAGCCATTTCCGGCGGCCTTTACAGTCGCCGAGAAGGTTCTGGTGAAAACCGCAAGGCCGCGACACGTCCCGTTCATCGAGACGGCAGATGCACCCGCATCGGATCGGAGGGTGCAGGAGACCTTGAGGTTCGTGCCGCCTATCTTGGTGAGCACCATGCCGGTTCCGCTCCAGTCGCCGGCCAGAGACTGCAGAAATCCTGCCTCCGACGCTATTGCCTTGGCCGGCAAGCAGGAGAGCGAGAGCATAATGGCGATCAGAGCAGCACGCATGAAATCCCCCGGGTTGCGTCACGCTTTAACAGACGAGCAAGGCAGATTGTTCCCACCTCGGGCGCTCGTGCAGCCATTGCATCCGAGTGGCATCCTGCTTCCTGTTCATTCACCCTGTCACTGCGATGGGGCGTCGATCCTCCGCAGCGTGAAAAAATAGCGACGGGCATCGCCGTCGACGCACATCATACCGGCCACCTCGTCGTCCCCCGTCCTGCGGAAGTAGTCGGCGATCGGCTGCCGGTCGTAGACCATCGCGGCAGTGGAAACACTCTCGAACGTCTGAAGCTTCAGAGACGCTGTCGTACCCCGCGCCCGCAGTGCCTTCTGGAGATAGGAGAACCAGTTCCGCGCGACCCTGGTGCGGCCGAACGGTGCTGCCTTGATCGCCAGTCTGATTGGAAAGATCCCGGGTTCGATCGCCACGAGCCGATCCGACCGCCACTGGAACAGGAGGGCGTCCGCGCGCATATCCTCATGAAACCGCTTACCGAACCAGCCCAGATTCTCGAGAACGCCGTCGAGCGGGTGGTCCGATGGGATGCCCGCGCCTCGCCACAGGCCGATCATCTCGATCGGCCGGACAGGCGCCAGCGAAGAGAACCACTCCTTGACCTCTTTCTGCCGCTCCGTGCTTTTCATGCATTTTCCCTAGAGCAATTCCAGGAAAACTGCGAAGCGGTTTTCCGTCCGGAACTGCAAAAAATACAAAAGGTCAGACAGGTTCTGCGCTTCGGTGAGAAACTGAACCGCTTTAGCCACGCCATCGAACCTCTCGCCTCGGCGAAAGAAAAGGCCGACACCGCGTCGGCCTTAAGCACTTGTTCCCGCTCGAGGGCATCACCTGCCAGTCGTCTGCCTACAGCGATTTCTTGTACAGCTTCTGGGCGATCTCGAACATCTCTTCCGGCGCGTAGTCGGGCGTGAAGGCGGAGGGAACACCGACAAGCTGGTGGATCTTACCGCCTTCCGGCATGCCCTCGACGACTTCGAGCTCGCCCGGCGGATCGTCCGGCAGCGCGACTTCGTCGTTGCTCCAGATGCCGGCGATTTCCTTGTAGTCGTTCGGGCTCCAGGTGTAGAGGCGGCGATGCGATCCTTCGTCGAGATATTTCTGCGCCTCCGGAATGTTGGCGAGCGGGATGTTGGGGCAGGGGAGAAACTTCTCGATCTCGACGCCGGTGATCTTCTTCAACGCAAGCGCATAGGCATGCGCATGCACCGAGCCGCGAACAAGCAGATATCCGCAGACTTCGCGCCCTGTCGGGTCCGTAACAGTTTCGTAGACCCTGAGCTTATGAAGTCTGGCGCCGCATTCGAGATGAAAGTTGTGCAGCAGGTCGAAGACGATGTTGCCGGTCGTGGTGATGAAGTCGTTGTTCCACGGGGCGCCGTTGCTATTGACCGGCATTGCGCCGCCGCCGCCCGACAGGAAGCTCGCGGCAAGGCGGATGTCCTTCATGTCCTCGAAGGGCGCGCCGGAAATGTCGCCGCCATCGCCTGCGTCGCCATCGGGCATGTCAGGGCCGTTGGCAAGCATGGCGACGCCGTTGCTGACAAGCTCGACATGGCCGAGCTCCTCCGCGGTAATACTGGCGACCAGGCTGTAGAACGGCCGGAGCTTCGATTTGGAGCGAAAGTTGAAACTCTGGAACATGTAGTTGCCGAGAGTCGACATCTCTCCGTATTTGCCGCCAAGCAGCTCCTGGAGGGCTGCGGCCGCATTTGGGTCTGCGGCCTTTGGCGCGGGCAATTCCGCCTGCAATTGATCGACGCGCATAAACATCAGGAAGTTCCTTTGGTTGAGAAAACACTGCCCAACCTCGCCGGGCGGCGCCGGTTCCCGCCTAAATGGAAATGTTCCCGATGGGGCGGGATCACGGCCCTCGCTTCGTTGACAACAAGGATTGCAGCGATACGGGCCTGAGGCCCTGGGCATCGACCCCGACGTCGTACTGGCGCGGCAGGGGCTTCAGGCGACCATGGGAATGTCCGTGCAGATTGATCGACTTCTTGCCCATCTTGTTCCATGTGCGGAACGGATAGTGGCAAAGGATCAGCAGATGATCGTCCAGCGTCATCTCGCTATAGTGCTGAACGCTCGCCCACCCCGTCGCCTCTGTCGTCGTCGGAGGGTCATTATTGCCGATGATGAGGTGCTTTCGCCCGTTCAGCATCGAAAGGAGCTGGTCACAGTCCCCGCCGCGGAAAGACATGAAGTCGCCGAGATGCCAGATGTCGTCCTGCGGATCAACGATCTCGTTCCAGTTCCTGATCAGCGTCACGTCATGGGAAGTCATGTCGGGAAAGGGGCGTCGGTCGATGCGAAGGACGCGAGGATCTGCAAAGTGGGTATCGCCGGTGAAGTAGATCATTTGACAGAGATGGCGCAGCCCGCTCGGTTGGAAAGCGCTAGTGGCCAGGTGTCGGGATCGAAGCTTTCACGTCATCGAGAGACGGGCTTCGCACAATACGGTAGCGCGCTTCAATGAGATTGTAGACGCCGAAGGCTGCCAGTCCGATCGCAACGGCGATATAGAGGATCGAGCCGAAAGGCATCTGCCTCACCCATTCAAGCGCGTCCGCCATGCTGCCAGCCTGTTGAGGGTCGACGCGAAAACCCGCATAGGCGAAAAAGAGCCCTGTGATCGCGAAGACGACGCCGCGTGCAACGAGGCCGTATATGCAGACGGTGGTCACTACGCCGCTGGCGTCGGCGAGCCTGAGATAGCGCCTGAATTTCTTGGTAATGCCCTTGGCTGCCGTCACGACCCCGCCGATGATGAAGCCGAGGCCGACGGCTACGGCAAGATAGGCGCCGAACGGCTGCGACATGATCCATTGGGCCAATCCCTTCTCACCCGATCCTTGGCTTCCGCCGCCGCTGAAGAGTGCGTGTCCCAGCGCGTATCCGGCAAGTCCGAGGTAGACCACGGCGCTGCCGAAGAGAACGGTGCGGATCGCGACGCCCTTGGTATCGCTGCCATGGCCGTCGCTGTCCGCCAAGGACTGCGCCAGTCGCCAGCCGACGAAACCAAGAAGGCCGATGCCGATAAGCCCGACCCAGACGCGGCCGAAGGGCTGTGCGAGAAGCGTCGAAAGTGCCGATTTCGTTTCCGGCTCACCTCCGGCGACGCCGGAGAAGAGGGCCAGGCCTGCCACAAGAAGGAACACGGCGCCGCGCGCCACATAGCCGCTCTTGGCAAGCAGGTCGAAACGAAATCCTTTGGGCATGATATTCTCCGCGCGTCTGTGTGGCTGTCACCTCTAACGCGCCACCGCGCGGAAAGTTGTCGTCTGGGGAAAGAGCATGATCATCCGGGGAGTTACCGATGCCTGTCCGTAGCGCCGGGCTTCTTATCTACCGGCTTCTCGAGACGAGGCTGGAAATCCTGCTCGTCCATCCCGGCGGTCCCTTCTGGGCGAAGAAGGACGAGGGCGCCTGGTCGATCCCGAAAGGATTGATCGAAGCCGGTGAAGACGAACTGTCGGCAGCGATCCGGGAGGCGCAGGAGGAGCTCGGCGCCGAACTTCAAGGAACCTTCGCCCGGCTCGGAGAATATCGCCAACCCGGCGGAAAGGTGGTGGTCGTCTGGTCGGTGGAGGCGGACGCAGCGCTTGATGTCGAGACGGTCCGGAGTTCAGAGTTTCAGATCGAATGGCCGCCGCGATCGGGCCGGATCCAAAGTTTTCCCGAGGTCGACCGCGCCGGATGGTTTGCTACTGCGGAGGCTGAGATCAAGATTCTCAAGGGCCAGCTCCCCATGCTTGCCGATCTGGTAAAACAGCTCGGTCGAGTCTAGGAACCGGGTCTCTGCCATCGTTCTCTTTCGACAGCAATAAAGGAACGGCCGGGCCAGCGCATTGGAGGCGAGCACGAGGCATTCCTCAATAGACTCCGGTGATCTCCGGAGTGAAGGCAATTACTTTTTCGGATATCTGACTTTCACCGCTGCTCGCAGCGAGCAGAAGCGCGGCGGCCACTTCACCCATCTGACGCCGTGGCGAGATCGAGGTTGCGATCCTGACGGGGAGGGCGCTGGCGACATCCAGCCCATTGAATCCGGCTATCAGGATTTCCGCAGGGCTGGGAATGCCGAGTTCCAGGCAGGCGAAGACGCCGCCCGTTGCCATGTCATCGTTGGAATAATAGATGCAATCGAGATCCCTGGTCGCCGCCAGCATCGACATCGATAGCCGCTTGCCGTGCGCCACCGAGGAGTAGGCGGCGTTGATCCGCTCGTCGACGAAAGAAAGGCCGCTCTCGCGCAGCACCTTCTCGAAGCCGGCCTTTCGCTTGCCGGCGCGCAGATCCCTGTCGGTCGCGCTGCCGATATAGCCGAACCGCCGCCGGCCGGCCGCCAAAAGCGCTTTTGCCATCTCTTCTCCAGCCTTGCCGTGCGAAAGGCCGACGTTGAAATCAATCGGCGTGCCGTCGAGGTCCATCAGCTGGATGACCGGGATGGCTGCATTCTGCAGCATTCTGACTGTTTCTGCCGGCTGATCGAGACCCGTCACGATGATGGCGGCAGGCCGCCAGGAGAGCATGTCGCGAATAATCTCGCGTTCTTTCGTCATATCGTAATCGGAGATGCCGAAGACCGCCTGCATGCCGGATCCTCGCAGCCCGGCCGAAATGCCCGCCAACATTTCGGGAAAGACGATGTTCGACATGCTGGGAACGACGACGGCGACGAGGTTCGTGCGCTGCGAAGACAGTGAGAGCGCAAGCCGGTTGCCGACATAGCTTAGCCGCTCGGCCTGCTCAAGCACTTTTTCGCGGGTCTCCTTGGAGACGTCGGCGGCGCCGCGAAGTGCGCGCGATGCCGTCATCTTGCTGACGCCGGCCGCAGCGGCAACTTCTTCCAGTGTGGATTTACGCATCGCACCGACCCCATCGTCGAATTGCCCCGCCACCGGGCAACGTCAGATTCATAGGCTCTTTTCTCAAAAAGGAAAACACTCACTACTTGACATACACGTCAAAAATAGGCGTTGTTACCGATACCGGTATCGATAACAGTGATCGGAAACGGGGAGAGAAGCCAGCGGGAGATAGCGAAGGCAATGGTTATCGGATCGGGGTTGACGGGCTGAAGGGGAGGGCTTCGAAACAGCCGACAACTCATGTTCGATTACAATCACCTGCGGATCAGGAAAGGTGACTTGACCCGCCGGTTGCAAACCTATCTGAATTCGCTCTGGCATGTGCCGACCGGGCCGCTTCCCGAGCGCCCGGCTCGGGCCAAGGGTCCGCAAGGACAATGACGAGCAGTGCGATTTTGAGCGAGACGCCGGCCGACGGGAGGAAGAGCCGATATGCATGTGATGATTTTGGGCGCGGCCGGCATGATCGGCCGCAAGCTGGTCGAGAGGATCGCGCGCGAGCCGCTGGTTTTCGACCGGCCCGTCACTCGCCTGACGCTGGTGGACGCCTTTCAGCCGCCGGTGCCGGAAACGCTCCGGTCCGTCTCCACGGCGATGACGGTCGACCTCTCCGCGGTCGGCGCGGCCGACAAGCTCATCGAAAACCGGCCGGACCTGATCTTCCATCTCGCCGCAGTCGTTTCCGGCGAGGCCGAGGCGGATTTCGACAAGGGTTACGCCGTCAATCTCGACGGCACGCGCGCGCTTTTCGACGCGATCCGCCAATTCGGCCTGAAGAGCGCCTATGTACCGCGGGTCGTCTTCGCCTCCTCGATCGCTGTCTTCGGCACGCCGTTCCCGGAGGTCATTCCGGACGAGTTCTTCACAACGCCGCTGACGAGCTACGGCACCCAGAAGGCGGTCGCCGAACTGCTGCTTGCCGATTATTCCCGTCGCGGCATCTTCGACGGCATCGGCATCCGGCTGCCGACGATCTGCGTACGCCCCGGCGCACCGAACAAGGCGGCCTCGGGTTTCTTTTCCAATATCCTGCGCGAGCCGCTGGTCGGCAAGGAGGCCATACTGCCAGTCAGCGACAGCGTGCGGCACTGGTTTGCAAGTCCGCGCGCGGCCGTCGGCTTCTTCGTCCATGCCGCGACGATCGATACGGCGAGGATCGGCGCGCGGCGCAACCTCACGATGCCGGGGCTCTCGGCGCTGGTCTCCGAAGAGATTGAAGCCTTGCGCCGCGTTGCCGGCGACAAGGCGGTCGCCCTCATCAAACGCGTGCCTGATCCGGTGATCGAGCGCATCGTCGCCGGCTGGCCGACCCAGTTTAATGCCGAGAGGGCCTCTTCCCTGGGCTTCAAGGCGGAGACAAGCTTCGACGAAATTCTGCAGGTGCATATCGAGGATGAACTCGGCGGGAGGATTGCGTGAGCTTATCGGCGAGCGGAGAACCAAGGATCGCGCTTGTTACCGGCGGTGGCACCGGCGTCGGGCGTGCCATATCAAAGGGACTCGGCGCTGCCGGCTACAGCGTCGTGATTTCAGGACGACGGGCCGATGTGCTTGAGAAGGCGGCGAATGAGCTAGGCAGAGAAACGGAGGCCGAGTTTTCCGCGGTTCCCGCCGATGTCGGGGACCCCGCTTCGGTGCGGGCTCTGTTCGATGCGATCTCGGAGAAATACGGGCGGCTGGACCTCTTGGTCAACAATGCCGGCGTCACCGTGCCGGGAGTGCCGCTCGAGGAGGTTTCCTTCGAGCAATGGGGTGCCATCGTCGCCGCCAATCTCACCGGCGCCTTCCTCTGCACGCAGCAGGCCTTCCGCCTGATGAAGAGCCAGAACCCGCGCGGCGGGCGCATCATCAACAACGGCTCCGTCTCGGCGACGACGCCGCGCCCCAATTCAGCTCCTTATACGGCAACCAAGCACGCCATAACCGGGCTGACGAAATCCACTGCCCTTGACGGGCGCGAATTCGACATCGCCTGCGGCCAGATCGATATCGGCAATGCCGCAAGTGACATGACGACGAGAATTGCCGCCGGCGTGCTGCAGGCGAACGGCAGCATCGCCGCGGAGGCGACGATCGACCCGGCCCATATCGCCGACGCGGTCGTCTACATGGCTGGCCTGCCGCTCAGCGCAAATGTGCTGACCATGACTGTCATGGCGACGAAAATGCCCTTCGTCGGACGGGGGTAAGGAGACAGGCAGCCGCCGGCGACATATATGCAGTGCTTATGATCTGGGAGGAGGGAGTATGGCAAACGTTCAATTCGAAGACGTCCGGAAATCATTCGGTGCGCATCCCGTCATCAAGGGGGTGGACATCGATATCGCCGACGGCGAATTCGTCATCCTCGTCGGCCCCTCGGGCTGCGGCAAGTCCACGCTTCTGAGGATGCTGGCCGGGCTCGAGAACATTTCCGGCGGCGAGATCAAGATCGGCGGACGCGTCGTCAATACGCTGCCGCCGAAGGATCGCGACATTGCCATGGTGTTCCAGAATTATGCGCTCTACCCGCATATGACGGTGGAGCAGAACATGGGCTTTTCGCTCATGCTCAACAAGGCGCCGAAGGCGGAAGCCGAAAAGCGGGTGAAATATGCCGCCGGCATCCTGGGCCTCGACAAGCTGCTCGATCGTTATCCACGTCAGCTTTCCGGCGGCCAGCGCCAGCGCGTCGCCATGGGCCGAGCCATCGTGCGCGACCCGGAAGTCTTCCTGTTCGACGAGCCGCTGTCCAACCTCGATGCGAAACTGCGCGTCGCCATGCGCGCGGAAATCAAGGAACTGCACCAGCGCCTGAAGACGACGACCGTCTACGTCACCCATGACCAGATCGAGGCGATGACGATGGCCGACAAGATCGTCGTCATGCATGACGGCATCGTCGAGCAGATCGGCACACCGCTCGAGCTTTACGACCGCCCCGCCAATCTCTTCGTCGGCGGCTTCATCGGCTCGCCGGCAATGAACATGATCCATGGCCGGCTCGATCCGGAAGATCCCAGCCAATTCGTCGCGGCCAACGGAACGCGGCTGCCTGTCTCCAATCCGCCGGCGAGCGCTATCGGCCGCGATCTCGTCTACGGGCTGCGACCCGAATATATCTCGCTCGATCCCAACGGGCTGCCGGCCGAGATCGTGGTGATCGAGCCGACCGGCTATGAGACGCATCTGACTGTCCGCCTCGGCGGCAGCGATGTCAGCTGCGTCTTCCGCGAGCGTGTCGATGCCCGCCCGGGCGAAGCCATCCGTGTGGCTATCGACGCCAAGCATGTCCATCTCTTCGACGCCGAAGGCGGCAGGAGATTGACCGACTGAGGCTATCCGGCGGGACCAGGGGGAGGAGGAGTCTTCCATTCCGCCGGAGCGCAAGCATTCGAGGGGCGAGTTTCTCCACGGGGCGCAGCCTCCCTGGGGAGCTTGCGCCCCCGGGATGCCAGGCCGCCATTCACCAAGCGGGAGGTGGATGCCGGAGAATGCTCCCGCTGTTTCAATCAGGAGGAATCTCATGACGATCAAGAGACGTGAATTTCTTGCCGCATCGGCAGCCGTCGCCGGTGTCGCCGGCCTTGGCATCAAGCCATCCCTAGCGCAGGCCGAACCGACCTATACGCCGGAAAGCGGCGCGAGCCTGCGGCTGCTGCGCTGGACGCCTTTCGTGAAGGGCGACGAGGATGCCTGGATCGCCAATACCAAGAAGTTCACCGAAGCCACAGGCGTGGAAGTGCGCATCGACAAGGAGAGCTGGGAGGATATCCGCCCGAAGGCAGCCGTTGCGGCCAATGTCGGCTCGGGCCCCGACCTCATCATGTGCTGGTTCGACGATGCGCATCAATATCCTGACAAGCTGGTCGATCTCACCGAACTCGGCAACTATCTCGGCAACAAGTATGAGGGCTGGTACGACGGCCTCAAGGGATACGCTACACGCGACGACAAATTCATCGCCATGCCGCTGACGACGATCGGCAATGCCGTCGTCTATCGCGACAGCCACGTCAAGGCGGCCGGCTTCAACGAATTTCCGAATGATACCGCAGGCTTCCTCGAGCTATGCAAGGCCATGAAGGCGAAAGGGACGCCCGCCGGCTTCCCGCACGGCAAGGCAGTCGGCGACGGCAACAACTACGCCCATTGGCTGCTCTGGAGCCATGGCGGCAAAATGGTCGATGAAAGCGGCACGGTAACGATCAACAGCCCGGAAACGCTCGCCTCGATCAACTATGCCAAGGAGCTCTACGCGACCTTCATTCCGGGCACGGAAAGCTGGCAGGACGTCAACAACAACCGCGCCTTCCTCGCCGGCCAGGTATCGCTGATCGCAAATGGCGTCTCGGTCTATTACACGGCCAAGAACGATCCGAAGCTCGCCGAGATCGCCAAGGACATGCGCACGACAAACTTCCCGATCGGACCGGTCGGCAAGAGCGTCGAGCTTTTCCAGACGAGCTCGCTGCTGCTCTTCAAGCACACCAAATATCCGGAAGCGGCCAAGGCATATATCAAGTTCATGATGGAAGCCGACCAGATGAACGCCTGGATCCAAGGCTCCAGCGCCTATTGCTGCCAGCCCCTCAAGGCCTTTGCCAAGAACCCGATCTGGACCGCCGATCCGGTCCACGCACCCTATGCGCGCGCATCGGAAAGGCTGCGTCCGAACGGCTATGCCGGCCCGCTCGGCTACGCCTCGGCGGGGACCATGGCCGATTATGTGCTGGTCGACATGTATGCCGCCGCCGTTACCGGCCAGAAGTCGCCCGAGGACGCAATGAAGGAAGCCGAACGCCGGGCGAACCGCTACTACCGCGTCTGATCCAGAGCCGAGACCTGCGGCATGCCGGGTTTGAGGCATGCCGCGAGCTCCTCAGGACTGAATGCAATCTGGAGACAAGCAATGTCGACCTTGAAATCCGGGGATACGCGCGGCCCGATCTCCTCGCTCATGCAGAACAACAACGTGCTCGGTTTCCTGTTCATGCTCCCGGCCGCGGTGTTCCTCGTCTGCTTTCTCACGTATCCATTGGGGCTCGGCGTCTGGCTAGGCTTCACCGATACCCGGATCGGCCGGGACGGCATCTTCATCGGCTTGGAGAACTATCAGTTCCTGGCCGATGACGCGGTCTTCTGGCTATCGGTCTTCAACACCATCCTCTACACACTGATCGCCTCCGTGCTGAAATTCGCGCTCGGCCTCTGGCTGGCGCTGCTTCTGAACCAGCACCTTCCGTTCAAATCCTTCTTCCGGGCGATCGTCCTCCTGCCCTGGGTGGTGCCGACGGTGCTTTCGGCGCTGGCCTTCTGGTGGATCTACGATTCCCAATTCTCGATCGTCTCCTGGTCGCTGATGAAGCTCGGGCTGATCGACGCGCCGATCAACTTCCTCGGCGATCCCACCAACGCACGCATCGCCGTGATCGTCGCCAATGTCTGGCGCGGCATTCCCTTCGTGGCGATCTCGCTGCTCGCCGGCCTGCAGACCATCCCGGCCTCGCTGCAGGAGGCGGCCTCGCTCGACGGCGCGACCAGCTGGCAGCGCTTCCGCTATGTGACGCTGCCGATGCTGACGCCGATCATCGCAGTCGTCATGACCTTCTCGGTGCTCTTCACCTTCACGGACTTCCAGCTGATCTACGTGCTGACCAAGGGCGGGCCGGTCAACGCCACGCATCTGATGGCGACCCTCTCCTTCCAGCGCGGCATTCCAGGCGGGCAGCTCGGCGAGGGGGCAGCCATCGCCGTCGCCATGGTGCCATTCCTGCTCGGCGCCATCATGTTCAGTTTCTTCGGTCTGCAGCGCCGCAAATGGCAGCAGGGCGGACAGGATTAAGGAGGAAGCCATGTCGACCAATCTGAAAACGGCCGATGAGGTCCTGACCGACAATGCCGAAGGCATGAGCTATCTGAACCGCCTGCCGCGGCGCGTGGTGATGCTCTACCTGCCGATGGCCGTCTTCGTCTTCGTGCTGCTCTTTCCCTTCTACTGGATGGCGATCACCGCCGTGAAGCCGAACGAGCAGCTGACGGATTACAGCAACTACAGCCCGTTCTGGGTGATCGGGCCGACCCTCGATCATATCAAATACCTGTTCCTCGAGACATCCTATCCCGGGTGGCTGTGGAATACGATGCTGGTCGCTGTGGGGTCGACGGCGCTGTCGCTGGTGGCCTCGGTCTTCGGCGCCTATGCGATCGAGCGTGTGCGCTTCACCGGCTCGCGCCAGATCGGCCTCGTCATCTTTCTCGCCTACCTCATTCCGCCGTCCATCCTCTTCATCCCACTCGCCTTCATCGTCTTCAAGCTCGGAATCTACGACTCGCGCCTGGCGCTGATCTTCACCTATCCGACTTTCCTCATTCCCTTCTGCACATGGCTGCTGATGGGCTATTTCCGCTCGATACCCTTCGAGCTCGAGGAAAGTGCACTGGTGGATGGCGCCAATCGCTGGCAGATCCTGGTGAAGATCATCCTGCCGCTTGCGGTGCCGGGCCTTATCTCGGCCGGCATCTTCGCATTCACGCTGTCCTGGAACGAGTTCATCTACGCGCTGACATTCATTCAGTCCTCGGAGAACAAGACCATTCCCGTCGGCGTCCTGACAGAACTGGTTCGCGGCGACGTCTTCGAATGGGGGTCGCTGATGGCGGGCGCACTGTTCGGCTCACTGCCTGTGGTCATCCTCTATTCCTTCTTCGTCGACTATTACGTGTCTTCGATGACGGGCGCGGTGAAGGAGTAGCGCGCGGGCCGGCCTTATCAGCAACCGGCAGGGCAAGTCGTTGGCTGCCCTGCCATCGATCTTGCGTCCTTCGCCTCAATCGAGAAAGTGCCTGCGAAAAGCCAGGCGCCGCAAACCTCCTCGATCGCCGCACACTTCGATGGCATGGTCCACTATGCGGACATCCTTGACCCGCTCGCCCGAAGGCCAGCGGACGGCGCCTATGACATGCCTGACTTCGGTTTCGCCATCCCGGATCAAGGTGAGTGCACCCGGACCAGAGAGGTCATCTTCGCTGGAGTGGCTGAGTAAGACTGCCGCGGCGCTCTCCTCGACCCCCAAACAGCCAAAGTGGCGACCAGACCAGGGAGGATAGTCGCGGCCGCCGTTGGAATGCCAAAGGACCGTCGTTGGCAAGCGTCTGGCATTCCGGAGAGACAGGAACAGATCGCCCTCAACCGGCCGCGTCACCGCCGTCCAGCCCAAGCTGTGCTCTCGGGCTTCGATGCCGGTGACGACGTCTTCATGTCGCGGGTTCCACGGGAACCGAGTGAGATCGACCGACCCGTCGATCCCGGGAAACCGGTCGGGCATCGTTGATCGCTCCGGGTAGCGCAGACCGGAACGCCCGCGCGCGGGATCGGCTTCGGGCGGTGCCGGTGGCGTCTCCCAGGCCAATTTGGGCGAGCAACTGATCAATCCGCCCCGGGGCAGCGACACATTGGCATGGTTCGAAATGGCAATGCGGCCACTGCCGCCTGTGAAGACATGGCGCTGGTAGACGAACGGGTGCCCGTCTTCGACCTCTAGTTCCTTGCTGACGATAGCGCCGTAGACGGTGCGCAGTAGCCTCGCCCGGAGCCACGCGCCCCCTCGTTCGACGACGTTCCAGGGCGAATTGGCCGTCCAGCCATGAAGCGGCGATTCCTCTTCGCTGCCCGCGAACGGGGCGCAGAAGAAATCGCCGCCGAGCGTCGCAAGATGCGGCGGTGTGCCAGGCGGCATTACCTCCCCGGTGCCGACCCAAGGAGCGCGGTGCAATGGAGCAATCTCGTGTCCCTCGTCTTCCACCGTGAAGCCGTCGAGGAGACCGGTCCGTCCATCAAAGCCGAAGCGGATTCCCTTGGCGCCGATCTCGATCATGCCGCCATATGTTCGCCGGTGATGATGTTTTCTACCTCCTGGATCGATGAGGTAGCAGGGCTTAGATCGTCGGCGACGACGCTGCCGCGCCGCATCACCACCATGCGGTCCACCACCTGGAAGACATGATGGATGTTGTGAGCGATGAAAATGCAGGAGTGGCCGGTGTCGCGCGCCTCGCGCACGAAGCGCAGTACCCCTTGGGTTTCAGCCACGCCGAGATTATTGGTTGGTTCGTCAAGCACGATCAGGTCGCTGTCGAAATACATGGCGCGCGCGATGGCCACGGCCTGCCGTTCCCCCCCGGAAAGCGATCCGATCGGCGTGGTGGGCGGAATGTTCTTGGATATGCCGACGCGCCTCAGCAGATCGGCGGCAACCGCGTTCATCCGCTCCTGGTCCAGCCGGTCGAGGAAGCGGGGGCCTGTTCTGAGCTCCCGTCCGAGAAAGAGGTTCCGAGCGATGGAAAGCTGCGGGACCAGCGCGGAGTCCTGATAGATGGTCTCGATGCCGCTGCCGATTGCATCATTGGTACTGCGCAACCGCACTTCGCGGCCCTTGATGAATATCTGGCCGGAGGTGTAGGGAACCGCGCCCGACAGAACCTTGATCAGGGTGGACTTGCCCGCGCCGTTATCGCCGAGAAGGCCGACGATCTCGCCCCTCCTTATCGTGAGGTTCACGTCGCGCAAAGCGTGGACCCGGCCATAGAATTTCTCGATATGCCGCATTTCGACCAGAGTTTCGGTACCGCTCATCTCAGATCCCCGTATTATGCCGGCGTTCGAGGCCGGCATGGAGCGCCATCATCGCCAGGATGATCGCACCGATGAAGATGTTGTAGGCGAGACCAGGCACCCCGATCAGCACGATCCCGTTTCGCATAAGTCGCAGGATCAGCACGCCGATCATGGTCCCGAGGATCGTCCCGCGGCCGCCGGTCAACACTGTGCCGCCGATCACAACCATCGCGATGACCTCGAGCTCATAGCCCGTTCCGGCATTCGGGTTGGCGGCCGAGACCCGGATCGACGAGACGATGCCGGCAAAGGCCGCCATCGCCGCCGACAGCATGAACAGGATCACCTTGACCCTGGCAGTCGGCACGCCGCGGTTTCGAGCGGCATTGGGATTCCCGCCGGTCGCCTGAATCCAGTTACCGAACCGCGTGCGGGTCAAGACGTAGTGGAGCGCCAATGCCAGCGCCACGAACCAGATCAGGCTCATGAAGACACGCAGGTTTCCGATATAGAAGTCGCCGACCAGCAATTGCGCCAACCATTGTTCGCCGGCGTTCCAGGTGCGCTGCGGAAAGCCTGCCGTCAGCCACAAGGCCGTGCCGCGGATGACCAGCAGCGTTCCCAGCGTCACCAGGAATGAAGGGATAGCGAGACGGGTGACAAAGAGGCCGTTGAAAAGGCCGATCGCCAGAGCGACGGCCATTCCCGCAAGGAACGCGAGCGGCAGGGGAAGCAGGTCCGCGTTGAACAATGTCCACATCACCACGGGAGCAAAGCCGAAGACGGAGCCGACCGAAAGGTCAAATTCCCCAGCGGTCATCAGAAGCGTCATCGCTAGCGCAATGAGGCCGAGTTCGACGGTGAAAGTGAGGGCATTGCCGATGTTGATCAGCGACAGAAAGGCGGGGTTGATCGCCGTGAAAACAACCAGCATCGCGATCAGAAGGACGAAAGGCCCGAATTCCGGATACGCGATAAAGGCCCTGACAGGGCTCGGACTTTCAGGTGACGGGGTGAGAGCATCGCTGCTTTGCTCGATCATGGTGCGCACTCGCTTTAGGGCTGGAAAGGGCATCCGCGATAATGTACCGCGGATGCCGAGATGGCATGCTTATTTGCCGCCCATGATCTTGGCGTAGAAAGGCGCCTTGTCGGCTTCGTAGAGTGCACCGGTAATGATGTCGAAGTTGATCGGAATACCGCTCGCTTCAGACATTAGCGCCGAAAGGCACATGTAGGACGTCGCCAATGGATCCTGCCACATGCCGGCATTCACATAACCTTCGCTGACCTCTGACGTCGTATCTAATGAGTTGCCCCATCCCACCACCGGAATCTCGCCCTTGGCAATGCCGGCCTGGTCCCAGACGCGTTTGATCGAACCGGTTACGAGATCGCCGAGACCGATGACGGCATTGATCTTTTTGCGGTTGGCGGTGACGTAGTCGGTCATCCGGTTGATGGCCTCCGCCTGGTCGTAGGAGGCGTCCTGGATTTCCCAGGTAATCCCGAGCGGCTTGAAGACTTCGTCGGCACCCGCCGATTCCTCTTCGCCGTAGCCTGCGCCCGGAACTTCGAGCGGCATCCAGACGAAGTCGCCCTTCTTCACCAGCTTATGGTCGACCAGATACTGCGCCCAGGTGCGGCCGACGACCTTGAGATCGACGCCGACATAGGCTCTCCAGGCCGGCGCCGGGTCCTTGGTGTTGAAGTTGATGACCGGAATGTTCGCCCGGTTGGCCTCGTTGACAACGTCCACCAAAGTGCCAGGCCCCGGGCTCGTCGTGCAGATACCGTTGGCGCCGGCGGCAATGGCGGCGCGGATGGCTTCCTGATGGCTCGGTACGTCATTCGAATGGAACGAGGTGTTCACCTTCACACCGGTATCGGCAGCGAATTTCTCGGCTCCCTGAAGAAAGTAGGTCCAGACCGGATCGGTCGGCGAGCCGTGCGAAATCCAGTAAAAGGTTTTGTTCGCGGCATCCTGCGCCACTGCAACTGCTGGCATCAGCGCCAATGCGGCCACCGCGCCCAGAAAAGTTCGTCTCAGCATGTCCTGTCTCCTCCCGTTGGTGGCCGGTCTCTATGCTCCTTCCGGCCGGTGAAATCTGTTGTGTTACGAGCGACGTGTTGGCTCGGTCGGCCTCCTCATTGCCGATCGACCCCGTCGATGAATTTCTCCAGTTCGCGCGGATCCATGCGGATCAGATGGCGGTCCTGCGGGAAAGTGCCGTCGGCGACATCCGCGGCATATTCGCTGAAAGCCGCGATCCGCTCGCGTTGCAGCCGCGCATATTCCGCACCGAAATCGCGATAGGCCCGGGCGTGGCGCGGAACATGACCTTCGGTGTAGCCCAGTATGTCGTTGGCGAAGAGATATTGCGCGTCGCAACCCGGCCCGGCGCCCATCGACCATAGCAGGATTCCGACTCGCTTGCTGATCTCGGCCGCAACCTCCGCAGGCACGACCTCGATTTCGACCGCGAAGGCACCGGCGCTCTCATAGGCCTTGACTTCCTCGAAGAGCCGCAGCGCCGCCTCGGCAGTCTTTCCGACCGCTTTGAAGCCACCGCTCCAGGTGGCGCGGGCAGGAACCAGCCCGACGTGACCAACGACAGGGAAATATTCATGGGAGAGCTTTTCGACCGTCCTCAGCGAGCCCGAACAGTAGACTGCGTCGGCACCCCGGTTCAGCGCATTGCCACACCAGCGGAGATAATCGTCCGAGGTGCCCATCTCGAGATGGGTCTGCCCGGTCATCGAAAAGACCGTCGGGGCAACCGCGCGGTAGCGCGGATCAAGGACGATCTCGGCCGGCACGGAGGCGATGTCGATCCCCGCTGCTTCGGCGGCTGCCGCCTCATCGAGGCTGAAATAGCGCAGCATGGTCAGCTGGCGCCGGCCCTTCAAGGCGCGCAGGTCCGCCACCGTCGGCAAACGGCGTGATGTGGCACCCCGGTTCACATGTCTCGTAACCTCTGTCATTCGACCAACACCAGGACTTGCCCGTCCTCGCGACGGACAGAATAGGTTCGCAGGTTCTCGCAGGCAGGCGAGCGCTTGGCCTCCCCTGTGCGATAGTCGAATTGGCCATTGTGTTTCGGACACTCGATCACATAGTCGAGCACCAGTCCGTCTGAAAGCTCCACCTGCTCGTGAGTACAGAGCCCATCGGTGCAAAAGAATTCGTCGTCAGGGCTCCGAAAGATAGCAAAGCTCCGTCCGCCATGGACCCAGCCCAAAACGTCTTCCTTGTCGATCTCGTCTTCGGCGCAGGCAGCTACCCAGGGCATATCATCCTCGTCTCGATCTTGATTGATAATCTCTGATGGCGCGCGATCATGCTGGGGATCTTTCCGGCACCGCCGCATGCAGCTCTTCGCGATAGGGTTTGGCCCCTTGCGGCAAGGTACGCTTGAGGTAATAGCCGGGCTCTCGCCTCTGCCGCATGATCGCCTGAAACATCTCGCGATAACCGTCCCAGATCGAGGTGTTGGCGGGCGGCAGGTCGTGCTTGATCACCTCGTGCAGCCTTGCCAGCGCATGGTAAGGCACCATCGGGAACATGTGGTGCTCGACGTGATAGCCCATGTTCCAATAAATGAAGCGACTGATCGGGTTCATATAGACGGTGCGCGAGTTAAGCCGATGGTCGAGCACATCCTCCGCAAGCCCCCCGTGCTGCAGGAGCCCGGTCATCACCATATGCCAGCAGCCATAGATGCGCGGACCGCCGATCAGCAGAAGCGGGATCGTGGCCTTCCAGCCTGCACCGGCCATAAGCATGCCCATCGAACTCAGCACAGCGGCGGCGTAGATTGCCATATGCACCCGCGCCCAGAACACTGCTTTCCGCCATTCGCTTTCGGGCACATAGTCCTTCTCGTCTGGCGAAAGGGTCCCGGCCGCATTGCGAGCGAGGGTCCTGAGGTTTTGCCAAACCTCGACCACGCCGGTATAGGCAAGCGCTTTCAGCGTCAGCGCAATCGGATGCATCCAGGCGATCTCGGGATCGCGACCGACGATGATCGTGTCGGTATGGTGGCGGGCGTGGCTCCAGCGCCAATTCACCGGATTGCGGGCCACCTGGAACGAACAGATGTGGTAAAGCACGTCGTTCATCCAGCGGGTGCGGAAGGCGGTGCCGTGGCCGCATTCGTGCCAGCGCGCATCGCAGGCCGAGCCATACATCACCCCATAGGCAAACCAGAACGGCACCGCCCACCAGCTACCCCAGAACCAGATGCCGCCAGCGGCAAAAGCCACGTGGAGAATGGCCCATAGGATGGTGTCGCGGATCGCCGGCTGGTCGCTGCGCTGCATCAATTCCTTCATCAGCTTGCGCGGCACTTCGGTATGGTACCATTCGGCCGCAGCAAGGCCGGCCTCAACGGCTCGCAGAGAGGAAGGCCCGGTCAAGCTGTAATCTCGAGGGGGTGCTGGATCCGGCCCAACCCTTTCGACATCGGTGGAAGGAACGCTCATGCGATCGCCTCTGGCTTTGAGGACAAACGGCGGGTGCGGAAGACGGCTCGACCGGTGTCACGCGCGCAGGTTTCATGTGTGCTGCCTCGCTCCGAACCCGTCACCCCTTTGTTCCTCCAGACGATATTTGCCCATCACGTCGAGCAGCGAACCCGCGGCGATTACCTTCATGCCGTGGATGCAGCTACTGATCCCGAGCCTGGCGCGTGGGTCGGACGTCCGCAACTCGATATCACATCAAATTACATCAGAAGATTCTTGGCTCTTATGATACTCGTGGCAGCAGGTTTCCAAAAAAAGTCAGATTTTTACGCCAGTTATGAATTTGTATCGGAAAAACTTCGGTGATGTAATTTAGTCGTGTCTGCTGATGCGATGATGGATTTTGCAGTATGCGGCATCTTCGGTGGAAGCCTGAGGGAGATCATGAAGAAAGCGACGATTACGGATATCGCTCGAAAGTCCGGTCTCTCGACTGCAACGGTCGATCGGGTACTGAACGACCGCGGGGGCGTCAGTGCAGCCAATCGCCAGAGGGTGCTTCGCGCCGCAAAGGAACTGGGCTATCTCCCGAGCGAGGGAATGCTCGCCTTGCCTTCCCGCCCGGCGCATCTGGAGTTCTTCATTCCGTTCGGGCACAACTCGTTCATGCAGGATGTCGCCAGGAAGATCACAGCCTTCGCATCGTCCCTGCCGCTCGTGGCGTCGTGCAATGTCACGGCGCTCGACGGCATTGATCCCGACGCGCTCGTGACGGCGCTCGAAGATCTTCCGCTCCAAACCAATGGCGTCGGGGTAATTACCGTAGACCATCCCAAAACGCGGCACGCAATCCGGCGCCTGTGCGAATCCGGCGTCCGCGTCGTCACCATCGTGAGGACGTTCTCTCGACCCCACGCTCCGCGTTCGTCGGCGTCGATAACCTGGTGGCGGGCCGAACCGCGGCGTTGATTATGGGGCTCATGTCACGGAGGGCGACGGGATCGATAGGCCTCTTTCTGGGATCGCGAACGCTCCATGGGCACCAACAGCGGGAATATGGATTCCGGACCCTTCTGGAGGAGCAGTTCAAGCATCTGACGATCCTTCCTGCAATCGAAACCCGTGACGAGAACAAGCTGTCCCGGCCGGCGATGGAACGGATACTACGCGACACCGCCGATCTCGTCGGCGTCTATTGTGTCGGCGCAGGCAGGGCTGGCATCGCCGAAGTGCTGCAAGCGGCGACAGGAACAAGACGTCCCTTCGTGATCATGCATGACCTCACCGACGCCACGCGGACATGGCTGGCCGAAGATCTGATCGACGTCGTGATCGACCAAAATGCGCGCCTGATCGGCGAGCAGGTCGTCATAAGGCTTCTCGGTTCGATCGCAGCAAGCACGCCAACCCTATCTTTGAAGAACATCGAGCCACGGATCATCTTTCGCGAGAATATTCCGGTCGTGTAGCGCGGAAAGTGCTTGCATAAGCGGCATCCCTTGGCCGTTTTCGGCGGCGGGAGTGGTTAGGATTTCACCCTCGCCCTATCGGACGAACTGGTTCACGAAATCGGCGCCGAGGCCGACCTTCTGATAATGGGCGGCGCACATGTCGATCTTGGTGAAGACATCCTCGAAGCCGGTGTGATCGCCGTTTTCATCGACATAGTACATACAGCCTGAAATGTTGAAGAACGTGATCATCTCCTCGACATCGTCAGGCACGGTCAGCGTATGCGTCTCGCCCGGCGGTTCGAAGACGTAGGATCCTTCGGTGGCGATCCAATCATGTTCGAGGTAGCGCCAGCGGCCCTTGATGACATAGCCGTGGACTGGTCCGGGGTGCCGATGACGGCTGAGAATGCCCGCGCGCCGCACCCGCAGGAGATTGCACCACCCGCCCTGCAGCGTGTTCAGCATCAGCGGGCGGAACCAGACATCGGGGGCCTGGGGAACCCAGATCCGTTCATCTTCGGGAACCGCCGCGACGACGATTTCGGGCGGCGACATAGGGTGGACAGATTGGTAGGCCATGGAACCTCTCTTTTTTAAGCTGCGGCATAGCCGCCATCGACCGGCAGGATGACGCCGGTCATGAAGCCAGCCGCTTCCGAGCACAGGAAGACGATCGGGCCGGCGACGTCTTCCGGTTTGCCCCAGCGGCGCATCGGGGTGCGCTGCAGGATGGGCTCTGCTCGGCTTGCGTCTTCGTAGAGGGGACGGGTCAGCTCTGTGGCAATCCAGCCGGGCGCCACGGCGTTGACCCTGATCTTGTCCGCCGCCCAGGCGACGGCCAGCGATTTGGTGAGCTGTGCGATGCCGCCTTTGCTGGCGGTGTAGGCAGGCACGGCAGGTCCGCCGAAGAAGGACAGCATGGAAGCGGTATTGACGATCGCGCCGCCCTCGCGCGCCAGCAGCGGCTTGGCCGCGACGCAAACTCGCATCGTGCCCGAGAGATTGACGTCGATGACCTCCGCGAAGGTGGCGGGATCGAATTCCGCGCCTCCGCGCCGGATGAGGCCGGCGCAGTTGACGACCCCATCGAGCCTGTCGAAGGAAGCGATCAGCCTCTCGACGGCGGCCTGATCGCGCACGTCGAGCACGACGCCGGCAAGTCCTTCCCTCTTCGGCATGGCATCGATTTCGGCGGCATCGATCCCGGTCGCCGTCACACGATAGCCTGCGTCCCGAAGCGCCAGGGCGGCCGCAAGACCGATGCCGCGACCGCCACCCGTCACCAGTGCATGTTTCATACGCCAACCTCTTTGCTCAGACATGCCAGAACCTCTTTTCTCACGGGAACAGGCGCTACCGCGCCATAGCCCCGCGTCGAAAGTGCCGCGGCTGCATTGGCATATCATGGGGCTCGCATCTCGATCCAAAAAAGTCCGCGCGGAGGATCGAGCCGCGTCACTGCCAATTTAGAACCATCTTGAGGGCGGCGTCGCAATCATTTTGCGTCCGACTGCGAAATCTTTATTGCAATTCATTCGCAATTGCAGAATATGGAAGACTGGAGTCATCTCTTTGCAGAGTCACGGGGAAGGCTCGAACCGCCAACTGCAATTAACTCTTAATAGCACCGGAGATATTCATGCTCGATAAGGTAAGACGGTCGATCCTGACGGGGATGATGGGAGCGGCGTTTGCGGCCGTGCTGACAGTCGTTCCGGCGTCGGCGCAGGAAAAATTCAAGGCGGTAACGACATTCACCGTCATCGCCGACATCGCCAGGAACGTTGCGGGTGACGCGGCTGTCGTCGAATCCATTACCAAGCCCGGCGCCGAGATCCACAATTACCAGCCGACGCCGGGCGATATCCAGCGCGCCCAGGGCGCGCAGCTCGTCCTGTGGAACGGCCTCAATCTGGAGCGTTGGTTCGAGAAGTTCTTCCAGAACCTGAAGGACGTGCCTGAAGTGGTGGTCTCGACAGGCGTCGAGCCGATGGGCATTGCCGAAGGACCTTATCAGGGCAAGCCGAATCCGCACGCCTGGATGTCGCCGGCGGCGGCACTGATCTATGTCGACAATATCCGCGATGCCTTCGTGAAGTACGATCCTGCCAATGCCGCGATCTACAAGACGAATGCCGAGGCTTACAAGGAGAAGATCAAGGCGACCGTCGAGCCCATCAAGGCACGGCTTGCCGCCGTACCTGAGGCCAAGCGATGGCTGGTATCGAGCGAAGGCGCCTTCTCCTACCTTGCCCGCGATTTCGGTTTGAAGGAACTGTACCTGTGGCCGATCAATGCGGATCAGCAGGGAACGCCGCAGCAGGTGCGCAAGGTGATTGACGCCGTTCGCAAAAACGGCATCACCGTCGTCTTCTCCGAGAGCACGATCTCGTCCAAGCCTGCCGAACAGGTGGCGCGTGAGACAGGCGCCAAATATGGCGGCGTTCTTTACGTCGATTCGCTGAGCGAGGCCGATGGTCCGGTTCCGACCTATCTCGATCTCCTCAAGGTCACGTCGGAAACCATCGCCAAGGGCCTGGCGTCCTCGTCCTGATCAGGCGACAGGGACCTCGCCCGCGGGCGGGGTCCAGATTCACGTGTTCATGGGGGTGTTTCAATGAGTGTTCAACCCGGCCGGCAGAAGCAGGTCGACTCCGGCTTCGAGGGGACCGGGATTCTGGTGGACGGCGCGACCGTCACCTATCGCAACGGCCATACGGCATTGCGCGACGCGAGTTTCGTCACCCCCACCGGCACGATCACCGCATTGGTCGGCGTCAACGGCTCGGGAAAATCGACCCTCTTCAAGTCAATCATGGGCTTCATCCGCCTCGCCAAGGGCGATATCCGCGTGCTCGGCATGCCGGTCAAGGACGCGCTGCGAAAGAACCTCGTTGCCTATGTGCCGCAGTCGGAAGAGGTCGACTGGAACTTCCCCGTTCTGGTCGAGGACGTCGTGATGATGGGTCGTTACGGCCATATGGGCATTATGCGTATCCCCAGCGCCGCCGACCACCAGGCGGTGGCGGCGGCACTTGCCCGCGTCAACATGAGCGAATTCCGCAAACGGCAGATCGGCGAGCTCTCCGGCGGCCAGAAGAAGCGGGTCTTCCTCGCCCGCGCGCTGGCACAGGACGGAAAAGTGATCCTGCTCGACGAGCCGTTTACGGGCGTGGACGTCAAGACCGAGGAGCAGATCATCAAGCTGCTTCGCGAACTGCGCGACGAGGGCCGCGTGATGCTGGTTTCGACGCATAATCTCGGCTCCGTGCCCGAATTCTGCGACCGGACCATCCTGATCAAGGGCACGGTACTCGCCTATGGCCCGACCTTCGAGACCTTCACCCAGGAAAACCTGGAGAAGGCATTCGGCGGCGTGCTGCGCCATTTCGTCCTGAACCAAGCCCCGAGCGGCAGACCGACATCGATCGGCCTGATCAGCGACGACGAACGGCCCCTGGTGTTTCGCGAAGGCAAGGCGACCGCGGGCGCATCGGACGGGGAAGACGGAGGCTGGGAATGACGGCCATTCTCACCGAACCCTTCACCTACAACTACATGCTGAACGCCATGTGGGTCTCGGCCCTCGTCGGCGGCGTCTGTGCCTTTCTCTCCTGCTACCTGATGCTGAAAGGCTGGTCGCTGATCGGCGATGCGCTCTCGCATTCAATCGTCCCCGGAGTGGCGGGCGCCTATATGCTCGGCCTTCCCTTTTCCATCGGCGCCTTCTTTTCCGGCGGGCTTGCCGCCGCCGCCATGCTTTTCCTCAATCAACGCACCAAGCTCAAGGAAGACGCCATCATCGGCCTGATCTTTTCCTCCTTCTTCGGGCTCGGTCTGTTCATGGTGTCGCTGAAGCCGGCGGCTGTGAACATCCAGACGATCGTCCTCGGCAACATTCTCGCCATCACACCCGAGGATACGCTCCAGCTCGCGATCATCGGCTTCCTGTCGCTGGCCGTCCTGCTCGTCAAATGGAAGGACCTGATGGTCACCTTCTTCGACGAGAACCATGCCCGGTCGATCGGTCTCAATCCGACCGTACTCAAGATCATGTTCTTCACGCTGCTTTCCGCCTCGACCGTCGCGGCACTGCAGACAGTCGGCGCGTTCCTGGTCATCTGCATGGTGGTGACACCGGGCGCGACCGCCTATCTGCTGACGGATCGTTTCCCGCGGCTCCTGCTCATCGCGGTCACGATCGGCTCGATCACCAGCTTCGCAGGCGCCTATGCGAGCTACTTCCTCGACGGAGCGACCGGCGGCATCATCGTCGTGCTGCAGACAGCGATCTTCCTGCTAGCCTTCTTCTTCGCCCCGAAGCACGGAATGCTTGCCGCACGCCGAAGGGCCGCGCTAGCCCTGGAGGCGGCGCGATGAGTATCATCGATACGCTGCTTTCGCCTTTCCAGTTCGAATTCATGGTCAACGCGCTTGTGATCTCGATGCTGGTCGCCGTGCCGATGGCGCTTCTGTCCTGCTTCGTGGTGCTGAAGGGCTGGTCGCTGATGGGCGATGCGATCAGCCACGCGGTCTTTCCCGGCGTGGTCATCGCCTATATCGTCGGCTTTCCCTATGCCGTTGGCGCCTTCGTGGCCGGCATGTTCTGCGCCATCGCCACCGGCTTCCTGAAGGACAACAGCCGCATCAAGCAGGACACCGTGATGGGCATCGTCTTCTCCGGCATGTTCGGATTGGGCCTGGTGCTCTACGTTAAAATCCAGACCGACGTGCATCTCGACCACATCCTGTTCGGGGACATGCTCGGCGTCTCCTGGCGCGACATTGGGCAGGCGGCCGTGATCGCTGCGATCACCGCGGGCATTCTCGGCGTCAAGTGGAAAGACTTTCTGCTGCATGCTTTCGATCCGACGCAGGCAAAGGCGGTGGGACTGAGGATCGGTGTCTTGCATTATGGACTGCTTGCTCTGATCTCACTCACGATCGTCGGCGCCCTGCAGGCGGTCGGCATCATCCTTTCGATCGCCATGCTGATCGCCCCGGGCGCCATCGCATTTCTGCTGACCCGCAAGTTCAGCACAATGCTCATTCTGTCGGTCGCCATCGCCGTTACCGGCTCCTTCGCGGGTGTCTACCTCTCCTTCTTCATCGACAGCGCTCCTGCTCCGACGATCGTGCTCGTGCTCTCGATCGTTTTCGTGCTCGCCTTCCTCCATGCCACACGTCAGGCCGCCCGAGTTGACGCCACCGAAACGGTTTAGCTGTTTTGGACGGACCTTCTGAGCGGATCGAGGATCAAGCGTTTGGGCTGTGAATCTCATGCTTTGCAGATGAACTCGTAGGGTGTGAGCCCCTTGGGGATCTTAAGCCCACGGCCGAATTTGCAAACGGCGAGGAATCGGCCTGGTGCTGGCGCAGTTGCACGGCCCCTCGCCAGCGAGGTCATTGCCGGTGCCGCCGACGGCGACTTTGCCGAAGACGCGTAAGCGTCCTCTCGCGCCAATGTCCGTCGTTCGGCATTGGCTGAAGTCCGCGTCGACTTATCGCGAACTTCGAGTGTCCAGGAGGGCTGATGGGCGACCCACTCATGAGACCGGCGGCCCGACGATATCTATCTTGTTGGCCGCACAGATCGCAACCAGTCTCTCGATCATTTCGGAGCTTGGCGTCATTGCCTCCGGCAGATTTGGCCTTTCCGCGGTACGACTAGCCTGGCGCAGCATGGTCTCGAAGTCCGAGCCTTGCATAATCGTCAGGCAGTGGGCGCCCTCCGTGCTTTCGACGCGGAAGGCGTGCGGCACGCCTTTGGGCGCCATGACAGTATCGCCTGTGCCAGCAGTGATCTCCTGGTCGCCGACCCGGAAGCGCATCACGCCGCCGAGAATATGAAACACCTCATCTTCGCGCTGATGAATGTGCAATGGTGGCGCCTCGCCAAAGGGCATCCAGTGCTCGATGACAGAAATGCCATCCGATCCGGATTGGCTCGAAAGCTTGACAGAGACAACCGTATTGCCGAACCACAGCAGATTGCCGGTTGCCTGGGGATCGATATGCATGCTCATGTGCGTTCCTCTAACGATTTCGATTGCGAATGCACTGGACGTACGATCCGTCTCGGCATTGATCCAATCGAATGATCTTATGGAGACAATCCAAGCCATGAATTTCAACGCTCTCGATCTCAACCTGATCCGGGTCTTCGACGCGCTGATGCGCGAGCGAAGCGTGACGCGGGCGGGCGATCGGATTGGGCTGTCGCAGCCGGCAGTAAGCGCGGCGCTCAACCGCCTGCGGCATGTTTTCAATGACAATCTGTTCGTTCGACACGGAAGCGAAATGCAGCCGACGCCGCTGGCATCGGAATTAGGCGAGCGCGCGCGCCTGGCCTTAGCGGAGATCGAAGGCATGGTTCGCACGGTGCGCGGGCTGGAGTTGGGTGAACTCGACCGCACGTTCACGCTGATGGGCGCCGATTTCTTCTCGACCCTGCTCATGCCCTTTCTGTCGCACAAGGTCTATATGCAGGCGCCGGCGGTGAAGATGCGTCTGCTTGATAGTGCGCGCGGCGAAGTCGCCCGCCTGCTACAGGATAACGCTGTGGATATGGCGCTTGAACGGCCTTTGGACATGCCGGGATGGATATCGAAGGAACTGCTGTTCCGCTCGCCGTTCGTCATCATCGCTTCCGCGGACAATTCTGCACTCGCAGACCTTCCGGAAGGAGCGGTTATGCCTCTATCAATCTTCTCGTCGCTACCGCATGTGATCCGCTCGATAGACGGCACTTTCAGGGGTATGGTCGACGACGCGCTGGCGACGCATGGCCTGAAGCGTCAGGTCACGCTTGCCTTGCCGCATTTCCATGCTGTTGCGTCGGCGATCGCGCAAAGCGCGCACATAGCTGCCGTTCCGCTCCAATTCGCCGATGCGGTTAAGACAAATCTCCGCCTACGCTGCTTCTTGCCGCCGATCGACGTGCCGGTGCCAGATGTCAATCTCTACTGGCACTCGCGCTACGACGAAGATCTCGCGCACCGCTGGATGCGAGACCAGATCCTTCAAGCGGTGGCCGCGCTGAATTTTCCGATCAACGAAATGGGTAACGCCACGTCAGTCGAGCTGAGCTAGCACTGGGATCGCAATCCATCTGGATGCTGCAATGACCGGTGCCGGTGTCGCTTGAGAGACCTTTCTCGGCGTGCGGCGCGAACAGAGGACGAACCGCACCGGAATCGAGCCGAACACGTCAAATCCCTGTTCACTAGTTGCATCGGTACCAAGCTCGGCTACCGGGTTTCTGCCTTGGCCGAAGATAACAATCTTGCGGGGGCTGAGGACCGTTCGATGAGAGCGCGCGCCACTGCGAAGACTCTCATCGGCCTCCTGCCGCGCGTCCTCCCTTTACAACTAACATGTCAGTCTGCTACTGCTGACCAATTACCTGGGAGGAATGAGGTTGACATCAAAATTCGGGCTTTCCGTAGCCCTCGCCACGCCATTCAGCGAGAATGGAAATATTGCGATCGAGGCGATGATCGCGCAGGCTCGGCGGTGCCTTGCTGCCGGATGCTCCAGCGTGACGCTGTTCGGGACGACGGGTGAAGGCCCTTCCATCGGGAACGGCGAACGGCAGCGTGTTTTGGCCGCCTTCCTCGATGCCGGCATTGCGCCTGGCAACATCATCGTCGGCGTGCTCGTTGATGCCGCCGAGGATGCGGCGATGCAGGCCAGTCAGGCTCTTTCGCTAGGCGCCCGCAATATCCTTCTTGCCCCGCCGTCCTACTTTAAAAACGTCAGCGACGACGGCGTCTTCCAGTGGTTTACCGCCGTATTCGCCCTGCTGGGCGACAAGGCGCGCGATATCATCGTCTACAATCTTCCTTCGGTGACCATGGTGCCGCTGAGCGTGTCGCTGATCGGCCGGCTGCGGACCGCCTTTCCTCATATCGTCATGGGCGTGAAGGATTCCTCCGGGGACTGGCCTTACACCGAAGCGCTCCTGAAAGCGCATAGCGATCTCATCATTCTGGTCGGCGACGAGCGGCACCTTGCAAAGGCCGTGCGGCTCGGCGGCCGGGGTGCTATATCGGGCATGGCGAATTTTGTGCCACGCGAACTCAAGCCCATGGCCGAGGAGGGCAGGGACGACGCCCGCGTCGAGGATTTCGTGGTCGAATTGCTGAAACATCCCGTCATTTCGGCCGTGAAGGCGATGGTCGCGCGCACGACGTCGGAGGAGACTTGGATCGCGGTTCGTCCGCCGCTCATTCCGATCTCAGGCGAAGCGCAGGGGCAGCTCGCTCTGGCCTTCGACAGACTTTTCCGCTCGAAAGCCGCATAGGTCGGGCATGTTTGTGGAGGAGGCGATGGACGGAACGGAGGAGCAGCCGACACTGCGGGAAAAGGCCTATGCGAGCTTCACGCGCCATCTCCTTGCACGTGACGTGCGTCCCGGCCAGTTCGTTTCGCAACGCCGCCTCGTGGAACTGACGGGGCTGCCGCTCGGTGCCATCCGCGAGCTCATCCCCCGGCTCGAAGCCGAAGGGCTGATCAAGACCGTGCCGCAGCGCGGTTTGCAGATCGCTCACATTGATCTCAACCTCATTCGCGAAGCCTTCCAGCTGCGCGTATTCCTGGAAAAGGAAGCCGTCGCGCTCTTCACCCGGTCCGCGTCGGACGAGACGATCGCAAAGCTCCTGAAGCAGCATCGGGATATCGCCGACGCCATTCGCAGCGGCGACGGATCTCATGAGCTGGAGCTGCGGGCGCAGGCCGTCGACTGGGGCATGCATGACGCCTTTATCGATGCGCTTGGAAATACCATCATCTCGAACGCCTATCGCGTGAACTCGATCAAGATGCGCCTGATCAGCCAGGACCGCTTCCGCATCGACGGTCACGTAGGGCCCGTCATGGGCGAGCACCTGAAGGTGCTCGAGGCGATCGAACGACGCTCGGCGGAGGACGCCGTCAACAGCCTTGTCGCACACATCAATCATGCAAGGGATCGTGCGCTCGGGATATAATCGAGAATGAACAGCCGGGGATGAGGAGATCGCCGGCATAAGGAGGAGGACGACATGCCATCATTCTTCAACCCGACCAGGCGCGGCTTTCTGGCCGGCACAGCCGCTCTTGGGACCAGCAGCATGCTCGGCATGCGGCCGGCAGCCGCCGCGGTCGACTGGAAACGCTTTGCCGGCACCACGCTTGAGGTAAATCTGGTCAAGAGCCCGCGCAGCGAAATCCTGACCAAGTACCTGTCTGAATTCGAGGAGCTCACCGGCATCAAGGTCAATGCCGAAGCAACGCCCGAACAACAGCAGCGCCAGAAGACGACGATCGAGCTGAGCTCGGGGAAACCGAGCTTCGACGTCGTGCACATGAGTTACCACGTCCAGAAACGGCAGTTCGAAAAGGGCGGCTGGCTTGCCGATATCGGCGGCTTCCTCAAGGACGCCTCTCTGACGGACCCGTCTCTGGTGGAAAGCGATTTCGCCGAAGCCGGCCTGGCCTTCGCCAAGGATTCCGACGGCGTTCTGCGTTCACTGCCTTTCTCGGTCGACTACTGGATCATCTATTGGAACAAGGCGCTGTTCGAGAACAAAGGGCTTGCTTACCCTACGAGCTTCGAAGAACTGGCAACTGCGGCGGAGGCGCTGACAGATCCCTCGACCAACACCTACGGCTTCGTCGCCCGCGGTCTGAAGAACGCCAACACGCCGGTCTGGACGACGTTGCTGCTCGGCTATGGCTCGAGCCCGCTCGGCCCTGACGGCAAGCTGCGCACGACGTCGCAGGAAGCGATCGATGCGGCCAAGCTTTATCAGAGACTGATGACCAAGACCGCCCCTCCCGGCGTCTCCGGCTTCAACTGGGCCGAGGCGCAGTCGGCCTTCCTGCAGGGCAAGATCGGCATGTGGCTGGATGGCGTCGGTTTTGCGCCGCCGATCGAGAATCCGGAAAAGTCGCGCGTCGTCGGCAAGGTCGGTTACGGCGTTATGCCGAAGGGTCCGAAGGCACAGGCCGCAGGCACCTTCGGCGACGGGCTCGGCGTCGTCGCGGCGAGCCAGAAGAAGGAAGCCGCTTACCTGTTCTGCCAGTGGGCGATTTCGCATGAAATGGGCGCGCGCCTGCTGCAGGCCGGCGCCGGCGTTCCATTCCGCCAGTCCGTCCTTGCGGATGCGAAGGTCCGCGAAGGCGTGAAGATGCCGGGGGAATGGCTGGATGCAGTTGCCGGCTCCGGCAAGATCTCGCAGCTCGCGCTGCCGGTCATCATTCCGGTCACCGAGTTCCGCGACATCTATGGCGTCGGTCTCACCAACATGATCGGCGGCGCCGATCCTGAAACCGAACTGAAGACTGCAACTGCACAGTTCGAACCCGTCCTGGCGAAAAGCGAGGGATAATGGCCGCCGCAGGCATCGAAACGGCCGCTATGGCCAAGACGTCGAAAGGAAGGAGCAAACCGGATCGGTTTGCTCCCAACTACTGGCCCTTCGTCATCCCGGCGCTCATCGTCATCTCAGCCGTTATCGTCTTTCCATGGGTGTTCACCGTGTGGATGAGCGTCAACAGCTGGACGCTCGGCCAGTCGCAGGTCTTCGCGGGGCTCGACAATTATATCAGACTCGCCGTCGACATGCGCTTTTGGGAGTCTCTGTGGCACACGGTGCTCTATACGACGCTCTCCGTGGTGGTTCCCCTTTTTCTGGGGACACTCGCCGCACTGATCTTCGATGCCCGATTTCCGCTGCGCGGTCTCATTCGAGGCATATTCGTGATGCCGATGATGGCGACCCCCGTCGCCATCGCGCTCGTCTGGACGATGATGTACCATCCTCAGCTAGGCGTGCTCAATTATCTCCTCTCCTTCGTCGGCATCGGGCCACAGGAGTGGATCTACAACCAGCGCAGCGTCATCCCCTCGCTGGTTTTGGTCGAAAGCTGGCAGTGGACGCCGCTTGTCATGCTGATCGTGCTCGGCGGCCTGGCGGCGGTTCCCCGAGAACCGTATGAGAGTGCCGAGATCGACGGCGCCAATGTCTGGCAGAAATTCCGCTATCTGACGCTGCCGATGATCGCGCCGTTCCTGATGATCGCGGTGATCATCCGCAGCATCGATGCTGTGAAGAGCTTCGACATCATCTATGCCATGACCCAGGGCGGCCCCGGCACGGCTTCGGAAACAATCAACATCTATCTCTACAACACCGCCTTTGCCTATTACGACATCGGCTATGGCTCGGCCATGGCAGTCGTCTTTTTCATCCTCATCGTCCTGCTCTCCTTCGTCCTTATGATGATCCGGCAGCGCGTGAACTGGTCCGACGGGGAGGCACGCTGATGAAGCGCAGGACGCTCGACCGCATCGGACTGCTGTTCGTCGCACTGGTGATGATCTCGCCGGTGGTCCTGTTCTTCCTCTGGATGATCTCGCTGTCGCTGAAATATGAGATCGACAACGGCGCCTATCCGCCGATCTTCATCCCGGAGCGTTTCGCCTGGACGAACTATCTGAAGGTCTTCGAGGAGAACAACTTCTTCCTCTACCTCTGGAATTCACTGCTGGTGACCGGATCGGCCACGCTCCTGGCGCTCTTGATCGGCGTGCCCGCGGGCTATGGCATTGCGCGATTGAAGGCGGAAAAATCGGCGATGGTCATCATGATCGCGCGCATGACGCCGGGCCTGTCGTTCCTCATTCCGCTGTTCCTGCTGTTCCAATGGCTGAACCTGCTCGGCACGCTGATGCCGCAGATCATCATCCATCTCGTTGTCACCGTGCCGATCGTCGTGTGGATCATGATCGGCTATTTCGAGACGACGCCGATGGAGCTGGAAGAGGCTGCAAGCATCGACGGCGCCACGCCCTGGCAGGTCTTCCGTCTGGTCGCCCTGCCGATCGCAAGGCCCGGAATCGTCGTCGCCTTCATCTTGTCGGTGATCTTTTCCTGGAACAACTTCGTCTTCGGCATCGTGCTCGCCAGCCGCGAGACCCGCACGCTTCCCGTCGCCGTCTACAATATGCTCTCCTTCGAGCAGGTCAGCTGGGGTCCACTCGCAGCAGCCGCATTGATCGTCACCTTGCCGGTGTTGATCTTGACCGTGTTTGCGCAGAGGCAGATCGTGGCCGGCCTGACGGCGGGGGCCGTCAAGTAAGCAAGTGAGACAGAAATCTTGACGGCTTCTTCCGCCTTCGCGCCTACTCCTGAGCCGGCACCCGATCCGCCACGCCGCGTGCTCTGCATCGGCGCGGCGGTGCTGGATACACTGTTCCGCGTGCGTTCTTTGCCGACCGGTCAGGGCAAAATCCTGCCCTACGAAATGCTGCAGGTCGCCGAAGGCATGGCGTCGAGCGCAGCGTTCGCCGTCGCCCGGCTCGGCGGCCGCGCCGTTCTCTGGGGCGCGGTTGGCGACGATGTCACGGGCAAGCGCATTATTTCCGATCTCGGCGATAGCGGCATCGACACGAGCGGCATGACGGTTGTGCAGGGCGCCCGCTCCGCCGTCTCGACGATCCTCATCGATGATGAAGGCGAGCGTCTGATCGTGCCCTTCTACGACGAGCAGCTCCACCATACGGTCAGGCCGGTCACCGAGCGGCAGATTTCTGCTTTCGATGCTGTGCTTGCCGATGTCCGATGGCCGAGGCTTGCGCTGGGGGCGTTGGTTGCAGCTGGCAAGGCTGGCAAACCGGCCATACTCGATGGCGACGTTGCGGGCGAGGGCGTCATCGAGATGCTGGCGCCGGCGGCCAGCCACATCGTTTTTTCACAGCCTGCGGCCGAGCGGCTCGCCGGGACGGCGGATCTCGTCGAGACCGTCGGCCTGCTGAAGCGGAAATTCGGACATGCCTTCATCAGCGTTACGGCTGGCGAAAACGGCTCCCTATGGTTCGACGACCCGAACGGCGAGATCCGTCACCTTGCTGCTCCGAAGGTGAGAGCAGTCGATACGCTTGCGGCAGGCGACATCTTCCACGGCGCTTTCGCGCTGGCGATCGCGGAAGGCATGCCGATCGAAGAGACGATGCGATTGTCATCAATGGCGGCGGCTCTCAAATGCCAGGTGTTCGGCGGACGCATCGGCGCACCCACCAGAGCCCAGGTTTGCGATGCTCTGCGAGATTGGAACATTGGCGCCGTCCCGGCAGACAAGTGAAATCGAGAACGGGCGGAAGCGCGCCGCGACGCCGCCAGCACTTCGAAAACTGGGAGGCTGAAGCAGGACCAATATGCGCCTAGCTCCTCCGTCGGCCTTTATCCGCCAAAAAAGATTGCATCCTGCTGTCTGCGCAACCTTAGAAGATGCGAGCTCGGATCGAGTTCGAGGTCGCCGATCCGGACGGGTTCGCCATGGTGCACTGGTCTGACCAGCCTGCGATTGGCGGCGATGTAATAGGGCGCAGGCCCGTCGTTTGCAAGCGGCGCCGCCGGGACAAGTGCTGATCCGACATGCTGAATTGCATGATGGTGGCCGGTCGCCGAAAGCAGAGTCCCAGCGGGAAGGTCCTGCTCGGTGATGGCAATCAGGTCAAGACGGGGCTTTGGATCCGGTGCGCCGCTCGAGCGTTTCAGCAAGCCTGCGTCGAGAATACTGGTCGCCGCCTCGAGACCCAGAAGATGGCGTGGAAGATAGATCATGGCCGTCTTCCGGTCGCGGCTCAGAATATGGCCCTTCTGGGCCAGCATGTCCCAGCTATCGGCGTCGCGGCAGCGCACCACGATGAAGACACCGCCGGCGAAACTCACTTCTCCGGCCAAGCGCAGGCAATGGAAAACCTCGAGCCGACGATCTCCGGCAAGAACGCCGCCCTCATGGCGCCTGGAGAAGATTGTCGGCACCTCGACGATCCGGGCGATCGGGCAATGGAAATCCGGCCGGTCGGGCACGAGGTCGATGGAATGGCTGACCACGCCCATCTCGCAAAGATCGGGAACCGCCCTTTGCGGCAGCCGCACGGCTGCCTCGGCACGGGCGTTGATCAAGGCGTCAACGTCCGACTGGCCGAGATCCAGCAGATCCGAAAACCCAGAAACCGAAATGGTTTCGCCATTGCTCGTCAGAGTTTCGGAGGCAGGATCGAAGACGAAATCGTATTCACTTGCCTTGCCGGCCGCAATGATTTCGAAACCGAGCAATTCGGCCCAGGTCACCAGATCGATAAGCAGGCTCGGCTGGTCGCCGTCAACCGGGGTTACAACCAAGCCCTGGGCCGCAGCACGGTGCGCGAGGCCGGGGCCAACCACGCTGTCGACCTCCTTGCTGACCAATGCGACATCGCGGCCGTTTGCCACTGCCATATCGGCGTGGCGAGCGCCTGCCTCCGGATTGCCGGTCGCCTCCACCAGAAGATCGAAGGGCCGATCGATGACATGGGCGAGATCGCCTGCCGCGATGATCTGAGCGGCGGCAAAAGCCCGCTCAGCTGTTTCGGCGTTCTCGCACACCGCAATATTGTGCTCCGGAATGCCTGCCGCGATAAGGGCGGCCGCGGCCTGGCTTGCGTTGATATCGACCGCGATCCGGATATCCAGGCGGGGAACACGGTGCGCGAGCAGACTGCGTCCGAAGGCGCCGGTGCCGACCAGGCAGACGGACACTTTGCCTTCGGCGGGATAGAGGGTGTGGCGATACATGAAGAGCTCGTTTTCAGCTTGCGTTGGAAGTGTTTTCGCGACCGCGGCGGATCAGGTTGCGCAGGCCCATGGCTTTGCCGATCAGAGGCCATGCGAGCATCAGGATGCCGAGGCCCATGATGCTGAAGACGAGGGGATTGGACCAGAAGATCGAGAGGGAGCCGTCGTACATCAGCATCGATTGGCGGAAGGCATCCTCGGCCTTGTCGCCGAGGACCATCGCAAGCACCAGCGGCGCAATCGGATAATCGAGCTTCTTGAACACGTAGCCTGCGACGCCGAAGATCAGCACGAGCCACATGTCGAAGGCGGAATTGGCGATTTGATAGGCGCCGGAGAAGATGACGGCGACGATGATGGGACCGATTATCGCGAAGGGGACGCGCAGGATGGCGGCATAGAGCGGCACTGTGCTGAGTACGAGCAGGACGGCAACGACATTGCCGAGATACATTGAGGCGATAAGACCCCAGACGAAATCCGGTCGGTCGATGAACAGCATCGGTCCCGGCGTCAGCCCCCAGATCATCAGCCCGCCCATCATCACTGCCGCGGTAGCCGAGCCGGGTACGCCGAGCGCCAGCATCGGAAGCAGAGCCGAGGTGCCGGCCGAATGATCGGCAGCTTCGGGACTGACGATGCCGCGAGGATCACCCTTGCCGAGCGTCTCGGGATTGCGGACGAAGCGCCGCGTCATGCCATAAGCCATGAAGGATGCTGCAGTCGGGCCGGCCGGCGTGATCCCCATCCAGATTCCGATCAGGATGGACCTCCCGATCGCCACCGCGTGCCGGGGAATTTCAGCCACCGTGCGCAACACGTCGAGAGGGCGGATATGGGCCTTTATGCCTTGGAAGCGGAGTCCCTCTTCGGTGGTGAGGAGGAGTTCGCCGATGCCGAACAGGCCCATTACTGCCACCAGAAAGGACACGCCCTTGATGAGATCGGGGACGCCGAAGGTAAGGCGCAGCCCGCCGGAAATCGTGTCCATACCGACGGTTGCAAGCGCAAAGCCGAGCATCATGGATACGAGCGTCTTGGCTGGTGCATTGGCACCCATGCCGATGAAACTGGCGAAGGCGAGGAAATAAACGGCGAAGAATTCCGGTGACGAGAATTGCAGCGCGAAACGCGCGACCCAGCCCGACAGTAGGGTGATCATGATCACGCCCGCGATAGCGCCGATGCCGGCGGATACGAAGGCCAGGGTGAGTGCGCGCGTGGCCTGGCCGCTGCGGGCCATCGGGTAGCCGTCGAAGGTGGTGGCGACCGAGGAGGGTTCGCCTGGAATGTTGAACAGGATCGATGTTGTCGAGCCGCCGAAAAGCGCCCCCCAATACATGCAGGAAAGGAGAACGATGGCAGAAACCGGGTCCATGGTGAAGGTAAGCGGCAGGAGGAGCGAAACACCGTTGGGAGCTCCGAGGCCGGGCAGGACGCCAACGAGGATGCCGAGCATTACGCCAACCATCATGATGATGAAATGATGGCCGCTGATGACCGTGGCGAATCCGTCGAGCAGATGGCCGAAATTCTCCATGAAACTTCCTCCCAAACGATAGTGGCGAGCCGCACGTGAGCGGCCAGCCCGCTCAGTAGATGCCGAGCCAACCTTCGACCGGTCCCTTCAGCAACGGCACTTGAAAGGCGATTTCGAAGACCAGATAAAAGGCGGCAGCAACCGCCGCGCCGCCGAGAACAGCCGCCCACCAGCGATATCGCCCCTGCCAGATCATGACGCCCGAGACGTACAGCAGCGTTGCCACATAAAGGCCCAGCAAGAGGGCTGCGATGACGAAGCCGACGAGGGGCAGGGCGAAGGCGAGAACCGGCCTTGCGCGTTCGACGTCGAGAAAGACGTCTTCGCGCCAGTTTCGGCTGACGATAGCGCGAGCCAGGTTAGCCAGGCTGCCCAGGATGATGAGCAGCCCGATATAGAAGGGGAAATAGCCGGGTGCCGGACCGGTTTCGGTCCAGCCTGTGCCGATCTCGGCGGCGCCGTAACAGACCGCACCGCCCGCCGCCGCGGTGGCGATCGCGGTGGCGATCTCCATTGTCCGGCGGCTGAGATGCCTTTTGCTGTCGTCAGTCATGGCAAGCTCCTCGAACTGGGTAGGTTACTTGATGAGCCACCCTTCGCGCTTGAGCACCTGGGAAACGCTCGCCTTATCTTTTTCGATGTAGCCTTGAAATTCTTCGCCGACCATGAATTGCCCGGTGAGCGAGGTCTTGGTGAGATATTCCTGCCATTCGGGTGTCTCGCTGACCTTTTTCAAAACATCGCGGTAGAAGGCGACCACATCTTCCTCGACGCCGGCCGGCAGCCAGACGGTGCGCGGCATGCGGTAGTTTTCCAATGGAATGCCGGCTTCCTTGCATGTCGGAATGTCGTGCCAGCCCTTGCCGTCATGGACGGCATCACTTTGCGGAAAGCGATCCGGTCGGAAGACGCAGAGCGGCTTGACCATGCCGGCCTGCCACTGTCCACGATTCTCGTTCGGATTGTTGACGTTGGCGTCGATATGGCCCCCGGCAAGCTGCGTCGTGGCCTCGCCACCACTCTTGAACGGGATGTAGCGGAACTCCGCGCCAACTGCTTCGGCAAGCGAGGAGACCAGGATCTGATCGGTGTCTTTCGACTGGCTGCCGCCGAACTGGATGGAGCCCGGCTTCGCCTTCGCGGCCTCGACGAAACTTGCTGCGTCGGCAATTTCGGACTTGCCGTTGACCCAAATCAGGAACTCGTCGAGCGCCATGGCGGCAATCGGAGTGAGGTCCTCCGGCTTGTAGGGAACGGCTGCCACACTCGGCAGCAGATATTCGTTGTTGGTGCCGAAGGTCAGCTTGTAGGGGTCGCCCTTATGACCAGCAGCGTAGACGAAGCCTTCTGCGCCGCTGCCGCCGCCCTTGTTGGTCACGACAATCGAGGTGTCGATCAGCTCATGTTTCGTGATGATAGACTGAACCGTGCGGGCAAACGTATCCGTCCCGCCACCGGGACCGGAGGTAACCACGAACTCCACGGGCCTCTTCGGCTCAAAAGCCAGTGCCGGTGTGGCAACCGCGACCGCCAGCGTCATCGCAGAGAAATATTTCAGCATGTCAGTTCCTCCCTTGTAATGTCGGCGCCCTCCAGCGCCTGCGAAATCACGTCTATTCAGCGGGCGCTCGTCTCCGCTCAGCCATTCTTGCGGCCAAAAACACTGCCTCGCGAGAGGCACCGACATCGGCGATGCCGCGACCCGCGATGTCATAAGCGGTTCCATGCGCGGGGGTGCAGAGTGGGAACGGCAGTCCACCGATCATGGTGACGCCCTTGTCAAAGCCCATCATCTTCATCGCGATCTGGCCCTGGTCGTGATACATGGTGAGGACCGCGTGAAAGCCTTCCTTAAGACCGCGCAAGAAGACGGTATCTGCCGGGAAGGGACCGTCTACATCCATACCGAGCGCCTGGGCGGCCTTCACCGCCGGCTCGATGATCTCGATTTCCTCCATGCCGAAGCTGCCACCGTCACCAGCATGCGGATTGAGACCGGCGACCGCGATCCGGGGCCGATCGAAGCCGGCCTGCCGCAGGCATTCCCCTGTCAGCTTCAATTCGGCCAGGATAGCCTCCCGGGAGAGATGAGACGCCACCGCAGAAAGCGGGATATGTGAGGTAACGCGGGCGTTCCAGATGCGCTCCAGCACGTTGAACTCCCGCATCTTGCCGGGATAGCTGAGGACATCCGAAACGAAGCGGATCTCGTCATCGTATCCCGGATAGGCGTAACGCATCGCCTTCTTGTTGAAGGGCGTGAAGCAGACTCCGTCGCAGCGGCCTTGATGGGCAAGTTGCAGGGCGAAACGGAAGTTTTCGACCGCGAATTGACCGCCGATAAGCGTGGCTTCGGAGACGGTTACGTCTGCTGGGTCGAGATGCCCAAGGTCGATGAAAACATGGCCGCTTGCCGGCAGGTCGGGAATGTCGTGACGGCATGCGAGCTGGAGATCGAGAGCGACACCGGCGATATCGGCGCCCTTTCTCAGGACGCGCTCGTCGCCGATCGCGATGAAGCGGCAGACATCGCGCAGCTCAGGAAGCGCCAGCAGGCGGGCCGTCAACTCGGGGCTGATTCCCGCCGGGTCTCCCATCGCCAATGCCAATGTCGGACGCCGCCCCGCTGCCCGAGCTTCAATGTTCAGTGCGTCCACTATGCTTGCCTCCACCCCGATTACGCGCAAATCGCATTCTGTATTCTGTATACATAATTATTCGTACATTGTGAAGACCCCTTCTGATGGCATAAGGTGATGTGGACGAAGCAACACTGGATTGAGGATCACACCTTGGACGGCACGGCCGAAAGAGCAGCAGGACGCGGTATTATCGAACGGCAGTCGCTCCATCAGGAGATCGTCAGCCGGCTGCGCGACATGATCATCGAGGGAGAATTGCAGCCGGGGGAGCGCCTTTACGAAATCCCGCTCGGCGAATCGCTGGGCGTGTCACGCACGCCTTTGCGCGAAGCATTAAAATCGCTGGCCAGTGAAGGGCTGGTGGAACTCGCTCCGGGTCGTGGTGCGGTGGTCCGGCAGTTCACCCGCAAGGATGTGCACGACATGCTGGTGCTGATCAGGTCGATGGAGGAACTGGCTGCGCGTCTCGCCTGCGAGGTGGCAAGCGACGAGGATATCAGGCGTGTGCGCGAGCTTCATGACCGGATGAGGGCCCATTACGAAGCCGGTGAGAGGATGGAATACTATAAGCTCAACCAGCAGATACATAGCTCGCTTGTGGCGCTTGCCGATAATCCCCACCTCTCGGCTTTCCATGCCACTCTGCAGGCGCGGCTGAAACGCATCCGCTTCATCGGCCACGAGGGGCCGGAGCGGTGGGCCGCGGCCATGGCCGAGCACGAGGACATCGTAGCAGCACTGGAAAAGCGCGACGTAGAAAGGCTCGTCGAGATCATCGGCAAGCACTTGCATAATGCCTGGCTGCGGGTGCGGGATGCGGTCTGAGCCGAAAAGGCTGGCCCCGCTACCTCGCGCCGGATCCTTATCGGACCAATGATTTCCCAATGCAGGAGCGACACGCCGGCGATCTCGCGGCGGACAGAGGAATATCCTGCATTCACACGAAGAGCATCGGAGCGTTCAGGCGCGGGAGATGTACTACTAAATCACCCATATTTCTTGGGAGCCCTCCAATTGCTTTGAAAGCTAACAAACTTGCTTTTTTACAGTGGCGGGAATATTTTTATTTTGCCGGTCAATAAATCATCCAACCAGTATTATCTGCGGTGGAGCTATGCCCGAGTTTCACGGAAAGAACAGCCTTGCGGCTATACTGCTGATCTTCCTGACAGCATTGGTCTTTCTCGGGCTCGGACGACCCGCTGCCGCGGCACCCGATGAACAGGATGGCCGGCGGGTTGCATTGATCGTCGGAAATTCCGTTTATAAGACGCTACCCTCATTGCCTAACCCTGCAAACGATGTCCAGGAAGTCGCGAACACGCTGCGCAAGGCAGGTTTCGACATCACGATCGGCATCAATGTGGACCGGATCGGGCTTGAGGACACGGTGCGCAGCTTCCTCCGCTCGGCCAATAATGCGGAGGCCGGTCTCATTTATTATTCCGGCCACGGCATCCAGGTCGGCGGACAGAATTTCATCGTGCCGGTCGATGCCACGCTGGAGACTCCCTATGACGTCGAGACGCAGACCATGCCGCTCGACCTCATCCTCAACCACCTCAAGCAGAATTCGCGCGTGCAGCTGATCTTCCTCGATGCCTGCCGCAACAATCCATTCAATGCGCAGAAATTCTGGATGGCGCAAAAGTTGGAACCGGTCGGCGCCACGCGAGGTCTTGCCCGCATCGACAGCGACCTTGGCAGCCTGATCGCCTTTTCCACGGAACCCGGCCAGGTGGCGCTCGATGGCGAGGGGGCGCTGAGCCCCTATTCCGAATCCTTCATCAAGCGCGCCAGCGAGCCCAACAAAGAAATCCGCCAGGTGCTGACCGATGTGCGTCGCGACGTCATCGCCATGACCAAGGGCAAGCAGGTGCCGTGGGAAAACTCCTCGCTGATGGACAGCTTCTATTTCATTCCGGCGCCGCCGCCGCCGAGCGTCGAGCCGATGCAGCAGGTGAGCGTGCCGGAGGGTGTGGCCGCGACCAAGCTGCCGATCGCGCCGCCGCATGACGAAACCGGCTCGGCGCTGCTGGTGACCCTGAACCAGCTTCCGCAGACAGGCCGACTGAGCTTCGAAGGCAAGCCGGTGGAGCAGGGCGCCAAGATGCCTGCCGCGGCGCTGACCGCGCTCTCTTACGACTCGACCGGCGTTGCCGCCGGGACCGTAGGCCTGATCGGCTATACCGTCAGCGATCCCTATGGCCAGGCGACGCAAGGCGTAGTCGCCATCACTGTCTCGGCGGATGCCGGCGCCAAGCTCGCCCAGCTCGAACAGGAAAAGCAGGCGCGGCTTGCCGATGCCGGCGCCTATCTGAAAGCGCTGCCGCGTGACGTCGAGACAACGATCGGCGTCGGTCCCGTCGAAGCCGGCCTGCCTGAAGTACCCGCATCGGCTGCGGAAATGACCTTCAAGGTCGCTGCCCTGCCCGACAAGGGCACGCTGCGTGCCGGAGACCGGGTGATCGGGCCCAGCCACGTGCTTGAAGCAAAGGATATTGCGGCACTTTCCTACGAGCCGCAGATCGGCACTGAAAACCAGCCTTTCGCGCTGACACTGCAAGCCGCCAACGACGATTTGCCGCCTGCCACCGTTACCTTCAAACCGACGCTTGATGACTGTGATACCGCAGCCGCCGCCCCCCTCGACCTGCAGGGAGTGACCGCGGGCAAGCTGCCGAACGAAATCGATCCCGCCATCGCGCTGCCTGCGTGCAGCGAGGCAATGAAGACCTATCCCGAGGTCGCCCGCTTCGTCTATCAGCTCGGCCGCGCACAGCTTGCCAACCGCGAGACGAAGGCGGCTTTTGCGACGATCAAGAAGGCGATGGATGCCGGGCATGTCAGGGCGATTTCCGAACTCGCCTCGCTCTATCTCGTCGGAGCGTCTGTGCCGGCAAATCCCGGCAAATCAAGCGAGATAGCCGCCATCGGCGCGAAGAAGGGGGATCCCTACGCGCTCTATGCCTATGGCAAAAGCCTCTATTATGGCCGCGGTGTGAAAGCCGACACCGAGGAAGGCCTGAAGCTTATGCTCCAGGCAGCCGACCTCGGCCACACTTACGCCATGAACGAACTCGGCTACATTTTCTCGAACGGCGTCAACGTCCCATCCGACATGGAACGCGGCATTCGCTTTTACGAGTCGGGTCTCAAGAGAGACGACATATATTCGATGAACAGCCTCGGGATGATTTATCGCGCAGGCAAAGGCGTGCCGCAGAACCTGGAGAAGGCGCTGGAGCTTTTCAAAAAGGCAGCGGACGGCGGCCAGCCTTATGCCCCGCGGAACATCGGCCTCATGTATAGAGACGGCTTAGGGGTGCCTAAGGACGAGGCTGCAGCCGTTTCATGGCTGGAAATGGGCGCGGAGCGCGGCGATTATTGGAGCGCGTTCGAGCGGGCCAAGATGGCCAAGGCTGACGGTTCGGATGCGGAAAGCCTTGTGACCGCCGCTCGCTATTTCGCTCTTGCAAGCGCGCTCAACAGCCCCGGCACCGGCGATCCTAAAAAGCAGTCCGACAAGGAGCTCGCATCCTTGGCTGACTCCGCCAAAAAGAAGGCTGCAGAGGCGTTTTCGGCGGAATTGACTCCTCAGGAACTGAAGGCTCTGCCGAAGACGAAGTCAATCAACGAGAGGCTGACGCTTCTTGCGAAAGCGACCTGGGCAAAGCGAAATCCGCGATATGATCTTTTTTAAACGGTGACCCGGGGGCCTGACATGACCAGCAAAGTCTTCATCCGTGTACTCCTCTGCTCGACCTTCATCGCAGGCTCCGGCGTCATGTTGCAAGGCTGCATCTTTGACCCGGGAGGCAAGACGCTCTTCGCCACTCAAGAGCCGGCGCAGCCGGCACGCAAAAAGGCGCCAACCGTCAAAAGGGCCGTCGCCACGAGTGATGACCGGGAACCGGCTTTTGCTCGTTCGGAAAGGGGTTCCGGTTCGGACAGCTCTTCCGGGATGGGCGGCGGCAATGACTCCGGGGGCAGCGACTCCGGCGGCAGCGATCCTGGCGGCGGCGGTACCGGGTGGGACTCAGACCGCCGGCTGAAGACGGATATTCGTCGCCTCGGCACATCTCCTGCCGGCATCCCGATCTATGCATTCCGCTACATCTGGGGCGGACCGCTCCTTGTCGGCACGATGGCGCAGGATCTTTTGCTGATCAGGCCGGACGTCGTGTCTCGAGGTGCAACCGGATATTACACCGTCGACTACGACCAGCTCGATATCAAAATGATATCGATCCCGGATGAGCTTTCGCTTGTTTCACCGGGAGTAGCCGCTGCAGTCGGCGCACTTTCGGCCGACGCCGCAAAGACGCAGCCTTTGATCAGACTTCCGGACCTTGCCTTGTAAAATGTTCGGTTGACAATGTGCTCGGAATGCCCTGTGCCGGGTGCCAGGCTTGTTGCGCCTTTCGGCCCCCTGAATCCATCCGCCCAGCCTTAGCCATCCAGCCCCTTGAAGCGCACCGGCTGGTAGCCGCGCAGCAGCAGGCTGCCGAGCGAATAGGTATTGCGGCAGACGCGGCCCTTGCAGGCGTTCGGCGATGCCTCCATCACCTCCACTTTCCGGTCGTCGGTGAAGCGCATGAACAGCATGACATGCGAGCCGGGCCGGTTCAGCGCGTCGCCCGGCTGCAGCGACCAGGGGTCGGCAAGCCGCTTGGTGATGCTCGGGATCGCGCGTGTCGACACATGCATCTTCAGACCCCAGGCATCGCTGACGAAACCCGAGCAGTCGACGCCGAGAATATTGGATTGCGGCGCGCTCTTGGTGCAGACGTTGCCGGCCGTCCGGCCGTTCATGACCCCATTGGCGAAATCCTCGAGCGGCGTCTTGCAGCCCCAGCAATAGGGCACGCCCTTCACGGTCTGACCGCGTTTGCCGATCAGGTAGATCGGCCTGCGCAGTCGGTTCATGTTGGCGCAACCCGGCCCGGGCTCCCCGCCATAGGCTGCCGGCGTGACCAGCCAGTTCAGCGTCTCGAAGCCGATTGCCCGTTCGATGACGTCACCCCGCGATTTCGGCAGGATTGCCACCTTCGGCGTCTTTCCGGGTTTGGGCGCAATCGCTGCTTTTGGCGGCCGAGCGACGGCGAGCTTGCGGCCCGGCTCGCGCCCGTCGAGTTTCAGCACCTGCGCCCGGCTTTCCCGAGAGCGGAGGAAAAGGACATCGCCGCGCGGGCCGATCGCCACGAAGCGCCGCGCGAATACCGTGTCGCCCTCGATCGGCAGATCGAAGACCCGTTCCATCACGCCGTTCGGCGTAAAGCGCACCACCAGCATGCCCGTCCGTTCCGGCCGGTCGGCAGGCACGAGTTCGACCAGCGCGAAGGGCCTGCCCGTCGTGTCGATGTCGAGAAGTTCCACGGTGCCGATCCGCCCTTCCGAGGGAAGTTGGAGAGAGAGGAAATTCTCCTCCGAGCTCGCCCGCCGCAGCAGGATTTCCGCCTTCTCGTCCGCCGCCGAGACTTGCGCAACGATATCGCCGAGCCCGCGGCTCGGGACATATTGAATGACCGGCGGGCGGGTTTTCGGCCGGCTGGTGCTGCGGCCGATCTCGTCGATGATGCTGTTCAGCGGTCCCGGCGGAACCGACCCCATTGAGGCGAAGACCGAGCGGGTATAATCGTCGGCTTCACCGCCGTCGACCGCGCGCAATGTCTGTGACCGCCCGTCGGCGCCGGTGGAGCGCTCGAGCGGCACGACCCCGTCCGACCAGAGGTAGAGCTCGTTGTGGACGACGGCGAGATCCTCAGGCGCCGCATTTTCCGGCAGCGGCAGGACCTCGGGTTGGGCCTGGGAGCGTTCGCCGTCAACGGCGAGCACGCGGCCATTATTCTGATCGAGGATGTAGATAGTGCCGTCGTCGCCGACGGTGATCGCCGCCGGTCCCGATGCTTCGACCTCCTCATTGGCGGAAATGATGCCGACCGACCGGGCGCCGTCGCCGCTCGGCAGCTCAATGATCGTCGTGTCTTTGGCGAGGACCGGCCAGGCGAACGCAATCGCCGCCGCCACCAGAATATGCGACTGAAGACTACGCATTGCCTCGACCCCCAAAAGACCGTCAAGTCCTTAAAATGTTAGGGTAGAAGGGGCTCGTCAGCAAGGTGTCGCCTTCCAAACGATTTGGAGATCGGCGACCGCGATAGTACAAGTTCATCCTCTCGAAGTTTTACTGGGCAGGTAAGCTGATGCTGGACTGGAACGGTGACGAACTGGCGCTCGACGTCAGCCTGCTGGAGCAGGTGCGCGCGGCAAGGATCGGTTTCTCCGATCGTGTCTGCGCCGCCTCGGCCAGCAAGGATGAAAAACATCTGGCGCAGCTGCGCTCCGAGCCGACCTATCTGATGGCAGAGTTTCTGTATTCGATGAAAGTCTTCGGCATCAATACCGCCGAGGATATCGAGCGCTTCGCTGATCTGCACAATGATTACGTCGTTTCGCTCACCCGCGACCCGGCCAAGCTGCAGCGCCTCGGGCTTTCGCAGGAACGGGCGCTGGCGTCGATGTTCACCGCCGATACCAAGCCGCGGCTGATCCAGAACTGGGCTGAGAAGGCAGGGGCGATCGACCAGTCCAATCTTGCCCGCTTCCTGGTCGCGGTCATGTCGAGCGAGACCTGCCGCAAGACGCTGATCGATTTCGAGACGGCCGGCTTCATGCAGCGCAAGCGCTCGCCCTACGGCACCATGGTAGTCTGGTCGACCGGCAGGATCGAAGAAATTTTCGGCGAAATGCTGCGCAATCTCCGCCTCGGCCTGCAGCAGCTGAAGATACTCTGACATCTCTCTCCAGCCGATTTCAACCCTCCCAATCGATTGGCGCCGGGCGCCGTTGCCTTCTATCCGACCTCTCCCTATTGTCGCATTTGTCGCGCGATGGCGCCCCCTTTGGACGGATGTGACGACGATGATGAAATCCCGGCTCCTGACCTTGTCGATCGGCCTGCTGCTGGCGCTTGAGATGCCCGGGCTAGGGCATGCCGGGCCGGTTGAGGATGCGCTGGCCGCGCGAAACCCCACCCTTGCCGCACTTCGTCGGCATGACGAAAAGGCCTTTGCCGCTGCCGTTGCGATCATCGCCGAACATGAGCGCGCCGAGGGGCTGACGCCCGGCCAAGGCAAGCTGCCGCAGACAACCTCGCCCGGCCGCGACATCGGCTCGGGCTCCGGCAAGGAATTCACATCAGACAATCCGGATATTCTCTGGCTCTACAATTCCTCGCCGGAGGGAATGAGCGACCTGATCTCGATTTTGAAATCCGCCGGCCAGAAGCCGAAGAATTAGAGCATTCCTCTAGTCGAAGCGGACTATAAACCGACGACGGATACTGCCGCGTGAGTCTTGCTCGCATCTTTGCCTTCGCAGAAGCTTTCAGCTTCCAAATAATTTGTAACCCTCCCTCAAGCAAGACAGGCGAAGCCATCCCAATTTCACCGGTCAGTGCTATTCTCATCTTCAGCACAGTGTGAGATTGTTCGAAGGGGGAGGTTCCGATGCTCAGCCGCAAAGCCATCCTAGCCGCAGCCACATGTCTTTCGCTTTTTTCGCCGATCCTCGAGGTCGGGGCTCAGAACGAACGCACGCTGACGGAAGCGCCGGCGCAGAGCGGGCCTGTGAGCATTACCTTCGATCGCGCCGAGCCGAAATATGCCATTGGCGAAGTCGTCGGCCTCTTCATCCAGTCGAGCGAGAACGCTTACGTCACGGTGCTGAACGTCTCTCCGAACGGCTCCGTCACCAAGCTCTTTCCCAACAAATACCAGACCGATGCCCTCGTTGCCGCCGGCAAGCGCGTGCAGGTGCCGGATCCCGCAAGCGGCGCCAGGCTGCAGGTTTCGGGCCCGGTCGGGCAGGAGCAGATCAAGGTCTTCTATTCCTCCAAGCCGCTCACCATCTTCGCCGATCTCGGCGGCAGCGGCAGCGGCATGTTCCGCTCGATCGACGGCGGCATGGAGGCCGTTTCCCGCAGCCTTGAGGAAGCCCGCAGCCTCGGCACCAAGATCAGCAGCAAGACGTTGACGCTGACGACGGTCGACAGCATGGCGGCCCTGCCGCCCTCCGCCGTTCCGCCAGTCGCCGCCGCAAAACCCGCACCGGTCGAACAGGCTGCAAAGCCGCCCGTTGCACCGCCGAAACCGCAGGCCGCCCCGAAACCGAAGCCCGTCGTCAAACCGGATGTCGCCAAGAAGCCGGAACCGGCGATCGAAAAGCCGAAAAAGCCGGCGCCGAAACCGGCCGAACAGGCCGCGAAGCAGCCACCGAAGAAATACAAGATCGTCACCAATCTGGCGCCCGGCCAAGAGCTTGCCGCCGATGAACTGGAGCTGATTGGCCCAGCCGACACCACCGCGTCCACCCGGCCGAGTCAATATAATCAGCCGACGCCGTATAAGCACCCGGCCCAGTCTTCTCAGACCAAGATGCCAAAACTGCCGATGCCGCAGGTCAAGATGCCGCAATTCAAGCTTCCCGGCGGTTTCAGCATCAAGATGCCGCCGCTGAACTTCGGCCGTTCGGCCGAACCTGGCCAGGTCGGCGAAGAGATCGAGGTGGCCAATGCCGATACGCCGGCCTGCAACGCCCTGCTCGACAAGCTGAACGCGGCGGTGGCCGGCAAGGACATCACGGCTGCCGCCACACAAGCCGATGCGATCGCCGTCAGCGCCGAATGTGGCCAGTTCCAGATCAACGCCCAGCGCCGCGTCGCAGCCCTCAGGCTCGCCGCCGCCCAGGAGATGATGGCGGCTGACAAGCCGGTCGCCGAGTACGAGCCGCTGCTCGTCGCCGCCGACAGTCCGCAGGTGCTCTGGCAGGCCTCCGCGACACTCGGCGAGATCTATTTCTCCGCCCGCCGCTTTGCCGATGCCGCCGCCGATTACCAGCAGGCGATCGAAATCATCAAGAACGAGACCCGCACGCCGAAGGCGCCGCCGGCCGATACGATCTCCGATCTCATCCAGCGCGCGGCCCAGGCCCGCATCCTTGCCGCCAACCCCACCAGCGACAATCCGCAAGGCAGCTTCGTGCCGGTGGAGAAGGATCACCGCAGCGGCGTGCTCGGCGGCATCTATTCGGAAAATGTGCGCGGCATCGTGCCCGTCTCGATCCCGGTGCCGATCACCTTCGATTTCGACAAATCGAGCTTCACTTCGATCGGCACCGAGGCCGCCCAGGAATTGCTGGAAGCGCTGAAGGAGCAGAAGCCCGGCCGCATCATCCTGATCGGCCATACCGATCGGAAAGGCGGCGACGACTATAATCAGAAGCTTTCCGAGCGGCGCGCCAAGGCCGTCGCCGATTTCCTGAAGAACAACGGCATCGACGCGGAGATCGACGCGGAAGGCCGCGGCTCCTCCGAACCTGTGGATGTCACCGCCACGGCCAACCTCACCGAAGACGATATCGACGCGCTCAATCGCCGCGTCGAGTGGCGCCGCGAATAGAGGGGCGAGGGGAACCGGCCATGTCCAGATTCCTTTCCATGGCCACCGCACTCGTCCTTCTCACAATGGCGGGCACGGATGGTCTTGCCCGGACGATCGAAGCTCCCGAGCGCGGCACGGTGAGAGCTGTTCTGATCGGCATCGACCTCTATCGCAATGTCCCGCCGCTGCACGGCGCCGTCGCCGATGCCGAGGATCTTTCCCTTTCTCTGCGCTCGGTCGGAGTCGAGGACATAACGCTTCTGAAGAACGGCGCGGCTGACCGCCAGGGCATCTTCGATGCGATCGGCGCGGTCACGCAAAGGGCAGGGCAGGGCGATCTCGTCGTGCTCAGTATTGCCGGCCACGGATCGAGCGAGCCCGAGCGCGTCAAAGGTTCCAAACCGAGCGGCCGCGACGAGGTCTATGTCCTGGCCGGCTTCGATACCCGGCTGCCGGGATCGCGCGAGCGCATCTTCGGCGACGAATTCAAGGTTCTGATCCACAGGCTGGAGGAAAAAGGCGCCGAGGTCCTCTTCATTGCCGATACCTGCCATGCCGGCGGTATGACGCGCGATGTCGATCCGCGTGGCGCCAAGATCACCTGGCGCCAGGCGCCCTCCTATACGATTGAGGAGGATGACCTTGCGCCGATTTCGACGGCGGCGGATGCGCTCTCCACCGGCTTCGATTATAAGCGGCTGACATTTCTGGCCGCCGTCGATGAGAACACCAAATCGCCGGAGATCATGATTCCAGGCGTCGCCCAGAAGCGCGGGGCGCTGAGCTATGCCACGGCGCGCGCCTTCGAAGGGGCCGCCGACCGCAACGGCGATGGCGTCGTCAACCGCCGCGAGCTGTTCGAATATGTGCGCCAGTCGGTCTATCAGTTCACCGACCAGCGGCAGAACATCTTCACCCAAAGCCCACCGGGGTCCGATCTCGATCGCGCGGTCGTCTATGCCTATGACAGGGCGGGCGCTGCGGAAGCGGAGAAATCGAATGTTCCGCCACCGCCGCCCGAATCAGCCCCAATTGCTGTCGCCGCCCTCGGTTCCGAGCCGGTGCTGCAGGATATCGACCCCGCGGTCATACCCTTCAAGCTGACGGACGAAACCCGTGCCGAGCTCGTCTTCGATCCGGAAAAGCGAGAGGCGATCGCCGGCGGCGATGTCGTCGCCTCGGAAGTCGGCGCCGGCGATATCCCTTTCATTGTCGACCGCATGGCCGCGCTGGACACGCTGAAGCGGCTGTCGGAGACTAATCCGCAGACCGTGCGGGTGACCCCTTCCGACACCGTCCACCGCGAGGGCGAGCGCGTCGGCGTCACCGTTTCGGATCTGGGCGGACGCAAGCTCGTGCTCTTCGATGTCACCGGCGATGGAACCGTGCAGTTCCTCTATCCCGGCGAAAGGGAAGTCGATGCCGAGATGTCCGCGAGCTTCGATCTCGATCTTTCCGTCGTCGCCCCTTTCGGCACGGACCTGCTCGTCGCCGTCACTTCGGACAGGCCGATGCCGGCCCTGGTTGAATTCCTGAAGCAGAATGACAGGCGCCGCACCGCCGGCAACATCGCGCGACGTCTTGGTGACGTCCTTCCCGCGGGCGCGCGCGTTGGATTTACGGTCCTCTATACCTCCGCCGGAGCCAAGCTATGAGCACCTCGATCAGCAGGATCCTCAACATGGCGGCCGTCCTTCTGCTTCTGGCCTCGCCGGTTCTTGCGCAGCAGGACACCGATTTTGCCGGCGAGGATGGCGGGCGCGTGATCGGCGGCCAGGCTGCGAAAAAGGGCGAATGGCCCTGGCAGGTGAAGATCCTGGCGCCCGATCCCGAACAGCGCGGCCGCTTCGGCGGCCATTGCGGCGGATCGCTGATCTCGCCGCGCTGGATTCTGACGGCCGCCCATTGCGTCACCAGCGGCCGTTCCGGCAAGCAGGATCTCTTCGCCCGCGATCTCCTGATCGTCGAGGGAAAGTCGAAGATCGACAAGGTGATCTCGGTCGACGGGCCTAATAAGCCGGGGCTGTCAGTCGAAGACGTAATCATTCATGAGGATTTCGACCGCAAGGTCTTCGCCAACGACATCGCTCTCATCAAGCTTGCCGAAGCCGCGGTCTCCAGGCCGGCAATCCTCGCCTCCACCTCGGACGAGGGCGTCGAAGCCGCGGGCGGCACGGCCATCGTTACCGGCTGGGGTTACACCAAGTCTGATCACGGCTGGGATGACAAATACCTGCCGACCGAATTGCAGGAGGTCGAGCTGCCGCTCGTCTCACGCGAGGATTGCCGCGCCGCCTATCGCGAAAGCTCGATGCGCATGAATCCGATCGACGAGCGCAATGTCTGCGCCGGCTATGCCGAGGGCGGCAAGGATGCCTGCCAGGGTGACAGCGGCGGTCCGCTGGTCGCCCGGCGTCCCGACAAGCGCTGGATCCAGATCGGCATCGTCAGCTGGGGCGCCGGTTGCGCCGAGGCGGAACATTACGGCGTATACACCCGCGTCGCCACCTTCCGCGACTGGATCGCCGCAAAGACAGACGGCGACGTGCCGAATGCGTCCGATCCGTCAGGTGCCGCCGCCGACGACCGGGTGGCGGCGGTCGGCACCAAGCGCCGTCCTGCTGCCGGCGGTACGCCGGTCGGGACGAAACACAAAGAGATCCCGGCTGAGCAGCTGGAGGCGAACCTTGCGATCACCACACCTCCCGGCAGCACTGAGGTGCCTGGGGAAACGACGGAGACGCCGGACGCCGGTTCGCCCGAGGGCAATCAGCCGGAGGTTCAGGCGCCGGCCGCCGAGCTGCCCACTGTAGTACGTTCACCCGGCGACCGCGCGCTTCTGATCGGCATCGACGATTATGAAATGCGCGAGGCGAAGCTGACGGGGTCCGCCGACGACGTGAAGGCGATGCAGCTCTTCCTCGTCAAGACGCTCTTCTACCGTCCCGAACAGATCCATACGCTCACCAACCGCAAGGCCACCCGCGAGGCGATTCTTGCCGAAATCGACGACTGGCTTGTCCGCCAGTCGCAGGCCGGCAGCCGCGTCTTCCTGTATTTCAGCGGCCAGGGTTCGGAAGAAATGGGCGCCGAAGCGACAACGAGCCCGACGCTTGTTGCCGCCGATGCGAAGCTCATCCGCGATGGCGGCAAGGTGACTGTCACCAACCAGATCCGCGAAACCGAAATCGCCGCCCGGCTGAATAGCCTTAAGGACCGCCGCGTCACGCTGCTGATCGATGCCTGCCATGTCGGTCCGGGCAGCCGCAGCGCCGTCGCTGCGCCCGCCGGCGGAAGGGTGCGCTGCCTGGGCCCCGCCCTCGCATCGCTGCAGCCGCCGAACCGTTCCGGCAAGGAAGCGAAATTCTCCTTCGGCGGCGAAACGGCAATGGTCTGGTCGGCGGTGAATTCGGGGCAGTGGGCGCTGGTCGATACGGAGGCCAGGCCGCCGCTCGGCGTCTTCACCCGCCGCTTCATCGAGGGCGTGCAGGAAGGGGTAGCGCGTGCTTCCGACAAGCCGAATGTCAGCAATGCCGCCCTGCTCGATTATGTCAGACGCAAATCGGACGAATATTGCCGGGCGCATTCGGAAGAATGCCGCTTCACCCCGGTGCCGCAATTCTACGGATTGCCGGATGCGCTCGGCCGCGACGTCGTTACCGGCGAGGAGGCAAAGACGCCGGTCGCCGCCGTTGAAAATACTTTGAAGACCGACAATGAGGCGGGCGTCGCCGTCGACGTGCTGCCCGCCACCTCGGTCAGCATCGGCGACAAGGTGGCGATGCGTGTCTCCACCAGAAAGCCCGGCTACCTGATCCTTGTCGATATCGACGCTTCGGGCAAGCTGACGCAGCTCTATCCGAACAAGCGCTCGATGGGTCTGAAGCCAACGGCCAAGGGCGGCGACAACCGGCTCGATCCGGCAAGGCCGGTGGTCGTGCCCGATGCCCGCAATCCCTATATCGGCTTCGAATATCAGGTGGAGGGGCCCGCCGGCGTCGGCATGGTCGTCGCCATCCTCAGTGACAAGCCGATCGAAGTGCTCGATCTGCCGGATGTGCCGACACCGCTCGTCGGCCAGCGTGCCGCCTTCAACTATGTCTACGACCTCGCCCGAAGCCTTAGGATCGTCGGTGACGACGAGAATGGTGTCCAGGGCAAATGGTCATTCGATTCCAAATTCTATCGCATCCGCTGAAAGAGGAGCGAATGATGTCGAAATCCATTCTGCTGGCGGACCTGGAGCAATTCCGCTCTTTTTCGAGTGACGCAAAATCGCGGCGCAATTTTGCCGGACTTGCTCTCGCCGCTTGCCTGATGACGCTGGCGCCGGCCCATGCGGGCGACGCCGAAACGAGAGAGGTCCTGGCCGCGCAGGCCGGGCTCGCAGTCGATCTGATCGACCGTACTCTGGCGAAGGAAGGGGCGGCAAACATCATGGTGTCGCCGGCAAGCCTTGCCGCCGCTCTGGGTCTTGCAAGCCTCGGCGCCTCGGATGCGGGCAAGGCGGCCATTGCCAGAGGTCTTGGTTTCGGCGATGCCGTAAAGGGACCGGAGAAGGTGCTCGACGCGATGACCCCGAGGACGCCGGCGGCGGCGGATGCGCCGCTGGCGTCAGGGGTTGCTATCGTCTTCGACGATAAGCTGACGCTCGTTCCCGATGCCCTCGCCATGCTCGCCGATCACCGTATCAGGCCGTCGATCGAGGATCTCGATGGGCCGCAATCCGTCGAGCACATCAACGGCTGGGTCAGACAGGCGACGCGGGACGCCATCCCGGCGATCGTGGCAACCCCACCGGGCGGCGGCTTCGTCAGCCTCGGAGCTCTCTCCTTCAAAGCCCGCTGGAAAACCGCCTTTGAGGCTCAGAGCCCTCCAGCCCCTTTCCGGCGGCCGGACGGCTCGACGATCTCCGTGCCGATGATGCATCTTGCCGGTGATGGCCAGAAATTCCGCGCCGATGATCGTTTCGCAGCCGTCGACCTCGCCTATGCCGGTGAAACCTATCGTATGGTGGTGATCGCCGCCCGCTCCGAGAAAGGCGTTGGCGGTTCCGATCTCAAAACCCTTGCCTCCTGGCTCCAGGGCGAGAAATTCGAACCAGCCAAGGGCGAAATCTTCCTGCCCCGCTTTTCCCTCAATGACGGGCGTGATTTCATGCCGGTACTCCATGCGATGGGCCTGACGCCCGAAAAAGCCAAGGATGCGGCCTTTCCGGGGTTCACCACGGAAAACATCAGCTTGTCGCGGGTCCTGCAGAAGACGATGATCAAGGTCGATGAGAACGGCACGGAAGCGGCGGCGGCAACGGCCGTTATCACCGAGCGGAGCATCGATCCGAAACTGGTCCGGGTGACAGCGGATGCCCGTTTCGCCTTCGCGCTCAGGGACACGAAGACCGGCCTCTTTCTGGCAGCCGGCCTGATCGGCGATCCGCTGTTGGCGGGCGAATAGCATGCGGTTGATGAAGACAAAGATGGCAGGGGGACACGTGCATGAGAAATGATCTGATCGCCCGCTACACGATCGGCGAGCCGGTCTATGAGAACGAGTTCATCGTCTATCCGGCTGAGGACAAGCGGATGGATCGTTCGGTCTTCATCGTCGCGCCTGACGTGGCGCTGAAACTGGACAAGGCGCGCTTCGAGAGGGTCTGGACATCGATCAACGAGGCCAAATCGCTGACGGCGCGGCGCTTCGTCGAGATCGAGGATCTCATCCCGCCATCGCCGGAAGACGACAACTTCTATATCGTCGAGAAGCGGCCGTCGAAGACGCTGCGGCAGTATCTCGACGAAACCGAGATGGTCGCCTATGACCGCGCCGTCGAAATCGGCCGCCACATCCTCGAAGGGCTGGCGACGCTGCACGGGGCGGGTTACGCCCATAATGCGCTGACGGACCAGTGCATCTACGTGTCGGAGGATTATTCCGGCCTTTCGGTCAGGATCGGAAACCTGCACCTGATCTCCAAAATCGGCGAGCACATCATCCCGCCCTACGCGCCGGAATTCGGGGCGCCGGAGATCTACGCCAGCGGCACCTTCTCCGCCTCCGCGGCGCTCGATATCTACGCAATGGGCATGATCGCCTACAAGCTCTTCCTGCCGCGGCAGACCTATGCCAGCGTCTTCGACAGCGTCATGGTCTGGGAGGACGAACACCAGCGCGAGCAGAGCTGGAAGAACATCCATCTCGACCCGTCCAATATCCTCCCACGACTTGATGTGCTGATCCCCGGTTTTCCCGAGGGGCTGGCCAGCCTTATCGAAAGAATGCTGAGCCGCGACCCGGCCCAGCGCCCGCGCACGGGCGCCGATGCGCTCGGCGAATTCAGTCGCGTGACCGCGGGCATCCAGCCGATGGCCTGGGATCCGCGCGGCGGCATGCCGCAACAGCCGGAAACCCCGAAACGGAAGAAATGGACGCTCGCGCATCTCTCGATGATCGGTGCGCTGCTTTTGATCTGCATCGGCGTCGGCGTCGTCACCATCCCGAAGCTGCTGCGCCCGGATCCAAAGCTCGTCGCCGATGTCGGCACCTGGAAGAAGGAAGCCGAAAGCCGCAGGGAAAAAGCGATCGCCGCCAAGGCGCCGGAACGCCCGTCCGGCGACGAGGCGAAGCTTTCCTATGATGCCGGTGCCGCGGCGCTGACCGAGGCCGATGCCTTGCTCAAGGACGAGGACTATAAGAAGGCTCTTCCGGGCTACCAGAAGGCGGCCATCAGCCTCGGCAAGTCCCTGATTGCCATTGCCAAGCAAAATGCCGAGAAAGCCAAATCAGCCGCTGCCGCCGCCGGCGGCGACAAGGCGCCGAGCTTTGCCGAGGCTGATGGCAAGATGAAGGCCGCCGCCGACAGCGCCGCCGCCCAGAAGATGCATGGCGCAGTCGACAACTATGAGGCCGCGAAAACGGCTTACGACGATCTCGCCAAGGCGCTGACCACGCTGGCTGCGGCCGAAAGGGACGCCGCGGCAAAACGCGAAACCGTCACCCGCATCGGCGCCGGCGATAGCCCCGATGTCGCCAAGGCGAGCGGCCTGATGACGGAGGCCAAGGCAAAGGCCGAGCAATGGCAGCTGCCGGCCGCGGCCTCGGGCTACGGCGACGCCGCCAAGCTGTTCGACGCGCTGATATCGGATGTCATGGCGGCCAAGGGTGAGGCGACGGCGCTCAAGCAGAAGGTCACCGATCTCCACGCCTCCCTGACGACACGCGCCGGTGCCGCCGATCCCACGCTTGCCGCACTGGCGCCGAAGTTGACCGAGGCCGATGGCCGCTACACCGCGGAGGCTTACAAGCTCGCCATATCGGCCTACCAGCCGATCCTTGCCAATCTCGAAGCGCTGTCGGCGCGCGGCTTCTGCCCAGTTGCGCCGAATGTCGCCTTCGAGACCATCCCCGCGGGCAGCTATTCGCTTGACAATGTCCGGCTGATGACCTCGTCGCTGCAGGAGCTCGGCGGCATGCTCGGCGTCGCCAATGGCGCCGTGAAGATCGAAAAATCATTCTGCATGCAGGCCAAAGCGGTCACCCGCGCCGAGATGGCAGCATATTACACCGCCAACTCGGACCTCGCCACAGCCCAGGCCTATGCCGGCAATCCCGAGCAGCCGGCTGACGACGTTCCGCTCGCCGAGGCGCAGAACTATACCGCCTGGCTGTCGAAACAGCTGAACGCCCCGCTCCACCTGCCTTCGGCGACGGAATGGATGGCGAGCGCCGTCAAGCTGACGACGGAAAAGCTGCCCGACAACGGCGACATCATCCTGCAATGGAGCGCCACCCCCTGCGAGGCCGGCGGCAATGTCGCCTTCATGGCCCAGGAGGGGTCAACCTTCGTCGTCTGCTCGGATGCTTCGGCGGGCGGGATTTTTCGTGTCAGTGCTGAGTTGCGGTGAGGGGCGGAAGCGTGGGGACTGAACAGGGTGAGCTGTGTGCCCCACCTTTTCCCCCGCCTGGGAAAAGAGGAGGATACCGCTCCGCCATCGACTCCCATCGATGGAGTGCCTTTGAAGGGCCCGTTCGTTTGGGCAGTGTCGGCTTGATGAGGTGGAGGTCGCCTGGGCGTTACCTCTTAGCTTTTGTTGACTCACCCGCGCTTGAACAATAACTTGGGAACTCGGTCGTTGGGCTTGTCCTCAAATGACGAACCATTCTCTTCAGCGTCGCCTTGCCGCCATCGTCGTTGCCGATGTGGTGGGATATTCACGCCTGATGGAGGCTGATGAAGCCGCAACGCTTGATAACCTCAGGGAACTCCGTTCTGGCGTTATCGAGCCGGCTGTGATGCGTCACAATGGTCGCATCTTCAAGGTCGTGGGCGACGGCTTCCTGATCGAATTCGGCAGCGCGGTGGACGCGGTCGCAGCAGCGTTGGAAATGCAACGGGGCACCTCTGCCGTTGAGGCTTCCGGAGACCGGCGCCTGCTTTTACGCGTGGGCGTCAATCTCGGAGATGTCATTGACGAGGCTTCGGACGTCCTCGGCGATGGGGTCAATGTCGCGGCGCGCCTCGAGACGCAGGCCGCGCCAGGAGGTATCTGCATTTCTGCCAGCGTTCACGGCGAGATCGTCGGCAAGATCGCCGAGCAGTTTTTCGATGCAGGCGAACGCTACCTGAAGAACCTGACCCGCCCAGTCCACGTGTGGCATTGGCCGGATGCGCTGCAGAGCATATTGCCGCTGCCGGAAAATCCCTCGATCGCTGTATTGCCGTTCACGAATATGAGTGGGAATGAAGCGGACGAGCCTTTCGTCGACGGCTTGACTGAAGACCTGATCACCGACCTTTCCCGCACGGCTGGCCTGTTCGTCATCGCGCGTAATTCCGTGTACGGCTACAAGGGCAAGCCGGTCGACGTACGGCTCGTCGCCCAGGAACTGGGAGTCCGCTACGTCCTCGAGGGGAGCGCCAGACGCGCGATGGGCCGTGTCCGCATCAATGCCCAATTGGTCGACACGCTTGGCGGCCAGCACTTGTGGGCCGAACGGTTTGACAGGACGGTGGAAGATGTTTTCGAGTTGCAGGATGAGGTCAACGCCAAGATTGTTGAAGCTCTCGTCGGCCGGCTGACCATTCCGACGCCGCGCAATCGGCCGAAGAACTTTGAGGCCTACGACCTGTGTGTGCGCGCCCGCCTGCTGACGGAAGAATCCCCGCAAACCGAGCGTGAGGCCTATATGCTGCTCCAACGCGCGGTTAAGCTCGAGCCATCATATGCCGAGGCGCTCGGTCTGCTCGCCTATAACCGTTGGCTAGCCTGGACTCATTTCGGCGAGCCCGAAGATCCTAACCGCCGGATGGCGGTGACATCAGCGCAGAAGGCGGTCGACCTGGATCCCAACGATGCCGGCTGCCGTTACGTTCTGGGGACCATTTTGGCTTATGAGCGGCGATGGGAGGAATCGGAGGCCGCCTTCGCCAAAGCTCTGGAGCTGGACCCCAACCACGCCGACACCTGGGCCGCCATGTCGGACATGTCCGTGCTGGACGGCAGGGTTGCCGACGGACTGGCGCAGATCGAAAAAGCTCTGCGGCTCAATCCCTATCCAGCCTGCTGGTATCTTTGTCATCTCGGGCAGGCGCAATACGCTGCGCGTAACTATGAGGCGGCAGCCGCTACACTCCGCAAGAAAGACACGTATCGTACCAACTCACGCAAATTCCTGGCTGCTGCGCTTGCGCAGTTGGGCCACCATGAGGAGGCGCGGCGAGAAGCAGAATTGTTCCTGATCGCCCACCCTCATTTCACGATCGGTCATTGGCTCAGCTCCCAGCCGCTGCGCGATGCATCCGTACGAGACCACTTTGTCGACGGCTTCCGAAAGGCTGGCCTGCCGGAGACGTGACAGCGGGCGGGGACAATTCCGATGCGTTCGATCACGCCTATCGGCGTATTCTCGCCGCCTCGCCGGACTATCTTGCCCACCATGGCCGACCGGCCTCGCCGAAGGCGCTAACCGACCACCTCTGCCTCGGCCATGGCTCGCAGCCGGCGATGCCAGGAAGACGATGGTCTGGCGCTGTGGGATCGCCTAAGCCGCTATGACGTCTTCATCAATCGCGTTCAACTAGCTTGCGAAGAGCGGTCTCAAAGGTCGTTATGCCCTTGTGCGATCGGGCCTCGCCGCCTTCGCGGCTCGATCCAGCCTTCGTTGAAGCCGTCAAGCATGCGCATACGGGGTCCGGGGTTCTGCATGCCCTGGTTCAAAAATAACGCTTCCCATGTCTCTCTTGCAACCGGCTCAGCACGAACCGTCTTGCCGAGCACGGCAGAGAAGGCCTCCGCCATCTGCAACGGCGTGATGCGGAAAGGGCCCTCAAGCTCGACGATGCGTGTACCGGTCCAGTCCTCCTGCAGCATTTCGGCCGCAACGGCGCCGACATCGCGCACGGAAACCATTGGCACGAGCTTGGTGAGCGGCTGCAGGAAGCTTGGCATGATGCCGCTCTCCCTTGCAGGCGCGATGTCCCATGCTGAATTCTCCATGAACCAACCGGCGCGCAGGAAGGCGACCGGCATCGGAAGTGTCGACATAGCCTGCTCGAAGAGGCCGAGCTGGCTCAGCAGATTCTCCTGCTTTGCCTGAGCGCCGATCGTCGACAGGCAGACCACCTTCTTCGGCAATGCCTTTGTGAGCGCCGTCTTCAGTGCTTCGATGGTTGCCTTTACCTCCGGGAAACCCGGCGCAGGATCGAAGGTTGGCGGCAGAAGCAGGAAGACGCCCTCGGCGCCTTCGAAGGCGAGGGCGAGGGACGATGCGTCTGTCATTTGCGCAATGGCGATTCTCGCACCGCGATCCCGCCAGGCGCCTGCTTTCTCCGCATTGCGCAGGACTGCACGGACGGCCAGTCCCTGATCCATCAATTTCGCGCCGACCACGGCGCCGACCTGACCTGTTATACCAGTCACTGCAAACATTCTCGGACTCCTTTTGGCAGCGGCTTGCGCCGCGATGAATGAAAGATGCGCCAAAGCCGCCTTTGACTGAATTGCCCTTTTGTCAGATAATTCATGACAAAATATCAGGAACCGGATGATGTTCGACGGACGATTGCTGAATGGGGTCAGCGTGCTGGCCGCCGTCGTTGAGAGCGGCAGTTTTGCGCGGGCAGGCGAGGCGTTGGGGCTGACAGCCTCTGGAGTCAGTCGGGCGGTGGCGCGACTTGAGAGCCGCATCGGCGTACGCCTGCTCGACCGGACGACCCGTTCCCTGAGGCTCACCGATGACGGCACACGTTTCTACGAACAGGTCGTGCCGCTACTTGGCGGCATCGAAGAAGCAGCTGCCTATGTGGCCGGGACGACGCACACGGTGCGTGGGAGGCTGCGGATCAATGTCGATCCCTATTTTTCGCGGCTGATCCTCGGGCCGAAGCTCGGCACCTTTCTCGACCGCTATCCCGATGTTCAGATCGAGGTGGTGACAAGGAACGAGATCGGCGATCTCGTCGCCGACGGGATGGATGTGGCGGTGCGCTTTGGCGAAATCCCGGCGAAGAGCTCGCTGATTGCCCGGCAGCTTTTTCGCACGAGGGTGATCACGGTTGCCGCGCCGTCCTATCTTGCACGACACGGCACGCCGAAGCTGCCTGCCGACCTGGCCGATCATACCTGCATCCAGTATCAGGACCCCTTGACGGGCAGGCCTTTCGAATGGGAGTTGCGGCGCGGAGAGAAGGTGGTGCCGATCGAAACTCGTGGCCGTGTCCTCGTCAATGATGCCGGCACGGCGCTTGCCACCTGTCTCGCGGGGATCGGCATTGCGCAAGTCTTCTCGCTCGGCATGAAGACTTATCTCGACTGCGGTCAGTTGGTCGATCTCTATCCGGATTGGCCAGATGAGACCTTTCCGCTGCACTGCTTCTACACCTCCCGCCATCATGTGCCGGCCAAGGTTCGCGCCTTTATTGATTTCTGCGTCGAAATCGTCAGCTAGATGCCGCAGCCTGCGCCCTCACGATCAGCAACAGCAGACCGAAGTTAATCGAGGTTCTAGGGAGCTGCCCAGGTGCACGATGCTGGCGCGTGGTCATGATGCTCGGGGGGTACACGGGCATGTAGCGGGATCCGTTTTCAACTGCACCTCCCAATCAATCGCCAGACTGGAGACGGATCTCTTATCTCGCAACGGGAGCTATGCTTCTGTTCAAAGCCAAATACCTGAGGCCGAAGGACGGACTCGCCCTGACAAAGCTTAGTCCGGGAGAGGCCGCGCCGGTAGTTAGCAAAAGCCGGAATGGATCCACCGGAGCAACGCTTGACGCCGCAGCGAAGGGCGCTCTGACAAGGTTCGGAGCGCCCCTGTCTTCTTCATTGCGAATGCTCTCGTTTAAGCAGCGTCCATCCAAAGATTTCAATTCCAAATTTCTAAATACGCGCGTACATTGAACGATGGGACTGCAGTATCCGTGCGTTGAGGGGTTGGGGACAATGTGCTGGAATACATCATCAGCATTCACGCCTGTCGGGTTTGCTTTGCGAGGTACGAAATCTCGCAAGATCGTGTGGACATTGGGCGATGCGGCGCGCCTCCTGATGAATGACTGGCCGTGCGATGACGGCGAGGAATACATGGCTGCCGTTAAAGCTTGCGTCGACGCCATCACCGGCAAAATTGCCCCAGAACAGTTCCGCGAAGTGCTTCTGCGGGCGGCCGACGAGGCGGGTATCGCTACTCTGTCGCTCGTTCCGCAGGGAATGGGTGAACGACGGAAGGTAGCTCCGCCGACAATGCGAATATAGTGCTTGCTTCAAGCGGGCTTCTCACCTTTAGAAGATTGCGCCAGCAACAGTCGTTGGCCTCAGTGTTAAGGAACCACCGGTTTGCGGCCGGAAGCGGACTGGTAACTTCGAGGCTTGGAATCTCGGAAAACGGATTCTTAGTACCCTGCGTGTGTCGACGTGATCTAACCCGAATTGGGAAGTCTGAAGGTGCCGCAAAGGCATTTTTGACCTGAAGCGGACAATGTGCGGAATCGGTTTCGCACTCATAGGCCGGCATCATCCGCTCGAACCTCGTCCCGGCAGGGAGACATGGGTCGCATCGTCGCCAGGGCCGGGGAAGGTCGCATGCCCTGATCTGCCCCAATTCACTGAACAGAGGTAATTTGAACGCGGCATAGGCGACTCAGGCGCTGTACCGCTCGAGCTACCATGCACGTCCACCGAATCCTTGGACGCAGTCCGAGCCACTCCGCACGGCATCAACAGTGTCGGTCAATGCAGGGGCGGGCGAAAGGCTCGTGCTCGTGTTGGTCGGTACACCAGCGCGCTTTCGTTAACGATCGTCCAACGCGGGCGCTCGGAACCCAATCACCCTCTAGAGCATTGTTGCTGCATCCGAAATAGTGAACACGGCAATGGACGCTTCGTCACCTCGTCTCCAGTCATCGCGGCAGGATGGCCCCAGTTTACTAAAGGCTCTCGGTCCCGGTCTGGTGACAGGTGCGGCGGACGACGATCCAAGTGGGATTGCCACCTACAGCCAGGTCGGTGCCCAGTTCGGCTACACTCTCGGCTGGACCATGATCTTCAGCTACCCGATGATGAGCGCGGTCCAAGGATTGAGCGCGGGCATCGGCGCGGTGTCAGGCAAAGGCCTCGCCAAGAACCTGAAGCTCCACTACCATCGGCACTTCGCCTATGGCGCGATGGCCCTGCTGTTCATTGCTAACTTCATCAACATCGGGGCCGATCTCGCTGCGATGGGAGCCGCGCTCCGGCTGCTCGTCGGCGGCCCCGAGGTCGTGTACGCTCTCCTGTTCGGCATTCTCTGCGCGATCATCCAGGTCTTTGTCCCATACCCCGCCTACGTGTCCGTCCTGAAGTGGCTGACCTTGTCGCTCTTCGCCTATGTCGCCGTCGTTCTCGTCGTCGGGGTCCCGTGGGGCGAGGCGATGAGCGGTATCCTTATGCCAAAATTCGAATTCACCGGGGACCACTTCACCGCCTTCGTCGCAATCCTCGGCACGACGATCAGTCCATATCTTTTCTTCTGGCAGGCCGGGGAGGAGGTCGAGGAACTGAGACGCCGAAAGCTCGCCCGCCTGCGGCGGAACCCCGAGATCGCGCAGCCTGAACTCGGCCGCATTCGGATGGACACGCTTGTCGGCATGGGCTTCTCCAATCTCGTGGCGCTCTGCATCATCGTTGCGGCCGCGGTGACGCTCCACGTGAACGGCATCGACAAGATCGAGACGTCGGCCCAGGCGGCGGAAGCCCTGAAGCCGGTGGCGGGGGAATTCGCATTCGCGGTATTTGCGGCAGGCGTCATCGGCACAGGGCTGCTGGCGGTGCCGGTCCTCGCGGGTTCTGCTGCCTACGCCGTTGCCGAGAGCTTCGGTTGGCCGGAAGGTCTGGACAAGAAGCTGAAGGAAGCGAAAGCTTTCTACGCCACCATCGTTGTCGCCACCCTCGGGAGCGTTGCGGTCACAATGATGGGCCTCGACCCGGTACGGGCCCTGTTCTGGAGCGCGGTCGTCAACGGTGTTCTGGCGACTCCCATCATCGTCCTGATGGTCATGATGGCCAGAAACCCGGCCATCATGGGAGAACTCAAGGCGCCGCGCTGGATGGTCTACATCAGCGGCTTCACGGCGCTCGTCATGGGCCTGAGCACCGTCGGCATGTTCCTGTTCTGAGCCGGCTCAAAGCCAGCCGCATGTCCATCCGGCACAAGACGGAGGGAACCGCCGACGAGATAGGCGGGTCCCTCCGAAGGTCCTATCGGTTCCGGCCAGCAGCAAGCTCGCCGGAGCCCGTTGCAGAAAATAGCGGGATGATCTGCCAGGCAGCCGAGAGCCCCACCAGGATGTAAACGATCCGGGCGAGCCCCGAGCCAGCCCCGAAGATGGCCGCCACGAGGTCAAAGCTAAACAGTCCGACCAGCCCCCAGTTCAGCCCGCCTACGATGACGAGGATGAGCGTAAGAATGTTGATGAACTTCATGGTTATTCTCCAGGTTGAGGGGTGAGCGGTCAGCCTTCCGGAGGCATGATCACCTTGTCGACGACATGGATGACCCCGTTCGAGGCGGCAACATCGGCAGCAGTGACGGCGGCGTCGTTGACCTTGACGGTGGAGCCCGCGACTTCGATGTCGATCATTTTGCCGTTTAGCGACTTCGCTTCATCGATACCCGCCACGTCGGCAGCCATCACCTTCCCTGCGACCACGTGGTAGGTGAGGATCGCAGTGAGCTTTTGCTTGTTCTCCGGCTTCAGCAGGTTTTCAACGGTACCAGCCGGCAGCTTGGCGAAGGCTTCATCGGTCGGAGCAAAGACCGTGAACGGGCCCGCGCCTTTGAGAGTGGAGACCAGGCCTGCCGCTTCGAGCGCGGCACCCAGCGTCTTGAATTGACCCGCGTCGATGGCGGTGCCGACGACATCCTTCTCCGCGGCGAACGCGCTGACGCTGCTGGCGAGGGCGATCGCCGTAGCGAACAAAAGGCTTTTCAACTTCATGGCATTTCTCCTCTCGATGACGGGTGCGAAAAGCACGCCGCGTATTTTCATGTGGAGCAAACTCGTTTTCCTGCCACTCAAATTTTCGTGAGATTTAAGCGAATTCTCTTGTGAAGAGAACCATGCTGGTGTTAGTTTCTCGAAAGGAAAAGGAGTTTGCGCGTGCTCTCCGATACGCTGTCCAACGAGCTGCAGCGCTATGCGATCGGCCCCCGTATCAAGGCCCTGCGCCTGCGAAAAAAGCTGGGGCTGGTGCAGCTGGCCGAGCATACGGGGCTCTCGCCTGCGATGCTCTCGAAGATTGAGCGCGGGCAGATGTTTCCAACACTGCCCACGCTGCTTCGGATCGCCATGGTTTTCGGCGTCGGCCTGGATCATTTTTTCAATGCGGACAAGGAGGAGCCGCTGATCGCGATCGTGCGAAAGCAGCAGCGTCTCAAACTTCCTAGCCCGCCAGGCGAGAAGCACCCGGCCTTTCTATTCGAAAGCCTGGACTATCCTGTTTCTGATCGCCGCATGGAGGCGTTCTACGCCGAGTTCCCGGTCGGTTCGCCCGCCTCGCAGCCGCATCAACATGGCAGTGCTGAATTCATCTACGTGCTCACCGGTCGGCTCATAATCAACGTGGACGGCAAGGAGGCCGCGCTGGATACGGGGGACGCTGTATATTTCGATTCCAGCTTTCCGCACAGTTATCGCCGCGAAGGCGAAGAAGTCTCGACCGCGATTGTTGTGACTTCATAGAGGTCATCGAAACCGGTAGACCTATCACGAACGAGCACTATTGCGCACACGAGCAATTCGACGGCCGAATCCTGCAAAAACGTCTGAAGTTGTGAGGGCGGAAAGCGGAAAGCCGGAGCCTCACCTGATCCAGTACGATTTCTGCGGCCGAACGCGACCGCCGCGTCAGTTGCCGGTCGCATCGGCACCGGGTTCCAACACATTCCAGTATTCGCGCAGCGCGCTGATGCGATCGCCGCGCACCTTGAAGATGATGACCTCGTAATTTCGATAGAAACCTGCCGGTATGCTTTCTGCGGCAGATTCAAAGACGGCTGTATCGCCGCCATAGGTTGCTCGTTCCAGCACGCTTCGAATTCGGTCGCCTGCCTGTTGGTGATAACGTGCCCACGCCATCAGTTGCTTCTTGCCATCCGGCCCTTCATGGAGACCAGCAAAATCTCCCTGCGGAAAGTGAAACTGAAAATCATCGGTTGTGAGGGCAAGAAATGGCTCCCATTCACCAGTGCCCCATGCCCGAACAAAAAGCGACCAGGCATGGTCGGCGACCCGCTTCGTGTTCGCGTCCATTCCTTGGGCGACTACGGGTGCGGCAATTTCAGGCATAGGAGGAAGTGTCCGGCGAGAACTTTCATCCTGCGCTATCGCAATGTTGGAAAAAAGGACCGCTGCGAGTGCAAGGCTTGTACCGAATTTCATGGAACCGATCCTTCTGATTGAGGTCGTGCATTATCAGGAGGAAAACGACGGCACCCTGCAACGCGGCACGGCGTGATCCGCGCAGATTACGCAAATCACACAGCTTGGCAGTTACGTTCTGCTCATGGCCCGCGATAGGCGACGATGTGATGCGGGAGGCTCGCCCATCCGGCTTCGGAAGACATTCGTCAGGTGCGCATGCGTGGCGAAGCCGCACGTCCTGGCTATTTCCTTTATGGCTAAAGAGCTACCGGCCAAAAGCTTTGAGGCTCTGAAGATGCGCCTGCGAATGAGGTACTCGCCGGGAGATACTCCCGTACTGCCCCGAAATGCACGGACGAATGCGCTGATGCTCAGCCCTGCATCCTGCGCGAGGAGAGCAAGCGACAGGTCCTCATGCATCTCTGCCTCAATCCGATCGACAACGCGCTGCAAAGCTGCCGGATGCATCCAGGCATCGTCGTGACGACCGAATTCAAGACGAGCCTCGCGGGCAAGGTTCCGGACAGCGGCGATGGCGAGTTGTTCCATGACGATGACCGGTGGGCGTTCCGCGATTTCCGAAAGTTCGGTCATCCGCTCGATCAAAACCCGGAACTTCTCCGACCGATCATTATAGATCGGGATCATGCTTTGCCGTGATCCATCCATCTGGCAGGCGTCCATCAGGAAATCATCCGAGAATTCAAGCCTGATGAAAGAGAGGCTGCCGCCTTCCATCACACCGGCTCGCTCACGACCGGCGGGGGTTAGTGACACGGAACCTGGCCGGTCGGGTCTTTCGATAAGGGGGCCTCCATCTGTTCGGGAGGCACTATAATGTGAGGCGCCGGTTCGTGTCACTGATGCCTGATGCCAGTCGGAGGCAGTGTGATAACGGGCGCCGCCGAAGGCCTGCGCACGGGACAAGTACAAAGTGAAGCCCGAAAGCTCCAGTCTTTGAAGATTTCTCCCATGCTGTGCCAACGGGCTCCCTCGCGAGACTTGAACGTCTAGGAGATTTCTAGTGCAGCACTTCGACGACGGCAACTGCCGCTTTTCGGAACGTGGCCGGTCGCGAAACAGAGCCTGAGGGGGCTCAAGCCGGTGGTGTGGGCAACCGGAATCGGGGCGCATTGCCGCTCCTTTTGAGACGCATGGCCCCAGGGCCACACATTCTCCAAATCTGTATGCTCCGCCAGTTCCAGCGCGTTCCTCGACATCCACGCCTGGATTGCCTGACCGTGTTCTTGATCTTGGTGCATCCGAGCAGGATCTGGATGGCACTGAAGCTGCCAGTTGCTTTGTAGATCATCGCTGCCTTTGTGCGTCGGAGCGAGTGCGTGCCGTAGTGTTCTCGGCGTAGCCCATGGCGGGTGCTACGATGACTGCATGATCGACCTGCTGGGAAAGGCGAAGTCATCGATGGTGCCGCCGGTCACTGCTGAGGGGCCTTCATCTCTATCAGCTGGATCAGGTTACCGCATGTATCGTCGAACACAGCCATACGCACCGTGCCTGCATCCATTGGTTCAGTGGTGAACATGACACCAAGCTCCTTGAGCCTCGCATATTCGGCGTTGAGATCGCTGACCTGGAACGAGGCAGCGGGTATACCGTCGGCAACCAGCGCGTCCTTGTACGGCTTGACGGCAGGATGTTCGCCAGGCTCCAGGAGCAACTCTGTTCCTTCCGGCTGCTCTTTTGACACGAGCGTTAGCCAGCGGTGCGCTCCGGTGGGAACGTCATGCTTCAACTGAAAGCCGATCCTTGTGTAGAACTCCAGAGCTTTTTCCTGATCATCGACAAGCACGCTGGTAATCCAGATACGCATTTCTATTTCTCCTCGAGGTAGGCTCCAAGCGCAGCTTTGACAGCTTCGCGAAGGGGGCTGAGATTTGCTGAGTGTGTCTTGGTGCGGCCCATCCAGGTGACCTCTATCAATCCTGCGCGCTCGAGCATGTCCAAGTGTTGAGAGATCGTTTGTCGCGAAAGCGGCTGCCCTGCTTCGGCGAGTGAGGACGCGCAAATCTCAAAAAGCGACTGCCCAGACCTTTTGTACAAGGAGGCAAGGATATGGCGCCTTTCTGGATGGGCAATCGCTTTGAAGACAATATCGATCTCTTCGTCGTTCATGGATTAACAACATGCAGTAATATTACTGCATGTCAAGTCCACCGCGTGCGAGCCTGCTCTTGCGCCCCACCAGGAGGTCGGACGAAACCGGACGCAACAATCCGCCGCATGAGCCTGAGTTTCGTGTGCGGGTGTTGCGATTAAGGGCCTGCCACAAGACAACGGCACGGTTGCAGTCGCCACTCTCAGGATTTCCGCGACAGTGCTGGCGCATCGCTATTCCGGCAGCTTTCTCGGCAGCCAAAGCCACGCGATCACGCCGACGATCAGCGTCAGCAGGCCGCCAATGCCGGCTGCAATATGCAGGCCGGTAAGAAATGCTTCCTTGGCCTGGGCCGCGACTCCAGGGGCGATGCCCACATGATCCAGCGTTTCGTTTAGGGTTCCGGCCACACCGGGGCCGAGCAGGCGAAAGCTCAAGGCGGCAAGCGATCCAAGCAAGGTGATGCCGAGCGCATTGCCTAACTCGTTGCTGGTTTCAGCGATTGATCCGGCGGCGCCGGCTCGCTCTGCCGGAACTGCTGAAACCGCAACCTCTGCAACGAGGCTGAACGACAGTCCGTAGCCGATTCCGGCGATCATCGTTGATGAGATGAAGGCCGAGACGCCAGATTCGGTGCTTGTCAGCAGCAGAATAAAGACGCCCGCACTTATCAGCAGATGCGTCGCCACGAGTGCAGCCTTGCGACCGATCCGTTCCACGATCCGCGCAGTCCCTACGCATGTGACGGTCAGCACAATGGCCCCCGGCAGCGTGAGCAGCGCGGTCGTGAACACGTCGAAGCCGAGCACCGTTTGGAGATAGATGCCGGACAGGTAGCTGGCTGCGGACCAGACGACGAGCGACAAAAGCCCAGTCATGATCGCAATGGAGAAGATGCGATCACGGAACAGGCTGAGATCGAGCAGCGGATAGTCGATGCGGGTCTGTCGGCCTAGGAACAGCGCGAGGGCAATGATACCGAGGATCCCGCCCGCTGACTGCTTCGCAGTAAAGCCTTCTGCTGCGACGGCTTTGAGCGACCAGGTGAACAGCAGGATACCCACACATGACAGAAGAAGGCTCGCCGGGTCGATCCGGCCGTAAGTCGTCGAATGGACCTCGCGGAGCAGAAGCGGCGCGACGATGAGGAAGGCCACCAAAACGGGGACGTTGATAAGGAAGACGACGCCCCACTCGAACTGCCGAAGCAACGTGCCGCCGATCAGGGGGCCGATAGCAAATCCGGCTGCGAATGTCGCGGCGAAGATGCCGATCGCTTGTGCGCGCATACGCGGATCGGGAAACAGCGCGCTGACAATCGCGAGCCCGGACGGCAGCAATGTCGCGCCGCCCAGCCCCATGAGGGCGCGAGCGGCTATCAGCATCAATGGCGACTGCGAAAACGCAGCGCCGAGCGATCCCACGCCGAAGATCACCGCTCCGATCATTATGACCTTGAGCCGTCCATAGCGGTCGCCGAGATTGCCGAAGGCGATCAGCAGCGAACCGACGACGAACCCGTAAATGTCGAGAATCCATAGCGCCTGGTCGGCCGTTGGCCTGAGCGCGGAGGTGATGTGCGGCATGGCGAGGTAGAGAATCGAGCCGTCCATGGCGACAAGCAGGACAAGCGGCAGCACGGCCATGAGGCCAAGCCATGCCTTTCGATTTATGGAAGTTGGTACTGTCACATCGGTCATCGGGCACAGATCCTCTGCTTGCGGCGCGCAGGCGCGCCACTACGATCGCCGGAACAGGGCCGGCGGATGGTTGCGTTTGAAGAGTTGCTTCTATATACTTTAAGTAAGTTACTTTTGGTATATAGCTATGTCAAGCACACAAGATGACAGTCGAACCGCCGCGAAGCGCGTTCGTTTGAGCCGAGAGGGTCGGCTTCGCCAGCTCCTCGATGTGGCGTGGCGGCTCGCGCGCGAGGAAGGCACCGACGCACTGACCCTGCCGCGCATGGCGGATAAAGCAGGCGTCACCAAGCCGGTAGTCTATGAGCATTTCAGAACGCGCAATGGCTTGCTGACGGCGCTCTATCAGGATTTCGACGCGCGTCAGACGGCGGTGATCGACGCCGCGCTTGAGTCCAGCGAACCGACCCTGGAAGGAACGGCACGGGTCATCGCTTCGTCCTATGTCGAATGCGTGCTTGCCCAGGGCCGCGAGATGCCCGGCGTGTTGGCGGCGCTTGCCGGCTCTCGCGAACTGGAGACCGTCAAGCGCGCCTATCAAGTGGAATTCATCGGAAAATGTCGCAAAGCACTGGCCCCGTTCACGGGATCGAAGGGCATCGCGCAGTCTGCCTTTTGGGCAATTCTCGGCGCAGCCGACGCCGTATCCCATGCCGCTGCGACGGGAGAGATCACGGTCGAACAGGCGCAAGCCGAACTCTACGAGATCATCGTTGCGACAGTCGGCCGGAGCTTGGCCGCTTAACGGGGCAGACGAGAAGGCGGCTTTGCATAAGTCGGCACCTGAAAGCGGCTGCGATAGTTTCCCGGAGCCAAGCCGGTGACCCTCCTGAACAAGCGTCGAAAGAATGCAGGCTCCTCGTAGCCCACCTGCCAGCTAACCTCGTCAACGGAGGCATCTGTGCGCTCCAGGCGGCGTTTGGCCTCCTCTATCCTCAAGCGCTGGACATAGGCGATTGGGCTCATGCCCGTTGCCTGTGTGAATCGCCGCTTGAAGGTCCGTTCCGTTAGGCCCGCCCGCTTGACCATCTCCTCCAGAGGATTGGCGACGGAAAAATGGTCGGCAAGCCATTCCTGCACGGTTTGAATCGCCTGATCGCCGTGGTCGCGCCGCCCCTCAAAGACCATGTAGGGCGCAAGCCCGTCCTGGTGCCATTGCAGCGCGAAGTAGCGGGCGACGGTCTGCGCCGCCGTCGCCCCCGCGTGGCGCGCGATCAGGTAGAGAACGAGGTCATGCCAGGTCATGGACGCCCCGGAGGAGATAAGCTCATCGCGCTGGCCGGCAACCACCAGCACCTGTTCCGGATGGATCGGCACCTGCGGATAGGCGGCCCGGAAAGCCGGAGCATAGCCGAAATGCACGGTGGCATCGGCACCATCAAAGACACCGGTCTCTGCAAGCAGAAATATGCCGGAACAGGCGGAGCAGATCAGTGCTCCCTTCTCGTGCATCATCCGGCACCAAACGACAAGCTCCGGATAGCGGCCCTTGACCCAGCCCTCCGCGGCAAGCACCACCGATGGCACGATGACGATGTCCGTCCGCTCGATATCAGCGACAGGCCGCTGCACCATCATCGGCACATGGCTTGCAAGCGTCAGTGGGCCTTGCCGCTCTCCCACGATCTCGACGTGGAACGGTGGCGTCCTGCGAACGCCTCCGCCCGCCGGCACGATAGCAAAGGCGTTCATGACGTCGAAGATGCCGCTCAGCGTCGAGACCGCCGCCTCCGGCAACGCGACCAAGCTGACATGGAGCGGCTGCGGCTCTCCGTCCTTCTGCACGTCTGACATGTTCATCGTTCGCCCCCACTGCCGACCACGATACACTCGACGTCCGTCAAGCGCCACGCCGGATGTAGCGTCGTTACATCATCCGGTGGCACGAACGGACCGATTCTGGCCGGCACCGCTCTGCCGTTTGCCATCCCGGCCTGCGATCCTCCCCTCACCTCGATCGGAGGTTTTCAGCCAGGAGAAACATCATGGACACCTTGCAAACCAAGAGTATCGACAGCGCCAAGCTGGACGCGCTCGTAAGTCGCGCCGTCAGCGACCTTTCCGCCGGCTATGGCGGCGTCATGGTCAGCCTCGGCCACCGGCTCGGCCTCTACAAGGAGATGGCCGGCCGCGGGCCGCTCACCTCGCGCGAGATCGCGACCCGCGCCCGCTGCGCCGAACGCTATGTGCGCGAATGGCTGAACTCGCAGGTAGCGGGCGGCTACGTCACCTACCATGCCGTCAGCGGTACCTACGAACTGACGCCGGAACAGGCGTTTGTGCTGGCGAACGAGGACAGCCCCGTCTTTATCCCCAACGCCTGGGCGACGCCGGCTTCCATGTGGGCCGACGAGAACAAGGCGGTCGAGGCCTTCCGCACCGGCGACGGCATCCCCTGGGGTGACCATGACGGTCGGCTCTTCTGCGGGGTAGCGTCCTTCTACCGCAACGCCTATCGCGCCAGCCTTGTCCCAGAATGGCTGCCGGCGCTCGACGGCGTGGTGGAGAAGCTGAAGGCCGGCGTGCTGGTGGCCGATGTCGGCTGCGGCTACGGCCATTCGACAGTGCTGATGGCTGAGGCCTTCCCGACGTCGAAGTTCCACGGCTTCGACACCCACGACCAGTCGGTGCTCGAGGCACGCAAGGTGGCGAACGAGGCCGGCGTCTCCGACCGCGCAACCTTCTTCAACGCGCGGGCGGAAAACTATCCGGGGAAGGGCTATGACCTCATCTGCTTCTTCGACTGCCTACACGACATGGGCAATCCGGTGGCAGCCGCCACGCATGCGGCCAAGGCCCTTGCCAAGGACGGCACGGTAATGCTGGTCGAGCCATTCGCCAACGATCGGGTGGAGGATAACATCTCGCCCGTCGCTCGGCTCTACTACGCCGCGTCGACGACGATCTGCTGCGCCCATGCGATCTCCGACGGCGGCCACACGGTGCTGGGCGCCCAGGCCGGCGAGGCAAGGCTGAAAGACATCTTCCGCAAGGCAGGCTTCACCCGCTTCCGCCGGGCGATGCAGACCCCCTTCAACCTAATCCTCGAGGCCCGCCTCTGATCCGGTGTACCAGTGCCGGTCTCCGGCGCAATCGATGCAGGCACTGTTATCGCAACGGGCCTGCATTGCATCCCCTTCACTCACGCAACGAAGGTAGCCCGAGTGACAAGGCATAGACGACGCCGGTTCAATGAGGTCAGCTTTGGGGGCAAACATGTCACCTTGCCAGCCCTCTGCATCGTCGGCCTTCGCAACACTGCTAGAACGGACTTCATGACGGACATGAAGGCGCGAAGCGGCTCGGTGAATTCGTTCAAACGGGAGCCATTTGCGCCGAGAAGCCGGATAAAAATCAGCAAGAAGCGGTTGTACCGTATCCGGAGCCGCTGAGCCAGCAGCAACCTGTAGCGGCCTAGCTGCTTTTGGCTGCAGAGAACGATAGCTGATGATCAACCCGCGGGATAATATCTTAGAGCGGCCTGCGCCGGGCCGGCGCCGGCCCCCAGTTATGCTCTCCAGTGTCAGGCCGGTACCAAGCCACGCACCATACGAAACATCATAGGAAATGACCGGGGTCCATCGGGCAAGCCAACCAGATACCCGGCACGAACATGCTGTTCGATCGAACCGCGGGCGTCGTCTGAAAGTGCCATCAATGTGCTTGTGGTGCTGCCTGGGCCGTCGGTGAAGGTAGCCCAATAATCCGCGAAGGACGCATACTCGCAATCCACGACAATGGGAATCTCGGTCACGTCAACGAGACCGATCTTCCGCCACAACGTCGCCTGACCATCAGGCCAGAAGAGCTGGCGCCCCGCCCGCATGGATCTCAGCCTTGCGAAGTCGGTCTCAAGCACGGCGCCGGTGTTGATAACGAGGTCGAACGAGGGCATGCCACCAAAGAACTGAGTAACGGCGGACGCGACCACGCCGCCTGGACGGGTCACGCGCTTCATCTCGGCAGCTACCCGTTCAATTTCCGGGATAACGTCCAGGGCGAGGGTGGAAACTGCCGCATCGAAAGAGTTGGCGTCGAACCGCAGTTGCCGGACATCGCCGTGTTCATATGCGATATTGGGGTGGGATCGTCGACGGCGGGCTCCTTCCAGGTATGCCTCCGATGCGTCAACGCCGATCACATGCGCTCCCGCCTCGGCCAGCGCTTTCGACAACACACCCGTCCCACATGCCACATCGAGCACACGACCGCCCGGAGCAACATTGGCACGGGTGAGAAATGGGCTTGCCAGATGTTCGCTCCAGCGCCCTATGAATGTCTCGTAGACGTCGGAGTCAGCCCAATTATATCGTAGTTCTGCGGTTTCCATGGCTCGCCATCCTCCCTGGATCAAGAATGGACCGTAACACGGCCATTCAGGTCGCGCGCATCGCCGTCACACCGGGCAATCCAGCGGAATCTTATTAACGCTTCTTAAGACAACATGACATAGTGGGAACCCTGAAATCACACTGGCTTCCCCGTCGACCGGTGTTCCGAGGTACCGCTTGTCGGTTTGACCAATGTGATCCGCGCAGGTCGCACGGTGGGAGCCCGCTTCGCCATCAACTGCAATCCTTCAGCCCGGCCCGTATGTCGATGCGCGTCTCACCTACACCGATGGCCACCATGGATGCTCTGGAAATCGGATTGCGTACGACAAAAATCCTAAAGGTCAGAACCCCCTAGGACGACAACCGGAATCAGGTGCCAGGCAGGAGCAGCGGACCGCTGAACAACGTCCGTGCGGAATGACTGCAAATGAGGCGCGTTCCGGACGTGGCTACACTAGGGTAGCGGACGGACAGCTGACCTGATCAGGTCAAGCTGGTTGGCTGAGCGGTCGCAGGTAGAGTGTCTTCTCCCCCGCTTGGAAGGCATGATAAAGGACGCCTATGGGCATCAGGAACTATCTGATCGAAGGCGGCTCCGGCACTGGAAAGACGTCTGTTGCTACCGAACTGGAGCGGCGGGGCTACCACGTCATCCATGGTGATCGGGTCCTGGCTTATGTCGGCGACCCCGAGACAGGCCAGGCACTCACAGGACCACCCGAAGGCGCAGACCGCGTCGATTGGGGATACGCGCACTGGATCTGGCCCGTTGACAAGGTCCGGTCCATTGCTGCCGACACCACCCATCCTGCCACCTTCTTCTGTGGCGGCTCGCGAAATTTCCACAAATTCGTGGACCTGTTTGACAAGGTATTCGTGCTCGACATCGACGTTGCGACGTTGAACCGAAGACTAGATGGAAGGCCGAATGAGCCTGGCTTCGAACCCGCCGAGCGAGCACTGGTGCTCCGCTACCATCGTACCCGGGAGTATCTCCCTACCGGAATCACGATCGACACGGCAAATACTGTCGCAGGTGTCGTCGACGATATCCTCGCTAAACTCACCTGAAGCCTTGCGCCATTGTGATCGGAAGGAAGGCACCCGATTATCGCCGGACTATTGGGCGTTGCCACTTTCGTAGCCGACCGGCAACTTGCGCGGCCTTCTGATTCACGCAACCTCCGACGACGGCAGGGCCTTTTACGAGCATGATGGGTTCGTCGCGTCGCCCGGCAAACCCTATGACCTGGTGTTATCGTTGCGGCAGGCTTGATAGATTCCGTGGCCTCGGCCTCAGGCGACGGACCATCCACCGTCCACCAGCAGGTTGGCGCCGGTGATCAGGCTGGCGGCCGGCGATGCCAGGAAGACGACGGCACCCACGACATCATCGGTTTCACCGATCCGGCCAAGCGGAATGTGATCGAGCGTCGCCTGGCGATTGGCGGGATCGGAGAGAAAGGGTGCCGTGCCATCCGTGTGGATGAAGGTCGGCGATACGGTGTTGACGGTGACATTATAGCGCGCCCATTCGGCTGCAAGGCAGCGGGTGAGGTGATTGATCGCCGCCTTGCTCATGCAATAGATTGCCTCGCCGCGGAGCGCCACGGTGCCGGCCTGTGAGCTGATGCTGATGATGCGGCCACCATTGCGCTTGATCATATGACGCCCCACCGCCTGCGTCATCAGGAAGGTGCCCTTGATGTTGACATCAAGGATCTCGTCAAGGTCCTCCTCCTCGACAAGTTCAGCAAGGTTGCCTGGAGCCACGCCGACATTGTTGACGAGAACGTCAATCCGACCAAACGTCGTCAGTGCTGCGTCGACAGCCCGTGCGATATGAGCTTTGTTAGGAATGTCCAGTTCAACAGCGAGGACTTTTCGTCCCGCGCCCTCGAGTTCGGCGACCAGATCCGCCGACGCTGCGACATTGCGGACCCCCAAAACAATATCGGAGCCTGCCGCGGCACAGGCAAGCGCGCAAGCCCGCCCGATCCCACGGCTCGCACCTGTTACCAAAGTCACCTTGCCCTCAAGGCTGAAGTCCGGCGCGTTCCTCTGCATCATGGTCCTCCCTTGATGAAATCAATTTATCGCAGTGTCAGCGGGCCGAAGCCAGAAGTTTTGCTGTAGGCCCGCGATCAACGCCGCGCCGGCGGCTTGGTTGCGGCGCGCCGCTGCAGCGCGAAACGCGCGGCCGAGCAGTTGACGTCGGGAACGAGATCGTAGGTCTGCTGATAGAGGCTCTGTGCCAGCGTGTTGTTGCCGCGATCCTCCGAGGCAAGAGCGGCGAGCGCCGTGCGCTTGTAGGCCTCGACGATCGGTTCGGCCGCCTTTGCCAGCGCCGCGTCGTCGGAAGGTTCGGTTGCCAGCGAAAGCGCGGCATAGGTGACATCGCCATCTCGGCCGACTCGACCGCCAACGGCGCCGTTGAAACTCGGTTCGGAAACCTGGCGCATGCGCCTGGCATTCTTGATGCATGTCGGGATGCGGGCGGCTTCCGCATTGATGCGCTCCGCCGTCGGGCCGCTCTCCGTGCTGCCGCCGCCCGAGAGGATCACATAGGCGACGATGCCGACGACGGCGAGGTAGACGAGACCTATGCCGGCGAGGAAGGCGGGCTGCTTGAAGAGCGGCTTTTTCGGCCTGCCGTCGCCTGCCTTGGCAGTCTCCTTCTTCGGCGCCTCCTTGGCCGGCGCCTTCTCCACAAACTGGAATTCGACATCCTTGCCGAGGCGGAAGCTGTCGCCGGCCTTGAGCGAGGCGGTTTGCAGCAGCGCCTCGCCGCGCAGCATGATGGGGTTCAGCCCCATGCGGCGGATGATGAAGCCGCCATCGCTCTGCTTTTCGATGCGCGCATGGATGGGCGCCAGGAACGGATCGTCGACGACGATATCGGCATTGGCTGCCCGGCCGATCGACATTTCGGCCCGATCGAGCACATGGCTGCGGCTCTGGCCGCCGGGGCCGGTCTGCAAAAGGCTGGGCTTGTTGCCGCGAAAGAAGGAAAAGACCATGATCAGAACATCCCACTCGACATCATCTCGACGATTGCCGGCGCCAGCACCAGAAGAAGGATCGACACGACGATCATCATCGCCGGCATCACGATCTTGGCTTTCAGCTTTTCGCTGGCCCTATCGGCCTTTTCCCAGCGTCGGAAGCGCAGGTCGCGCGCATGTTCGCGCAAGAGCTCGACGCGGTTGCTGCCCTCGACCTCGCCCTGAATGACGGCGCGGATGACGCGCACCACCTCCTCGGCGGTCATCCGCGCCTCCAGGCGCTGCAGCGCCTCGATCATGCCGGTGCCGAGCGCCACGTCCTTCAGCGTCTGCTCGATCTCCTCGCTCATGACAGTGCCGGGCGCGGCCTCGGCATAAAGCCTCAGGCTTTCCGGCAGGGTCGCCTGTGCCTGTTGCGTCATGACGACGAGATCGAGAAAATAGGGAAATTCGCGCGAGATGCGTTCCTTGCGGTCCTGCATCTTGTCGTCGGCGACGACCCAGAAATAGATGGCGGGGATGAAGCCGAGGATCAGGCCGGCGACCACACCGCCGATCACGCTGCCGCTCGCAATGCCGAACAGCAGGCCGAGCACGATGAAGCCGAAAAGGCTCAGGACGACGAGAAGGGCGATATATTCGCGGCCAGTAACACCGCCGAAGGGCCGGCCACCATAGATCAGCTTCTTTTCGAGCTGCGCGCCGTAATCGGCAAGAAGCGAGTCGAAATGCCTCAGCACGAATTCGACCGGCGTGCGCATGCCGATGCTGTCGACGATATTCGGCGGTGGCCCGTCGCCGCCTGCCGTGCGGCGCACGACCTGGATGCTGCCGAGCAGATCGCCGATCCACCAGACGATGAGCGCCGCCGTTATGCCGGCAAGGATGATGGCGATCGGGGCGAGGGGGATTTCGGACATCATACCGACACCTTCATCATCGAGCGCATCCAGAAGAAGCCGGTGGCATAGAGAATGGCGCCGACGATCGCGATGACGATGCCGACGGCATTGCCGAACACCTTGTCGATCAGCTCCGGCTGGCCGAAAAAGATCATCAGGATCATGAACAGCGCGCCGCCATTGACGACGCGGAAGTTCATCCGCGCCTGCGACGACGAGGTCGTGATCTTCTGGTCGAGCTTCCAGATTTCCTTGAAGGATTTCGACATTTCCGTCAGCGGCTCGGAAATGTCGCCGCCCTGGCGGGCAAACAGGCCAAGCGCGGCATCGACCATCTTGAAATGCAGGCTCGGCACGTTGCGGCCGTGGCGGTCGAGTGCCTCGACCAGGCCAATGCCGAGCTTCTGCTCACGGGCGATGCGCTCGAACTCGCGCGAGGCCGGCATCTGGCCGGTATCGGCGACCGCATTGACGGCGACGGCGAGCGGCTTGCCGGTGCGCACCGCCGAGACGATCTGGTCGACGGCATAGGGAAGCTGCGATTCGATCTGTAGCCAGCGGCGCTGCAGGAAATAGCGGATCGTCGCCTTGGGCAGGAAGAAGGCGACGGGAATGGCAACGACGATGCCGACAATCGGTCCGAAAATCAGCGAGATCACGGCGAAGATGACGACCGCGGTGATCGCATAGGCAAGGATCATCGTATAGGGCGGCACGGCATCGCGCCCGAACACCTGGGCTGCTTCGCTGGCAAGCGCAATATCACGTTCGGTGGCGCGCAGGAGCGGTGCCGGCCATTGCACCGGCGCTCCCCAGACGAGAAGTCCCGCCGTAACCGCGCCGAGGGCGATCGTCAGGATCTGCAGAATGCTGATGTCCATGGTTCCACCCTCAAACGAACATATCGAGGTTCTTGATCTCGCCGTCTTCTCCGAACTCGACGAGCTCGGCTACGAAGCTCGGCAGGTAGCCGGTGAAGGCATGCACCGCCTGGCCGCCGGCGCGGCCGACGAGATTGAAAATCGGCTCGACGATGACGAGGCCGGTATCCGGATCGATGCCGATCACCTCCGATATTTCGGTGACGGCCCGCCGGCCGCTTTCCAGGCGGTTGAGCTGCACGACGAGCTCGACGGCGGCGACGATCTGCTGGCGGATCGCCATGACGGGCAGCGAGCTCTGGCCCTGCAGCACCATCACCTCGAGGCGGGTCATCATGTCCTGCGGCGTGTTGGCATGCGCGGTCGTCATCGAGCCTGCATGGCCGGTGTTCATCGCCTGCAGCATGTCGATCGCCTCGGCGCCGCGGCACTCGCCGACGATGATGCGGTCGGGGCGCATGCGCAGCGCATTGCGCACCAGATCGCGAATGGTGACGCTGGTCTCGCTCTCCGCCGTCTTCGGCCGCGATTGCAGGTAGACGACATGAATGCCGTCGAGCTGCAGTTCGGACGTGTCCTCGACGGCGACGACGCGCTCGCCGACCGGGATGAATTGCGAAAGGCTGTTCAGGAGCGTCGTCTTGCCGGAGCCGGTGCCGCCTGAGACGACGATGTTCTTGCGGGCGCGCACGGCCGCCTCGAGGAAGGCACGCATCGGCTCGCTAAGCGCGCCTGCGGCGACCAGCTTGCTGATGTCGAGCCGCGACTTGCCGCCGAACTTGCGGATGGTGAGGCAGGCGCCCTTGACCGCGAGCGGCGGGATGACGGCATTGACGCGCGAGCCGTCGGGCATGCGGAAGTCCGCCATCGCCTCGCTCTCGTTGATCGAGCGATTGGAATCGACGGCAATGCGCTCGATCACCTTCATCAGCTGCCGCTCGTTGGCGAAGGCGAAGGGGTAGCGTTCAAGCAGGCCGAATTTTTCGACATAGATCTCGTCGTAACGCGTCACCATGATTTCGGAGATGACGTCGAGATCCATCAGTTCCGAGATCGTGCCCCAGCGATACATCAGCTCCTCGATGTTGGAGCGCAGGTGCATATGGGCGATCTCGTAGCGGTCGCCGGCGTTGAAGAGGGCTTGCCGGGCCTGGAAGGCGGCGCTGAAGCGCGTGTCGAGCTGGGCGAAATCGGCGCGGGTGGATTCGAAGTTCAGCTTCAATTGCAGCGCCGAGATCAGCGCCTTGCCGACATCGAAGAGCCGGCGGTTGTCCTGCTCTTCGCGCGCGAGGATTGCCGCATTCGAGGCACCGTCGCGCCGTCCGGTGCGGGCGATGCGTTTTGCCAGCCAGCGATAGACGGCGTTCTTGATGACGAGGATGACGAGATCCTGCGGCGCGCTGTCGAGCGCCTCTTTGATGAACAGGTCGAGCCGCTCGCGGATGCGGCTGCGCGTCTCCTCGCGGCCGAAATCGGAGGATTTGACCAGCCGGTCATATTGCGTGTCTTTTAGCAATCGCTCATGTATTTCCATCTGCAGCGCCAGCACCCGCTCCTGGTCCGGAAACTGCGTGACCGCCTCGGGCGCCGCTGCCGGCTCGACGAGTTCGATGGTGACATTCGGCACCCAGATCGACATGCCGGCCGAAACCGCAACCGGCGTGCCGGCCCGGAGCGGCTGGTCATCGACCCGTGTCGGATTGCGCCCATGATGCTGGACCGACCACCCTTGGCCGGACTTGCGCAGCACGAATTGCGGCGAGGACACGTGGCTGCCGCGCAGGCGCACGATGCCGGCGCCGGCGGGAAGCGAAAGCGTGCTGCTTTCGCCGACGAAATAGGTCTCGTTCGCCGAGAGCGGGATTACCTCCCGTCCGCTGCCGTCCTCATAGGAAATCTTCAACAGCATGGCTCACTCCCCGACACGGTCACATGCGCGTCCAGTTGATGCTCGGCAGGTCTTCGACGCTGTTGTCCGCAGGATTGCGCAGCACGAGGTTGAGGCGACCATTCGCCTGGCCCATCGCGAAGATCAGCATCTCGGCTTCCGACGGCGTCACTTCGACCGTTACGTGATTATAGCTGCTATTGGCTTTGGTGACCGCGCCTTGCGGCGTGGTCGCCGCACCGACGGCGAGCACCTTGACGTTCTGCAGGAAGGTCCGGGTGACGACGCGGGTGCGCGAACTGATGCCGAGCTTGTAATCCTGCGCCTGCTTCCGATAGGCGTTGATGTCGTTCTCGTCGGCGCCCGGATATTGGGTGAGATAGTTCTTGAGCATCTGTTCGATCGGCGAAGGCGGTTGGGCCGGACCCGCCGGCTGCGCCGTTGCGGCGGGCGCCTGGCCGGGTGCGGCCGGTGGTTGCCCGGGACTTCCCGGCTGGGTCGCGGCAGGCGGCGCCACCGGCTCGACCGGTTCATCGACCGTCCCGAGAATATCAACGTAGCTGCCCGGCTCGACAAAATGGCCGACCGCCTCGGCGGCGTTGACGGGCAGGGTGAGCGCCCGCTTGCCAGGCGCGATCATCGTCGTCAGGCGCCCCCCGTCGGTATCGTCGAAATACTGGAAAAGCAGCACAGAGCCGGCGGGAATATCAGCCGCGGCAGTCCTGTCCTTCAGCCATTCCTGATAGGCGCTGGCGGCAGGAACGGCGAGCTTGGCAAGCGGCCCGAAGCTTTCCGGCAGCATCACCGGTTCTGCGAGCATGTCCGGCGTGATCGCCTGTCCTCTCGTGACCTTCTTGTCGGGCTGGAGGCGCAGGAAGGCATAGGCCGTCTGCTCGTTCTTGACGCTCTCGGTCCAGAAGTAGAGGAGAACGCCGGTAATAAGCCCGACGATGACAGCGGCAATGAGCTTCCAGTTCATGGTGTTATTCCTTCGACGAAGGGTTGCCTGATTTGAATGACCTCAACGGTCCTGCCGTCGGTTTTACTGCTCGTGTAGAGAACATTGGCTTCGACACTGCCGCGCCGGCCATAAAGCGCGGTGACGCCGCCGCGCTGCGCCGGCGGCGCTTCGATGGTGAAACCGTCGCGGGCCAGAAGATCGGCGCGCGCATCGGACCAGCGCGCGGCGCTGAGCGTGCCCTTCGATACGACCGTGCGCGACACATGGCCCTTGTCGCGGTCGCCGATATCGCTCAGCACCTCAACGCCCGCCGGAGGACGCAGCGACATCGGCAGCTTGCCGACCTCGGCCGGCGCGGCGAAGGCCGGCAGTGTTGCGGCGACATCGTCGAAGCGGCTCATCAGTACCTCGGTGACCGGCGCATCGGCAGGCCGGCGGATCATGATCGATACGCCCGGAATCGGCGCTGTCGCCGAAGGACGGTTCGGATCCTGCCGTCTGAGGTAGTCGAGCGCAGCCTCGCCGTCGCCGTCGAAGAAGCGTACGACGACGGCAAGATCGTCGCGGATGCGGCTTACCTTCGGTACGATCAGCATGTTGGCGGCGATGACGGCGGTCAGTTCCTCCCGGTCGCTGCTTTTCGGCATGGCGGGCCGCGTATTGGCGGCCAGCACCCGCAGCCATTCGTCGGTGATGTCGGAAATGCTGCGATCGCTCTGGTAGGGCGTAAATTCAAGCGGCTGGCCGTTGATGACGAGATCGCGCGGCGCCCTTTCCGGCGCTCCGAGGATGCCGGCCAGCATCGAATTCAGCGTCAACCGGATATCCTTGTAGATTTCGGCGCGGCCCGGTGTGGCTACCACCAGGGCGAACCCGATGACCAGCGCTGCGCCGATCAGATGAACCGAGATGCGCGACCGCTGGCCCATGTCACTTTGCCCCCGGAAATACGCCGTCGAACAGGTCGCCGGAATCGCTGGCAACATCTCGAATTTCCCGGCGCAGTGTCGGATCGTAGCCGCGACTAGTGGTATCGTTGTTGTGGGAAGCAAAGAGCGTCGAGTCGTCCACCGTGAATGCATCCTTCCAGCGGATGCTGCGGATCGTATCAAGATCGTCGGAATCCCTGAACTTGTAGACGCGGTCGGCCGTCGCGGTCACGAGCTGCGGCTTCTCGTTGGCGAGGTCGCCAACAATATCGCCGAAGTCGCGACCATCGCTCTTGAGTGTATTCTGCACATCGTCCCAGACGAAGGTGCGTTGCGGGTCGCCGCCGCCTTCATGCGAAGGTGTGCGCGAGCAGTTCATGGCATCCCGTCCGGGCAGCGCCGGCAAGGGCGGGATCGGAAAGGCATTCGAGAAATCCGAAGTGCAGTTGAGGCCGGTCGCCTCGGCGAAGGCGGCATTGCGCATGGCCAGCATGGTTGCGACCTTCTTGGTGGAAATCTTGTTGGCGTGTATGACGAAGATCACGATCAGCAGGATGACCGGTGCCGCGAGTACGAATTCAATCGAAGCCAGACCGCGCCGATCACGATGCAGGCGCATCAGCAGCCCGCCGGCCGGGGCCGCACCGGCTTGCTCAGTGCGTGTTGACAGAAGCCCAGGCATTGGCCCCTCCCTGGTCGAAGACCCGCGTCAGACCCGTGAAACTCTCGGCGGCAGGACTCTGCTTGATCGTGTTGGAAACGGCGCCGGCATCATCGGCCAGCGTGGTGGGCGCGAGCGATGTCAGCCAATCCTGCGTGTAGAGGTCGAAAGCTGTATAGTTGTGGACCCAACTCTGCGCAAAGGCATAGGCGGACGGTGTCTTGTCCTTGAACAGGCGGATCTGGAGCCGGGCGCGCGGCGCGCGCGAGACAATCGCCAGTGTCTGGTATTCGGTGAGCTGATCGCCTGGAATGAAAGGCGTGAAGTTGAAGGGCGTGCGCCCCTTCAGCCAGTAGGGCTTCGGAAAGGAGACGAGAGGCAGATTGGCACCCGTCACCGAAATCGCCCCGCCAGCCGGGCCACAGACCTGGTTCCAGATCATGTCGAACTTGCGGGTGAAATCGTTCTCGTCCTTCGTCTGCGCGTCGGAATAACGCGGCGGCACGTCGATCGGCAGCTGGAAGGGGTTGGTGATGCCGAAGCCGACGCCGAAGACCTTGTCCGCCAGCCAGAAGCTGACATCGAGCGCCAGTTCTTCCCAGAAGCCGAGGTCGCCGGCATATTGTTCGACAATTGCCTTGAACGGGACCTTGCTCAGATAGGCCGGCCCGAAGGCTTCATAGAAGATGTAGAACTCCACCAGCTGATCGTCGATGCCGCTCTCGTGGTTGACCCAGTCACGGATGTGGCTGCCGTCGACACCGCCTGCGGTCAACGGGCCTTTTCCGTTCGGGAAACCCCGATTGGCAAACTCGCCGCGCATCAGGAACGGATCCTGTCCCTGGGTGCCATAGGACATGGCAAGGCACATTTCAGTATAGGCCGTGACGGGACTGATACCATCCCGGTCGACCGGCAGGTTGCCGCCGGCACCTTCCCCGTCCTGACCGCAGGACTCGCACGGCGGATGGAAGACGACGTGATCCGCCTTGTTCAATCGCACCAGATGCAGGGCCTCGTTGCCGACCCGCTCGGGAAAGCTCTCGACCAGATAGTCATTGAGATCATTCATCGCGTCGATGATGTCGCTCGACTTGTTGATCAGGCCCAAGGGATCATATTTGACCTGCGCTGCCACCGTATAGGCAATCGCCTTGGTGGCTTCGGTCGCCCGGAATCCCTGGAACGCGAGGCAAGCCCCGTAGATGATGCCGCCGACGATCGGAACCTTTTGCCAGCCGGGGCAATGAGGCATCGGCGGAAGCGGCGGCAAAAGCGAAGCCGGTCCGAAGCCTTCGGTGAAGGAATACTCGGCAAGTTTTGCGAGAATGGCGGCCGAACGCAGCGCCAGTTCCGCGGTCGTCAGCTGGTAGGCGACCGACGTCGCCATGACCACGGTTGCCTGCGAGGAGGCGACATTGTTCATCGCCATGATGTTGAGATAGCGCGCCTCCCAATCGGCATGGACGAGTGCGGCGGCATCGGCGGTATCCTGCGTGCGCTGCTTGTCGTAGATCATCTGCCCGGTGTTCAGGATCCAGACGATCATCAGCGCCAGTGCGATCGTCATGTAGAGGATGATCGGCGACAGGAAACCGCGCTGATCGCGGTGCAGGCGATTGATGAAGGACGGTGTCATAGCAGGTTCACCTCCGCGGTGGAGATCGTGTAGTAGCGGCCGTCCTTCCGCTGGCCGCGGGCAAAGACCCAGCCGGCATATTCGAGCAGCAGGAAGCGTGCTTCCACCTTGGCGGTAACCGGCACGTGCGGAGAGCGGCTGATGGCGGCATAGAGCGCCATCGGCGCGCGATCGACGGTGACAGTGACGTTCTGCGGATCGAACATGTAACGGGCCTGGTTGCGCATCGCGCGCCAGTTCTTCGAAAGGCCTGAAGCATCGGCAAGGGCCTTCAGCGCCTCTTCCGGCGGCTGGCAGGTGCCGACACATTTCAGCTGGTCGTAGGGTGCGGCCGGGATCAGCGCCAGGCGAGCGGCAAGGTCGGCCTTGCCCGGGGCAGCGTCGTCATCGCATGTCCTGGGGTCGATTATGCTTCGGATGGTGATCGGCAGTGCCGGGCAGAAATAGACGCGGGCGCTGCGCGCCGCCGCATAGGCGGCATAATGGGTGAAGAGGTGGTTCTTCGCAAGAATCGTAAATTGGAACACCACGAACATGAAGAAAACGAAAATCGGCGTGACCAGGACGAAATCCATCATCGTCGTGCTGCCGGAGGTATCGCCGTGAAGCTCGGATATCCGGCGACGGCGGGCGGAAAGCCGCGGCAGCAGCAGCATCGAGGCTAGCAACAGCATGGCGATCGCAAAGGTGCCGAGAAGCGCGCCGTGATCCTCGGGGATCCAGAAGGTCCGCGAGTGCAGGATCGAACTCCAGAAAGCACCGTCGAAGAAGGGGCGTTCGAGTTCCGCGCGCATTGCCGTTACCTCACGAGTGAAAGAGGGGTGAAATCAGGCATGAACAGGCACCAGAGAAGTCCGGAAGCGGCGGCGACGCCGAAGCGGACGGTATGATGTGTTTCGCGCGGCTTCAGCACGGAGGCGGCGTCGCGGAAACCGGCGGGCAGAAGCAGGGCGAACAATCCGACGGTTCGCGCCAGCACGTCCCATTGAACCCGTCGCGCCATCGAAAAAACGGCAATCGCGCCGCCAATCATCAGCGATGCGAGCGTCACGTCGATGGCGGGCCAGAAGCCGAGAACAGCGCCGAGCGCTGCCATCAGCTTGACATCACCGCCGCCGCAGCCTCCGGCTGCGAAGGCGACGATGAAGATCAGGCCCGAGGCAAGGAGCCCGGCAAAAGCAAGGCCTATGCCAGCGAGGCCGCCGCCGACCGCTGCCAGCATGAACCCGCCGAGGAGGCAGGGGTAGGTGACTGCGTTCGGGATCTGACCGTGGCGGTGATCGAACACCGCCGCGGTCGTGGCACAGGCGACGGCAAGAGCCGCCGCCGCTGGCATTTGAGTGAGATCGTAGGTCATATCCATGACACCGACCCCGCTTATTGACCGGGCTCTGGAATTCTTTCGGCGTCGGAGAGAGCCGTGTTCTTTTCGTTGAACCATTCACCGATCTGTTTGCCGAATGCGAGCAGGAGCAGCATCAGCGGGATGACGATCAGGGCGACGGCCAGGACGATCTGGGCCATGTCGCCCTGTTCGTCCTTGTGAAGTGCAATTGCGAGAGTCTTGAGTTTTCCAAACATCTGCGTATTCCTCGTTCCTTCGTTTGTTTCGGATCGAAGACCTTAGTGAAGAAGAAGCAAGCATACGCTATCGATCCGAACCAGCAGGTTGCTCGTTCCAATGATGTTTTCTGCTTCAGCTTTTCTTCCCCGGTCGCCAACGCTTGTTGAGCAACATCATTAAGACCCAAGAGTGCGCCCAAGGCCAGCCCTCCGTCAAGCAAACGGAAGGCAGGGTTCCAATTGTCTTGGAGGCATTGCCGTCAGAAATACAGTTGACGGCGGTTCTTTCGGGCTAACCCGCTGACTTACTATAGTTTTCTTTGCCAAAGTGCGAAACGACGCGGATTGGACCGGTGATGACCACCTGGCCCATTATTGGTCAATTATTTCAAGACCATAGAACAGAGAAAGACAACACAGTCAAATCGACCGGTCGGCAAGCCGCGCCCATGGCGTTGCTTGCCGATCTGCATTAAGCTGATCTTGATATTGGGTATGGCCTTCCATTCGTTCCGGAGACAAGACAATGGAAACGATGAGCAGCGTCTTGATACTTGCATTGGTCCTCATTCCACTGATGTTATTCTTTCCGACGGCGGTCCAGATGATGGTGACGCTGTTTGGCATGAGTTCCGTTCTTGTCGGGATGCCGCTCTGATGAAAGCTGTTTCCGACGACGCTGCCGAACAGGCCACCTTCCAGGTTTTGACTCGGGCGCTGGACAGGCTCTTAGCGCCTATCCGTTTCCTTCTCGAGGATCCAAGCGTTTCCGAAATCCTGATAAACGGCACTTCGGACATCTTTGTCGAGCGGCGAGGAAAGCTCGAGCGCGCGGATACGCGCTTCGCCAGCCGCGAGGATCTGGAATCGGCTGCCCGCAGTATCGCGCAGTTTTCCGGAAAGCGGCTGACGCCGGAGGAACCCAGCGTAGAAGCTCGTCTGCCGGACGGTTCACGCGTCCAGATGATCCAGCCTCCGGCCGCCCGCACCGGGCTCTGCATCTCCATCCGCCGGTTTCTGCGAGAACATCGCAGCATTCGCGACCTCGTCACCCAGGGAAGCCTGACGGAGGAGTCGCTGTCGCTGCTGCAGGCAGCTGTCGGACTGCAGAAGAACGTCATCATTTCCGGCGGCACAGGCACCGGCAAGACGACAATGTTGAACGCCCTTTCGGAAGCCTTTGCCGATCATGAGCGTGTTATCGTCATCGAGGATACGTCGGAGCTGCAGATCCGCAAGGAGCACGTTGTCTACCTCGAAGTCACGAAGCCAGACAGGTTCGGTCGCGGCGGCGCCAGCATTCGCGAGCTGTTCCGCTCTTCGTTGCGGATGCGGCCGGATCGCATCATCGTGGGCGAATGCCGTGGTGGTGAAGCGCTTGATATGATCCAGGCAATGACATCGGGCCACAGCGGCAGCCTCTCGACCGTGCATGCCAATACGCCCTACGACGCACTCCACCGCTTGGAAACCCTGGCGCTGATGTCGGATATCGATATGCCGCTGCGGCCCCTGCGCTCACAGATCGCCTCCGCGGTCGATATCGTTGTCCAGATTGCCCGCTTCAAGCGCACCGGGCGGAGACGCGTCATCGAAATTTCCGAGGTCAAGGGCCTAAATAATGACGGTCAGTATATCGTCGAGAGCATCTACAAACTCGACGGCGGCGGCCATTCCAATTCGGATGGAGATCTGCGCTGGACTGGCGCCGTGCCGAGCTTCGCCACGGAAGCCTTTGAGGAGTTGGGGAGCAGCCAGATGGAGCCTCCAAGCTGGATGAAGCCGGTCACGGCTTCGCATTAAGCTTCTTGAACGCAATGTGTTGACGTCGTCAGCCTCTTTCTGCCGTTGGTGCCGTCGAGGATTGGCATAGAGAGTGTAACGAGTTCCGGTCACATGGTGCGATCGGCAAAGAGGTGCCGATTTCGCTCATGAACGGCTCATCGTCACCACAGCCGACTTGAGCTTCAACCCCGGAAATTCCAGCTCACGCTGGCCCAAAAAATGGGAGCAAGGTCACTTAGCAAAGCGAGATGTGGGTTTTTGGTTCCTATCCCATCAACTGCGCCGCTTGCCAGTGTGTCCAATGTGGAATTGCTTCGCGCCACCGCGTCGCACGGAGCGAAGCCTGCAGTTGCCTGTCTGGAGCACATTTGCCGAGATATCGATCAAATAATCGGCCAAAAGGAGTAACAGTTGATGGCGTGACGACGGAGCGTGTCTGCGTTCACACTGATGGCCTTCCATCGAATACGGCTTCCAGGCACGCTATCAGAGCGCCGACATCCACCGGCTTTCGCAAGAACGCGAAGGCACCGCCGCTTAGCGCCGCTTTTCGCGTTCGCTCATCATCGTAAGACGTCACGAAGATCATCGGGGGACGATCTCCTTGGCGGTTGAGCTCGGCCAGGAGCTCGGTACCGGTTAGGCCGGGCATTTTGACGTCCACGAGCATGCAATCGATCTCCGATCGCGGCTCGAAATCGAGAAACTCCTCCGCAGAAGAGAATAGGCAGCTATTGTAGCCGAAGTTCTTGATAAGATCATCCATGGCTTCACGGATGGCCTGGTCATCGTCAACGACGGCAATGGTGGGGACAAAGGGCAATGAAGCGGCCTTTTGGTTGTTCTATGCGGCCTTTATGCGCCCATGCCCGCTTGAAAGATACCATACTAAGATACAGTTGGCCTCTCGCGTGCACCCAGCACTTCCGCTTTTCTCACCAGATCGGCAACCGATCGGACTTCCATCTTGCGCATGACGTTGCCGCGATGCAGTTTCACCGTTACCTCGCTTATGCCGAGTTCGAAGGCGATCTGCTTGTTCATCAGCCCCCTGACAACAGCATTCATGACCTCGCGTTCGCGTGGGGTTAGGGTTTCGGCAAGCGAGACGACAGCCGCGCTCTGCGCATTCTGTCGACGCCGCTGCGCGTCGCGTTCCATGGCGGTCGACACGGCGTCCAGAATGTCCTGCTCCTTGAACGGCTTGGTGAGGAAGTCGACGGCGCCTGCCTTCATCGCCCGAACGCTCATCGGAATGTCGCCGAAGCCCGTCATGAAGACGATAGGCATCTTGCTGCCGATGCTCTCGAGCTGCACCTGGAAATCGAGGCCGCTGACTCCAGGCAGCCGAACGTCGAGGAGGATACAGCCGGGCCGGCTCAGATCGGCTTTCTCCAGAAAGGTGGCCGTGCTCTCGAAAGCCTCGATATCGAATTTCATAGAGCGGAACAGATCGGTCAGCGCCTCTCTCATCGACACATCGTCATCAACGATGAAAACCACGGGAGCGGAAGGTTCCTTGGCTTTGCGCATGTCAGGCATATTCCATCTCCGGTCTGATCGGCAGCGACATTTCAAAGACCGCTCCACCATCCGGATGGTTGCCGCCATCAAGCCTTCCGCCGCGAGCCTCAAGGGTCGTGCGGCAGATGGAGAGCCCCATTCCCATGCCTGCCGCCTTCGTCGTGAAGAACGGTGCAAACAGTTTATCCTTTGCATCCGCTGCTATGCCAGGCCCACTGTCGCGCACGGTCACGCGGATATGCTCCCTATCCTGTAGCTCTATGCGCACAGTGATGAAGCGCTCCCGAATGCCAGCGCTGTCCATCGCCTGGATCGCATTGGTGATGAGATTGATCAACACCTGCTGTAGCTCGATCTTCACAGCTCTTAAAGGAGGCGTGTCCTCTCTTTCGACCCGAACTGTCGTGCCGCTTCGTTGAAGTTCGTGCTCCATGAGGATCAGCGTCTCGTCGACGAGGTCGTCAAGCCCAATCGTCTCGACCCGGCCTTTGGATTGGGCCAGCAGGCTTCTCGTATTCTGGATGATGTCGCTGGCACGTTGGCTGTCTCGGATCATCCTTTCGGCGGAGCGGCGTGCAGCCGGAAGGTCGGGGGGCTCCCGGCTAAGCCAGCGAAGCAGTGTCTGCGCATTGACGATGATCGCGCCGAGCGGCTGGTTCAATTCGTGGGCGAGCGAGGCGGACATGGCGCCGACGGCGGCGGCTTTCGACGCTCTCGTCAGTTCTGCCTGCGCATCCGCGAGCGCTTTCGCGGCGAGTTCGCGCTGGGTGACGTCGACCATGCTCACGATGACCCTGTTGAAGGCGGCTGGTTCCTTTGGAAAGCTGATGCTCAGCAGGGCAAGCTTGTCTTCGTTGCTGTCGGTGCGCAATTCGACCTTGTCTTCGAACATGCGATCATCGTTCATGATTGCCTGCATCACGTCCAAAAATTTCTCCTTAGCCGCAATCATCGATGGCTTCAGCTCACCTATCGCGGAGGACTGGGGTCCGAGCAGCTCTCTTGCCGCTTCATTGGATGCGACCACCTTGATGAGGTCGATGCAATGGTCTGTAAAACCCGGCTTTTCGCGCGCGTATTCCTTGATATTGACTACACCTTGCTGCTTCAGGTTCATCAACTTGGCATGAAGCCTCGAATAATCTCTTTCCCACAGGGCTACGCGGGTCCGGTCGAAGATGGAACGATACCGCGCCTCGCTCTCCTTCAGGGCATCATTGATGGAAAGCAGTGTCAGCCGAGCGGACTCGGTTTTCAGCAGCAGCATGGTCGTAACGACCAGCGCAGCAAGGGCGACAATGAGACGGATGGTTGACTGCAGATCGCCATCCTGCCCGTGGGTAACGGCATAAGACAGCAGCGTCATCGCTGCGCATGTCGCGGCAATCGTGAGCAACCCGAGACGGGTGACTGCCTGGGCGGCGAGAAGCATCGTCACCACGTAGATCACCGCAATCGCGCTTTCTAGATCTGTATAGGTGTCGACATAGAATACTGCCGCGGCGAGCGCTGCGGCCAGCACTGGAAATAACAGATGGTGCCTTCCGCTTTGCATCTCGCGAGGGCGAAACATCCTTGACGCGATCGACATTATTCCCCCAAAACGACTTTCCGCGACGGTACCGTTTTCAATGCGAATCCGAACCTGTACTTAGCTTTGGCCTGTTCGCGGCAGCTCGACGGTACCGTGTTTCTAGCGCTTTTGTCTCGCAGAATCAGTTCCCATGATAAGAGCTACAGCTCGAAAGCGCGGCTATCACCGCGGGCGCCGTGACGATTGTTCATGCGTGAAATCTGGGTGCAGCGGCCCAAAAGGCATCGCTCCCATCAGGGACACCAGTGCCAGCCCAGCGACGGCCGACCAGAAGGACAACATGAGGATATCGGCATAGGCCAACACGTAAGCCTGAGCACGGATTTGCGTCGCCACTACCGACAGCACCTCCAGGCCGCTCCGGGCGGAATTATCGAGAAGTGTCGCCACTTTTGCGGTCCATGCGTGCAGTTCAGGCGAGGCGGCAGTGATCCGATGTCCCAGAACGTTCGAATGGAACTGCTCCCTTTGTCGCAGCCGGGTTGTCATAAGGCTCGTTGCCAGCTCAACGCTGCCAAGTCTGATGACCTGGATGTAGGCCGATACCGCTGTCGAGCGCACGGGGTCGGAATTGGCGATGAGGTAAACGACGGTCGAGAAAAAGGCGAACGACTGGCCGGCGGTGTAAAATAGCACAGTAGGCAAGAAATTAGACGGTGACCACACATTGGTCAGTTGCGATCCGAAGAGCGCCCCGACCCCCATCATGGAAAGACCGATGATGATGCAAAGCCTGGCATCAACCCGCCGCTGGAACACGACGGCTACGCCAGTGAATAGAAATACCGGTATGACAGCGGCGATGAAGTAAAGATACGAGATCGCGACCGGCCTCAGACCGCCGACATTCTGCAAGAAGCCAGGAACGGCTATTGAACCGCCGGCGCTGCAAAGGCTGAAACAGATGATGACGGCGTAACCGATACCGATGTTGCGCGAAAGGATGACGCTTGCATGCGCCCAGGGTCGCTCGACAAGGCTTTCGTTGATGAAGAAGCAGGCTGCAAGAACGGCACCGCCCGCCAGAAGTGAGGTTACAACGCCGGACTGGAACCAGTCGAGCCGGTTGCCCTGGTCTAGCCCTATATAAAGCAGCGTCATGGATGATCCCAGCAACAGCATTCCGCCCCAATCGGCCTTTTCGAGCAGGCCAATGTTGGTGTCTTCCTTGGGTGCAGCTACGATCAATAGAAGTGCGATGATCGGAGCAACGATTACATCCTGCCAATAGAGCCATTGCCAGCCAAGGTAGTCGCCGTAAATGCCGACCAGCACGAAACCAAGGCTTTGCGACAGCGGAACTCGCAGCGCGTAAAGGGCGATGCCGATCAGCCAATACTTCGTCGGGAGATTTCGGAAGATTGCCATCAGCGTCGCGGGAATGAACACCCCGAGCAGAAGGCCCCTGCAGGCGTGGAGGATAAAGAGCGACGTGCCGCCGGTGACCTCGGGGATCGTAAAGGAAATGGCCGCATAGGCGAGGGCGGAAGGGATCATTACGCGGCGGATGCCGAACACGGTGACAAGCCAGGCGACTGCCGAGGCGATCAGGATTTGCGGCGCATTGGCGATTGTGCTGAGCCAGGACGCTTCGTCGGCGCCGAGCGAATACGCGCCACGTATATCCGGCAGGCCGACCGCGAAGACTCGCGTGTCGAAACCGACGACGAAGGATGCCAGGAGCAGCGCTGCGACGATGAGATAGGGGCGGCTTGTGGTCCTGCCGCTGGTAAGCGGCCCGAAGACGAGCAAAAGCTGGCTCACCGATCGCCCCCCGCCGGAGTATCGATGGTGACGATGACAGACATTCCCGGCCGCATCTGGCCGATCAGCGGCTGGTCGGCGTCGAAGTCTATTCTGACGGGGATGCGCTGGACGACTTTAGTATAGTTCCCAGTCGCATTGTCGGGCGGCAGGAGCGCGAAGACCGCCCCGCTGGCCGGGGAAAGATCGGCGACCTTGCCGTGCAGCACCTGTCTGGGGAATGTGTCGACGGTGATATCGGCCCTTTGACCCGGCTTCATGCGGGCAAGCTGCGTCTCTTTGAAATTTGCCGTCACATAGACATTCGGCAGGGGAATTTCGGCAACGATGCCGGCGCCCGCACCGACGACATCGCCCTCGTGGACAAGCTTGCGGCCAAGAACACCATCGAAAGGAGCAAGGATACGCGTGTAACTCTGACGGACCTGCGCGGTATCAAGGTTTGCCTGGGCCGCCCTGACCTCGGCCTGCAAAAGCGGCTCCTGCCCCTGTAGTACCTTCAGCTGCGCCTTCTGCTGCTCGATCGCCGCGGCAGTGGAATTCACGGCAGCTTCGGCCTGCAGATAGGCCGCCTGAGCTTGCTGAAGTTCATGCTGGGACGTCGCCTCCCCGAGCTGCTTCTGCCGCTGGAACTCTTGTTCCGTCTGCGTCTGCTGCGCGAGAGCTGAGGCATTTTGCGCTTCTGCTGCGCGCACGACCGCCATCTGCAATTCGATCTGATTGGCGAGATTTGACAGGGAGGCCTGAGCGGAGGCGAGATTGGCGCTAGCCGCTTCGACGGCGGCGTCGTATTCGCGTGGATCGATCTCGGCCAGCACCTGCCCCTTCGTCACTCTTTGATAGTCTGCAACCGGGGTGCTTTTGATCATTCCGCTTATTTGGGCGCTCAAGGTCGAGACATCGGCACTGATAACGGCATCGTCGGTCATCTGACGGTCGGCGCCTGCGGTCCAACTGTTCCAGTCCATCATGGCCCAAGCAACGGCTGCGCTCACGGCTGCGACGGCAACAAGCGGAATGGCAAGACGCCTGAAGGCTCCCGCGGTCACGGGCGAAGCTTCGGAAGCGGTGGAGCGCTTGGCTCGTGCGCCTTCGTCGTCCTCAGGACGCGAGGGAACGGGCATTAAAACCGGATTGGGTTGGCCGTCCATTGTTGCCTCACGTCCTTTCAAGGTTGCGAACACTCAGACGCACAAGTGCGGGTGCTGAGCTGGAAACATTCCCGCTGCAGTACGCGAGCGCCAAGAGAGCGGAAAAGCTCAGCAGCTTGGTGAGCAGAGCCCAGCCGAGATCGGGCATTGCTCCGGCATCGATGCTGCCGGTGGCGCACCGGGCCGGGAGCGCTATAACGGCGGTGAGCATTGCAAGAGACATGCGGCAACCCGGCCATGCAAAGTGCTTGATCGAACCTTTGTACATACCGATATCCCCGCATCTGATCGGTTGCCCGTAGCCTGTATGTGAAACGTTAAACCCGTGGCCGTCCCAGGTGAATCATACCTAGGTGTAGGCGCGGCAGCGGTCAGGTGAAGCGTTTTGGGCGCGCGCCAGGGGCATGGGTCGGAGGCGCGGGGTAGCTGATGCAAAAGAGGCACCGCTCGGTGGCTCTATGAGACCGTGTCTGACTCAGCAGGAGCCGCGCCGGAATCCAGCGACAGAGGCGGTCTCTACCCCTGCCTGCCGGCGGCCGATATTGTGACCGGCACACCCTTATAGGACGGCGTGCCCGAAAGATGGTCGTAGTGGCCGAGCGCCACGACAGCGTTCATCTCCGGGTAATACCCAGCTGCAGAACCACTCGGTATGTCGTAGGCAACCGCGGTAAAGCCTCGCACGACGCTTTGTCTTTCGCCTTGCCCCGCAAGTCCGCATACATCGATACGATCGCCGTCCTTGAGGCCGCGCCTGGCCAGATCATCCCTGTTCATAAAGATGACGTCGCGTCGGCCGAACACGCCGCGATAGCGATCGTCGAGACCGTAGATCGTTGTATTATACTGATCATGGCTGCGGATGGTGGTGAGAACGAGCGCGTCGGGGTTGTCGAGGAGGGGGTCCTCATCGAGACCGGCCGCGACGAGGAAGTTGGCTTTGCCGTTTTCAGTATTCCAGCGCCGAAACGAAGCCGCAACGTCGAGGCGAAAACCGCCGCGCACGCGCACGCGTCTATTGAAATCGCCAAAATAAGGAAAGACCTCCTCTATCTTGTCGCGAATGCGGTCGTAGTCGCCGACAAGCCAGTCCCAATCTATCCCATAGCGGCCGCCAAGCGTTGCCTTAGCAATGCCGGCTATGATCGCCGGTTCCGATTTCAGCATGTCTCCCGGCGGCCTCAGGAAACCCCGCGAAGCGTGAACCATGGACATGGAATCCTCCACCGTCACTGCCTGCGGGCCCGTTGCCTGCATGTCCAGATCGGTGCGGCCGAGGCAAGGCAGGATTATCGATGTCTTCGCGGTGAGGAGATGTGACCGGTTGAGCTTTGTCGCAATGTGGACGACGAGATCGAGCTTGCGCATGGCCTCGTAGGTCACGTCGGGATCGGACATGGCCACTGCGAGATTGCCGCCGAGACACACGAGCGCCTTGGATCTGCCCGCGGCGATAGCCTCAATCGCCTCTACGGCATTATGGCCCTTCTTACCGGGTGGGCGGAACCCGAACGCACGCTCCATCCCGTCAAGCAGCGCCTTGTTCGGAATCTCCGTAATTCCCACCGTCCTGTCGCCTTGCACGTTGGAATGGCCGCGGATCGGCGCGATTCCAGCGCCCCGCTTGCCTATATTGCCGCGCAGCATCAACAGATTGGCGATCTGCTGTACATTGCTGGTGCCCTTGGTGTGCTGCGTTATCCCCATGCCGTAGCAGACGATGACATTCCTGGCATTTACATAAAGCCGGGCAGCGCTTTCGATAGCTTCCCTGGCAAGGCCGCTGATTGCAACGATCCTCTCCCACGGCGTGTTCTCGACATCGGATCGCAGCATCTCGAACCCGGCGGTATGTTCTTCGATGAAGACGCGGTCGAGAAATCCCGGTCCACCGGCGTCCCTGTCCACCGCATCCAATTCGAGCACGGCCTTCATAATGCCCTTGAGCGCTGCCAGGTCGCCGCCGGCGCGGACCTGGTAATAGGCGGATGCGATTGGCGTAGAGGACAACGTCGCCATCTCCACCGGGTCCTGCGGTGCCGCAAATCGTTCCAATGCCCGTTCCTTCAAAGGATTGAATACTACAATCGGAACGCCTCGCCGGGCAGCATTGTGGAGCGTAGTCATCATGCGGGGATGGTTCGTACCGGGATTGTGGCCGAAGCTGAAGATCGCATCCGCGTAATCAAAGTCTTCCAGCGTGACGGTGCCCTTGCCGACTCCGATCGATTTCGGCAGACCGACGCTGGTCGCTTCGTGGCACATATTCGAGCAGTCAGGGAAGTTATTGGTGCCATAGGCGCGCACGAAAAGCTGGTAGAGGAAGGCGGCTTCGTTGGAGGCACGGCCGGAGGTGTAGAATTCCGCCTGATCCGGCCGATCGAGTTTATTCAGCTCCTGCGCAACCAACCTGAAAGCCTCGTCCCATGCGATCGGCTCATAGCGATCGCTGCTGCTGTTGTAGCGCAGGGGGAGGGTCAGGCGGCCGGCATCCTCCAGCTTATGGTCCGTCCAGCCCCAAAGCTCGGAGAGGCTATGCTTGGCGAAGAACTCCGGTCCCGATCGTTTGGCGGTCGACTCCCAGGTAATGGCTTTCGCGCCGTTCTCGCAGAACTCGAAGGATGAAGTGTGCTTAGGATCCGGCCAGGCGCAGCCGGGACAATCGAAACCCTCCGGCTGGTTCGCCTTGAGCAGCGTCATCGTTCCCTGCGCGACGACCCGCTGATCGGCAAGTGTCCGGGCGACGGCTTTTAACGCGTCCCATCCGCCTGCTGGATGATCGTACTGCTCGATGCCTTCCGGACGGTTATCCTTCATATCAGCAGCTCCTCGAGGCTTTTTAGATCTACATCGGGGCAGGCCAAGGCCAACCCTTGGCACAATAGCCGCGACCGCAGCCGGGCGACATTGTACACAGGGATAGGTCGGTGCGGCGGTCGACGCCCGCAAACCGGACCCGTCACCGGCCAGGCGAGGCGGCCATGGAGGACCGCGCGCGGCTGTTTGACGGGGCGCGGTCCTTACGGGTGTCTCATGGTCGGCGGCCCGAACCTGCCACGCAACTGGGTGGCGACCATGGAGTCGGGCACTTTGCATAACGGAGGTCTTCCCGGAATGATGAGCCGGGCAATCGATGCCGTCTCAACTCTGGCGCGGGGCCAAAAGGTCCTTCAGGCCGATGTTCTGGAACATTTCGCGACGGACGCGGTCACCGACGCGGAAAACCTCCTCGGCGCCGTCTTGCGACGGGTCTATGAAGACGCGGTACGGCCGACGCCCAAAGGGAAGATTAACCAGGTCAGCGATTGCTACCGCGACCGCACCGGCGTCTGCGTCAGCCGGCTCGAGCGCGGCGAGGCCCTTCAGCGCCTGATCGGCAACGCCGGCATAGGGGCCGCTCTCATAGGCTGCCGCCACGACCGTGTCGGCTGGCGAGCCGGCATGTGCGAAGTGGTTGGTGCCCTTGGTGAAGGCGCCGGGCACTACGATCGAAGTCTCGATCCCCCAGCGAGCGACCTCGGCCGCATAAGAAACGGCAAGGCTGTCCATCGCGGCCTTGGCCGCGAAATATGGCGCAAGGAAAGGTGGTGTGCCGCCCCGGGCCGAAGAAGATGACACCCAAACCAGCAGCCCACGTCCCTGTTCGCGAAGGTGCGGAAGCGCTGCCCGGTTAACGCGTTGTGTGGACAGCACGTTGATGTCATAGAGTTGTGCATATTGTTCGGGTGTGAACGCCTCTGCCGGGCCGAACACCATATGGCCGGCATTGTGGACGATGACGTCGATGCGACCGGTTTGGGCCACCACCGTCTCTACTCCGGACATCACTGAAGCATCATCGCTGACGTCCAGTTCAACAGTGCGAAGTTCGACACCATGCTCTTTGGCCCAACTATTTACGGCGGCGACTTGAGGCGCATTGCGGCCCCTCGTTTCACGCATCGAGGCATAGACCGTGTGGCCCGCTCTCGCGAGGGACTGGGCGGAGAGCAGGCCGAAGCCGCTTGAGGCGCCAGTAACGAGAATGACTTCCTTCATTGTAATCTCCTGACGATTAGCACGAGACAGGCTGAACGGTTTGTTCAGCACATGCCTCCGTTAGCACGCACGACCTGACCGTTGATCCAGCCGCCCTCTGGGCCAGCGATGAAGGAGACCAAGGGAGCAATGTCGTTGGTCTGGCCGAGGCGCTCCAGCGGGTTAAGCTTCGCGATGCGATCGATGAGTTCCGGGGTTTTGCCCTCCAGAAACAGTTCGGTCGCGACGGGGCCGGGGGCGACGGCGTTCACCGTAATTTCACGGCCGCGCATTTCCTGAGCGAGAACCTGGGTCAAGGCTTCAACAGCCGCCTTGGTAGCCACATAGACGCCGTAGGTCGGCATCCGCATACCGATGACGCTGGTCGAAAGATTGATGATACGGCCGCCCTTGCGCAGGCGCTTTGCCGCCTCACGGCAAACGTTGAACGTGCCCTTGACGTTGATCGCCATGCTCTGGTCGAACGTCGCGTCATCGTACTCGGTGATCTTGGCGAGCTTCAGCACGCCAGCGGAATTGACCACCACGTCAAGACCGCCGTACGCCTGTTCGACGGCATCGAACATGCCGACAACTGCCGCGGGGTCGGCGACATCGGCCTGCACGACGATCACCTCGCCGCCGGCTGCCTTGATCCTGTCGGCCACCCCATGCGCCGGACCTGCGTTTCCGGCGTAGTTCACGACCACCTTGAAGCCATCTGCCGCCAAACGCGACGCGATCTCTGCGCCGATCCCGCGTGACGAACCCGTGATCAGCGCAACCTTGTCATTCTTGCTCATGTTATTCTCCTGTTTTCATGCCGCCGATCGGTCTCGGTGGCTTCAGGAGATATCTAAGAGATTGCCTTCCATTAAAATAATACATAGGTGTCAGTACAAGAATGACGAAAAGTATGGCTCAATGATATTCGACAGTCGTTTGCTCAGCGGTATCGGTGTGGTGTCCGCCGTGGTCGAGGCCGGCAGCTTTGCACGGGCTGGCGAGTCAATGGGGCTGACACAGCCGGCAATTAGCCGCGCCGTCGCGCGGCTGGAGGAACGCGTCGGCATCCGGATCTTCAATCGCACGGCGCGGGCAATCTCGCTGACGGACGAGGGGCGCAGTTTCTACGAAGCGGTTGCTCCTCTTTTGGCCGGGATCGAAGACGCGGCTGTACGAGCGGGCGGAAGTCGCACCTTGGTCCGCGGCCGCCTCCGTATCAATGTGGACGGGACATTCGGTCATCACCTGCTGGCGCCAAGAATAGGCGAGTTTCTCCAAGGGTTTCCCGAGCTGACAGTCGATGTCAGCGTTCGCGATCGCATGGGCGACCTCGTTGGCGATGGCTTCGACATTGCCGTGCGGTTCGGCGAACCTGAAACCTCGTCGTTGAAAGCCAGGCTGCTGCTGCGAACGCGTGTCATGACATGTGCTTCGCCGTCGTACATTGCCCGCTACGGCGAGCCGAAGAAGCCCAGAGACCTCCGATCCGGACACCGCTGCCTTTTGATCCGTAATGATGCGACAGGCCGCCCCTACGAATGGGAATTCCGGCGGGGCGAGCGGGTTGTCCCCGTCCCGGTCACCGGGTCGTTGATTGTCAATGACACCGGGTCTCTGCTCGGTGCATGCCTCGGCGGAGCCGGCGTCGCGCAACTCCTCGAACTCTATGCGAAGGACATCATCGCACAGGGACGTCTAGTGCCGCTCCTGCCGGACTGGTCGGACGAGACATTTCCGCTCTACGCGTATCATCATGCCTCTCACATTGTGCCGGCGAAGGTGCAGGCATTTCTGGAGTTCGTCCGGGAAATAACCGGCTGAAGCCCACCCGCGGGTGGAGGGGCCGACCCCATCGCCAGCCCCTCCAGCAGTTATCGACCGATATGGTTGCGGATGCCGTCCGAAATCTGCTTCAGCGCATCGATGGTGGTCGGCACGTTTCGCAGCGCGTTGAGTGCCACAAAATCGTGGATCGTGCCGCCGAAGCGGACCGCCGAGACTTCTACGCCGGATTGCATGAGGCGATGGGCATATGCTTCGCCCTCGTCCCGCAGCGGATCGTTCTCGGCCGTTACGACAAGCGCTGGCGGCAGGCCCTTCAACTCGTCATAGCTCGCGCGGAGCGGCGATACATAGGGGTTGTCCCGGGTCTTGGCGTCCGGGGCGTAGAGATCCCAGCCATATTTCATGAAGGCGCGCGCAAGGAAGAATCCGCTTGCGAATTCGTGATAAGACGTCGTGTCTACGCTTGCGTCGGTCGCGGGGATCAGCAGCGCCTGGTAGCTGAAGAGCTCCGGAAGAACGCAACCATCGTGCCGATCATACTCATCAGCGGCTTCGGCGATGTGCCGATGACAGTGCGGGGGATGAAGGCTGGCGCGATCACCTTTCTCACGAAGCCATTCGACGAGGCCGCCATGCTCATGGCAATCGACGAGGCCCTGGCGAGCAATAGCGCGCGACGGCAAGAGATGGCGGTGCTCGCGAGCGTCCAGGATCGGTACGAGAGCCTGACGACGCGCGAGCGCCAGGTGTTCGGGCTGGTGACGGCTGGCCTGATGAACAAGCAGATGGCTGGGCGCCTGGAGATCAGTGAAAAATGGCGGAAGTTCTTGGCGTTCGTGAAGACGCTACTCGTTACAACCGAAGGCTCGGGCAAGTGGCCGGCTGAGCGCTTTGGTTTCGAGCTCACTTGGACTCGGGCGCCATTGTCTGCTCTCCTCAACTGCTTGCAATCCGGCTGTCAGGCGCCTCCGGCGCTTTCGTCAGGACTTTGGCGGCAGGGCGCAGTCGTCCAGCAGGATTGGATGGCGAGATCTTCGGCAGTGTCATCATCAACTTAGTCGCGGCGCGCGGAAACGCCTCACCCGCTGTACACCCCGCATCTTGCCTCCGAGCACTACTGTCTTCGCCGCTCTTTGCGACCCAGAAGGAGCCAGGCGCATTATCGCCGCCCTAGCGCGCGCACCCGCCCGCTGACTAGGCGAGCGGCAGGATCAATACGTCCCGAGCCGGCACCTCGACGCTGACTGGATCATAGGCGTATTCCGCCGGCCAGGCGGCCTTGCCGCCGGAGAGCTTTCCTTCGGCAAGGCTGACGGTTGTTGTCTGCGCTTTGCGTGTCGGATTGACCAGCCAGAGAAAGCTCGCCCTCTCGCTCTTATGGATGCGAGCGAAGATCGCTTTGTTCGACAAGGTCACATGCCGCGTCCGGCCGCTCCATTCCACAAGTCCGGCAAAGAAGGCGGCATTGGATCTGCCCTCTGTGCGATAGAGAGCGACCGACGGATTGGTTCCGATCAGCAGGGTGCGGCCCCTGCCATAGCGACTTTCAACGACGGCCAGGCGTCCATCGTCGAAATAGCCGCGACCGGTGCCGCCGGTGAGGCGGTAGGATTGCAACAGACCGCCGCCATCGACGGCTAAATCGCCGAACTTGAAGTGGATGCGGTTGGCGATGTCGGGCATGAATTCGACGTCTTCCTCGCGCACGCCGAAGACCTCATCGAGCCCCAGGTTGGGCTGCACCTGACCGACATGACCGCGGTCGCCGAAGTAGCCCGGGCAGGCTTCGGCAATGAGCGTTCCGCCTTTTTCCACCCAGGTTTTCAGGCGTGCCGCCTGTTCGGCGGTGAACATGATCGGAAAGGGGAAATAGAGGAAGTCGTAAGAGTCGATATCGTCGATATGGACCCAATCCGGCTGCAGCCCCTGTTCGAGGAAGGCGCGATAAGCGCCCCACATGGCTTCGGGATAGGGTTTTTCCCTGCGGTCATAATTCAGCAGGTAATCCCATTCCTGCGTTTCGCGGACGACGAGGATGCCCACCTCGCCACGCACCGGCTTGGCCTCCCAAAGTCCTGCCTGCGCTGGATCGTTGGCCCATTTCGCCATCAGACTCTGCATGTCGGATCGCGGCGTGCGGCTGCCGTCCATGCCATAGGCGCCGAAAGCGCCGAAAAGCGGCCCGTCGAGCAGCGGACGCCAGCGCAGGTTCAGGACGCCGCGAGCGCCGCCGGCAAAGGAAGTCATGCTCCAGATGCGGATGTCCTCGGGCTCGGCCACACGACCGTCTTCCTTGTCGCGGCCGATCACCTGCGGCTGCAGCCAGAGCGGACCGCCCTGACGCTCCGCATGCCAGAAGGGCTTGCCGCGGGCGGCAGCGCGGTTGATATCGACGCCGTACCAGGTCTTCCAGGGCTCGGTGCCCTTGCGGGCCTGAATCCAGGTGAAGCCGTAGATTTCCACCTTGGAAGCCGCGAGCCAGTCATCACAGCCATTGGCCGCCATGTTCGGGATCGAACCCGAGATGCCATGCGCGGCGATGACATTCTTCTGATCGACGGCGCGGATCGTGTCGATACGCCATTGCATCTGGTCATAGAAGTTGTCGCGCTTGAACTGCAGCCAGTCGATGCATTCCGGATAGGGCGCCATATGGACCGGCGGCTCGACATCGTCCCATTCAGCATAGCTGTAGCGATGCCAGGCCTTGGCGAGCACTTTGAGATCGCCGTATTTCTTCTCCAGCCATTTGCGGAAAGCTGCCTTGGCATAGCTGCTGTAATCGACATCGGCGGAATAGTTGCACTCATTCCAGACGTCGTAGCCGTAGATGGCCGGATGATCCTTGTAGCGGGTGGCAAGCGCTGTCAGGAACTTGCCGGCGGCTTCCTTCACCTCAGGGCAGTTCAGCGTCAAAGCGCCAGCGCCGCCGCCATTGTTGGAAAAGCCGCCGGTCGCGGCCGAGACGCCCATGTAAGAGCCGAGCTTGGTGCCGTCGGCATTCACCTGCAGCGCATCGGCATATTTGCGCACCGCCCAGTCCGGCACAGCATGGATGAGTTCGGCAATAACCGTCTTGATGCCGTTTTTGGCGGCGAGATCGAGCTGGCGATCATATTCCTCCCAGTCGTAGACGCCGGGGGCCACTTCGATCGCGCTCCACATGAACCAGTGGCGGAAAATATTGAGGCCGTCTTCGCCCGCCGTTGCGTAATCACGTTCCCAATCGTCGCGCGGCGGATTGGACTTGCGGAAATAGACCGCACCGTAAGGAAATTGGATATCGTTTCTGAGCATTTCCTGTCCTTCTCTATCGATGTCCGGACATGGCTTCGCCTCCCGGAGAAAGGCTCCGGCATGAGGCAATCGAAGATGTCGTCCGGTGAGGTCTAAGCTGTCCTGATCTAGCGCGGTCCTCCGGCGAGGAGTTCGAGCGTGCGGATGAGGGCGGAATGGTCGCGTTCACCGTCACCATTGGCGATCGCGGCATTCATCAGTTGCTGGGTGGCCGCTGTATTCGGAAGCGAAAGATCGAGCGCGCGCGCCGCGTCAACCGCAAGCGTCAAATCCTTGCGGTGCAGGCGGATGCGAAAACCGGGGTCGAAGGTCTCTTTGACCATGCGATCGCCATGGACTTCGAGAATGCGCGAGGCGGCAAAGCCGCCCATGAGGGCTGCGCGCACCTTGGCCGGATCGGCGCCGGCACGCTTGGCGAAAAGCAGGGCTTCGGAGACGGCTTCGATTGTCAGTCCGACGATGATCTGGTTGGCAACCTTGGCGGTCTGGCCATCGCCGACGCCGCCGACCAGGGTAATATTCTTGCCCATCTTTTCGAAGAGCGGCATGGCGCGTTCAAAAGCCGCTTCCTTACCTCCCGCCATGATCGTCAGCGAGGCAGCCTTGGCGCCAACTTCGCCACCGGACACCGGCGCATCGAGATAATCGCAGCCGAGCGCTTCAATGCGCTTGGCGAAGTTCTTGGTGGCGACAGGTGAAATCGAGCTCATATCGATGACGAGCTTGCCGGCCGAAAGGCCCGTCGCCAGCCCGCCTTCTCCGAAGAGCACGGCGTCGACGTCGGGTGTGTCCGGCAGCATCAGGATGATGATGTCGGAGGCTTCGGCAACAGCTTTGGCGCTATGGGCCGCTTTGCCGCCTTTGGTGATGAGATGCTGAGAAGCCTCCTTCACACGGCTCAGATGCAGCATGTGGCCGGCATCGATCAGATGTTCCGCCATTGGGCGGCCCATGATGCCCAGTCCAATAAAACCGATATTCATGTCACGCTCACTTCCGATAGGGGTTCATCCAGCCGAGGCCTTCGCTGGTACCGGCCTTCGGCTTGTATTCGCAGCCGACCCAGCCGTCGTAACCGAGGCGGTCTAGTTCGGAGAGGACGAAGCCGTAATTGATCTCGCCCGTGCCGGGTTCGTTGCGGCCTGGATTGTCGGCAATTTGCACATGGGCGATCCTGTCCTTCAACCTGGTAAAGGTCGGGATCAGGTCGCCCTGCATGATCTGCATGTGGTAGAAATCATACTGGATGTAGAGATTGTCGGAGCCGACCTTTTCGAGGATGCGCTCGGCATGATCGGTGGTCGACAGGAAGAAGCCGGGAATGTCGCGCAGGTTGATCGGCTCGATCAGAAGCTTGATGCCGGCATCGGCGCAACGCTGTGCGGCATATTTCAAATTGTCGACCAGCACCTCTTCCAGCGTTTCCGGATCGGTGCCCCGCGACACCAGCCCGGAAATAACATTGACCTGCTCGCAGGCGAGCGCCTCGGCATAATCGAGGGCCAGCGCCACGCCGGTGCGGAACTCCTCGATGCGATCGGGCAGGCAGGCGATGCCGCGTTCGCCTCCAGCCCAGTCGCCGGAAGGCACGTTGAATAGAGCCTGCTTCAAGCCGCTCGCTTGCAGCGCTTCGGCGACCTTTTGTTTCGGTTCGGCATAGGGGCCGAGATATTCGAGCGCAGCGAATCCGTCTTTGGCGGCAGCGGCGAAGCGGTCGAGAAAGGAAAGGTCCTGGTATAGGAAGGAAAGGTTGGCGGAGAATTTCGGCACTGGAATACCTTCAAGCATTGGCGGGAGCGATGAAACGCTGCCGGTGCAGCATGCGCTTGTCGCGGGGATCGGGATTGGGAACGGCTGAAATCAGGCTCTTGGTATAGGCTTCCTGCGGCGCGGTGCAGATTTGCTCCGCCTCGCCGAGCTCAACGATCTTGCCGCGATGCATGACGGCGACGCGGTCGCAGAAGTAGCGGACGACGGATATGTCGTGGGAAATGAAGATGAAGCTCAGGTTCAGCCGTTGGCGGATATCGAGCAGCAGGTCAAGGATTTGGCTGCGAATGGAGACATCGAGCGCCGAGGTCGCCTCATCGGCAATGATGATGCGCGGGTCGAGTGCAAGGGCACGGGCGATGCCGATACGCTGACGCTGGCCGCCGGAGAAGGCGTGCGGATAGCGCTCCATTCCCATCGGATCCAGGCCGACTAGACGCATGAGTTCAGCCACCCGGTCCTCCAGCGCTTTGCCCTTGGCAAGGCCGTTGACGATCAGCGGGTCGCCGATCACGTCCTTGACGGTCATGCGCGGATTGAGCGAGGCGAACGGATCCTGGAAGACGAGACGGACTTCGCGATGGAAGTTGCGCAACTCCTTCTTCCCGAGCTTGGTGACGTCGATCTCGCTGCCATCCTTGCCGCGATAGAGGACGGTGCCGGTCGTGGGCTCGACCGTACGCAGGATCAGGCGGCCGAGCGTCGTCTTGCCGGAGCCGCTTTCGCCGACAATGCCGAGGTTTTCGCCAGGATAGAGATCGAAATTGGCGTCATCGACGGCGCGCAGCGTGGTGGCTTTGCCGTGCCAGCCGAAGGTCTTGCTGAGGTGGCGCACCGACAGGATCGGCAGTGGCGCCTCCCGAGGAAGGGGAACTGCAGACAGCTTGCCTTCGACATGATGTGTGAGCTTCACCGTCGATGCCAACAATTGCCGGGTATAGGGGTGGGTGGCGGCGTGATAGATTGCATCCACCGGCCCGCGCTCGACGATATGACCGAAGCGCATGACGGCAACGTCGTCGGCCACTTCGGCAACGACGCCCATATCATGGGTGATAAGCAGCATCGCCATGCCGCGCTCGACCTGCAGACGCTTGATGAGGTCGAGGATTTCGGCCTGTGTCGTCACATCGAGAGCGGTCGTCGGCTCGTCGGCGATCAGGATATCGGGGTTGCCGGCGAGCGCCATGGCTATCATCGCGCGCTGGCGCATGCCGCCGGAGAATTCGAACGTGTAGCGGTCCGCCATCCGGTCGGGATTGGGGATTTCGACCTGGCGGAGCAGTTCGACCATGCGCTCACGCGCCGCTTTCTTGTCCAGACTGCTGTGCAGGCGGATAGCCTCGATGATCTGCGAGCCGATGGTGTGCACCGGCGAAAGCGAACTCATCGGCTCCTGGAAGATGAGGCCGATGCGCCGGCCGCGGATATCCCGCATGGCGCGACTGCCGGGTGCAAGCGAGGCGACATCAGTGATCTCGTTGCCGTTGCGCAGCAGGATGCGGCCGCCGACGATGGTGCCCGGTTTGTCTATGATCTGCAGCAAAGAACGGGCCGTAACACTTTTGCCCGAGCCGCTTTCGCCGACGAGGCAGAGCGTCTGGCCGCGTTTCAGCTGAAAGCTGACATTTTCGACAGCATGGAGAATGTGCGTGCGAAGCCGGAAATCGATCGAGAGATCTTCAACCGAGAGAACGACCTCATCAGGAAGTGCGGTCATGGCTTCCTCATCAATTGTCATAGGGATCGGCTGCATCGCGCAGTCCGTCGCCGAAGAAGTTGAAGGACAGGACGGCCACGACGACGGCCAAGGACGGCCAGACCAGCAGCCAGGGCGCGGTCGCGACCGTGCGGATGTTCTGGGCATCCTGCAGCAGCACGCCCCAGCTGACGACGGGTGGCTTCAGCCCGATGCCGAGGAAGGAGAGCGAGGTCTCGGCGACGATCATCGTCGGCACGGCGAGGGTGACGACGGCGAGGATGTGGCTTGTCAGCGAGGGCAGGATGTGGCGGAAGATGAGCCGCGCCTCGCTCGATCCATCCAGGCGGGCGGCCGTGACGAAATCCTCGCTGCGCAGTGCCAGGAATCGTCCCCGCACCTCGCGCGCAAGGCTGGTCCAGCCGAGCAGCGAGACGATGATGGTGATGACGAAATAGACGTTGACGGGCGACCATGTAAGCGGGATCGCCGCCGCAAGGCCGAGCCAGAGTGGGATGGTCGGCATGGCGCTGACGACTTCGATGACCCGCTGGATCAACGTGTCGACCCAGCCGCCGTAGAATCCGGAGATTGAGCCAAGCACGACGCCGAGCACCAGCGACATGGCGACGCCGACGAGGCCGATCGACATCGAAATCCTGGTCCCGTAGACCAGCCGCGAGAAGACGTCGCGCCCCAGGCGATCGGCGCCGAGCAGATACATCGGATCGTTCGGGTTGACCGGGCCGATGAAGTGGCGGTTCATCGGGATCAGTCCCCAGAGCTTGTAGGCAGGCCCCTTCACGAAGAAACCGACCGGCACGACCTTGGTGTCGTCGACGACGAAGGTGCGCCGCAAAGCCACCTTTTCGATCTCCACCTTGTAGCCCTTCACGTGGAAATTGAGTTCCGAGCTGCCGTCCGGCTTGGTGACGAAGAAGCTCAGACCCTGCGGCGGCGCGTAGGTGTATTGCGGCTTGGATGTTGCGGGCAGCGAGGGCGCCAGGAACTCTGCGAAGAGGCCGATGAGATAGAGGAGCAGGATGATGAAACCGGCCACCATCGCCACTTTCTGGCGGACGAGTTTGCCGGCTATCAACCGCCAGGGACCGATAGCAGCCGTTGAGACCGTCTTGCCCTGTTTCAGCGGGCTGATTGAAGGGCCGTCGGCGGCGACATAGAGGGGTCCGGCATGGGTTCCGATGGTTTCATGCGTCATCGCCACCTCCTCAGTTGAACCGAATGCGCGGATCGAGCAGCGCAAGCAAGAGGTCCGACAGGAGCATCCCGACGAGAGTGAGAGCCGAGAGCAGCAGGATGAAGCTGCCGGCGAGATACATGTCCTGTGATACCAGAGCGCGGAAGAGCAGCGGCCCGGCTGTGGGCAGATTGAGGACGATCGCGGTGATCGTCACTCCGGAGACAAGGTGCGGCAGAACCCAGCCAATCGCCGAGACGAAGGGGTTGAGCGCGATGCGCACAGGATATCTCATGATCACCTTATATTCCGGCAATCCCTTGGCACGAGCGGTAATGACGTAGGGCTTGTGCAACTCGTCGGTCAGATTGGCCCGCAGGATGCGAATGAGCGCAGCTGTGCCGGATGCGCCGATGATGATGATCGGGATCCAGAGATGGGCGAGGAAATCGACGACTTTGGCGAGGCTCCACGGCGCTTCTGCATATTCCGGCGAGTTGAGACCGCCGACACTTTGGCCGAGATAGCGATAGGCGATGTACATCAGCGTCAGCGCCAGAATGAAATTCGGTACGGCAAGACCGATAAAGCCGAAGAAGGTGAAGACGTGGTCGCCAACAGAGTGACGGCGCACAGCCGAGTAGATGCCGATCGGCAAGGCGACGATCCAGACGAAAAGCAGGCTCAATAGCGAAATGACCAGCGTCGAGCCCATGCGTGCCCAGATGAGGCCGGATACGGGCTGGTTCCACTCGAAGGACCAGCCGAAATCGCCTCGGCTGACAATACCCCACATCCATTTGAGATACTGGATATAGAAGGGGTCATCGAAGCCGTAGATCTCTTTCAACCGTTCGATCTGCGCGGGATCAACGGCCTGGCCGCTGTCGCTCATCGTCGCGATCATCGACGTCAGGTAGTCGCCCGGCGGCAACTGGATGATCAGGAACGAGATCAGCGACATGCCGATCAGCGTCGGGATCATGTAGAGCACGCGCCTGAAGATATAGGCAAGCATCCGAATCTTCTCCTCCCGTTGAGAGCGCCCTGCCGGGCGCTTCCTTCGGATCTCCGTCCGCCTGCGGCCGTTGGGGCCGAAGGCGCTCCTTGTCGCAACACCTCATTTCCAGGTGAGGTGCAGCACCTCCAGCCGTTCGATGTCAGGCACCTCCACCTGTGCCCGTCCATCCCTCACGCTGAAGTTTGCGGCGCGGTCGGTGACGACAAGCCACGCCTTGGCGATCGACTTGCCCTCAGGAATTTCGACCGAAACCGTCTGGCCCGCCAGAGGGTAATTTTCCCGGATCGGCCCCTTCATCATCATCGGGTTGGTGAGATTGAACAGGCTGAGCGCGATCCCGGCGGCATTTTCGCGCAGCGCCACGTCAACAACGCCCGGACCCTTCACCTCGATGCGCGGTGTCTTGCCGAGTGCCCAGCGGATGGCATTGGCAATCAGCCGTCCATGATCGACGGCAAAGACCTCCCAGAAGATTTCGCCGATATTCCACGGTATATAGACCGTGCGCCCGCCTTTGCCTGTTTCGCGGGCGATGACGGCGGCTCCATCAGGTGCCTTACGCGGATAGACTTCTTCCATCGGCAGATCCGGAAAATCCGGCACATAGAGGAATGGGATCGCGGCATTGCCGGCCGGCTCTGCGTGAATGATGCGGGTGCCACCCATGATGCGCTCGGCACCCTCATAGTTTTGATTGACAGGGTGATCGCCTGAGAGAGCTATATAGGTGTTCTTGACAATGCCGCGCGGGCCGGAGACCAGTTTGGCGCCGAACACATCCGAGAGGCCGAATTCGCTGCGCTTCTTGCCGAATTCATCGCGAAGCGACGTTTCGTAGGACGCAACGACGCTGCCGCCTCGCGCTACATAGGCGCGGATTGCTTCATTTTGGGCATCCGAAAGGCAGGAGGCATTGGCAAGAACGATCAGCTTGAAACGATCGAGATTTTCCTCAGTCAGAACCTGGTCGGAGAGCAGCTCAAAGGGCAGGCGGGCTTCGACAAGCGCATGGTAGAAGCCGAGGTCGTGTTTTTCGGCGCTGTGCCGCTCTTCCGGCGCCCAATGACGGAGTGTCGTTGAAGGATCGATCACGGCGATTTCGGCCGTCGGCTTCATGCTTTCGAGAATAGGCTCGACGGCCGCCTGCAGCGAAAAGGCGTCGGCAACCGGCTCCACCCAGCGTTTGTCCGGCACGACTCCGTTGAACTTCGTGAACCAAGCGTAAAGCCCGTGGGCCGTACCGTCATTGATCCAGAGCTGCATTTCCTCGCCGGAGGTGACGGCATCCTTCCAGCGATATTCCTCCTCGGGGCCGATCGAGGTGATGAGCACGACGGGACGGTCGGGAAAGGTGGCGCGGATGCGCTTGCCGTTGCGGCCGGCAGACCAACCGACTTCCAGACCCTTGCGGCCCTGATGATCGACGACGAGGAAGGGGCAATGTCTGGCGATGACGGAAAGGTCGAATTCCATCAGCGAGGCGCCGCCCATATTGGGGATGAAGCTCGCATGCGGGCGGATCGCTTTGACCGCATCGTCCCACTGGGCGATCATGTCGGTCAGAACCCGGCGGCGCCATTGCACCCAGGCCTGCCAGGCTGGATCCTCGGCGTCGGGCTTCTTCGGCAGAGCGTGACCGAACATATCCTTGAAGCGGCGGGCGCTGTCTTCACTATAGTCGACGCCGTGGCCCTGCCAGCGATTGGCGAAGACGGCGTCGATGTCATATTTGCGGACGATTTCCTTGACCACTTCGGGCATGAAGACGGTGTTGTAATCGCCATAGGCATTGGTGACCCAAACATCCGGATAGGCCCAGTGGCGGCGGGGCGTGCCGTCGGCATTGATCATCACCCATTCCGGATGAGCATTGGCGGCATCGTCATGGATCGCATGTGGATCGACACGGGCCATGACGTGCATGTCGAGCTTTCGGGCGGCATCGACGAGCGCGCCGAAGATGTCCTTATCGCCCAGATATTTGCTCACATAGTGATAGGGGACGGCGCTCGGATAATAGGCGACATAGCCGCCGGCGCTGAGGCATACCGCATTCGATTTGGTGCGCTTGAAGACGTCGATCCAGAAGGCCGGATCATATTTTTCCGGATCGTCCTCCACGAAGGTGAGCTGCGTCCAGCGTGTTGCAGTCTTGAACCAATCCGGGGTGCGCAGCGTGTCGCTGTTCTGTCTTCTGGCGTCGAGCATTGTGTTCATCCAACCGTTGGCAACGAGGGACCGTGACGCCGGCTACAGAGCCGGCGTCTTGAATTCATCGGCTGTTACAGGCCATCAGACCTTGTAGAACTGCTCCGGCATGGTGGGAGCAGGCGTCGGCCAGCCGAACGAGTTCGGCATGGTCCTGGTGATGTTCTTCATATTGTTCTTGACGATGCCGTAGCCATCCGGGGGCAGGGAAATGCCAAAAACGTAGAAATTCTCGGCAGCACCCTGCAGGATCTGCTTCATGATCTCCTGCTGGGCGGCCGGATCGGAAGTCGATTTCAGCTTGTCATAAAGCTCAAGCTGCTTCTTCGTCTCCTCCGGCGGCTCTTCCGCATTGGCGTTGTTGCGGTCGAGATACCAGAGCTGCCAAGCCGGCGCATACATCGCGTTGGAATCCGTCGGCACGTAATAGCGCGGGTCGAGCATTGCGGCGACGCCGCCATTGGCACCGAATTGATGTGCCGTCGCATCGAAATCGCGGCCCTGGCGGACACGGGTTTCCCATAGCGAACGGTCCATCGTGCGCATCTGCGCGTCGATGCCGACCGCCTGGAACATCGGGATGACGAGCTGGAAGAGATCAAGGAAGACGGCACGCGCTTGGTCGATCTCGAAGATTACCGTCAGCCGGCGGCCTTTCTCGTCCAGCCGGAAGTTCTGGTCGTCTCGTTTGGGGATGAGCGTGTCGAGCATGGCATTTGCCTTGTCGACGTCATAGTTCGTGAACTGGGTGGCAAGCTGTTCGTTGTAAAGCGGATCGCTCTGCTTGATCGACGGTTGGGCAGGAGCGCCCTGGCCAACGAGGACAGCATCGATCAGCGACTGGCGATCGAGCGCCATCGACAGCGCAGCGCGGAAGTCCTTGTTGCGGAAGAGCTTACGCTTTGTTTCGTCGTTATGGTTCAGGTTGAAGATGAAGTTCATCACATTGGCTTCAGTCGAAGTCAGCGTGTAGAAATCATATTGTCCCTGCTCTCGCGCATCGTAGAGAACCGACTTATTGTTCGGCGTGGCGATATACTGGTCCATGAGGTCGATCTCGCCCTGCATGGCCTTCAAGAGCAGCACCTGCGGATCGGCGACCATCTGGTAGACGATGCGATCCATATAGGGCAGCTGATTACCCTCGGTATCGACCTTCCAGTAGAAGGGATTGCGCTCCGCGACCGCCCGCTCGGTATTCTCGCCGGGCGCAATGGTGAACATCCAGGCATGCAGGCACGGCTTCTTCGACGAGTTCAGGAAGAAAGCGTTGTCGTCCCGGAAGCCCGAAGCGGTCTGGAAAGCGACGATCCAGCTTTCAAAGCCCTGCTGTTTGGCAAGCTCGTCGGCTTTCGGATTATAGTCGATGTGGAACTTCTCGAGATAGTGCTTGGGACAGCGTGTCGTCTGATCGTTGTTGGCCCAAGCAACCTGCAGCGGAAACATACCGTTAGGTTTCTCGAAGATGACCTTGAAGGTCTGTTCGTCCACGACTTCGAGCTTGGCCGGCTGGCCGCCGCTTTTCCAATGGCCCTGGCCGGTGGCGGCGACGCGCTTGTCGGTCAGGATGGTGTCGTACCAGAATTTCACGTCAGCAGTGGTGTAAGGGTGTCCGTCCGACCATTTCATGCCCTTGCGCAGACGGATGGTATATTCGGTGGAATCTGCGTTGCCGTCGAAGGCTTCGGCGACGTTGAGCGTTACGCCGGACCAATCGGGCTTGTAGCGGAGGAGTGGCTCGTATGCCTGGTAACGGAACAGCATGGAGAGCGAACCACCGCCGACAAGGGCCATGTTCCAGTCGCCGCCATATTTCCCGACGCTTTCGACCGGCTTGATGACGAGGGGATTTTCCGGCAGCCGGTCCTTCAGCGGCGGCAAAGCGCCACTCGAAACCTTCTCCTTCAGAATGTTCGCTTCTTTGTAGTCCACCGCTAGCGCAGGCAGCGCCGGCAAAAACAGAGCGGCCGAGGTCCCGGCCAGAAACGCGCGACGTTTCAGCTTGATCATAGGGTTCTCCTCCAAAATTCTCCCGCTCTTGGATGTGGTTTTGATTATCGGGCGGGATGAGGGGCAGAATACATTTGGATATCGTTAGGTAAAGCGTTATGTTTTGTTAGCGCAAAGTTTTGCTTTCGTAACCAGAAAACGTATAGCGGAAGCGCTACATTCAGGTGTGGACGAGGTGGAGAGTGGGAAGCAGAGGGCGAATTACCTTACAGACGATCGCGCAGGAGGTCGGCCTGTCCAAATATGCCGTCTCACGTTCGCTCGCGGGCAAGAGCGGCGTGAGCGAGGAAACGCGCGCGCTCATTCGCGCAACGGCAGAGCGGCTGGGCTACACGCGTCCAGCCGGCCAGTCTCAGTCAAACGATATCGCCGTCGTGTTCCACGATCTCGATGCCGTCAACAGCGAGCTTTACATGCAGATCCAGAATGGCGTGCAGCGTGAGGCGCACAGACTGGGGATGGCGTTGCGCATTCGCTGGACGCATAGCGCCGGTCAACTCGAGGAATTGGCGCGCTCATGCGCGGGCTTGTTGCTTGTTGGCCCGCATGATCGCGAGGCGCTGACGGCGGCTACGGCGACCGGCATCCCCGTCGTGCGGTTCGGATGGGTCGACCCGCTGGAACAGGCCGATCAGATCACCGGCACCGACCACGAAGCGGGTCAGGCGGTGCTTCAATATCTGATCGGCCTCGGGCATCGCTCGATCGTCTATGTCAGTGGCACGCCCGGCTTCCGCGGCAGGCGTGAACGGTATTATGGGGCGCGTGAGATCGCCGAGCGCCACGAGGGTGTCTCGTTGCAGGTATTGGAGTTCGACGAGCAGAACGGCTTCAGCGCGACCTTCCGGGACTTAAAGAAAAAGGGGGTTCATCCCACGGCCTTTTTCTGCGCCCATGACGGTTTGGCGCTGACGGTCGTTTCCGAGTTGCTGGGGCAGGGATACCGAATTCCCGACGATGTTTCTGTCATCGGCTTCGGTGACTTTTCACCGGCGACCCAGATATCGCCGCCGCTGACAACGGTGAAGATGGAAGGGCAGGAAGCCGGCGCCGTTGGCCTGCGCCTGCTCCTCGAACGTATAGAAAATCCAAGACTGCCCGGAATGCCCGCTCGCCGGGTGATGATTGCCTCGCGCATTGTCGAACGCCGTTCAGCTGGTCCTTGCGCATGCCGCGCTGAAACCTCTGGAACGACGCTGGCGAAGCTCTAGCCGAGCGCCTGCTCTTGCACGCTCCAAATGGTGGCTCGGTACTACTCCGGCGGACAGGCGAGGCTGCCGACGGCCATTGCACAAACAGGTCGGACGGCAAGATGCCGATTGCGACCGCGACGACCACGGCGCAGCAGGCGACAGCATCGTAGAGACCAGCCCCAGATGAACGTAGCCATCGAAACGCGATGGTTCCCCGTTGGCAGGTATTGCTACAATAAATCAGTCTGGTTGTTTGATCTCTATGGGGTTTTTCATGATGATTTCATGATGCGGAAACGGGATAGAGACGCCAGCTTTCTTGAAGGCATCCCACAGTGCCATCAGGACTTGCCCACGGACATTCGTAAGGCCGTTCGCTGGATCCGAAATCCAGAAGCGAAGCCGAAAGTCGAGCGACGAAGCACCAAAGCCGGTCAGCCAGCAGACAGGTGGCTTATACTGGTTAGCGACCCGGGGCACGGTCGATGCCGTCGCAATGGCGATCTTAACGACTTGATGCGGGTCGCTGTCGTAGGACGTCCCGAAGTCAACATCGATTCGTACATAATCACTGGAGAACGACCAGTTGACGACCTGCTGCGATATGAAGTCTTCATTCGGAATGAGGTACTCTTTGCCATCGCGGGTGATGACGGAAACAAACCGCGAGCGCAGGTCACGGATCGACCCGAACGTGTCGCCAAGCGTGATCGTGTCGCCCGGCTTGATCGACTTGTCGACCAAGATGATTATGCCGGATATGAAGTTCGATACTACCTTTTGAAGGCCGAAGCCTATTCCGACTCCGACTGCGCCTGAGAAAATGGTCAGCGCAGTAAGGTCGACGCCGGTCGCCGACAAAGCGATGGCGCCGGCAACGATGATCAGGCTGATCTTGATGAATTTACTGATCAACACCTTGATGGAAGGCGACAGGTCGGCCGACCGCTGAACCCAGTGTGAAAGCATATTGCCAATGAGGACGGCGATCCAGATCAAGGCGATCGCCAGCACGAGGACTTGGAGCACAAGCAGCAGTGAGAGCCTCACCGCACCTAAATTGATCGCGAGCCCGTCAAGAGCAGAGAGAACCGGGCCATCAAGACCGACTGCATAAAGAGCGATGTAGCCCCAGCTGCCGATCGCGACGGCACGCGACAGGGTTGGGTTGCGAATAATCTTGGTCAGGACGGAGATGACGAACCATGCAGCTGCCAATGTCAGAGCCGTGGACACAAGCCAGCGTTGCGAAGGCCACGCGCTCTTGCTCAGCACGACATTGGCGAGCCACAGCCAAGCCACAAGGAAAAGCCACATCATCCGGCGCATAAAGGCAATGATGACCCGGAGCAGGTCGGGATTACCCTTGATCAGGCGCGCCTTTGCCTCCATCGCGGGCTCTGTGCGTGACGCAAGTAAGGACGCAAAGCCGAAGCCGGCCACGATGATCGCTAGCTGAAAGAACGTCCATTCGTTTAGAATGAATGTCGTCAGCCACTGCTCGGCGGTCTCGGTCATCTGCCTGATATTCATGATGATGATCCGATGAATGTCAGCTAGATAAAGCTATCGCGCGAGTTTAGTTCATTTGGACGAAACAAGCACCAGCATTCCTCAGAAGACTCAATGATTTACTATGACTTCAGCCACCGGAGAGATGAGAAACCGCGCGACAAACGGGCGCGGCCATACGCGTAGTTCACGAGGTCATTCGCCGCGGCGATCTTGTCGCCGCGCGATATTGTGCAGCCTGGCTCAAGTCGCGCCGAGGTCGCTTTCCACGGCATCAACACCTCCTGCCAAAAAGCGAAAAGTGTTACCCATGTCTCCGGTACGAAACGTCACCTATCTCTCGGGTCCGGCAGAAGGCTTCCGCTTCAAAGCGTCGCCCCCTTCCCGAGGCGGATGGAAACCTGGTCCGCAAGGATTCGTCCCGTTCCGCTCGCGACAGCGGTGATGGCAAGAGCATTTGCGGCGGCGACCGGGACAGCCATCCTGCCGCGCTCCTCGACCGTCAGCTGACCGCCTTTGGGCGGAGGCCGCATCGATCGCCAGGGCGGTACAGTCGGCTAGCACCGCGGCAGCCTGCACTTGATCCACAGTTCTCCGCATTGACGCTTGATTCAAGGCTCATCGGAATGGCGTTGAGGACGACGCCTCCGCATTTCGTTTCCCGAACAGGCTCTTCGAGAAGCTGTGCCGGTCGCGCGAGCAGATCAGGCTTCTCCTGCAAGAAGCGGTCAGAAGGTGAGCGAATTATCTTTCGTGACACTCGATCTCCACCGTCCCGGCTTTGATTGTCTGATGGTGAAAGGTAGCCAGAAGGGAAATAACCTCGTCGATCTCGCGCTTGACACGCGGCCCGTCCCATCCGAGGGGCTTCGCGGCAACTTCGGCAATGTCCTTGAGGCCCTCCTCAGTCAGCCGTCCCTCGATCGCAATCGTCGAGCGCCTCATGACGATATCTGCAAGGTGGACCACCAGCTCCTTGCGGGCGATCCAGTCAAATTCGCGGAAACTATAGGTCTGCGATCCTGAGATCCTGCGTTCATCCGAATAGTCCGATCTGAATGTCGCCACCGCTTCGGCCGTTGTCCCGTAGCGATCGACCAGTTCCTGCGCTCGCGCGTCGGTGATGCCAGCGGACTTCGCGATGCGGTCGATGAGGATGCGTTTCGCGTTTGCGTCCACCGGATAGGCTTTTCCGCCGCCGATCGGAAGATAGCGGGTCGACTGTTTGCGTGTATGCTGCAGCCGTGAGAGCACCACGTCCGCAACTTCCTCGGCAAAGCCGCGGAATGTCGTCCACTTGCCGCCAATGAGCGACATGATGGCAAATGGCCGCGATTCGTCTGGCTCGATGACCGGGGCGGAATGATCGCGGCTGATCAGGCCGGGTGCAGTCCCGTCAGATGCAGGAAGCGGGCGGATGCCGCTATAGGTATAGACAATCTGGTCGCGATCGAAGCGCAATCCCGGAAGTATCGAACGGAGACTCTGCAGGAAGTAATCTATTTCCGGCTCCTCACAACGCACATTTTCGGGATCGCTGCTCGGGATATCCGTCGAGCCGACGAGTGCCAGTCCTAGATAGCCGTAAACCAAGCAGATGCGGCCGTCATCGGCTTCGAAATAGATCATATGGCCGTTGAGGCTGCGCACCAGTTCCGGATGATCGATGAGGATATGAGAACCCTTTGTGCCACCGATCAGATGCGAGGGCGCGCCGAGGCGTTCGTTGACATGATCGATCCACGGGCCGGCGGCATTGACGACGAGCCTTGGTCGAACCGCAAATTCCGTTCCATCGTGCTTTCGAAAACGCAGGCACCCGTCACGGGCGCTCGTCATTTCCGTGAAGGTTTCCGCCGCACAGAGAGGATTTGCGTCCAGGCCATCCCTGATAAGTTCATAGACGAGGCGTTCGGGCCGGCTGATCTTGGCATCATAATAGATGCCGCCTGCAACAATTGCCGGCGTAATATGGCGGATTTTCTGCCGCGCCTTGCCTTTTAGAAGGAACCGGTGGTGCGGCATGACACGGTCGCGCGAGCCGAAGTAATCATAGAGCGAAAGGCCGATCTTGATGAGCAGGGCGCCGCGGCTGCGCGGTGCCGTCTTGGAACCTGCGAGCGTCCTCAATGCCGCCCAGATGCCACGCGTCCAGGAAAAGATCGGGACGAATGTGGGCAACGCCTCGACGCAATGCGGCGCATTTTGCAAAAGCAGATTGCGCTCAAGAGTCGATTGGGCGACGAGCCCGAATTCGCCCGTTTCAAGATATTTCAATCCGCCATGGATGAGGCGCGACGGCGCGGCACTGGTTCCAGATCCGAAGTCCGCTTTGTCGATGATCATGCAGCCGACGCCTTGCAGCGCAAGCTCGCGGAACAAGCCGGCCCCGTTGATGCCTGCGCCGAGGATGAGGACGTCGATGTTTGTCGCGCCGGTCGTCTGGCTGGCTTGGAGCGGGGAGTTCATGATGCTGTCGTCCTACTGTGCGGGATGGGCCGCGCTTTCGTCCGCAAGGCCGGCGATCTTAGGCCAGAGTGGCTTCATTGTTTCGGCAATCTCGACGAACAGCCGGTAGCGCTTTTCATAGTCGCTGCTGCGACCAGGATCCGGCCGGCAGGTTCCACCGGGCTCCCGCCTGTTCGATGCGCTCTGGAGGTCATGATAGATGCCCGCCCCAACGCCCGCGCAAAGCGCGGCACCCCAGGCGGCCGCCTCATCGGTGCCGGTCACCGTCACCGGCATGGCAAGCACGTCGGCAAACATCTGTACCACGGCAGGGTTGCGCGAGATGCCGCCTGAAAGCCTTGCTTCGGTGAAGGCGAAACCTTCGCGCAATGCATCGACATGAATGCGGTGATTGAAGGCGATGCCCTCGAGCACAGCGCGCAACATGTCGCCGCGATCATGCCAGCCGCCGAGCCCGAAGAAGCTCCCGCTTGCCGATGCGCCGTAGGGTGAACCGTAGAGATAGGGATGGAAGAGGAGGGGTGAGGGCCGTGCCAAAGCTGCGTCGATCTCCGATGCCAGAAGCGCGTGAATCGTTACGCCCTCGGCCTCGCAGCGGGTCCAATCGGCGGCACAGAGCTTTTCGATGAACCATTCGTAATTGGCGCTTGAAGCCGGTGAAATTGACATTGCATTCCAGATACCCGGCGCGATGGCGTTGCGGCAGAACCAGCGCCGGTCGACGCGTGCTTTTGATGTCAGTGTCTCATTGATCGAATAGGTTCCGGCGACAATCGCAACCACGCCCTCGGCATAACCACCCGCACCAAGAGCAGAGGCTACGACATCGTGAAGCCCGGCAGCCACGGGCGTACCCTCGACGAGTCCGGTCAGACGCGCCGCCTCGGCCGTCACCCGCCCGACGATCTCGTCGGAGCGCGCCGCCGGCAGCAGCGCGTCGTACAAGGCATCCAGGCCGAAGAGGTGGAGAGCTTCCTCACTGTAACCTTGCGTCTCAACATCGACAAAGGACGTACTGGCTTCGGTTCGGTCCGTACCGGCAGAGCCGGTAAGGCAAAAACGCAGCCAATCCTTGCAACTCATGATGTGGCCGATGTGCGAAAAGCGCTCCGGCTCATGGTCATGTATAAAGGCGAGAAGCGCCGAGGGCGCGGAGACATGCGGAGCCTGGCCGGTAAGCGTGATTGCCTTCTCTGCAACCCCGTTTGTCGTCCACAGATCAACGATATCGCCGGCGCGGCTGTCGAGCGATACGATACCGTTGCCAAGTGGCCGCAAGCCTCCGTCAACGAGGTAGATCCCGTCGCCATGGGCTGTTGCCGCCACGGCCTGAATATCGCTTGCGGGCCTGCCGCTGAGAGCAATCGCTTCCCGGATCGCTTCGGCCGTTGCGCTCCACAATTCGTGCATGTCCCGCTCCACGAAACGGGGCTTCGGGATGCGCTGGCTCACGCGCCGCCTTGCTACGGAGATGGCCGTACCGTCAACATCGAAGACGACGGCCTTCGTGACGGTCAGTCCGCTATCGATCCCGAGAAGACTCGGCATGCACATTCACCTTTCTATCGCCACCGGACAATCCGGTTACACGCGTCCGCTGCCGGTCCTGGCAACGACGACGTTGATATCTTTTGACCGCATGCGGTCGATCTGGACGGAAGGCGTCCTGTCGTCGACGATGACGACGTCGAATTCATCGAGTGCAGCGAAGCTATGGAGTGCGCGTCGGTCGAATTTAGTATGATCGGCAAGCAGGATCCGCTTGACGGAGCAGTCGAACATGGCGCGTTTGGTGTCGACGGTCTCGGGCGACTGGTGAAGCACGATTCCTTCATTGATGGCGGACATCGAAATGAAGAATACATCAGCCCTCAACGCCCTGATCTCATTGATCGTCATGCGGCCCATGAAGGCGTTACACCAGTTGTAATATTGCCCACCAAGCGCAAGCAGCGTAACATCGTGCATCCCGGTCAGCGCATTCATCAGCGTCAGCGAATTGGTAATGGCGGTGATCGGCACTTTTGACGAGAGATGCGGGGCCATCTGCAGGACGGTCGTAGAATCGTCGAAGAAGATTGCCTGTCCAGGTTCAACGAATTGCATGGCAGCCTCGGCGATCGCCTTTTTCTCTGCCGATTGCCGACTGGAGCGGTAGACGTCACTGGACTCGATCAGATTTGTGGCTGCCGCCGTGACAATGCCGCGTGTCTTCCTGAAGAGTCCGCGGCTGACGAGTTCATCCACGTCGCGATGGGCCGTCATCAGGCTGATACCAAAGCGGTCAGTCAGATCTTCTATGCGCATCGAGCCTTCGCTCATGACGGCCTCGGCAATCATCCGCCGCCGCGCAACCTGGCGCGTCTGGCGGCTGTCGCTGGTCAGCTGATCCAACAGTTCATCGCCCTGATTAATCTTCTGTGTCACGGGTCACCCTTGTCGCTGAATTCTGCCCCAGCTTCGTATAGTGATTGCCATGCCAAGGCAAAGAAGGCGAAAGCGATCTTGTCGGTCCGAAGTGCGGGAGGGCGTCCTGCGGGCGCCCTCCGTCATCAATTACTGTTCCAGCACGAAGGGGCCGGTGTACTTGTCTACATTGTCCTTGGTGATCAGCAAGCAATCGAAGAGCTGCTTCTCACTTTTGGCACCCGTGCTGCCGTTCTTGATGACGCTGTCGGCCTGCTTGACGGCTTCCGCCGAGAAGACTGCAACAGGTTGCAGGACAGTATATTGCAGTTCGCCTGCCTTGATTGCGGCAACCGCGTCCGGAGAGCCGTCGAAGCCGCCGACCTTGACGTTGGCAAGCTTGCCAGCTTCCTTGAGTGCCGCGATGGCGCCGAGCGCCATTTCGTCATTGCCGGAGATCACTCCGGTAATGTCGGGATTGGCCTGGAGCATGGACTGCATCTTGTTGTGACCCTGGGTGCGGTCCCAGTTGGCGACTTCCTTTGCGACCTTCTGGAGATCGGGATACTGGGTCAAAACTGTCTCGTAGCCATTGGAGCGCGTGGCGGCATTATTGTCCGAGGGTGCGCCGAAGAGTTCGGCATACTTGCCCTTGTCGCCGACCGCTTCGACCCACTGTTGCGCGCCGAGCGCGGCACCCTGCGCATTGTTCGAGACGAGCTGCGCCCTGGCAAGGCCTTCCTGGTTGATCTCGGCGTTGACGAGAATGACAGGGATGCCGGCGGCAACGGCCTTCTTCACCGCGCCGATGGAACCGTCGGCGTTGGCCGGATCGAGAATGATGGCGACCGACTTGTTGGTGATGGCGGTGTCGATCAGATTGCTTTCGGTATTCGTGTCGCCCTTGTGCGCGCTGACCGAAGCGGTGTAGCCGAGTTTTTCGGCGGTTGCCTTTGCAACATTGCCTTCGGTCAGCCAGTAGGGGTTGGATGGGTCGTTGACGATGATCGTCATCTGCCCCGCTGCCCAGGCTGAAGTTACGAGAATTGGCGCGACGGCGGCGGCCGCCAGAAGGATGCGCATGCCTTTTTTAAACATAGTCTCTCTCCCATTGTGAGTTCAGGTACTGCCGAAAGCCGGCGGTGCTTTCCACGACTGCAACGGGTTCTTCCGTTGCCGTCGCGGAGAAGTGCTGCTGCGGCATCAGGACGATTTCGTCCGACGCCCGTATTGGATGCTGTTCATCAGGACTGCGAGGACAATAACGGCGCCGGTAAAGACGGTCTGCCAATAGGCCGACACACCGATGATGACGAGACCGTCGGAGAGGAAGCCAATTACGAAGGCGCCGAGCATCGTACCGCGCACAGTTCCGCGCCCGCCGGTCAAGGCGGCGCCCCCGATGACGACGGCTGCGATTGCAGTCAGTTCGTAGGTCGTGCCTGCCGTCGGACCGGCCGAGGTCAGCTGCGACGACAGGACCAGGCCGGCAATTGCAGCGCATACGCCCGAAAGCACGTAGACGATGATCTTCACTCGCTTGACCGGTACGCCCGATAGATCGGCCGCCCGTTCATTGCCGCCGGAGGCATACAGCCAGCGGCCAAACGCGGTGCGGCTGAGAACGATGCCGCAGATGATCGCAAGCACCGCAAGCACGATCACGCCAATCGGAATGCCGGCAAGACGGTTAAAGCCAAGCCAGTCGAAGCCGGTATTGCCGAGTTCGGGGCGACCACCGAGATTGTTGTAGGTCAGGCCGTTGGTCATCAGGAGCGCGATACCGCGGGCGACATAGAGCACACCAAGCGACGCGACGAAGGCCGGGACCTTCAGGTAGGCGACCAGCACGCCATTGACCGCGCCCACGACGGCGCCGAGAATGCAGGTAATGACCACCACGGCCCAGACAGGCGGATAGAGGATGACGCCAAACGAACTCAGCGTCACGCCTTGCATGAGGAAGCCGGCAATGCATCCTGCAAGCCCGAGCGTCGACCCCACCGAAAGATCGATGCCGCCGTTCAGGATCACCAACAACATCCCGATCGCCAGGATGCCGAAGATGGCAACATGCGAGGCCATAGTCAGGAAGTTGCTCAGGCTGAAATAATAAGGAGACAGGAACGAGAAGACCGCGATGATGACGATCAGCGCAAAGAAGGCGCGGCCCTCCAGGATCAACCGCACGAGGTTCGTGTTGCGCTTCTGCCCATGTGACACTGACTTCTTTTCGGTGATGTTCGTGACTGACATGATCAGTGCTCCATATGTCCTGGCTAGTGCGCGACCACGGCTTCGCCCGAGGCGGCCATGATCTTTTCCTTGGTGACGTCAGCGCCGAATTCAGCCGAGATCCGGCCGCGATGCATGACGATGATGCGATGCGCGATGCTCAGGCATTCGTTTACCTCTGAAGTCGAGTAGACGACTGCAAGGCCCTGTCGGGCCCGTTCGGCCAGCAGCTTGAAGACTTCCGCCTTGGCGCCGACGTCGATGCCGCGGCTCGGCTCGTCGAGAAGGATGACTTTCGGGTCAGTCGCCAGCATCTTGCCGATGACTACTTTCTGCTGATTGCCGCCAGACAGCGAGCCAATGGCGGCTTCTCCTCCATCGGTCTTGACTCTGACTTTGCGAATGGAGGCATCGACAAGTTCGCGTTCACGACGGCCTGATGTGAACAGCCCCTTTGTAAAGGCGCCGATGCTGGCGAGTGACAGGTTGGAGCCGACCGTCATTGTCTGCACGAGTCCGTCGCGTTGGCGGTCCTCAGGCACCAGCACGAGGCCGCCTGCAATGCGTCCGGCGATGCTCAAATGTGCGATATCCTGGCCCTCAAGCCGAATCGTTCCGCTGCTTGGGCGCAATCGTCCAGCCACGCATTCCAGGAGTTCGGTGCGCCCGGCCCCCATCAGGCCGTAGATGCAGACGACCTCACCTGCGCGCACCTCGAGCGACAGACGGTCGACCGAATTGAAGGCCGACCCGGAGGGGCCAGGAACAGTCAGATGGTCGATCGATAGCACGGGCTTGCCGATTTCGTAACCGTCGGGCGGACTGCCGAGGTCGAAATTGTCGCCTACCATGTTGCGCACTATCCATTCGAGATCGATGTCCTTGCGTTGCGCGTAGGCCGTCATGATGCCATCGCGCAAGACGACAGCGTGGTCAGTGATCTGCAGCGCTTCTTCAAGGTGATGTGAGATGTAGACGATCGATACGCCACGATCGGTCAGATCTTGGATGACCTTGAACAGCACCTCTACTTCTGCGGCGCTGAGTGCCGAGGTCGGCTCATCCATGATCAGGATCCGCGAATTGACGGAAAGTGCTCTTGCGATTTCGACGATCTGCTGCTGGCCGAGGCGCAGGTCCTCCACCTTGGTCAGAGGATCGATCTCCTCTTCGAGTTCTTCCATCAAAATGCGCGTCTGGCGCTCTTCTTCCGCGAAGTCGACCACGCCGCCCTTGATGATCTCGCGGCCCATGAAGATGTTGTCGCGCACGCTGAGATTGGGCGCGAGACTGAGTTCCTGGTGAATGATCGAGATGCCGCATTCGCGGGCATGGGTCGAAGAGTTGAAGCTGATCGGGTTGCCGTCGAGAATGATCTCGCCGGACGTCGGCTGAACGACCCCGGAAAGGATCTTCATCAGCGTCGATTTGCCCGCCCCATTCTCACCGAACAGGGTGGTGATCTGGCCGCGGTGAATATCAAAATTCACACCCTTTAGAGCATGCACGCTGCCATAGGATTTGGCGACATTGCGGGCGGCCAGGACGACCTCGCCGGGGACCCCGGATGTGGAGCTCAGCTCGCTCATTTGACGTCGACCTTGACTGGCGTTACGAGCCAGTTTTTCGGGTTGATGAGTTTGAAGACGCCGACGACAGTTGCCGTCTTGCCTTCAAGCTGGTCCGGATCAAGACCCGCGAATACGGCCTTCTTCATCTCGCTATTGATGGCCGAGCCGGCATCCTGATACTGAATCTGGTTAGTGAACTGACCAAATTCGATCGTACCAGTAGCATCGCGGAGGTCCGTGCCGTTGACCGCAGGGCCGGTCTGGACACGGACCACCGTCTCGGGGGGCATGCCGTCGATCTTCATTTCGCTGGTATTGGATTTGCGCGCGCCGAACGTGCCGGTCAGAGTGACTGCTATGACCGGGCCGGTGCTTGTCGCGACGCCGTACTTCTCTCCGGCCGCCTTCTTGTCAGCCGCGATCGCTGCTGCCAGATCGATTGCGGCAGTCGCGCGCTTTTCGATATCCGCCTTGATCTTCGGAAACTGCTCAGCGCCGAAGGTCTCCGGCGAGAAGGCCTGCTGCCTTATATCGCTTTCCGAGCCGATCCTGACGACTTTGGTGTCGAGGGCGATCGCGCCGACGACGACGAATGCCGCTGCGGCACCGAGAATGATTTTCAGGCTGCCTTTCCCGGATGCCGATGCTGTTGGGGCGGTTTGTGCACTCATGACTGACGACCTCTGCGGCTCATCGGTTTATCTCGAAGGAGGGAAAGCTGCGGAAGAGGCTCCGGTGGCGGCATCGAGGACGACCCGTCGTCTCAAGCCTCGCAGGGAAATGCCGAAATCGGCCGGGCATCGAAAGCGCGACGACGACAAACAAGCACATCCGAACCTCCTCTTACCGGAACGGCGTCAGTCTCCTCCAATCGCCGGACCGTGATTGCAGCCGGATCAACCAGCCGCGTGATAGATAAATGGTATTTACGCCAAAAATCATGTTATCAATTTCGGTATCTGTCAACTGGGATTTCGTACTTGGGGCGGCCCATGCGTCACGTGGCAGGTCTGGACGGAGGAGATCAAGGGAGGTTCATCACAGGAGAGAGCGTCATGCAGCGGGTGATTTTTTCACCGAGCCGCTGATGAAACACGTTGAAAATAAAGCTGAAATTCAGTCACACCTGTCGGCCGACGCAGGTTGTGCCGTTCATCGGTGCGGGTAGGGCGGGCGTTGAGCAGCCTGATCACGACAGCCATTTTATATGAAAAAAAATTCAGCTTCAGAAAAATCTTACTAGCAAAACGATATCTTTGTGTTATCTATCAATGGGATGTTTTGCGAAGGAGTGAGGACTCGGTCGGTACATCGCCAGGCTGGAGTGCCGACGTTTCTTGCCGCTCTGAGGTTGATCATATGCGCCCGTTGTCGCCCGTGGCGAGCTGGAGGATAGGAACATGACGTCGACCTGCGACCTCGCCCCTCGCGACGCTCGAACATGCCGGTGGGTAATCTGAGATGCAGTCCGGTCAAGAACTCATCATTGGCATCGATGCCGGCACATCGGTCATCAAGGCGGTCGCCTTCGATCTGACCGGCCGTCAGATTGCGGCCGCCTCCGTTCGAAACAAATATGTGAGCGGCGCTGATGGCTCGGCCACGCAATCGCTTGGCCAGACCTGGAAAGATTGCATCGCAGCCCTTCGTGGCCTCGGAGATAAAGTCGAGGATCTTGCAGGACGCACCGCCGCCATTTCCGTGACGGGGCAGGGGGACGGAACGTGGCTCGTCGGTTCCAGCAACCGGCCGGTCGCCGATGCCTGGCTGTGGCTCGATGCACGCGCTGCCCCGACCGTCGTTTCACTTGCCGGCGGACAGGCGAACCGGGCTCGTTTCGAAGAAACCGGCACCGGTCTCAATACTTGCCAGCAAGGCGCCCAGCTCGCCCACATGGACCGGGTGATGCCGGAGCTTCTCGACCTGGCGGAGACGGCGCTGCACTGCAAGGATTGGCTCTATCTCAACTTCACCGGTGTCAGGGCGACCGACCCGTCGGAGGCAAGCTTCACATTCGGCAATTTCCGCACGCGCCGCTATTCGCCTGTTGCCATCGATGCGCTTGGCCTGACGCATCGCCGCGCACTGCTCCCCGACGTCCTCGACGGATCTGAGATAACCCATCCGCTAAGCTCGGAGGCGGCAAATGCCTGCGGGCTTCTTGCCGGCACGCCCGTCAGCCTCGGTTATGTGGACATGGTGATGACGGCGCTCGGCGCAGGTGTGCGAAGCAGTGGTCGCAATGCGGCTTGCTCGACGATCGGCTCGACCGGCGTGCATCTACGCGCCAAACCTGTCGCCGATGTTCATCTCAACCGAGAGGGCACCGGCTATGTCATCGCCCTGCCGATCCCCGGCACAGTGACGCAGGTGCAAACCAATATGGGCTCGACGATCAATATCGACTGGCTGCTGGATATGGCTGGCTATCTGATGGCGGAGGCCGGAAAGCCTGCCAGTCATGCGGACCTTGTCGCGAGGATCGACCGCTGGTTCTTCGAAAGCCAGCCCGGCGCCGTGCTCTACCATCCCTATATTTCGGAGGCCGGAGAGCGCGGCCCCTTCGTCAACGCGCAGGCGCGTGCGGGCTTCTCCGGTCTGTCGGTGCGCCACGGATTTCCCGACCTGGTCCGTGCTGTCGTCGAAGGCCTGGCGCTTGCCACTCGTGACTGCTACGCCGCAATGGGCGACGTGCCGCAAGAGTTGCGCGTCACCGGCGGCGCCGTTCGCTCCAGTGCGCTGCGCCGCTCGCTCAGCGCCTCCGTCAATGCGCCGATTCGTCTGTCTCGCCGCGAAGAGACGGGAGCAGCCGGTGCCGCCATGATGGCAGCCGTTGCGATCGGCGCCTATCCGACCATGGACGACTGCATCGCCGAATGGGTGACGCCACTCCTCGGTGAAGCCGAGCAGCCGGTCGCGGCCGAGGCGGCGCGCTTCGATCTCCTGTTTTCCGCCTATGCCGATATCCGAAAGGCAATGCCCGCCGCCTGGCAGACATTGGCCACAGCCGCGGCAATGCCGCCAGTCACTTAGATCGTCGATGCAGCAGCATCCGAGGGAGGATGACATGACCCAACCCGAAATCCTCGACCTTTTCGTCATCGGCGGCGGCATCAACGGTGCTGGAATCGCCCGTGATGCGGCTGGCCGCGGCCTGAAGGTGGCGCTCTGCGAGAAGGACGACCTGGCGCAGGGCACGTCATCGCGCTCGGGCAAACTCGTCCATGGCGGACTTCGCTATCTGGAATATTACGAGTTTCGTCTCGTGCGCGAGGCGCTGATCGAACGCGAGGTGCTGCTCAATGCCGCCCCGCATATCATCTGGCCGATGCGTTTCGTCCTACCGCACAGCCCCGAAGATCGCCCGGCCTGGCTCGTCAGGCTTGGTCTCTTCCTCTATGACCATCTTGGCGGTCGTAAGAAGCTGCCCGGCACGCGCACGCTCAATCTGTTGCGCGATCCCGAGGGAACGCCAATTCTCGATCAGTTCACCCGTGGATTCGAATATTCCGATTGCTGGGTGGACGATGCCCGTCTCGTCACGTTGAACGCGGTCGGCGCCGCCGAGCAGGGAGCGCTGGTGCTTACCCGCTCGCCGGCGGTCTCGGCGCGCCGCGAAAATGGTCACTGGACGATCACAACGAAGAGTACCAGTAGCGGCGAGGTGCGGACCTTCCGCGCCAAATGTCTCGTCAATTGCGCTGGCCCTTGGGTTACCGACATCATCAACCGTGTTGCCGGCTCCAATTCCAGCCGCAATGTCCGGCTCGTCAAGGGCAGCCACATCATCGTCCCGAAATTCTGGTCGGGTGCCAACGCCTATCTGGTTCAAAACCACGACAAGCGCGTGATCTTCATCAATCCCTACGAGGGCGACAAGGCGTTGATCGGTACGACGGATATCGCCTATGAAGGCCGGGCCGAGGACGCCGCGGCCGACGAGTCGGAGATCGACTATCTCCTGAAGGCGGTCAACCGCTACTTCAAGGAGAAGCTTCGCCGCTCCGACGTGCTGCACAGTTTTTCCGGTGTCCGCCCGCTCTTCGACGACGGCAAGGGCAATCCGTCGGCCGTCACACGAGACTATGTGTTCGACCTGGACGAGACGGGTGGAGCGCCGCTCCTCAATGTTTTCGGCGGAAAGATCACCACCTTCCGCGAACTTGCCGAGCGCGGTCTGCAGCGCCTTCGGCATATCTTTCCGGAAATGGGCGGCGATTGGACACAGAAGGCGCCGCTTCCGGGCGGTGACATGCCCAATGCCGATTACGAAACCTTCGCCAACGGTCTAAGGGACAGCTATCCGTGGATGCCGCGGAAGCTAGTTCATCATTATGGCCGCCTCTACGGTACGCGCACCAGGCAGTTGGTGGCGGGCGCGTCAGATCTGCAGGGGCTTGGCCGCCATTTCGGCGGGCACCTCTATGAGGCTGAGGCGCGGTATCTCGCTGCCGCCGAATGGGCCGAAACCGCCGAGGACATCCTCTATCGCCGGACCAAGCACTACCTGCACCTGAGCGAGGCGGAACAGGCGGCCTTTGCCGATTGGTTTGCCTCATCCCGCCTTGCCGCTGCCTGAGGATCTGCCGATGCCGCTGACGCTCTCGCTCAACACCAATCCCCTGGTGAACCGCTTTGCCGAGCCCGACGACCTGATCGAGACGGTCGCAAGGAAGCTGCGCATCCGCGATCTGCAATTAACGCATGAATTCGTCAATCCGAGCTGGCCAGCACCGGTGATCCGCCGCCTGACCCGGCAGATGGAGGCGTCGCTTCAGCGCACCGGCGTGCGGGTCACCTCGGGAATGACCGGCCCGTATGGCCGCCTCAATCATTTCGGCCATCCCGACCGTGACGTGCGCCGGTACTATATCGACTGGTTCAAGACTTTTGCCGACATTACCGCCGATCTCGGCGGCCGTTCCGTCGGCACTCAGTTTGCGATCTTCACCTATAGGGATTTCGATGACGCCGGTCGCCGCGAGGAACTGATCAAAATCGCCATCGATTGCTGGTGTGAGGTCGCCGAGCACGCGAAGGCTGCCGGACTGTCTTTTATCTTCTGGGAGCCGATGAGCATCGGGCGCGAATTCGGTGAGACGATCGAGGCCTGCATCGCGCTGCAGACACGCCTGTCGGCGGCTGACATGGCCGTGCCGATGTGGATGATGGCCGATATTGACCATGGGGATGTCACCTCCGCCAATCCCTGCGACTATGATCCTTATGCCTGGGCGCGGGCCGTGCCGAAGCTGTCGCCCATCATCCACATCAAGCAGAGCCTGATGGATAAGGGTGGCCATCGACCGTTCACAGCTGCCTTCAACGCCAAAGGCAGGATCCAGCCCGCGCCGCTTCTGGAGGCCTTTGCGGCAGGCGGTGCCGACGACAACGAGATCTGTCTCGAACTCTCTTTCAAGGAGCGCGAACCGAACGATCGCGAAGTGATCGCGCAGATCGCCGAAAGCGTCGCCTTCTGGGCGCCGCATATCGACACGGGTGCGGCGGACTTGAAGATATGACGGCGCGATCTACAAAGGCCAGCTGAATCCAGTGAATCACTTGGTAACAATCGGAGGAGCGGCGATGACGGATGCCGATGAAACGCTTGCCGTGCGGGCCGCCTGGCTCCATTATGCTGGCGGGCTCACTCAGTCGGACGTTGCCCGTCGTCTCGGCATACCATCGGTCAAGGCCCACAGGCTGATAGCGCGCGCCGTCGCCGACGGCGTGGTGAAGGTGACGATCGACGGCGATATTGTCGAATGCGTCGAACTCGAGACACGGCTCGCCGAGCGGTTCGGGTTGCAATATTGCGAAGTGGCACCGGATCTTGGCGAAGAGGGTCTGCCTCTTCGCGCGCTGGGTCATGCTGGTGCGGGTTATCTGAAACGGGAAATCGAGCACGGCGACCACGCGGTCATCGGGCTGGGCCATGGCAGGACGCTTTCGGCTGCCGTTCAATATATGCCGCGGATGAGCGCCAAAAAGACTCAGTTCGTTTCCCTTCTCGGTGGTCTCACGCGGAACTACGGCGCCAATCCCTATGACGTTATGCACCGCATAGCCGAAAAGACGGGCACGCAGGCCTATGTGATGCCGGTTCCATTCTTTGCCAACACGGCCGACGATCTGCAGGTGCTTCGAGCTCAGCGCGGTGTCAAGGAGGTCTTCGACCTCGCCAATGCCGCGGACCTGAAGCTTGTCGGCTTGGGAACAGTGGACGCGGAGGCGCAGCTCGTGCTTTCCGGCATGGTCGAACCGGCGGAAATCGAGGATATTGCATCGGCCGGCGGCGTGGGCGAGATCCTAGGTCATTTCTTCGACGCCAACGGTCAGGTCCTCGACACGGCGCTCACGGCCCGCACGCTCTCAGCATCCTTCCCCCAAACCGCGAAAGAGCGCCTCGTGGCCCTTGCAGGTGGGCTGGGCAAGGTGCCGGCGATCAGGGCGATCCTGCGAAGCAGAAGGTTGCATGGGCTGATCACTGACGAACGAACTGCGCAAGCGCTACTCAGTTGAACCTGGCGGATCGTTTTCTCCCTTGCAACACGGCGCCATTATCACCGACAGCGCGCCTGAGGCAGCTGTCATCAACGAATTCGAGCAGCCGGGCATCAAGCTCACCATCGCTCCGACACAGGAACAGGCATGACCAAGACACGGCAATTCTGGATCGGCACAAGCTGGAAGATGAACAAGACGCTCGCAGAAGCCGAGCAATTCGCCAAGGCCCTCGCGGTTGCTGATGAAGGGCGCGATTCTCGCATCCAGCGCTTCATCATTCCACCTTTCACTGCTGTACGGGAGGTCAAGCGCCTGCTGGCGGAAACTTCCGTCAAGGTTGGCGCGCAGAATATGCACTGGGCCGATCGCGGCGCATGGACCGGCGAGGTGTCGCCCCTAATGCTGAAGGATTGCAGTCTCGACATGGTCGAACTCGGCCACTCGGAGCGGCGTGGGTTCTTCAATGAGACTGACGAGACGGTCGGGCTGAAGACGGAAGCTGCCGTCCGCCATGGGCTGATCCCGCTCATCTGCATCGGCGAGACACTTGCCGATCGTGAGAGCGGCAGGGCGGCCGAGGTACTCGCAGCTCAGGTTCGCGGGGCGTTTGCAAAGCTTGCCGACGAGCAGAAAACGGCCGACATCCTTCTCGCCTACGAGCCCGTTTGGGCAATCGGCGATAAGGGAATCCCTGCGACGGCAGACTATGCCGACGCACGCCAGGCTGAGATCATTGCGGTCGCCGAAGCGATATTAGGGCGCAAAATACCTTGCCTCTATGGCGGGTCGGTCAATCCGCAAAATTGCGAGGAAATGATTTCGTGCCCTCATGTCGACGGGCTCTTCATCGGCCGTTCTGCATGGAACGTCGAGGGCTACCTCGATATCCTTGCAAAATGCGCCGCCAAACTTCCCGCCTAATCCCAAGGAGAAAGACAATGAAACTTGCAATTGCTGGAGACAGCGCCGGCGAAGGCCTCGCAAAGATATTGGCCGATCACCTCAAGGATCGTTTCGACGTCGAAGAAGTGTCCCGCATCAATGACGGCCTCGATCCTTTCTACGCAAATCTCTCGGAGCGCGTCGCATCGGGAGTGATCGATGGTAGCTATGACAAGGCAATCCTAGTCTGCGGCACCGGCATCGGCGTCTGCATCTCGGCCAACAAGGTCCCCGGCATCCGGGCGGCCCTGACGCACGACACTTATTCTGCCGAACGGGCAGCGCTCTCCAACAATGCCCAGATCATCACGATGGGTGCGCGCGTCATCGGGCCTGAGCTTGCCAAGTCTATTGCCGATGCCTTTCTCGCCCAGACCTTCGACGAGAACGGCCGCTCCGCCGGCAATGTCACTGCAATCAACGAACTCGACGCAAAATACAGTGCGCGCTGAGGAAGGTCCTTTCTGCAGGTCCTGGAATAACCTCGATCCTGCGGCCTCGGCCTGCCGCCACCAGTGAGCGGACGGCCGAGAAACACCGATCGATGCAATACAAGGATCGCGGGCAACGCGTCCTGCGGGGATGGTCAAGATATCATCCTGCCGCGCAGGATCAATACCGAGCGCAGGTCGGGCAAGTCTTGAGCCTCTTGCACCGAGCCAGATTTACGTCATTCTGCTTTAAATCTGGTCGAGCAAGTCGCAGATGCGGCGGCATATGACGGCACATGAGGGAAGAAAATGGCACCCAATCAGAAAATGATGTCACAGATGATCGACAAGGACGGGTTCATCGCTGCGCTCGATCAAAGCGGAGGCTCTACTCCGGCTGCGTTGCGTCTCTACGGCATCTCCGATTCCGACTATAATGGCGAAGACGACATGTTCCGCCTGATGCACAAGATGCGCGTGCGTATCATGACTGCGTCCTCTTTTTCGGGAAGCAAGGTGATCGGCGCAATCCTCTTTGAAAAGACCATGGATGGCGATGTCGGCGGGAGGCCGGTCCCTGACTTTCTTTGGGAAGAGCGCAGTGTCGTGCCTTTCCTGAAAATCGACAAGGGTCTGGCGGCCGAAGAAGATGGTGTCCAAGTGATGAAGCCCATGCCCGACCTCGACAGCCTCCTGGCACGCGCTGTGAAGAAGGGGATTTTCGGGACCAAGATGCGGTCGGTGATCGCGCATGCAGATAGGTCTGGCGTCGCTGCTGTCGTCAAGCAGCAGTTTGAGATCGCGCGGCGGATTCTCGACTACGGTCTCGTGCCAATTGTCGAGCCGGAGGTTCTCATCAAGAGTCCCACGAAGCAGGAGGCTGAGACGATCTTGCGCGATGAAATCGCCGATGAGCTCGACAGATATACCTCGGGCGAGAAAGTCATGATCAAGCTTTCTCTTCCGACCGTGGCTAATTTCTACAAACCGTTGATCGACCATAAATCGGTCGCCCGCGTCGTGGCTCTGTCGGGCGGCTATAGCTGCGCCGATGCTTGCGAGAAGCTCAGTCATAACGACGGCATGATCGCGAGCTTCTCCCGCGCGCTGGCGGAGGATCTTCGGGTAACCATGAGCGATGCGGAATTTGATGCAGGCCTCTCAAGAGCGGTAGAGCAGATCTATAATGCCAGTGTGTTCAAGACAGCTGCAACTGCCTCGGGACAGAAGTTGGAAGCGACAGACAACTGACAAAGAACTCTCCGGAGCAAAGCTGCGGAAATTCGTGCGCGCCGATGAGGTAGAACATCTCGCATTAATCGGTTGCACTTGCGCGGACTTTGGGAGAGTTCACGATTGAAGGTGAGCCGCGGCGCATTGTGAGCTTCAGTTCACCGAAAGCATCGAGCGCGCCTTCAACTGTAGCAGAGCATGTCTCGTAAGCTTGACTGCCGGACGGGCTTTCGACCTCACTTTGAGCACATCCCGAGTTTGAAAACGCGGTAGGGCTATTTCGTGGTGGTTGCAACGATCGCCGCGCTTTGCTCTTCCTTTTCCACCGATTCAAAAAGCCGGCTGGATGAAAGCTGCAGTGCGATCGCGAGGTGGCGCTCACTGTCTACTTGCGCGAAAATATGCTAGCCTCTTCTGCAATCCAGGGACGATTGATCGTTGCCCATGATGCAAGCACCAGTAGGAGCGGCGATGGAGAGTGATGTGAAGCAGCGGCAGGACCCGGCTCGAGCGCCGGCCACCGTTGCGTTCATAGATATTGCAGGATTCAGCGCCATCGCGGACGTGTATGG
>NZ_VCHT01000070.1:0-1232 GCF_005862215.1 Rhizobium sp. MHM7A
CCGCAATGGACCGACCACATAGATAGCCCCATCACAGATCCAGATCCGCTCAAGTCCAGATCCATGCACCAACGCCCGTCAAAGGAAGAAACTTCACACCTGCAGACCACCCTTGCCAGATGCCTCAAAGGGGCGGCATCATCTCGGACAAGGGGGCGACTATTTCTCGGAATTGGGGGGCGACATCATTTCGGAATCAGGGGGCGGATTGCCTCGGAATTTGCACTAACCGACAGCCGCCTTGCAAATCCTCCTTACGTGTACTACCTTGTAATTAGAGCAACGCTCCGGGGTCAGCGCTAGGCGCTGGCCGAAACGAATTAAGGTTCGCAAGGACCTTTTTTCATTTAAAGCAGCTGTATTTGATGCCGAGGTTAGGCCGGTCTTCCTCAGGAAGATGAGCGTCGATCAGCCTGCCCGCTTTCATCAGATCAGTATAGGGCTTGTAGGTGGGATCGTAACCGCCCTTGGCCATGGGATACAGCATCAGGTCAGCGACTTGCATCATCGCTGCCTCCTTTGTCCGGCGCTTAGGCTCACCCCTGACGATCCGCCGAAACTCCTCCGGAGGAAGGGCGCCGTAGGCGTTGGCGCCTTCGCCGGCGAAGGGCATCCCGTCGGCTTTGAGCGCCTTGGCATAGGAAATCAGATTTCGGTCTTCGTGTTTGCCGCTTGCCTCGAAAAAGACCCGGAGGGTGCGGCCCTGGCTATCGGCGAACTTTGCCGCCCGCTCGATGAGGATCGAGTACGCGGTTTTGCACATCAGCCATAGCCGCTCTCTGTATCTCTCGCTATACCGTAGGACATATCCCGGCCGATCGATAACGGCCGCAATCCCAATCACGGGGAGCGCGAGGATGAACACGTCAAGCTCCGGAAAGAAGATCCGCGCCTTTTCGGGGTTCCTGAGCCAGCCGAAGTCTCCGCGCCCGCAACTAATTTTGTGGGAGTGAAGAGGGTAGGTGATCCCATGCGCGGCACAGAATGCGGCGTGCCGCGCTTTCAGCTCGTCGATATCTTCCTGCCTGATCAGAAAACCACCCAAACCGAAACAGTCCATGCCGTCCTTGCGCTCTTGGGGGAGCTCATGATCGGGGTCCCGGCTACCGGTATCGTCGATGAAGAGGTGATATTCAGGAACTGCGGTCATTGGTGCGGTTCGGCGATAGGCAAACAGGATCGCAATCAGCTTGATCCGAGTGCCATGCCGTACAAACACAACGCCGATCGCC
>NZ_VCHT01000071.1:0-1149 GCF_005862215.1 Rhizobium sp. MHM7A
CAGGACCCGGCTCGAGCGCCGGCCACCGTTGCGTTCATAGATATTGCAGGATTCAGCGCCATCGCGGACGTGTATGGAGACGCGGCCGCGATTGACGTGCTTGAGGTATTCGAGCGCATGGTCCGTGACGCCCTCAGCGGCTATGAACCCCCGATAAAATGGATCGGCGACGAGGCAATGCTGTCGTTTCCTGAGCCCGATACAGCGATCCAGGTACTCGGGTCGCTGTTGCAGGCCTGCCGTAGAGAACCACGGCTACCGCTCACCCGGGCGGGGCTGAACCACGGGCCGGTCACCTGCAGAGCAGGCGATCTCTTTGGATCGACCGTCAACATCGCCGCACGAATAGCCGCGCTCGCGTCGCCCGGTCAATTGCTTGCCACTCAATCCGTTGCCGAGGCGGCTGTCGCCAGAGGCATCCTGGTGCGAGACCTCGGACTGGTGGCGCTCAGATCCGTGGCCGGAGAAGTCCCTCTTTATGAGATAGAGCTTGCTCCGTCGGCTGACCCGGCCTGGATCGACCCGGTGTGCAAGATGCATGCACCGTATTCATCCTATAGACGGGCCGCGCCAGAGGGGCCGTGGTTTTGTTCGCCGCGCTGTGAGGAAGCATATCGACGGTCGCCGCAGACCTATGAGTCACCCAGGTGATCGTTTGCGACTTCGGGGCAGAACGCCTGTCAACCCAGGTGTCCGCTGCGAAATCAGATCTGTCTGAAACTGGATGGATAACCCGCTTTCTCAATGGCCGTATTGATCGCGGCTGGATCCTTGGTCTCAACCTTCGCAGTCCTGGCCGCAAGATCGATGCTGGCGGAAGCTTCCGGGTCCGCCGTCTTGATCGCCTTCTCCACCGTGCTCGCGCAATGGCCGCAGGTCATGTTCTGGATTTCGAATTCGTACATGGTGGTCTCCAAATCGTCTAACTGACCCGATATGGGGTTTCCAACCATGGGAAGGTCAAGTGCAATCCTGCACAAAAGAGCCGCGCCGCTTCGACAGCTCTCGATAGAGCGCTTCCGGCGATACGCCGATATCGTTGGCCAGCGCCTTCCATTCTCCTTTCAACGGCAGCTCGCCGTCGTTCCATGCGAGCCAGGATTCAAGACGAGCGGCCACTGTCTTCAGGCTGGCGATCTCCGCGCGCTT
>NZ_VCHT01000072.1:0-1139 GCF_005862215.1 Rhizobium sp. MHM7A
GATGATGCAGGGCTTTCGATCCGTCGGAGGTTTGCAACGTTTCATCTCGGTCTTTTCAGCAGTCCGAAATCTTTTCGGCGCGCCGCACCAGAGACACTCAGCCCTAGCCACCCATATTCATCGCATCCGCGCCATGGCCCAGTGGAAAGCCGTGACCGCTGCAATTGCATGAGTTTACCGACAAGCGACTTTACGGCCGTTGATCAAACAACGTGACATCGCCGGTTCATCCGCTGGACGCGACCCTTCGCCTGGCTCGAATTTGCGCAAAGAATCTCGATATTTAGCTCTGAGAGCTCACGCCCGAACTGGGTCATGCCCTGGCCACCCTTGGCATCCTTCTTCGCCACCCGAAACACCGAATGCTTGTCGGAACAAAAGGCAACGGGCGCGCCGTGATCCTTCAAATAAAGCTCCAGCGCCTCGAAATAGCTGAAGGCGCTTTCCGAGCGCACGAACCGCAACTGCATCAGCTTGCCCGTCGCATCGTCGACGAACACCAGCAGCGAGCATGGATCACCGCGGTCCTCGAACCAGCGATGCTCGGACCCGTCAATCTGCACCAACTCGCCATAGGCTTCACGCCGCAAGCGCGGCTGATGAAACGTCCGCCGCTGCTTGCGCGAGAGCCACAGGCCCGCATCCACCATCCAGCTGCGCAACGTCTCACGCGACACCCGCAACCCATCGCGCTCGGCAAGCTTCTCGGCCGCCAAGGTTGGTCCGAAGTCTGCATAGCGTTCGCGAACCAACGTCACGGCGTAATCCCGAACACCATCGCTGATCCAGTGACGGTCGGCCGATCGCCTTGTGCCGGATCGACGCCGCACCGGCCGTTCTGATCCGATCCAACAGCCGTCGCACTTGGCGTGTACTCAGATCAAGCACATGCGCCGCCAACACCATCGTCATCCGGCCGGCGATCACTTTCGATAAAATCTCGATCCGTTGCAGGTCGCGCTCGCTCATCGCTATCAGTCCCATCCGCAATCCCCACCGTCATCAAACAAGGGGAGTGTGACATTCCAACTTTGCAGAAACAGGACATTTCGACTTTGCGGTTGGAGAATCTACACCAAGTGCAACATGGGCGTTTGAAGGGTAGGGGATCAGCCGCATTCACGCAAATGCGCCATGAA
>NZ_VCHT01000073.1:0-1114 GCF_005862215.1 Rhizobium sp. MHM7A
TGGAGAATCTACACCAAGTGCAACATGGGCGTTTGAAGGGTAGGGGATCAGCCGCATTCACGCAAATGCGCCATGAAGACCTCGGCCGGTGTTTTGTAGCCCAAGCACTTTCTTGGCAGCGAATTCAGGTGATGGGCGAGGTCGACAAGTTGCTTCTGAGCGACGTTGGACAGATCCGTATCGCCAGGCATGAAGCGTCGAATGCGCTTGTTGGTGTTCTCGACAGCGCCTTTCTGCCAAGGCGAATTGGGATCGCAGAACCAGCTCCTGGCGCCGATCCCATCTTCCAAAGCCCTGAAAGCGGAGAACTCCGTGCCGCGATCAAAGGTGAAGCTTCGGCGTGCAAAAGACGGCAATGGTGAGAAGGCATGGATGATCTTGTCCATGATCGGTCGCGAGTGACGGCTGCGGTTCTTGATCATCACCGTATAGCGGCTCTTGCGCTCGACGAGAGAGGTGACGTTGGTCTCTCCGAGTTCACGCCGGAAGATCAGGAGATCGCCCTCCCAATGCCCGAACTGTGATCGATCATCAATAAAATCAGGTCGTTGGGAGATTCTGTAATCGAGCGGGATTAAGCCGTCGCGCGGTTTGCGTGCGCCGCGGCGCCGACGCCTGCGCCGTCGTTCCGGCAGGTGCTGATACAGCCCGAGCGGATAATCTTCCTTGCAATAGATGAAACGATAAATCGTTTCCGGGCAAATGCGCACAGGACTGACGCCATCGGCGAGAAGCCGGCCAGCGATCTGCTCAGGTGACCAATGCGCCTTCAGCCGGTCGATGACGAGATCGCGCAGATGCGGATGGCGTCTGAGTTTGCGCAGCCGTCGTCGGCGCTCCTTGCTCATGTCGTTGGCGATACCGCTGTAATAGCCGCTGTATTCCGGAAATTCGTGATCCTGGAACGTATTGCGTTTAAGCTCGCGATAGATCGTCGAACGATGACGACCGAGTTGGCGGGCAATCTCCGAGACGGAAACCTTGCGTTCTCTAAGATGAAAAAGACGCTTGCGATCAGGCAGGGTGAGCTGCGAATAGCAAAGGGACATGCATATATCTCCAAGGCGAAGCCATTGTTTTTATAAGCATGTCGCACTTGGAAATAGAATGTACC
>NZ_VCHT01000074.1:0-1101 GCF_005862215.1 Rhizobium sp. MHM7A
TTTCAAAAACGAGCTGGACGGGCTTCATGCCGAGGGCCGCTACCGCGTTTTTGCCGATCTCGAACGTCACCGCGGCAACTTTCCGCGCGCGACGCGCCATACCGCGAATGGCGAGCAGGAAGTCACGGTCTGGTGCTCCAACGACTATCTCGGCATGGGCCAGAACCCGAAGGTGATCGAGGCGATGAAGAGCGCCATCGACCACTGTGGCGCGGGTGCGGGAGGCACCCGGAATATCTCTGGCACCAACCATTACCACGTCCTGCTCGAGCGGGAGCTTGCCGATCTGCACGGCAAGGAAGCAGCACTGATCTTCACCTCCGGCTATGTCTCCAACTGGGCCGCACTCGGCACGCTCGGCGCGAAAATTCCCGGCCTGATCATCTTCTCCGATGCGCTCAACCATGCCTCGATGATCGAGGGCATCCGTCATGCCAAATGCGACAAGGTGATCTGGAAGCACAATGACGTCGCCGATCTCGAAGCCAAGCTTGCGGCCGCCGATCCGAAGGCGCCGAAGCTGATCGCCTTCGAGAGCGTCTATTCGATGGACGGCGACATCGCCCCGATCCGGGAGATCTGCGACCTGGCCGACAAATACGGCGCGATGACCTATCTCGACGAGGTGCATGCGGTCGGCATGTACGGCCCGCGCGGCGGCGGCATTGCCGAGCGCGAGGGGCTGATGGACCGGCTGACGGTCATCGAGGGCACGCTCGGCAAGGCCTTCGGCGTGATGGGCGGCTATATCGCTGCTTCCGCGGCGCTGTGCGATTTCATCCGCTCCTTCGCCTCCGGCTTCATCTTCACCACCGCGCTGCCGCCGGCATTGGCCGCCGGTGCGGTCGCCTCGATCCAGCATCTGAAAGTCAGCCAGTTCGAGCGCGCCCGCCATCAGGACCGGGTGCGCAGGCTGCGCTCGCTGCTCGACCAGCGTGGCATTCCGCATATGCACAATCCCAGCCATATCGTGCCGGTGCTGGTCGGCGATGCGGCCAAGTGCAAATGGATCTCCGACCTGCTGCTTGACAATTGCGGCGTCTACGTCCAGCCGATCAACTATCCCACCGTGCCGAAGAAGACCGAGCGGCTGCGCATCAC
>NZ_VCHT01000075.1:0-773 GCF_005862215.1 Rhizobium sp. MHM7A
GTGAAGGAGAAGGCGGAGCCGACGGTGGCGTTCTGGCCAGCCGTCTGGACGGCGAGCACCGGCGCGTCGTTGGCGCCGTGGATGGTGATGGTGAGGTTTGCCGTGGCGGTAGCGCCTGAAGTATCGCGCATCGTATAGCTGAAGACATCGCTCAGCGTGTTGGTCGACTGGCGCAGCGCCTGCACGGCGGCATTGGACTCATTGACGGCATAACTATAGGCGCCGGATGCATTGAGCACGAGACTGCCATAGGTGCCGTTCAGGGCTGCGCCGAGCGTGCCCGATGTCGTGCCGAAGCGGACCGCCGTCACCGTCTTGGTATCGCCGGCATCCGGATCGGTGTCGTTGGTCAAGACGTTGCCGCTGGCGACTACGCCGCCCGAGCCGTTGGCCACACCGCCCTTCTCCGTCGCATCGCCGGCATCGGCAACCGCCGTTGGTGTCGTGTTCGGGGACGAGGGACGGAAAACCACATCGGCAAAATAGTTGGCAGCATTATAGGTGGCATTCGGGAAAATGCCCGTGGTGGCGGACCCGCCATAACGGTAGACACCATTGCCGCCGGCGGCAGCGCTCGACGGAGCTGTCAACGGACCGCTGGTGACGGCGGTCGTATAGAAATTGTTGGTCGCCACATAGGCGCCTGTTGTGTGGTAGGAGGCGACATAGGTGGTGTTGGCGGCGATGGTGACGGGCGTTGCAAAGTTCACCGTCTGCCAGCCGCTCGCCGTGGTGTTGCTGAAGGTGGCGGTGGCGAGCCTGGTGCCGGTGGA
>NZ_VCHT01000076.1:0-772 GCF_005862215.1 Rhizobium sp. MHM7A
GTTCTTGTAGCTGACGGCAGGACTGTTCATCCCAACCCATTATCCGACAACCGTTAAGCCGCTCACAACGTGACATCACCCTTGGGGGGCCTGTCGCAAATTTTCTTAGTTTACCCGTCTGTTGACGCTCGCCGGAGAAATTCTCGCTTCGAATTTGTGGAGCGAGCCTGTGATTCTGAATACCATTGGTGAGAAGCTGAAGCGCCGGTCGAAAGATGATTTCAAAGGGCGGCATTTCGAGGCATGACTCATTGTGCAGGCGGTGGCCTGGTATCTGCGGTATCCGCTCAGCTACCGAGACCTTGAGGAGATGTTCCAAGAACGCGGCTTCGAAGTGGACCACAGCACGATTAACCGCTGGGTACTTGCCTATGCTCCGATGATCGAGAAGCGGCTGCGCCAGTTTCGGCACCCGCAGGTCAGGATCGACGAGACCTACGTCAAAATCGGCGGCAAGTGGCGTTACCTGTACCGTGCCATCGACAAGCACGGAAACCCAATCGACTTCCTTCTGACTGCAAAGCGCGATCTTGATGCCGCTAAGCGCTTCTTCCGCACAATGCTGAAGGACGAGCCTTTGTTGTCACCGGCAAAGATCGGCACGGACGGCGCCAACACCTTTCCGTCGGCGATCAAGACGTCAGTCGACGATGGGCACCTGCATCCGGATCCGGTTCATTATGTCACCCAACGGTGATGTCACGTTGTGAGCGGCTTAACGGTTGTCGGATAATGGGTTGGGATGAACAGTCCTGCCGTCAGCTACAAGAAC
>NZ_VCHT01000077.1:0-729 GCF_005862215.1 Rhizobium sp. MHM7A
GAGGTCGATGGCGGCCTGCAGACGATCGAGATCAAGCTGCCGGCGGTCGTCACCACCGACCTCAGACTGAACGAGCCGCGTTATGCCTCGCTGCCGAACATCATGAAGGCGAAGAAGAAGCCCCTGGAGAAGAAGGTTCCGGCCGATTTCGGCGTCGACACGACGCCGCGGCTGAAGGTGCTGAAGACCGAGGAGCCGTCTGGCCGCAAGGCCGGCGTCAAGGTCAAGTCGGTCGCCGAACTCGTCGACAAGCTGAAGAACGAAGCCGGCGTGCTGTAATCGGGCAGGAACAGGAGCAACTATCATGACCATTCTTCTTCTGGCCGACCATGACGGCAATCACCTCTCCGACCAGACCGCCAAGGCGCTGACGGCAGCCTCCCAGATCGGCTCGGATGTGCATGTTCTCGTTGCCGGCAAGGCTGCCGAGGCTGCCGCCGATGAGGCGGCAAAACTCTCCGGCGTCTCCAAGGTGCTGCTGGCCGAAAGCGATGCGCTCGCCAACAATCTCGCCGAACCGCTTGCCGACCTGATCGTCTCGCTCGCCGGTTCCTATGACACGATCGTCTCGGCCGCCACCTCGGTCGGCAAGACGGTGCTGCCGCGGGTGGCAGCCCTCCTCGATGTCGCCCAGATCTCGGAGATCGTCGAGGTCGTCAGCCCCGACACCTTCAAGCGGCCGATCTATGCCGGCAACGCCATTCAGACGGTGCAGGCAAGCGATGCCAA
>NZ_VCHT01000078.1:0-673 GCF_005862215.1 Rhizobium sp. MHM7A
TCGGGCCGCGTTCGACGATCGGCTCCAGTGCCTTTTCTACCGGCACATTCGGAGCGTCGGTAATGCTCGTCAGAGCGCCCGCAGGGTTATAGGCCCACTTGACGCCGTTGATCAGCACCTTCTGGATGGTGGCGTCGTGATAGGTCGGATAGGTCTCGTGGCCGGGACGGAAATAGAAGATGTTGCCGGCGCCGCGGCGCCAGGTCAGGCCCGAGCGGAACACTTCCCCGCCCTGGAACCAGGAGATGAACACCGTTTCGAGCGGCTCCGGCACTGAGAACTGCTCGCCATACATTTCCTCGTTCTCGAGCTCGAAATGCTCGCCAATGCCGGCGGCGATCGGATGGCGCGGGTTGATCGTCCACAACCGCTCGCGCTCGCCCGCCTCACGCCATTTCAGCGCACAGGGCGTGCCCATCAGTCGCTTGAAGATCTTGGAGAAATGGCCGGAATGCAGCACGAGAAGGCCCATGCCTTCCCAGACGCGCTTGGCGACGCGCTCGACGACGGCATCGGAGACGGCGCCGTGATCCTTGTGGCCCCACCAGGTCAGCACATCGGTTTGCGCAAGACGGGCCTCGCTCAGCCCGTGTTCCGGCTCCTGCAGCGTCGCCGTCGTCGCCGAGATGCCGGGATCCTTATTCAGCGCATTCGCGATCGTCGTATGCATGCC
>NZ_VCHT01000007.1:0-377472 GCF_005862215.1 Rhizobium sp. MHM7A
TGAGTTTCTTCAGAACGAGAGACTTCGTCGCCAGCAGCGCCGCCGCCCTCGTCAGTGAGTGGGCTTATAGAACTATCCCCTTTTCCAAGTCAACTGCCATCACAAAAGTTTTTTGACATTTTTGTAACAGACTGATTCGGCTGAGATTTTCTTCGCTCGCTTTATCCACAGGCGGTGTTTCCACAGCAGATTTCCGGAAATTTCTTTATCAGTCGGTCAAAAAATCATCGAAACGCCCTTCGCACCCGACGAAAGATCGCGTGAAAACAGCGCCTTGAGCCAATTTATGGTTAATGGCGGATTAAGGCCTCACCAGCCGGCGAGCTTTAAATTGCCGTCACAAATCAGCAGCTGCAATTTCGGAACCTATCACCGTTTGAGGTGTTGTCTTTCCCATTGAAGGAAGGAGACCGATATGGCTGCCAACACCGATGATATCAGAGCATCTGTCAGCAAGGACATCGCTGCGCTCCAGCAGGAAGTCTCTCGCCTACAGAAAATGATTTCCGCCCAGGGCGCTGAGGCCTACTACGAAGTGCGCGGCCGCGCTGGCAAGGCTTACGATGAAGCCCTGCCCCGCGCAAAGAACGCCGTCGCTCAAATCCGGGCCGAAGGGGCAGCCGCCGCCGGCGCCGCCCGCGAGCATGCCGCCGCAACGACCACCGCGCTGGTTCTTGCCGGGGCGCTGGGCTTCCTCGCCGGCTATCTGCTTTCCGGCAACTCGCAGCCGCAGCCTCGCCATTGGTGGCATTGAGCGCTCAATCAGCCTCGAAGCCGGCTCTTTTACGCGCCCGTCGATCCATTTTTCGACTGGGTGCGTAAACGCTTATGTCTCAGAAAAACCAATTTTTAATGAGAGTGATGAGAACATAAAAACGAATGGGAGGACGACCATGGAAAACAAGAGGGCCAATTGCATCATTGAAGTCAGCGCCGACGGCGTCAACGGCCGTTATGCGGTCGGCATCATGAATATGCGTCAGGCGCTCGACCTGCCAGAAATGCCAAGCCTGTCCTATACCCATCCCGACCCAGTGAAGGCTGCTGCCGGCATCGTCGTCAGCCGCAAGGAACTAGCAGGCTTCATGGCCTGCCGCTGAAGCTGCCTACCTCGTCTCGCCCTGACGGCGCTTTATACGAAGCGCTGACACGGTTTTGCAGCGCTCTGATCCCCTCGGTTTACAGTTGTCACGCTGGCATCGTCGTGCCGTTCATGCCAAAGAAGCGGCATCGAGGCAGATAGGGATGGCAGATGAGGGACCGGCGCCCATCACATAAGACGCGCGAGCGGCTGAAGCCTGCCGCCGAGACCGCAGGCAAGCGGGCCACTCTTCCGCGCGCCCTTTCCAAGCTTGGCTATTGCTCCCGCACTCAGGCCGAACGGCTGATCGCCGAAAGGCGCGTCGCCGTTGACGGCCGCATCGTCAGCGATGCCTCTGCATGGGTCGATCTGTCGACGGCAAGGATCAGCGTCGACGGACTTGCCGTCGCCGCTGAGGCGAAAATCTATCTGATGCTCAACAAGCCACGCGGGCTCGTCACGACCCGCCATGATCCCGAGGGCAGGCCGACGGTCTATGATTGCCTCAAGGATTTCGACATCCCGCACCTTTCTCCGGTCGGCCGGCTCGACAAGGCGAGCGAAGGCCTGCTGCTTTTCACCAACGACACCGAATTCGCCCAGATCCTGCTCGATCCGCTCACCCATGTGACCAAAACCTATCATGTCCAGATCGACCGGCTCATGGATGACGAGGAAATTGCCGCTATGACATCCGGCATCCGTCATGACGGCGAGTTGCTGACGGCAACGACCACCCGACGCCTGCGCCAGGGCGACAGGAACTCATGGATCGAGGTCGAGCTCGATGAAGGCCGCAATCGCCAGATCCGTCGCATGCTGGAGGCGCTCGGCGCCGAATGCTTGCGCCTTGTGCGGGTCGCAATCGGCGGGCTCGAACTCGGCGACCTTCCAAAAGGCGCGGTACGTGCGCTGACTGAGGGAGAATTGCAGGCGCTGCGCCGAAGAGCAGGCATGGAAAGGGTGAGACGTTGACCCATGTGACGGAGATCGCGGCGCATGAGTTCTGGCAGGAGATCCATCCGCCCGGCACCTTTCCCGACGATCGGGAATTCACCTCCTTCTATGTCGCCACGCTGGAAGACGGCCGCCAGCTACGCCTGCCGATACGGCTGTTGGCAGATGGTGATCGCGCTCTCGCGTCACTGATTGTCAACCAGGCGAGCTTCGCCGTGCTAGACTCATTGGCTGAAAGTCTCGCCGAAAAGATCAGGCCTATGCGCATCGACGTCATCGCCGGCCTGCCGACACTCGGCCTGACGCTTGCAGCCGCCGTTGCGCAGAAGCTCGGTCACCGCCGCTACATCCCGCTCGGCACCTCGCGCAAGTTCTGGTACCGCGAAGAACTCTCCGTTCCGCTGTCTTCGATCACCACGCCGACACAAGACAAGCGCCTCTATGTCGACCCGCGCATGTTGCCGCTGCTGACCGGACGGCGCGTCGCCCTGATTGATGACGTCATTTCCAGCGGCGCATCGATCGTGTCGGGCCTTAGTCTGCTGACGGCCTGCGGCATCGAACCCGTCGTCCTCGGCGCGGCCATGCTGCAATCGGAGCGCTGGCGCGACAGCCTCGCAGCCGCCGGGCAGCAATGGGCAGCGCGCGTCTTCGGTGTCTTCGCAACGCCCATGCTAGAGCGAAATGCCGCGGGCCGGTGGCAGGTTTCCGCTCGACCGAAGACATGAGGATTGTTCGACCTTTGCCGGCTCGCGCCTCTGTACAGCAGATGAGGAACGACTACAGTCCGCCCATGGCCTGTCCCCCCGGAAACATGCAGCGGTTCCGGCACGGCGACATGCCTCCATCGATGAAGCACTGGATCCGCCCATGTCATTCGAGCAAGCATCCCTGCTGATCCTTCTGCTGGCGATGCTCGTTCTCTTCTCGCTCGAGCGCATACGCATCGAAGTAATTGCGATTGCCGGCCTGCTCGCAGGCTATGCGCTCGGACTTTATCCGGCCGACCAAATCTTTGCGGGCTTCGCCAGCCCCGTCGTTATCACCGTCATCGAAATTTTATTGATCGTCCAGGTGCTGGCGCGCGCCAAACTCTTCGACAACCTTGCCGCGCGGATCGCGAGCGCAAGACCGTCGAATTTCAAAGTCATATCAGGTGCTTCCTCGCTTGCTGGCATTCTTTCCATCTTTATGAACAATATCGGCGCCTTTGCGATTACGCTGCCGGTGGCGCTGCGGCTCGGCGTGGCGCTCTCAATCCCCCGCCGTCAGCTCGTCATGCCCATCTCATTTGCCGCCTTGCTCGGCGGCCTCGTATCGCTGATCGGCACGCCGGCCAACCTGCTCGTCAGCGATGCGCTTGCCAAGGCGTCCGGTGCGGGTTTTCGTTTCTTCGATTTCAGCTATGTCGGGCTGCCGGTCGCAATTGCGGGCATCCTGCTCTTCGCCATTCGGGTCCGACAGCTATTTCCAGAACCTGACCCAGTACCGGCAACGCTCGTCCAGGGCACGCGTCGCATCGTCGTCGAACGTCGCGTCCCGGATGCCTCGCCTCTGATCGGCGTACGGCTTTCCGAATGTCCGACCCGCTTCGGCATCAAACCGCACGCGCTGATCCGTGGCGACAATTTCGTATTTGGCCCGCTCGACCAGTCGGTAATCAACGCTGGCGACGTGCTGCTTGCCGAGGGCGCCGACAGCGTCTTTGCCGGCCTTGCCGCCACACAGGCCCTGGTTACCGATGCTCATCCGGACGGCTTGCCGCCCGACTTTACCCGAGTCGAAACCGTAGTCATGCCCGAAAGCACGCTGGTGGGTTCGCGCGTCCGTTCGCTCGAAGTCTTCCACCATCGCGGAATCGCAGTCACTGCTCTTTCCATGCGTAGCTCGCGCATCGAAGGCCGTTTCCTCGATCTGCAGCTGTCGATCGGCGATATATTGACGCTGGAGGGGCCACATCAGGCGATTGCCGAAGCGCTGGAGGAAAGCGAGTGCCTGCCGCTTGCTCCGACAGTTCCAGCCGAACCGGCCGCCCTCTCCTGGCGGCCCTTCGCGCTGTTTGCCTGCGGCGTCGCTGCCTCGGCGGTGGGCCTCCGTCCCGACATCGCCTTTGCCTGCGTCGTGCTCGCCCTCACCCTGCTTAATCATCTCAACATCCGCCAGGCCATGGCCGACCTCAACTGGCCGATCATCATCATGCTCGCAGCGATGATTCCGATCGGGCAGGCAGTGGCAAGCACCGGGGCGGCCGAAGCGATTGCCGGTTGGCTGAGCCTCATCCTGCCGGTTAATCATCCGCTTTCCGGCATCGCCCTCATCCTGTTCCTCGCGATGGTGCTGACGCCCTTCGTCAACAATGCGACAGTCGCAATCGTGCTGGCTCCGATCGCACTCGAATTTGCGAGGCTCGGGCGACATGCGCCGGACGCCTATCTGATTGCAGTAGCCGTCGGCGCCTCCCTCGATTTTCTGACGCCCTTCGGTCATCACAACAATACGCTGGCAATGGGCATCGGCGGCTACCGCTTCAGCGACTTCCTGCGCGCCGGCTGGCCCCTTGCCCTCGGAGGTTACGGCCTCGCTCTGTTTCTCCTGGCTCTGTTCTGGCTGTGATGCGATACTTCGGCTGGCTTGAACTTCGCCGGTAATGAAATTAGAGCAGGTAGCCTTCAGCTAAATACAAGGACAGTCGAGCGCCGTGCGAATCCTCTCCGAAGCCCATTTCCCGGAATTGCCGAACTACTATCGCGGCAAAGTGCGCGAGAATTACGACCTTCCGGACGGACGCCGCATCATTATCAGCACCGACCGGCTGAGCGCCTTTGACCGCATTCTGACCTGCATTCCCTACAAAGGCCAGGTGCTGACGCAAACGGCGCGCTACTGGTTCGAGGCGACGAAAGATATTTGCCCGAACCACGTTCTCGACTATCCCGATCCGAATGTCGTCATCGGCAGGAGGCTCGATATCCTGCCCGTCGAAATCGTGGTGCGCGGCTATCTCGCTGGCACCACCGGCACGTCGATCCTGACGCTCTACAAAAAAGGTGAGCGCGAGATGTACGGCATACGCTTGCCCGACGGCATGCGCGACAATCAAGTCCTGCCCGAACCGGTCATCACTCCGACCAGCAAGGAGTTCGACGGCGGCCACGACGAACCGCTGACCCCTTCCGAAATAATCACGCGCGGCCTTCTGACAAGTCGACAGTGGAAAACCCTGTCGGCATACGCGCTCGCCCTCTTTGCTCGCGGGCAGGAGATGGCGGCCAAACGTGGCCTTATCCTCGTCGATACCAAATATGAATTCGGCACCGACAATGACGGCGACATCATTCTCGCCGACGAGATCCACACGCCCGACAGCAGCCGCTATTGGCTGGCCGAAAGCTATCCGGCAAGTTTCGCTGCCGGGAAACGTCCTGAAAGCTTCGACAAGGATTTCGTCCGCGCCTGGGTGGCGGAGCGCTGCGATCCCTATAAGGACGAGATCCCGAAGATTCCCACTGAACTGATCGAGCAGACCTCGGCCGTTTACATCAGGGCCTATGAGGCGATTACCGGCGAGCGCTTCGTTCCGGACGACAGCGGCAAGACGCCGCTTGCTCGTGTTCGCGACAACCTCGCCCCCTATTTCACCTGATAAGCCAATACACGAGTGCTGCCAGGATAAGCATCGGCTTGGCAGCCCTCGCTCAATCGCGCTAGCATGGGAAAAAAGGTACCGGGTTCGGCCCGGCGGGGGACGCATGGCAAGAAGGCCGAGGCGCAAGGCCGAGGAAACGCGGGAGGATATTCTCTCGATGGCGGAGATACTGTTTCGCCAGCGCGGCTTCGTCGCGGTGTCGATCGCCGACATCGCCGGCGCGCTCAATATGTCTCCCGCCAACGTCTTCAAGCATTTCCGTTCCAAGGTGGCGCTGGTCGATGCAATCGCCGGACGACATCTCGATAATGCCACCGATCGCTTCGCCGCCTTCGACCAGAAGCTGCCCCCAAAGGAGCAGTTGCTCCGCTTCGTCCTGCGCCTGCTGGAAAGCCACCTGCAGGACATCCAGAAAAACCCTTACATTTTCGAAATGGTGCTTTCGACAATCGAGGCCAAACTCGAGGCCGGCAAGCGCTATCGCGCGCGGATCGAGGAGAAACTTGGCGAGATTATCCGCGAGGGCGTGGCGGACGGGCGTTATCATTGTCGCAATCCCGAAAGTGCGGCACGCACCGTCGCAGACGTTTTGGCCTGCGTACTGCACCCGATCCTGATTGCACGCGAGGATAAGGAAACGCTGGTGCACCGCGCCGAAGATATCGTCTGCTTCGTCGATGCCGCACTGCAAAAAAGCGCTTGCTAAGTGACGATTGGTAACATACGTCACTTCGTAAAGCTTTTCTTAGACTCGGATGATGGTATTTGAAGCCACCTCAATCCAGACGCTTTTATAAGCCTGTGCTCGGTTCATCCGAGCCCGTGGATCGAGCGGCGATTGCCACCGCATGAGGGAAATCAGAATGATACGTCGTGTCCTCCTCATCTCCTCGGCCCTGATGGCCGGCGCTTTGCTTGGCGCCTGCAGTGACAACGCCAGCAAGCCCGCGGGAAATGCCGGCGCAGGAGCCGCGCAGCAGGCGACCCCCGTAGGCGTGATCGCGCTGACGAAGGCGAGTTTCCCGATCACGACGATTCTTCCCGGTCGCGCCGAAGCCTTCCAGACGGCCGATATCCGGCCGCAGGTGAGCGGCATCATCCGCGAGATAGCTTTCAGGGAAGGCGGCGAAATCAAGAAGGGCGACCTTCTCTATCAGATCGAGGATGCGCCATACGCCGCCGCAGTCGAGCAGGCCAAGGCAGCCATTTCCAAGGCCGAGGCGAGTGTGCCGAGCGCCGAAAGCAATCTCGAGCGCTACCAGCGGCTCGTCGGCAGCGGCGCCACGCAGATCGAATACGAGACGGCCAGGACGACGCTTCTCCAGGCCAAGGCCGAAGTCGAGTCGGCAAAAGCGGCCCTTTCCGCCGCACAGATCGATCTCGACCATACGAAGATCGTCGCGCCTTTCGACGGCATCATCGACCAGACCACCTACAATGTCGGCAATGTCGTTTCGGCCAACCAGACGACGGCGCTGACGACGATCCGCCAGCTCGATCCGATCTATATCTCCCTGACGGAATCGAGCACCAACCTGCTCAGGCTGCGCGATGCGATGGCCGCCGGCGATATCAAGGGCGCAGAGAACGTCGCCTTCCACCTGATCCTCGAAGACGGCAAGGAATATAATCAGCAGGGCAAGCTCGACATGTCCAAGCAAGTGGTCAGCGAGACCACAGGCACCTTCATCATCCGTGTGCTCTTTCCCAATCCCGATCGTATCGTGCTGCCTGGCATGTATGTCCGCGCAACGGTCGAGCTCGGCGCCGAGACCGGTTACGCGCTGCCACAACTGGCGACGAGCCGTGACGCCAACGGCCGGCTGACTGCGCAATTCGTTTCCGCCGACGGCAAGGTCGAAACCCGCGCCTTCGAAAACAGTTCGCCCTCCAACAATTCCTGGCTGGTCACCGAAGGCATCAAGGACGGCGATCAGCTGATCGTCACCGGCCTGCAGTCGGTCACGGCGGGCATGCCGGTGACGCCGGTCCCGACGAAGATCAACGACAACGGCGTGGTCGTGCCGGCCGAGCAGACCGCGGCCGGTGACGCTGAGAAGCCCGCAGCGAAGTAATCGCTGCGAGCCTGCAAGTCACCGTCTCAGCCGCACAGGAACAACAGATGGCCAAGTTTTTCATCCGACGTCCGATTTTCGCCTGGGTCATTGCGATCACCATCATGCTCGCCGGCCTGCTGGCGATCTTCATCCTGTCGATCTCGCAATATCCCGACATCGCACCGACGACGGTGCGCATCAACGCTACCTATCGCGGCGCCAGCGCCGAGACCGTCGAAAAATCAGTGACGACGATCATCGAAGACGGCATGACCGGACTCGACGACCTCACCTACATGACCTCGACCTCGTCGACCGGTTCGGCCAGCATCCAGCTCACCTTCGGAACCAGCATCGATCCCGACATCGCCCAGGTGCAGGTGCAGAACAAGCTGCAGCTGGTTCAGTCGCAGCTTCCGGGCGACGTCATCGATGCCGGCATCAGCGTGACGCGCTCGACCTCGAGCATCCTTCTCGTCGGATCGCTCGTTTCGACCGACGGCAAGCGCAGTTCGGTCGATCTCGGCAACATCATGTCGACCTCGATCGAGGATCAGATCCAGCGCCTGGAAGGCGTCGGCAGCATCAACGTTTTCGGTTCGGGATACGCCATGCGCATCTGGCTCGATCCCTTCAAACTCTTGAAATACCAGCTGACGCCGAGCGACGTCACGGCAGCGATCCAGGCGCAGAACACCCAGGTCTCCGTCGGCTCGCTCGGCGCCCAGCCGACGATTCCCGGTCAGCAGCTCAACGTCACCATCACCGCGCAGAGCCAGCTGACCACCGTCGCTGATTTCGAGCACATCATCCTGAAGGTCGAAAAAGACGGGGCGACCGTGCGCCTGAGCGACGTCGCGCGCATCGAGATCGGCCAGGAAAGCTACGGCGGCAGTTCCCGCTACAACGGCCTGCCCTCGAGTGGCTTTGCCGTCAACCTCGCCATCGGCGCCAACGCCATCGATACTGCCGCCCGCGTGCGATCTGCCCTCGACGTCATCGGCCGCACTCTGCCGGATGGCGTCAAGATCACTTATCCCTACGACACGACACCCTTCGTGGAACTGTCGATCGAGAAGGTCGTGCATACGCTGATCGAGGCGATCGTGCTCGTCTTCGTGGTGCTGCTCGTCTTTCTGCAGAATCTGCGCGCAACGCTCATTCCGACCATTGCCGTTCCCGTGGTGCTGCTTGGCACTTTCGGAGTGCTGGCGGCCACCGGCTATTCAATCAACACGTTGACGATGTTCGCCATGGTGCTTGCGATCGGCCTTCTCGTCGACGACGCGATCGTCGTCGTCGAAAACGTCGAGCGCATCATGTCCGAAGAGAAGCTTTCGCCGCTCGAAGCGACGGAAAAGTCGATGGGCGAAATCACCGGCGCCATCGTCGGCATTGCGCTCGTGCTGACCGCCGTCTTCATTCCCATGGCCTTCTTCGGCGGTTCGACCGGCATCATCTATCGCCAGTTCTCGATCACCATCGTCTCGGCCATGCTGCTATCGGCGCTCGTCGCCATCGTGCTGACGCCGGCGCTCTGCGCCACGATGCTGAAGCCGGTCAGCGAACACAGAAAACACCGCGTCGGCGACTGGTTCAACCGCAACTTCACGCGCTCGACCAACGGCTATGTCAGGACCATCGGCTATCTCCTGAAGCGGCCGATCCGCGTCATGCTGGTCTTCCTTCTCGTCGGCGTCGGCTGCGCCTATCTCTTCACCCGATTGCCGAGCTCCTTCCTGCCGCAGGAAGACCAGGGCGTGCTGCTGACCATCGTCACCACGCCGCCAGGCTCGACCACCCAGCAGACCCAGGCGGTCGTCGAGAAGGTGGAAAACTACTATCGCCAGAATGAGAAGGATGCCGTCGAATCCGTCTTCGGCGCCCTCGGCTTCGGCTTCAGCGGTTCCGGCCAGAACAGCGCCATCGTTTTCACCAAGCTCAAGGATTTCTCGCTGCGTACCGATCCAAATCTGAGCGCCCAGTCGGTAGTCAACCGGGCGCTTCGCAGCTTCTTTGCAATGCGCGAGGCACAGGTCTTCGCGCTCCTGCCGCCGGCGATTCAGGGCCTTGGCGTGTCGAGCGGTTTTTCAATGTATCTCGTCGATACGGGTGGCCATGGCAACGATGCTCTCACGGCCGCTTCCAAGCGGCTGATCCAGATGGGCAACAGCTCGGGTAAAGTCGTGGCCCTGCGCAGCAGCAACAAGGAAGTCGAGCCGCAGATGCGGATCGTGCTCGATCAGGAAAAGATCGGCGCCATGGGCGTCGACATCTCCTCGGTCAATTCGATGTTGTCGATCATCTTCACCGGCCGCGACGTCAACGACTTTACGCTGAACGGAGAGATCAAACCGGTTTATGTGCAGGGCGACGCGCCCTTCCGCATGCAGCCGGACGATCTGGATCACTGGTATGCCCGCAACAATGACGGGGAAATGGTCCCCTTCTCCGCCTTTACCCGCACTGAGTGGGTAAAGGGCGCGCCTTCGCTTGCCCGATTCAACGCCGTCAGCGCCATTCCGCTCGATGGTGCCGCTGCCCCCGGCGTGTCCTCCGGCGACGCCATGAACGAAATGGAAGCGCTGACCGAGCAACTCGGCGGCGGTTACACGGTTGCCTGGCAGGGCATTTCCTATCAGGAGCGCCTTTCCGGCTCGCAGGCGCCGATGCTCTACGCGATCTCGGTTCTCGTCGTCTTCCTCTGCCTGGCAGCGCTCTACGAAAGCTGGTCTATTCCCTTCTCGGTGATCATGGCGGTGCCTGTCGGCGTTCTCGGTGCTCTGGCGGCGGCAACGCTCTTCGGCCAGGCGAACGATGTATATTTCAAGGTCGGCTTGCTCACCACGATCGGCCTGGCGGCGAAGAACGCGATCCTGATCGTCGAATTCGCCAAGGATCGCACGGAAAGCGGCATGGGGCTTTTCGAAGCGACGTTGGAAGCGGCGCGGCTACGCCTGCGGCCAATCATCATGACTTCGCTCGCCTTCATTCTCGGCGTGGTGCCGCTGGCGGTCGCGGCGGGCGCGGGCTCGGCGGCGCAGAACGCCATCGGCATCGGCGTTCTCGGCGGTATGCTGGCGGCGACGTTGCTTGGAATTTTCTTCGTGCCGTCCTTTTTCGTGGTCATACGACGCATCTTTGCCACACGCGGCAAAAATGCGGCATCAGTGTGATATAAATGCACTGTGATAATGCTGTTCCGATTGCTACATTGCGCCCGACTGCTTCGGTGTGTGTGTTTGTGGTAGGACGAGGCGCGGCGGCGATAGTGAAGCATGAAGCTTCGGACAAGAATTGACTTGCTCGAGTACAGGAAGAAATGAATGGTATCTCTTCGTTTTGCCACACCGGCATTATTTTTATTATTGTCGGGCTGCGTTGTGGGCCCGGATCATGCTCCTCCTGAAATGCCGCTGCCCGCCAAATTCGGAGAAGGCGGAACCAAGAGTGTTGGTGACGTTGCTACCGCAGCCTGGTGGACCGCCTTCAACGACCCCAAACTGAATGGTTATGTCCAGGCCGGCCTCGACCAGAACCTGACTGTCCAGCAGGCGATCGAACGCATCAATGCGGCTTCCGCAAACGTCACCGTCGCCGGCGCGGGCGGCCTGCCGAACCTCAACGTTGGCGCGTCGCACACGATCAGCGGCCAGACGGGCGAGCTGCGCACGCAGTTCGACACGCGCAACACCAGTGCAGGCGACGTCCAGCTGAGCTGGCTGCTCGATCTCTTCGGCCTTTACAAGCGCAGCACCGAAAGCGCGCTCGCTTCGCTCGATTCCGCATACGCATCCGCCGATGTCGCCAAGCTGACCCTCGTGCAGGATCTCGTCTCGAGCTATATTGACGTTCGCTATTATCAGCAGCGCCTGGCGCTTTCGAGGGCCAACCTGAAATCTCGTCAGGAAACCTACGAGCTGACCAAGTTCCAGCTTGAAGCCGGCGCCGCCTCACGTCTTGACGTCGTCCAGGCCGAAGGTCTCGTTCAGTCGACGCTCGCCGAAATTCCCGGCCTCGAAACCAATATCCGCATATCAGCACATCACATCGCCACTCTGCTCGGCCTGCCGGCCTCGGCTCTCGTCGATGAATTGCTGAAGGGCCGTGGTCAGCCGGTATTCCGCGGCGGCATCAACTCCGGCATTCCGGCAGATCTGATCCGCAACCGTCCCGACATTCGCGTAGCGGAGCGTGATCTCGCCGCCGCAACGGCCAATATCGGTGTTGCCGAAGCGCAGCTTTATCCGAGCATCTCGCTCAGTGGCTCGATCTCGCCGTCCTACATCAACCAGCGCGGCATCCATGGCGGCTTGACCGGCTGGTCCTTCGGTCCGTCTCTCAACCTGCCGATCTTGGACGGTGGCCGCCTGCGCGCCAACGTCAAGTCGGCGGAGTCCAATGCTGCCACCGCCTATCTCAACTGGAAATCGACGGTACTGACCGCTGTCGAGCAGGTCGAGAACGCACTCGCCGCTGTCCGGCGTGACGCCCGCACGGTCGCAGCCCTGCAGGCCCAAGTGAAGACCACGCAGGAAACGCTCGAACTGTCGACCGCGTCCTACAAGGACGGCGCCTCTTCGCTGCTCGACGTTCTCGACGCGCAGCGCCAGGTTTCACTTGCCCAGGCAAGCCTTGCCCAGGCCGTCCAGCAGATGGCAAAGGACTATGTGTCGCTGAACATCGCGGTCGGCGGCGGCTACGCGCCCGGCGGCAAGGTCACTGCGCCGGTGAAGACCGTGGCGGTAAAGGCCAAGAGCTGATCGGCCGGCCGCCTTTCTGGAAAATGCTGAACCCCGCGATCGTCTCGCGGGGTTTTTTTGGCACATCGAATTCGCCCACAATAATAGCCTCGAAGTTGAATTTGGATTGGACAAGCGAAACGAGCTGAGATATGCCTGGTTAAACGATTAATCAAGCGTCATCGATTATGGCTTCACCGCGCCCGGGACCAAACCTCAGCAGGATCGCGAGCTCACTCGGCGTTTCCGTCGCCACCGTTTCGAATGCCCTTTCCGGGAAAGGCAGGGTCTCCGGCCAACTGATCGAAAAAATCCGCGAGCATGCGGCCGAACTCGGTTATGTCCCGAGCCAGGCAGGCCGGGCTTTGCGGACCGGCCGCAGTGGCGTTCTTGGTCTGGTGTTGCCCGATATTGCCAATCCGCTCTTCCCGAAGATTGCGCAGGCGATCGAATTCGCTGCCTCCGCCGCAGGGTACGGCGTATTGATTGCCGATTCCCGCGGCGATGTCGCCGCGCAGACCGAGGCGATCAATCGGCTCGTCGAGCGCGGCGTCGAAGGCATGGTCATCATTCCCCGCCGCGCCACCCGCATCTCCGCCGCCGCCTGTCCGGTCGCGGTCATCGACACTGCCTCGACGCCCGGCAATACCGTTGCCGCCGATCATTGGCAGGGCGGTCGTGAAATTGCCGGACATCTCGCCAATCTCGGCCACCAGCGCATTCTCATCATCGGCAACAACCATGAATCCAATGTTCAGAACGATCGCGCCGGCGGTATCCGATCCGCCCTGCGGGCGGGAATGCATGCCGAGACGCTTTGGATCGACAGGCTGGAGCGGGATGGCGGCAATGGCTGTTCCCTCCGCCTGGCGGAAAAAGCCAGACAGGGTTTCACCGCCTTCGCAGCGCTCTCCGACCTGCAGGCGTTGCGTGCGCTGACGGAATTGCAGCAGGCGGGCATCAACATTCCCGCCGATGTCAGCGTCACCGGTTTCGACGACCTCGTCTGGTCACCGGTCGTCACGCCATCATTGACGACGGTCCGCATGGACATGGACAGGATCGCCGGCATTGCCGTGTCGGCCCTGGTGAATAGCATAAGGACGAGCAGCCTGCGGGAGGGCATGCTCGTTACCGCGGAGACCGACCGCGTCGCCATGCAGCTGGTTGCCCGCCAATCATCCGGGCCTGCGAACCCGGCATCAAAAACCTCAGAGATGGAGAACACGTAGGATGAAAAGAGCTCTCATGGCCGCGGCGGCGCTGACCGCCTTATCACCGCTTGGCGCAGCTGCCGCGGAACGGACGCTGACCATTTCCGTCTATGCCTTCGCGCAGGACGATTTCAAGGCATTGGTCTACGACCCCTTCGAAGCCCAATGCGGCTGCAAGCTGGTTGTCGAGACCGGCAACAGCGTAGAGCGCCTGGCCAAAATGGAGGCCAACAAGGCCAATCCCGTCGTCGATCTCGCCGCCGTTTCGATGGCGGATGCGCTCGCCGCATCGCGCGCCGGCCTGATCGACAAGATCGATACCGCGAAGCTTACCAATTTCTCCAAGCTTTACGACGTCGCCAAGGATCCGAACGGCGACGGCATGAGCGTCGGCTATACCTTCTACGCCACCTCGATCGCCTATCGCTCCGACAAGATGAAGATCGAATCCTGGGCCGATCTCCTGAAGCCGGAATATGTGAGCCATGTCGCCTTCCCGAATGTCACGACCAACCAGGGCCCGCCGGCGCTCCACATGCTGGGCCTGGCGCTCGGCAAGGATACTCCCGACCTGAAGGGACCGATCGAGGCGCTCGGCGAGAAAAAGGACGACATCGTCACCTTCTACGAAAAATCCTCGCAGCTCGTTCAGCTGATGCAGCAGGAGGAGATCTGGGCAGCACCGATCGGCCGTTTTTCCTGGGCTGGCTTCACCAAACTCGACGTCCCGGTCGCATGGGCGACGCCCCGGGAAGGCCAGACCGGCGGCATGAACGTGCTGGTACTGACCAAGGGTTCCAAGAATCAAGATCTCGCCTTGCAGTTCATGGTTTTCTGGCTCTCGACCGACACTCAGACCAAGCCCGCCGAGAAGCTGACCGACAGCCCCGCCAATAGCGAGGTCAAGCTTTCTGAAGCGGCCGCCAACAACCTCACCTATGGCGAGGAAACAGCCAAGAGCCTCAAGCTCATCCCGTCAGCCATTGCCCTCGATAATCGCGCCGGCTGGCTGAAGACGTGGAACGAAAAGGTCGGCCAATAGGCTGCCTGTAAAACCGGTCCCCGTGCCTGCGGGACCGCCCTCCTCTCTCGGAAAGGCATCTCATGTTCCAGAACCGCGCAGAGGCCCTGGCGCTCGCCCTGCCGGCAGCCGTATTTGCGACGCTGGTCTTCCTGTTACCCGTCGCGATCCTGCTGTCGGAAGGCTTTCGGACAGGTGGCGGGTGGACACTCTCGGCCTATACCGGTTTCTTTTCCGAGACGCTGAACCGCACGGTTTTCCTCCGCTCTTTTCGGCTCGGCCTCGAAGTCACCGCTGTCTCAGCGGTCATCGGCTATGCGGCAGCCTTTGCCATTGTCAACTTGCCACCCAAGGGCAAGGGCCGCATGATCGGCCTCGTCACCCTGCCCCTGATGATCTCGCCGGTGGCGCGCACCTATGCCTGGATTGTCATTCTCGGCCGCACCGGCATCGTCAATGAGGTGATAACGGGCCTTGGCTTTAGTCCCGAGCCGCTGCGGCTGCTCTTTACCGAAACCGCCGTCTTCATCGGCCTCCTGCAGCTCTTCCTGCCGCTGATGATTTTGTCGCTGATCAGTGCGCTCGAAAACATGCCGAGGGATGCGATCCCGGCTGCCCGCGTGCTTGGCGCCAACTGGTTCCAGGTTTTCTGGAAGGTCGTCCTGCCGCTCACGCGCGAGGGCCTCGTCATCGGCGGCACGCTTGTCTTTACCGGCTCGCTCACCGCCTATATCACCCCCGCCATTCTCGGCGGCTCCAAGGTGCTGATGCTTGAAACGCTCATGTATCAGCAGGTGTCTGTAGCCAATGATTTCGTATCGGCAAGCGTCATCGCCTTCATCCTGATCGTCATGAGCTTTGCCGCCAACATCCTGCTGAAACGCCTTGCGACGGCGAGGAGCCGCAGATGAGCATCCGCCTCTTTTCGCCCGTCGTTCTCTTCCTGCTCCTCGTCTTCCTGATCGGCCCGTTCCTCATCATCATCGTCGCCTCGCTCTCGGCAGGCGATATGCTGGCCTTCCCGCCGCAGGGCCTCTCGCTGCGCTGGGTGACAAAGGTCTTCACCATCGAAAGCTTCCGCGACAGTTTCGCCATGTCGATGTTCCTCGCCGTCTTCGGAACGCTTGCTTCGCTCGTCCTCGGCATCCCGGCCGCCTATGCCCTCTCCCGCTACCGGCTGCCCGCGGCCGAAACCGTCCGCACCATCGTCTCGCTGCCGATCATCGTTCCCGGCATCATCGTCGGCCTGGCATTGCTGCGTTATCTCGTCGTGCCCTTCGGTTTCAACATCACGCTCGCCCTGTTCTTCGCCCATGCGGCCCTCGTGCTGCCCTATGCCGTGCGCGTCGTTTCGGCCAGCCTCGACAATCTGCGTTCGGATATAGAGGAAGCGGCCGTCCTGCTCGGGTCCTCCAGGCTCGGCGCCTTCTTCCGCGTGGTTATGCCGAATATCCGCGGCGGCATCCTGGCCGCCTTCATTCTCGGATTCGTCACCAGCTTCAATCAGGTGCCGGTCTCGCTCTTCCTCTCCGGTCCGGGTGTACGAACACTGCCGATCGACATGCTGGGTTACATGGAAACCACCTACGACCCGTCCATCGCGGCTCTCTCCGCCCTCCTCGCCTTCCTCTCGATCGGCATCGTTTTCCTCGCCGAACGCTTCCTGGGATTTTCGCGTTATGTCTGATGCCTATCTTCAACTCGACAAGCTGACGCTCAGCTATGGCGATACGGTCGCGGTGAGGGATCTCGACCTCTCAATCGGCAAGGGCGAACTCGTTGCACTCCTCGGCCCCTCCGGCTGCGGCAAGACAACGACGATGCGCGCCATTGCCGGCCTTCTGCCGCCGGCTTCCGGACGCATCGGCCTCGACGGCGCCGATATAACCCGCGTCTCCGCCAACAAACGCGCCGTCGGCCTCGTCTTCCAGTCCTATGCCCTTTTCCCGCATCTGACAGTCTATGAGAACGTCGCTTTCGGACTGCGCCTCAAGAGCATCTCGGGGACGGATCTCGATGCCCGCGTCGGCGCCGGCCTGAAATCCGTCGGCCTTAGCACCTTCGCCGGCCGCAAACCCGCCGAACTCTCCGGCGGTCAGCAGCAGCGCGTGGCTCTCGCCCGCTCTATGGTAATGGAACCGAAGGTGCTGCTGCTGGACGAACCGCTTTCCAATCTCGATGCCCGCCTTCGCCTGGAAATGCGTGCGGAATTACAACGCGTGCAGAAGGAGAGCGGCGTTACCATGATCTTCGTCACTCACGATCAGGTGGAGGCTTTGGCGCTCGCCGACCGCATCGTCGTGATGGTGAACGGCGGGATCGAGCAGATCGGTACACCGGAAGAGATCTATAACAGCCCGGTCTCCGCCTTCGTCGCCGACTTCGTCGGCTTCGAGAATGTCTTTGCGCTGAACGAGGGAAAGCTGATGACGCCGAATGGCCCGATAGCGCTTTCCGGTCCCCCGCCACAAGCCTCGGCGGGCCTCGCCTGGCGTCCGCGCTCGGTGATCCTTGGCGCTGGTCCGTTCCACGGCACGGTTCGCGGCACGTCATTCGCCGGCAACAGCCGCGAATATCTGCTTGATACAACGCTTGGGCCGATCAAGGCCGAGATCGACGCAAGCCTGCCGGTACACGGGATCGGCAGTGCGCTCGCCTTCGATCTGCCGGTTGCCGGCGCGGCCAACCTTAAACGCTTCGGGTGACATTATGGGCGTGTGGATCGATACCGACTTGGGCTTCGATGACATCGCCGCCATTCTAGTGGTGGTGCAGTCGGAATATGAGATCGACGGCATCTCACTGGTCTTCGGCAACACGCCGCTGCCGCAAGTGAGGATGAATGCCGCCGGCGCCGCTAGCGCCTTCGGCTGGACGTTTCCCATCCACACCGGCCGTGCTGCGCCCGTTCTCGGCAAGCTCGAAACCGCCCAGGCGATCCTCGGCGAAACCGGCATCCCGACAGCAGGCAAGAGCCTGCCGGATGCCCCTGCCCTTGCCGACAGCGATGCCTTCACCGCGCTCTGCCGCTGGCTCGAAGGCAGCGGGCCACACCGCATCCTGGCGCTCGGACCCCTCACCAATATCGCCGCCTTGGCCCTTGCGCGCCCCGATCTTGCCGCCCGCATCACCGACCTCGTCTGGATGGGCGGCGGCATCACGTCAGGCAATCATACCGCCTCCGCCGAATTCAACGCGCTTGCCGATCCCGAGGCGCTCGCGATCGTCATCGCCCATGGCCTGCCGCTGCGGATGGTGGATCTCGACCTCTGCCGCCGGGTGCTGGCGCGACCTGAGGATACCGAGTCGGTGCGCAATGCCGGCGGCGCCAATGCCGAGCTGATCGCCGACCTGTTCGCCGGTTACATAAATATCGGCACCAGCCGCGGCCGTCCCGGCATGGCGATCTATGATCCCTCCGCCGCCGTCGCCTTCGTCGCCCCTGATGTCGTAATTTTCCGATCCGCGCGCGTCGACGTCGAACTGCAGGGCGCCTTCACCCGTGGCCGCACAGTCGTCGAAACCCGCGCCACGCATGCGACCTTCAACGCGCAATTCGCCGCCGACATCGATTCGGACGAGGCGCGCGCCATCATTCTCGGCGCCCTGATCAACGAGGCCCGAAAATGAACACCATCCCTCGTCAGGAACCCTTCGACCTCAACGATCCCGGCTTGCGTGCCCGCGCCGTTGCTGCCGCGCGCGGCGATGCTCCCTTCGACCTGGTCATCACTGGCGGTCGGCTGCTCGATGCGGTGACCGGCCTGATCCGCGAGGCCGATATCGGTCTCGTCGGCGCACTGATCGCAAGCGTTCATGCCCCGGCAAGCCGAGCGGATGCCGTCGAAATCGTCGATGCGACTGGCGGCATCCTGACACCGGGACTGATCGATACGCACATGCATGTCGAAAGCTCGATGGTGACGCCCGGCGAATATGCAAGCGCCGTGCTGCCCCGCGGTGTCACGACGGTCGTCTGGGATCCGCACGAATTCGGCAACGTTCACGGCCTCGACGGCGTGCGCTGGGCGATCGAAGCGGCGCACGCCCTGCCGCTGCGCATGATCCTGCTCGCCCCCTCCTGCGTGCCGTCGGCACCGGGCCTGGAACTTGCCGGCGCCGATTTCGATGCCACCATCATCGCCGAAATGCTGCGTTCGCCTGCGGTGGGCGGCGTTGCCGAAGTCATGAACATGCGCGGCGTCATCGACGGCGACCCGCGCATGAGTGCCATCGTCAATGCCGGCCTTGTCTCCGGCAAGCTCGTCTGCGGCCATGCCCGCGGCCTCGCAGGCGCCGACCTCAACGCCTTCATGGCAGCCGGCGTCACCTCCGACCACGAACTCACCTCCGGCGCCGATCTCGCCGCCAAGCTTTCTGCCGGCCTGACGATCGAGCTGCGCGGCTCTCACGACCATCTCTTGCAGGAATTCGTCGAGGTCCTGAACGGTCTCGGCCACCTGCCCCCGACCGTCACGCTCTGCACCGACGACGTCTTTCCCGATGAACTCTATGAAGGCGGCGGCCTCGACGACGTCATCCGCCGGCTCGTGCGCTACGGCATGAAACCGGAATGGGCGCTGCGTGCCGCGACCTTCAACGCCGCGCAGCGGCTGAAACGCTCCGATCTCGGCCTTGTCGCCGCCGGTCGCCGGGCCGATCTCGTTCTCTTCGAAAACCTTACGGAATTCCGTGCGCGGCTGGTCATATCGGGCGGCCGCCTCGTCGCCCGCAATGGCTGCATGGAGGCGGCCATCCAGCCGCTCGATACGGCGCCGCTCGTCAATTCCGTCAAGCTGCCGCCGCTGACGGAGAATGATTTCCGCATCCCGGCCAAGGGCGCGCGCGTCCGCGTCGCTACCATCGACCGACCACGCTTCACTCAATGGGGCGAAGCCGAAACCGAAATCCGAGACGGCTTCGTCGTACCGCCGGTCGGCAGTGCGATGATCGCGGTCACCCATCGCCACGGCAAGACCGACAGCGCCCCGCGGATCGGCTTCCTCACCGGCTGGGGCGAGTGGCGAGGCGCCTTCTGCACCACCGTCTCGCATGACAGCCACAACCTCACCGTCTTCGGCGGCAATGTGCGCGACATGGCGCTCGCCGCCAGCGCCGTCATAGCAGCCGGCGGCGGTATGGCGGTCGCCAAGGACGGCGCAATCGAAGCGATCCTGCCGCTGCCGCTTTCCGGCTTGGTAACCGACGCGCCCCTAAGGGACACAGCCCTCGCCTTCTCCGATATCCGCAAGGCCATGGACAAGATCGTTGACTGGAAACCGCCCTACCGCGTCTTCAAAGCCTGCTTCGGGGCAACACTCGCCTGCAATGCCGGTCCGCACCAGACGGACCGAGGGATCGCCGACGTGGCGACAGGGAAGGTACTGGACAGCCCGGTGCTGGCGATTTTGTAAGCTGGGACGCACACACCAGAAGCGAGGGGGGTGCCGTGCACCCCCTCATCCCCTGGGGGCGTGCGCCGCCGTGCAGAACGCCGCGCCGACGCGCCAACCGGCCCGTCGCCTCCTCACGAGGCCTAACCATCGCCGGTCGGTGAGTGTCGTACGATCATCTCTCGTGCAGCACTGCCGTTCCGACTTAAGCCGCTCTAGTTGTCAGCTTTCAGCAAGATGCTCAGCGGCTTCGTCCAGCCCTCCTCGTCGCTATCAAAAGTCAGTACGGCGGCGGCGCAAGATTCCCGCGGTAGATGCTAGTCGCGTGCTATCCACGATCTGCCGAGCTGCTGCAGACCAGCCGGGAACATCCGCATTAAGAGGGAGTTAGCAAGCGTCGGAGACAGACTGAACATTACGGACCACTCCCCGACGTGAACGACAAATCGATAGTGAGTGACGAGACCGCAGCGATTACGCAGAGCCAGAGCATATGCCGCCACCGCTCATGAGGCTCCGGGGACATTGAGAGGGCGTCAAAATGGACAATGATGCCACCATTGGGCCGCGATGGAGGCTGCTCAAGCTGGCCGCGACCGCAGCACTTGCCCTCATGTCCTTGCGGATCATCAAGGGAGAAATTCCGCGTGTCGTTTCAGATCATGGCCTGTGGGATTTCGGCGCCTTCGTCGCGTCGGGACGCGCAGCCGCTGCAGGACTGGATCCCTATGGCATCTACCCGCCGCTCACGCCGCATGTCGTCTTTCCTGGATTCGAATCCTGGAATCCAAACCTCAATCCCCCGATTTCGGCACTCCTGTTCCAGACCTTAGATATATTCGAGCCGGTGCAATCACTTCGCATCTGGTGGATGATTTCTATCGCCAGCTACGTCGCTGCGGTTGTCTTGCTGCTGCGACGCTATAGCGGCGGCTTGGAGCTCCCGCTGCTGGCGATCTGGGCGTTTGCACTGGCTGGCTTTTGGGACACGCTCTATCTTGGCCAAATCTATATGCCGTTTGTGCTACTCGCGGTAGCCGGCTGGCTTCGATTGGAAAAGGGTGATGGCATCGTCGCCGGCATCATGATCGGTTTGCTGATCTCGATGAAGCCCAATTTTGCAGTGTGGCCGGTGCTGCTCTTTCTTGCCGGCCACCGCCTTCCGGGTCTGGTGTCGGTGGCTACCGCGGCGGTTATAGCCACGATCCCGCTGGTCGTCTTCGGCCCGCAGATCTACGTCGATTGGCTGCGCCTCGTCGCAACAGACGGCGAACGGGCTGTTTTTCTAACCAACGCGTCGTTTGCAGGCCTTGCGGCCCGCGCCGGTGTTCCGGCCGCAGGCACGGTCATTGCCGCACTATTGTTGCTTGGACTAGCAGGTTGGGCCTTCTTTCGTCATCCGCCGGTCATCGTAGTGAGTGGTTTCGCGCTGCTGGCGTCCCTGCTGGCTTCGCCTCTCGGATGGATCCACTACACGCTCTTCCTGCTACCCGTGCTGTTGCACCATTGGCAGCGTCCGTGGGCATGGCTGGCAGCAGCAGCCCTAGTGATCCCGGTCCCTGTCATACTCGGTTACTTCGGAGCTCCCCGTTTGAATCAGCTCACGGCAGGTTCCATTTACGCCTGGGCGCTGGTGCTGATGCTGATCGGCCTTATCACCGCGGAGCTGAAACAACAGGCTGCGCCGACTCAGGAAGCCTTTCTGCGATAAATGCGCCAATCGGCCGTTTCCCGCACCAGCGCATAGTGGCGGGCGATATAGTGGGCATAAAGGTCGCGCAGCCCGTTGCCCGTCCAGATCTCGATCGGCCATTTCGGATCGAGAATAAGGTCAACGTCGGCGAACATCTCTTCCGCGGGCGGATGATCATCCGGTCCAAGAGTTCGCCCCCAATGATACCAGACGCTGTCGCCCACGGGCGGCGTCAGCCCCAGGCCGGCAGAGAAGGGATTGACGAAATCGAGTACCGCGACGCGCTCGCCAGCGGACATCAGCTGCGACAGGGCGGCCGAAGCGTCAGCCAATGTCCTGTTGTATCCCTCGAAATATTCGTATTGGCCGGCGCTCCAAATCTCAACGAGCCTGATCTCGGAAAACGCCGGCAGCGGGATCGGTTTGCCTCGGCCGCCGGCAGTGTAGTAGGCATGAATTGCCAGCGATGCAGCGTTGCCGAGGGCGGCGGGCAATAACAGGAACGCCAGGAGTAGCGGCAGAGCGAACCGCGCCGTCCCGTATCGGGAGAGCAGCTTGGCGCGAAAGTGGCTTTCCGTGATGATGACTGCGCCTGCGCCAAGTGTCAGTATACCAACGGCCTGGAAATTCTGCCCGATCAAGAGAATTCCGGTCGTGCCGCAGAAGGCAACGAAGAGCAGATGTCGGTAACCTGGCGACAGGCTGAGAACGATGAGCGCGACCGCAAGATAGACAAGAAGGTCGGCGAGATTGTTCCGTAGCAAATGACCGAGCGCGGTCAACGCCAGCAGGCCACCGCTGTTTTTGGCCGAAAGGCCCAGGTCGGCAAGATAGTTGAACCCGCCGCGCCAGATGATTTCAATGGCGATACTACTGACGGCGATCATCCCGAGCGCCAAACTCACCCAACCGATCTGGCGACGATCGAAAAGCATGAACAACAGAAAGGCAAGCCCCACGACGCCATAGGTGATCTTGGTGTAGAGCATCAGCAACACAAGGAAACTGGCGCATGCGGCATCGACGGCCCTGCTATTGCCGGCTGCCGGCAACCGGGGCAGATACATCACCAGCAGAAAGCCGAGCGACGCCCAGCCAATCCGGTTATAGAACATGGCAAATGTCAGCTCTCCTATCCGCTCGCCTGGATTTGCGGGAGCCGCAACTATCAGGAGCAGGAAGATCGCAAGCGGCAGCCCGAAGACCTTATGCATCCGGCTGCCCACGATTTCCGCGGCAATAGCTGCAAGCAGGAAGACCACTATCGCCATTCCAGCCGGCATCGCGCCGCCCATACTGCCCGACAAGCCATAGCCGGCAGCGGGGATATAGAATGTCAACGGCCCGAGCGACGAATGGAAATCCACATTCGGCACCTGGCCAAGCACGATGCGATGAGCACCATCCAGGAAAACGAAGAGATCGTTGACGTACTTGGTCGTGACCGTTCGGCCGGGCAGAGCGAGAAGGCCGGCGAGAATGACGCCCGCGCCAATGATGACGGCCCGCGACCAACTCAACCGTGACATCGTGGGCGACGCGCCGTCTCCCACCACCACCGACCTTTCCGTCTCAATCACTGCACCTCGCTTTGCGCCTTTACCTGCCGCCACTGGTAGACCGTCCACTCCGATGTCTTCTGAACGACCTCGAACCGTGCCGAAAGAAACGGGCCGTACAGCTCCTGCAGCGGCAGGCTGTTGATTCCTGTTTTAGGCACCATGACGATCTTTACATCTGCAAAGAGCACTTCCGGTGGGATATAGGCTTTCTCGTTGATATTGCGGTTCCAGTGAAACCAGGCGGTGTCGCCGGCAGGCGGGCGAATGCCGAGCCCCGCTGAAAAAGGGTTGACGAAATCGAGCACGAAAACGCGCTCCGGCGGTACCGGCAATGCCTGCAGCAGCGCTCCCCCGGTTACGATGTCGTCGAGATAGCGCCTTATGAAGTCAGGCTCGCCGCCAGGCGGATCGATCTCACGAACATCGTCGAAATGCGGCAGCCCGAGAGATTGCCCAGCTTTGTCCGCCGCAAGCGATGTATGCAGAATGAGGGCCGCGGCGTGATGTACGATCGGCGGTGACAGGAATAAGGCCGCGAGCACCGAAAGAGCGCCGGCAGGAAGAGCTAAACCCCCTGCCCTTCTCCCTTCATCGCCTTGCTGACGCCAGGCGGCTCTCTGCGCCAGAACGACCGCGCCGCAGTAGAGCGTGATGATGCCCCAACTGTGGGCGTTCTGATTTATGATCGCCAGGCCGCTGCCTATGCAGAACCCAGAGAAGAGAAGATCTCGGGAGCTGCGGGTTTGCCAGATGACGACCAAAACGAAGGCGGCGAATACGACGAGGTCGGAGAGGTTCTCACGCAGGTTCTTCAGGATGCTGCCGACATCGTGGCCGCCGCTGACACGCGCCGCCGCCCGCAGATCCTCTATATGCTGAGCGGTTCCGCGCCAGACGAACTCGATGGCAATCATGGCCAGTCCCGTCAGCAGCAGGGCAGTCACGGTCCAGCGGCGCTGCTGCCGGTCCAAGAGGATGACGACGAGGAGAAAGGCGGTTCCGGCAAGCCCGTAGGTCGCCTTGGTGTAGAATGAGACGAGCAGAAGAAAGACGGCGGCAAGAGCATCGGCTGCATCGTTTCGCCCGCGCTGGAGCTGCGGCGTCAGATACATCACCAGCAGCAGGCCGAGCGCGACCCAGCCGATGCGGTTATAGAACATCGCGAAGGAAGGATACCAGATGGAACTGCCGAGATTGATCGGCGCCGCGAGGATGAGAATGAGGAATATGCCGAGCGCGGCCGCCAATGACGGACTGAGACGCGACACGAGGATCCGGATCATCGCCGGGATGAAGGCGACGACAACGATAGCCATTCCAAGCGGTATGGCAGCGCCGAAATTCCCCGACAGCAGGTATCCCGCAGCCGGAAGATAAAAGACGAGCGGCCCGAGCGCCGTGTGAAAATCGCGGTTCGGCACCTGACCGAACGTGATGCGGTGCGCGCCGTCGATAAAGATCAGCACGTCATTGATAAAGGCGGCGTTGATGGTCCTGCCGGGTAGGGCAAGCATGACGGCGCAGGCCAATGCTGAGAAGATGATCGCGCCTTCTGACGACAGCACCCGCCTTATCGTTGCCGCCGGCCTCTTGCTGGCGCCTGCTCCCTTTACGATGGCCGCGAAAGCGGCGTGGTTGCCTGGTTCCGTCACAGCCGCAACCTCTTGAAGATTGGCTCGGGGATTGACCGGATCACCGTCATGAGCGGTCGCCATATCGGTCTGACGTAGACGACGTCGCCGCCCCTGCCGCCCTCGGCGACAGCAAATATCCTTTGCGCGACCTCCCGAGGTTCGGCTGTGAGAAGCGGCGGTAGCTTCATCGCGTTCGTCATGCGTGTCCGAACGAAACCCGGCTTCACGGTCAGCACGCGCACCCCGGAGCCGGACAGCCTGTTCCTCAGCCCGGACAAGAAGGCGGTCAACCCGGCTTTGGCGGCGCCATAGACATAGTTGGACGCGCGCCCGCGATCGCCGGCGACGGAGCTTATGCCGACAATGGTACCTGATCCTCTCGCCGCGAAACTTTCCGCCAGAAGACCAAGAAGCAACGCCGGTCCTTCGAAGTTCGTCCGCATGATCATGGCGGCGTGCTCGAGTTCCCGTTCGGCGCGAGACTGCTCGCCCAATTCGCCAACGACGCAGACCGCTGTGTCGGGCAGAGGCGAAACGACGCCCACGAAATCTTCGAAGCGGCTTGTAGTGAGGATATCGAGTTCGTGAACCAGGACGTTAGCGCCAGTCCGCGCGCTGATGTCGTCGGCTTCGCGTTGCACGGCGGAGCGATTTCGTCCGGCGAGAAGCACGTCCCATCCCGCTTCGGCATAGATCAGCGCCGTCGCACGGCCAATATCCGACGTCGCGCCTATCAGGAGCAGTGTCTTGCCGATCCCCTTCATATGCCGAGCCTCTTTGCCAAGCGGGAATTAAAGTGCCGATCGGCGCCCGTTACTTTTCGCAGCTCTTTGAACGCGGCCAACCGAGAGTAACCGGCCTCGAATGTTTGTCGCGACTGTCGTGCATCCTTGGCGAGATAGAGCCGCCCTCCTGCTTTGACAACCAGCTCGTCGATTTCGTCGAGCAGCCGGAACACCTCCTGCGTGACGGGAAGGTCGAGTGCGAGCGTGTAGCCCGGCGAAGGAAAGGACAGCAGCCCGTTCCCGCCCCCCAGCTTCTTCAGCACAGCAAGAAAGGAGCCTTTTCCCGAACGCGCGAAGCGGTCGAGAATGCCGCTCAGGACCGGCAGAGCGTCCTCGGCAGGGACCACGCACTGATGCTGCAGAAAGCCCCGCCTCCCGTAAAGCCGGTTCCATTCAAGGATGCCGTCGAGTGGAAAGAAGTATCTATCCCAGTGGACCAGCGACGACTTGGCCGCCTTTCGCGCTCCCGCCCTGAAATAGAGCTCGTTGAAGGCTGCTACGCTAGTTTTGTTGAGCAGCCATTGTGGCAGATCGAACGGCAGTGAAAACCTCCCCGCGTTTTTCGCTGCAAAGCGATCGGCGCCGGGCATGCCGGCGAGCTGGTCCAGCGTCGCGTGCTCACCGGCAAAGATCAGCGAGCGTCCAAGGGAAGCGCCTTGGGAAAGGGTATCGATCCAGGCGACCGAATAAGTGGCATCCTCGGTCTGCTGCAACGCCTTTAACGCCTCGCCAAGGTTTTCGGCCACGATCGTCTCTTGCGCGATCCAGCCGGATTCGATCGGCCTCAAGCGGAACGTCGCTTCCTCGACGATCCCGGTCATGCCCATACCACCGACGGTGGCGAAAAAAAGCTCGGGGTTATGCGTGCGGCTACAGGTGAGGACCTCTCCGCCGGCGCCCACCAGCTTGAACTCGATGACATGGTCACCGAACCCGCCGTCGCGATGATGGTTCTTGCCGTGAACATCAGAGGCGATCATTCCGCCGACGGTGACAAATTTCGTGCCCGGTACCACAGGCGGAAAGTAGCCTCTCGGGACAAACGAGCGCAGAATATCCGAGAGCATGACGCCCGCTTCCACGGTCAGCGTCGCATTGGCGGGATCGAACCTCCGCATCCGGCTCAGCCCACGGCACATCAAGGTGGAGTGTTCGCCGATCGCCGCGTCACCGTATGAGCGCCCATTTCCGCGCCCGATCAATCCCGTCCGGGAGGCCACGGTACCTGCGAGCGCTGCCGGCAGCCAACAGTCGATCGCCTGGCTCTCATGGCGTGGATAACGTCCCCAGCCCTCCATGCGCTTGTTACGCCTCCTCTGGTTTGAAGACGAATTTCCGGTCCAGTGTGTATTTTGAGATATAGCCGATCGCCAAACCGAGCGCTCCGCCGGTGTATTTTGCAAGCTCCGTCTTCCAGATCGTCCAAAAAGCAATTTCAAAGCCCCAGAATATGAGCGTCGTCAGGACACTGAACACGCCGTAAAGCACCACTTTCAGCATCTCGTCGCCGTACGACGTGTAGCCGTCGAAGAAGATCCACCGTTTGTCGAGGAGGTATTTCAAGCCGAAGCCGGCGGCGGTACCTGCGAGGATCGAAGTCATGAGGCTCGGCGACGGCGCCAGCTCCATGACAGCAGCCTGGACCGCAAAGTTGGCGGCGGTGGAGAGCACGGCGAAGGCGAAGTAGCGGGCTGCGATGCCCGCGGGAGTGCCTCGCTCTGAAAACTGACGAGCCATTCGGCCACCTCACATCGCGGCAACGACAAGTACGCCGGCGGCGCCGATCGTGGCGAGGCTGACCTTGTCCCGGATCGCGAAGACTACTGGATCGTCATGCATCTGACCCCGGTGGGCGAGCATGAGGATGCGGGCGATCCAGCAGGCAAGGATCGGTCCTGCCAGCCATAACATTGCTGGCCGGGCGTAGATGTCTTGGGCGCTGTCGCTTGCAGCATAGAGGGCAAATAACGTGAGCGCGTTCATTCCCGCTCCAGCTGCCAGGGCACCCACCATACCGATATCCGCCTTCCTGTAGTCGCGGCTCTTGGAGTCCGGCAGGTGCGCGGCGCGGCGCGAGATGAGCTCGGTGTATCGCTTCACCAAAGCGAGCGAGAGGAACCAGCTCATCATGAAGGCAAGCAGCCAGGGAGATGGCCACACCGAGACGGCGGCAGCGCCGCCAACCACCCGCGTGGTGTAAAGAGAGGCGAGAGCCACCACGTCCAGGATCATCTTCCGCTTGAGGAAGAAAGAGTAGGCGGTGGTCAAGGCGAAATATCCCGCGAGTACGAGCACGAAGACTGGTGACACCATGGCGGCGACCGTAAGCGACAGCAAAAGCAGGATCGGGATTGCCAAAAGGGCGTGCGACAGCGGGATCTCGCCACAGGCAAGGGGTCGGCGGCATTTGGTTTTATGACGCCGGTCGTCCTGCAGGTCGACCAGGTCGTTCAGGAGATAAACGCCCGAGGCACAAAGCGAAAAAGCCACGAAAGCCAGGGCTGCATTCGCAAGGCTATGTAGCGTAAGGAGCTGATTTGTCAGTAGCGGGATAAAGACCAACCCGTTCTTGACGTATTGATGCACCCGCAACGAACGCGCCCAAATCCGCCATGTCGGTTTGTCGTGGCTAAGATGCTCGACGTTGTCGCACTGGCGCGAAAGCTCTCGCGCAACCGCCGCCGATGTCCTTATGGCATAAGCCTTTGCGGCATGGCGCCAGACTGACAAGTCGGCCGGATCATTTCCGATATAGTCGAAGCCACCCTCCCCGAAGGCGGCGACGAGCTTGGCCGCCTTCGCCTCGGCGACACAGTTCATCGTTTCGTTCGTTGCAAACCAGCCGGTGAAGAGGCCGAGGTGGTCGGCAACCGCGCAAACCAGCCGCTCGTGGGTTGCAGAAGCGAGATAAACTGAACGCCCCTCCTCCCGTGCGCCCTTGATGACCTTCAGCACTTCCGCGTCATAAGGAAGGATAGCCGGATCGAAATCCGCTGGTTGCGAAAGGCGGTGCTTCAGACACGCCTTTCCAACGGACAGCGACCTGATGAAATCGACGATCGAATGAGGCCGACGGCTGAGCTCCGAGAAGGCCGTCTCGATCAGGAGGTCCGATCGCACCAGGGTGCCGTCGAGATCAACCACTAACGGGCGGGGCGACAGCGGTTTTTGCAGGTCCGGTGGACTATCCACCGGCAATGCCGCGGGCTCAGGTTGAGGCCACTCGTCCTCCTCGGCTCTCGGCAGAAAATCTCTTCGTAGCTGGAATTCATGATGCAGCTCGTTCAAAGGATCTCCCTTATGCTTTGAAACCGTGAGAGCCCGCCGAACCACGGCTAAGCGGTTTGGTTCCATCATCAAAATGGGTGAGTTGCTGGCGCCTGGGAGAGGCTTATCATTGGTTGATTTTTTCGCCCTCGATGCAAGACGTTCCCGGAATAATTGCATCCTCAGCCAAGTAGGGCATAGCCTGTCGTGTTCGCGTCCGACAAGTTTTCGAGCTTTGCGCAAAATCGGATGACGCATCGAAGGCGGGAACAAACCGGAGATGCGCCGGTTCGAGGACAGTATAGATTGCTGTGATTGAGTGTTATGATGAATCTTGCTCTGCTTTTCGGTGCGTTGACATTGACATGTTGGATGCTGGGAGGAGCTGTTGCAGTGCTGGGCACGGCCGAGCACTCTCGTCATCACCGGCAACAGATGCGCGGAGTCATATCGCTGGGTTTTAACCTCCTGGGTATGGCATGTGCGGTCGCGATGATGGCGATCGTGATCGCCGCATGATCGATATGCTGAATGACCTCCGAACTGCTCAGGGAAGGCGCATACCGCCACAACGACATCAGCAAGATCGCCTGTCACCCGGCAAACGCCTTGTTTTCGATGACTGCGGCGCAACGCGCCGAGTGGTTATGACAACCAAGATTCACCGCCGGCCGGGAGCCGAATGACGGCTTTCTTCCATTCGCCGAAGACGATTATGAATTGCAATGGCCGCTATTTCGCCATGGGCCATTGACACGCCGAGCTGGTTGAGACCGGTGACAACGTCCCCGACCGCATATAGTCCCGGGACCCGCGTGGCCTGATGTGCATCAACCCTTATCCGCATCTCGTCCTCGAGATCAGCGCCCAGCTGCTCCGCCAGCTGTGAGCGCGGGCGAATTCCCAATGCCGAATAGAGGACCACCCCTTCCAAGGTTGCTGAGGCCTCCATGACAAGGTCAACGGCACCATTTTCGCGACGCGAGCAGTGTATCAACTTCTCGCAGCGTATGGCGACTCCAACATCAACCAGCCGGGCCATGGTTGCTTCTGTAACGTTCATCCTTTCGCCCAGGGTCGCAATGGTGATCTTGTTCGTGAACGACCCCAGGAAACGCGCCTCGGAGGCCGCGTGCTCCGTCGCACCAATGATCACCACCGGTCGACCAGCGATTTCGTAACCATCGCAAATCGGGCAGAAGCGAAGATGTCCCGATCGGGTAAGATCGTTAGCTTGGTCGATGGGCGGCAGCGTGTCCTCAACGCCGGTCGCAAGGACGACATTTTCAGCCATCATCGAGCGGCCGGCGAATTCGACGATGAAGCCTGAATTGGCGCTCCGCCGCACCTGCGATACCGCCTCGGCCACGATCTCGATATCGAGGTTCCGCAGTTGCTTTCTCATGCGCCTGAATAGCTCGGCTCCTGCGATCCCTTCGGGAAAGGCTGGATGATTGCGAGAGAGCGGAATAAGCAGTGCGCGACTGCAACCCGAGTCTAAGACGACAACCCGCCGATTAAGCCTTTTCAGATACAGAGCGGCCGTCATCCCACCCGGCCCGGCGCCTATAACGAGGGCATCCAACTCTACGAATCCGCTTCTCATTGATTCGGCATCCTCCAAAGCTCGGCACCCCAACCACAACATGGCTCCACAGTTCCAGAAGCTTTCTCGCGAGACCTCAAGAGGTGGTGATGGTCGGGTTTCATGCGGCTTTTCTGTCGGCGCTGCATCTCGAGGTGCGCCTGTTCTGTGCTGCCAAGGAACTTGCGCTACGTTACGGCGTTTTTGAACATCTTCCTCCGCTTGGTTGTCGGCGACATCCCAGCCTCTTTCCCAGGTCCGCATGACGACACAGCAGATAATCGCATTTTCGGTCATCGCGCTCATGATGGCGGTCTTTATATGGGATCGCTTCCGCTATGATGTTGTCGCGTGTTGCGCGCTGGTGTTGGCGGTCGCGACTGGCATCGTGCCACCGGAAAAAGCGTTTTCCGGATTTTCGGACGACATTGTCGTCATCGTTGGCAGCGCGCTGATCGTCAGCGCGGGCGTGGCTCGGTCGGGCATAGTCGATTCGGCCATCAAGAGATTCTTCCCGAACCTGAACACGCTTTACGCGCAGCTCGCGCTCTTGATGATAGCAGTGGCGATCCTTTCTGCTTTCATCAAAAATATCGGCGCGCTCGCGATCATGATGCCTGTCGCCTTTCAGTTGGCAAAAAAATCCGGTGCCTCTCCATCGAAATACCTGATGCCGATGTCGTTTGCTGCTTTGCTTGGCGGACTTATGACGCAGATCGGCACGTCGCCCAATATCGTCGTGTCGCGGCTGCGGGAGGAGATGACGGGAGCCTCCTTCACCATGTTCGACTTCACACCTGTAGGCGGTATTCTAACGGTTGTCGGCATCGCCTTTCTCTTGTTTTTCCATTGGTTGGTGCCAAGCCGCACCAAGCAGAACAGCTCGATCGAAGATGCAATAGAGATCAAGAACTACACGAGCGAAGTCGCAATCACGCACCAGTCGACGCTGCTAGAGCAGGCACTGAGTGACCTCCTGAAGCTCGGCGATGGTGAGGTCATAGCCACGGCCGTGCTGCGCGGCGGCACCCGGATGGCTGCATTCCCCGATCTCACACTCCGCAATGACGATATCGTCATGCTGGAAGGTCCCTCGGCAGCGATAGACCGCATCGTCTCCCAAGGGAAACTGAAGCTCTCCGGCAAGCCTCTTCCGCAAGATGGCCAGCGGGAAGCGGACATCATTTCGCTCGAGGCAATCGTCAGTCAGGAATCGTCACTCGCTGGCCTTTCGGCAAAAGAACTGGCGCTTTCCTATACGCGCGGGGTCAACCTTCTGGCGATCAGCCGGCGCGGTGAACGCCTCAAGGAACGGCTGGGAAGCTTGACCCTGAGCACGGGCGATGTGCTCCTCTTGCAAGGCAGCCGGGCAAGCCTGACTGCTCTTCTGCAGGATTTCGGCCTTCTGCCACTCGCCCAGCGAGAAGTGCTGCTCGGCACCCGCCGCCGCGCCTTCGTTCCGCTTCTCATCCTGGCGCTCGCCATGGCGGCAACTGCCGTCGGCCTCGCGCCGGTGCCGGTGGCTTTCTTCACAGCCGCCCTCGGCATGGTTGTTTTCCGGGCTATCCCACTCGCCGATATCTATAAATCGGTAGATGGCCCGATCCTGATGATGCTCGCAGCCCTCATTCCTGTCTCGGATTCGTTGCGCACCTCCGGCGGCAGCGATTTGATCGCCGGCTGGTTGGGTGAGGTGGCGATGAATCTGCCGGCATGGGGTGCGCTTGGCCTGATTTTGCTAACCGCCATGGCCGTCACACCCTTCCTCAACAACGCCGCCACGGTTCTCGTGATGGCGCCGATCGCCGCCAGCTTTGCAACGAATCTAGGCTTCAGACCGGAGGCCTTCCTGATGGCGGTAGCGGTTGGGGCGGGTTGCGACTTCCTCACGCCTGTCGGCCATCAATGCAATACGCTCGTCTTCGGTCCTGGCGGTTACAAGTTTTCCGACTATCCGCGTCTCGGCCTGCCGCTGTCGGCGTTGATCATTCTCGTTAGCGTGCCGGCGCTGCTGTTTGTCTGGCCGGTCAACTAGCGGCAGTCCATTTACCCTGCACCCCACTTCTCTGCTGAAGCGAAATAGCCCCGAGCTTCCGCCAATCGGGACGAGCATGCGAACGACGTCTCACTTCCGATAAGTCGTGCCAATCGAACGTGATTGCCACAGCCGCAAATCAGCGATTACGCGGCATTGGATGCCTGTTCAAGCTTCAACTCCCGCTCCACCAGCGCCGCCCAGTAAGCTGCCCCATATCCAAGCGCCCCGTCGTTGAAGTCATAAGCCGTGTTGTGATGCAGCGCTCCATCGACCGCCGGCCCATTCCCCAACCAGGCATAACAACCAGGCGCGTTCTCCGCGAAGAAGGCGAAGTCGTCCCCGGCAGTCGAGGGTGGAAAGCTTGTCCGCACCTTCTCGCCAAATGTCGTGCCGGCGGCGGCAAGTGCCCGGGCGGCTGCATCCGCATCATTGACGACAGGGGGAATGCGCCGCTCGAAACGATAATCGGCTGATATGCCGTACATGGCAGCCGATCCGCTCGCCAATCGGCCGATCTCAGTTTCCAGCTGATCACGCACCTCGGGCGAATAGGCGCGCGCCGTCCCCCCGATCTCGACGATATCAGGAATGACGTTCAGTGCCTTGCAGTCACCCGCCTGCAGGAAACAGGCGCTGACGACGGCCGGTTGCAGCGGATCGACCACCCGTCCGGCGATCGTTTGCAGCGATGACAGGAAGGTACCGGTTGCCGTGATCGGATCGCGGCCGAGATGCGGCTTGGCGCCATGCGTGCCGACCCCACGAAAAGTGACGTGCCAGCTGTCGGAGGAAGCTAGCTGCGGCCCCTCGACGATGGCGATCTCGTCAATCGACAGCCCCGGCATATTGTGCAGGCCATAAACGGCATCGCAGGGGAAAAGCCGGAAAAGCCCCTCTTCCACCATGCGTTTTGCGCCGCCGCGGCCTTCTTCTGCCGGCTGAAAGATAAAATGCACCGTGCCGGAAAAATCCCGCGTCGCCGCCAGATACCGCGCGGCGCCGATCAACATTGCCGTATGGCCGTCATGGCCGCAGGCATGCATCTTTCCCGGAGATTTCGATTTATAGGGCCGCTCCGCCATTTCCGGCATGGCGAGGGCATCCATGTCGGCCCTCAGCCCGATCCTGCGCATGCCATTGCCGACTTGCAGCGTGCCGACGACGCCGGTGCCGGCCAGCCCGCGATGCACGGTGATGCCGGCCTCCTCAAGAATTTTGGCGACGATCCCGGCGGTGCGTTGCTCCTCGAAACCAAGTTCGGGATGGGCGTGCAGATCGCGGCGCAAGGCGGTGAGGAACGGCAGATCGTCCTTGATCCCGACGGGGATGCTCATGGGCCTGAATGTCCTTCATGCGAAACGGGCGCCCGAACGGCGCCCGTGTCAGATCATTCCTTGTTCATCAAACAGCCCGCGAGTTCAACCCTTAAGCTTCTTCGACGAACACCTCCTCGCGCTTCTTCCTGACGCTGGGCAGGAAGACGACGATCAGCACAGCGACCGCGATTGCCAGAAGCGTGGCGCTGATCGGCCGCGTGATGAAGGTAGTGGGGTCGCCGCGCGACAGGATCATGGCGCGTCTGAGATTCTCCTCCAGCAGCGGCCCGAGCACAAAGCCGAGCAGCAGCGGCGCCGGCTCGCAGCGCAGTTTTGCCAGGACGTAGCCGATGAGGCCGAAGAAGGCGACGGCATAGAGGTCGTAGACGTTGGTGTTGACGCTGTAGACCCCGATCGAGCAGAAAGCCATGATGATGGGGAAGAGCACGTAATAGGGCACGGTCAGCAGCTTCACCCAGAGCCCGATCAGCGGCAGGTTGAGAATGACGAGCAGCAGATTGCCGATCCACATCGAGGCGATGATCCCCCAGAACAGCGCCGGCTGTTCGGTAGCGACGTTCGGTCCCGGCACGATGCCCTGGATAATCATCGCGCCGATCATCAGCGCCATGACGGGATTGGCCGGAATGCCGAGCGTCAGCAGCGGAATGAACGAGGTCTGCGCGCCGGCATTATTGGCCGATTCCGGACCCGCCACGCCGGCGACCGCGCCCTTGCCGAATTCCTCCGGCGTCTTCGACAGGCGTTTTTCCACCGTGTAGGAGGCGAAGGAAGCAAGGATCGCCCCACCGCCCGGCAGGATGCCGAGCGCCGAGCCAATCGCCGTGCCCCGAATGACCGGAGCGATCAGCTCTTTGAATTCCTGACGCGAGGGCAGGAGGCCGGACACCTTGGCCATCAGCACCGTCCGTGTCGACTCGCCCTCGAGGTTGCGCAGGATTTCCGCCACCCCGAAGACGCCGACGGCGAGCGCCACGAAATTCAGCCCGTCCGCATATTCACGGATGCCGAGCGTGAAACGCGGCGTGCCGGTATAGATATCTGTGCCGACGAGGCCGAGCAGCAGCCCGAGCGCCACCATCGCCAGCGCCTTGACGACCGAGCCATGCGCCAGCGCGATCGAGGAGACGAGACCGACGATCATCAGCGAGAAATACTCGGCCGCGCCGAATTGCAGCGCAATATCAGTGAGCGGCGGTGCGAAGATCGCCACGAGGAAGGTCGAGACCGTACCGGCAAAGAACGAGCCGAGGGCCGCGATGGCGAGTGCTGCCCCCGCCCTGCCTCTGCGCGCCATCTGATAGCCGTCGATCGCGGTGACGGCGGAAGAGGATTCGCCCGGCATGTTGATAAGGATAGCGGTCGTCGAGCCGCCATACTGGGCGCCGTAATAGATGCCGGCGAGCATGATCAGCGAGGAGACCGGCTCAAGCTGGAAGGTGATCGGCAGAAGCATGGCGATCGTCGCCGTAGCGCCGATGCCGGGCAGCACTCCGATCAGTGTGCCGAGCAGGACACCGATCAGGCAGAAGAGAAGATTGTCGAGTGTCGCCGCCGTGGCGAAGCCGAGCGCGAGATTGCTGAAGAGATCCACTATCGCCTCCTAGAACCGGACCCAGGGGCCGAAACGCTCGAACGGCAGCCCGAGCCCATAGCTGAAAACAGCGACCGAAAAGATCGTCAGCAGCAGCGACAGGATGACCGCATACACCACGTTCATCCTGCGCGACGCGAAGCAGGCAATGAAGGCGGTGAAGAACAACGCCGGCGCAAATCCAAGCCCTCGCACCGTCAGTCCGAAGAAGACGGGAGCCGGCAGGATGAAGAGCATGCCGCGCCAGGCGAAGGGATCGACAGGCTCCCCCTCTACCCGCAGCGCCTGAATGAAGATGATTGCGCCGAGAAGTATCAGCGCGCAGGCAAGGATGAACGGGAAATAGCCGGGACCCATGCGCAACGCAGTGCCGAGATCGAGCCCCAGCGACTGGAGGGCAAAGAAGGCGCCGGTCGCGATGAAAAGCGCGCCGCAGATCGCATTGGTGGTATCGAAACTGATGGATTTCATGGTGTCTCCTGGAGTTGGAGATGGTTCACGTGACGCCGTCACAAAGGAGCTAGCCCCCCCTCATCCGCCTCTCGGCACCTTCTCCCCTTAAACGGGGAGAAGGGGACACACCGCAAACCTCCCACCTCGGCCGCCGTTGCTCGTGGCAAATCCCGTCCCCCGCGCGTGGGGAGAGATTAGGGTGAGAAGCTCGTCCGGCACGTCGAACGAGGATTTGATCATCAGTCGGCGTATTCGCCGGCAGCCTCGATCACCGGCTTCCAGCGGGCGATCTCGGTTTCGAGCTTGGCTTTCAAAGCAGCAGGCGTTGCATCGGCGTCGGAAGACGGCGCGGTGCCGAGCTCGGCGAAACGGGCGCCGACATTCGGATCCTTCAGCGCCACCTGCAGCGACTTCGACAAGCGCTCGTTGACCTCGGCCGGCGTGCCCTTCGGCGTGTAGATGCCATGCCAGATACCGACTTCGAAGCCGGCCAGGCCGGCTTCGACAGCCGTCGGAACGTCCTTCAGCACGTCAAGACGCTTCGGCGAGGTCACGGCATAGGCCTTGATCGTGCCGCCGGTGATCTGCTTCGTCGTGTTGGTGGTCTGATCGCACATGATATCGACCTGGCCGCCGAGCAGATCGGTCATTGCAGGGCCGGTTCCCTTGTAGGGAACGGTCGTGAGTGGCGTCTGGATGGCGCTCATGAACATCATGCCGCAGAGATGCGAGGCCGCACCGATGCCGGCGTTGGCGACCGTCACCTTATCCTTGTTGGCCTTGACGTAGTCGATCAGTCCCTTGAGGTCGGTCGCCTCGAAGTCCTTGCGCGCGACGATCGTCATCGGCACCTCGGTGACGAGGCCGACATAGTCGAAGGCGCCGAGTGTGTCGTAGGCGAGCTTGCGATAGAGCGTGGCGCTGGTCGCCATGCCGATATGGTGCAAAAGGATGGTGTAACCATCGGGATCGGCGTTCGCCACGCGGCCGGCGCCGAGCGTGCCGCCGGCACCGCCGACATTTTCAACGACGATCTGCTGGCCGAGATCCTTCGACATGGATTCAGCGACAAGGCGTGCAACCGTATCGGTCGGGCCGCCGGCCGCGAAGGGCACGACCATGGTGATGGTCCGTTCGGGATAGGTCTGCGCCGAAGCGACGCCGGCGAGAAGAGAGACCGCGGCAGCCGCGGTCAGGCCGAGCATGGCCTTCAGTATTTTCATCGTTTCCTCCCTGATGAAACAAGCAAGCCCGCCGACACATCCTCCGCGCCGGTTCGGATCACCTATTTGCCGCCGGAAAAAATCGAGCTGCAATCATTGCCACCGCTTTCGCAAGACAATTATGCGACAGTGCGATGCAGCATGGGTCGATTTGGAAACAAACGGCTGCTGCGATGGGTGGAAATCCACCCATCGCAGCCCGAAGAATTGCGCAGCCAGCCAAGCAGCCTAGCTGTCGATGATCATCATCCGCTTGTCCAGCCCGTATTTCTGCATCTTTTCGTAAAGGGTCTTGCGGGAAATGCCGAGCGACTCATAGACCGGCTTGAGGCTGCCGCCATGCGCCACCAGGGCGCTGGCAATCACCCCTCGCTCGAATTCGGCGACCCGTTCCGCAAGCCCGGTCGCCTCCTCAGCCTGCCGTCCGCCGTTATCGAGGCCGAGCACCAGACGATCGGCAGCGTTCCTGAGTTCGCGTACATTACCGGGCCAGTCGCGCTGCCCAATGTCGGAGATCACCTCCGGCGGCACCGCCACTTCGTCGCGGCCATAGCGGGCGGCGGCCTCCCGCACCAGCTGCAGGAAAAGCAGTGGAACGTCCGCCCGCCGCTGCGAGAGCGATGGCACGTGCAGCGTCGCGACGTTCAGCCGGTAGAAAAGATCGGCGCGGAAGCGGCCGGCGGCTACCTCCGCTTCCAGATCCACCTTGCTCGTCGCGATGAAGCGCACGTCGAGAGGCACGACCTCGTTCGATCCGAGCCTGGAGATCACCCGCTCCTGCAGCACCCGCAGGAACTTCGCCTGCAGATCGAAGGGCATGGAGCCGATCTCGTCGAGCAGGATCGTGCCGCCGCGCCCATGCTCGAACTTTCCGTAGCGGGGCCTGACAGCGCCGGGAAAAGCGCCGGGCTCGTGGCCGAAGAGCTCGCTCTCGATGAGGTTCGCCGGCAGCGCGGCGCAATTGATCGCAATAAATGGCCGGCTCGCGCGGGCGCTGATATCGTGGAGCGCGCGAGCGACCACTTCCTTGCCCGCCCCGGTATCACCGACGATGAGCGTATCGGCATCGCTGGCGCCGATCGCGCGGATGCGATAGCGCAGATCCACCATAACCTGGGTGCGCCCCGGCAACCGCGCCTCGATGTCATCGCGTTTGCCGGCGACCGCCTTCAGCAGCCGGTTTTCGAGCACCAAGCCACGCCGCTCCATCGCCCGGCGAATGACGCCGGCGAGCATCTCAGGCGTGAACGGCTTCTCGATGAAATCATAGGCGCCTTCGCGCATCGCCTTCACCGCAAGCTGTACGTCGCCGTGGCCGGTGACGAGAATGACAGGCACCTCCTGATCGATCTCGCGGATCTTCTGCATCAAAGTCATGCCGTCCATGCCGGGCATACGGATATCGCTGACGACGACGCCGGGAAAGCTATAGCCGATCAGCTCCAGCACATGATCGCCGCTCGAAAAGGTCTCGACGCTGAAGCCGGAGAGCTCCAGCGCCTGCGCCGTCGAGTGGCGCAGTTCCTCCTCGTCGTCAACCAGCAGGATCTTGGCCTCGTTCATTCCGCCGCCTCCGGCATCAGCCCAGCCGCCGATTGCAGCTCGATGCGGAACACAGCGCCCCCTTGAGGATGATTAGCGGTGGTCAGGCTGCCGCCGAAATCCTTGACGATATTATAGGAGATCGAAAGCCCGAGGCCGAGCCCCTTGCCCACACCCTTGGTCGTGAAGAAGGGGTCGAAGATGCGCTCGGCGATTGCCGCCGGCACGCCCGGTCCGTGGTCGCGCACCGTCAGCACCACCTTGCCGGTCTCCTCGAAGGCGGAAACCTCGATGCGTCTGTCATCCAGGCCTTCTACCGCATCGGCGGCATTGGAGATCACATTCACCAGCACCTGCTGCAGCCGCACCGAACCGGCGCGCACGACCGGCGGCGGCGTTCCGAGATCGAGCCGGAGCTCGGCGTCCGCCGCCTTCAGCCGCCAGGCGATGATCTCCAGCGTGTCGCGCATCGCCTCGTCGAGTGAAACCGGCCCAAGCTTCTCGTTCGGCTTGCGGGCAAAGTTGCGTAGGTGCCGGCTGATCGAGGCCATGCGGTCGATCAGCCCGCTGATCCGCCTTATGTTGTCTCGCGCCTCCTCCATCCGGCCGCGGTCGAGCAGCACCGAAGCACTGTCCGTATAGGTCTTGGCGGCGGCAAGCGGTTGGTTGAATTCATGCGAAAGCGCAGCCGACATCTGCCCGAGCCCGGCGAGTTTGCCTGCCTGGATGAGATCGGCCTGCGTCTGGCGAAGCTGCTGCTCGGTCAGCCGTCGCTCGGCGATCTCCTCCTCGATGCGGCTGTTGACCCGGGCAAGATCGGCCGTGCGCTCCTCCACCCGCCGCTCGAGTTCGTTGCGCGCTTCGGCCTGCATCTGCATGCGCTCGGCCAGCCGCGCCCGCCGCTGGCGAATGACCGCTACAGCAAGCCCGGCGATGCAAAGGATGAGAAAGACGGCGACAAGCGCGGTGCGCGCCTGGGTGCGGATCGAGCTGGTCTCCATCAGCACATTCACCGTCCAGTCCTCCGCAGGCATGTAATGCGACAGCATCAGATACTCGCTTGCGCCCCGGTCGCTCGCAAGCGTCATCAGATCATGCGCCTCGAAGCGATGACGCGTCACCGGCAGCGCCGTCAGCTCCGCATTGGCATAGCGCCGCGACGTCTCAGTGCGGGCGATACGATCGGCCGTCAGCGGCAGGATCGCGCCATAGAGCCACTCCGGACTGCCGGACATGAAAATGATACCCTCGGGATCGGAGACGAAGATCTTGTATTCGCCGCCGCTCCAGGAGGATTCGATCATGTCGATGTCGACTTTGAAGACGATGACGCCGCGAATATCCGCGCCGACCCTGATCGGCGCCGAAAAATAGTAGCCGCGCTTCAGCGACGTGGTGCCGAGGGCGTAAAACCGCGCCTGCCGCCCTTCGATCGCTTCCTGGAAATAGGGCCGGTAGTTGAAATTCTGACCGATGAAGCTTCCCGGTCCATCATAATTGCTCGCCGCGATAGTCTCCCCGTCCGGCTTCACCACATAGATGTCGGAGGATTTCAGAAGCCCGTTGATCTCCTTGAGATAGAGATTGGCCGCATTACGCAACGCCGTATCGTCGGGCGCGCTGACCAGCTCCTTGATATCGTCGTGATCGGCGATCAGTGCCGGCAGCGCCTCGTAGCGGTTGAGGTGGCCACTGAGTGCCGAGACGGCAAGGCGCAGCGCGGTTCCCGCCTGGGCGGAAGCCTCTTGCATATAGGCGCGCGTCGCAATCGCGCTTCCATAGGTGAAGAAGGCGAAAATGGCGAGCGGCACCAACATGAGCGCCGCGATGGCACGATATCTCGAAGACAGATCCGCTCCTCCCTTCTGCCTTCACTCCCCAGCAAGGCATGCCCGACGCCTCAGTTTAATGAGGCAAGCGAGGATTTCCAAGGGCTCGCCAAAACTTGACACTCGGCAGGGACGGATGTCCTATTGCTGCGCCGCAAGGAGACCCGCTCATGAGCGACGACCAGACGCCCGCCGACAGCAAGCTCACCAACTCCAAGCGCCGCTGGGCGTCCGAGGGCAAGTTCCTGACCGGCCGCATCAGCAGGCCGGACACGGAACGCCTGCCGCCCGGCCAGCACCTCGTCAAGAACTGGCCGGTGCTCGATCTCGGGCAGCAGCCGGTCATTTCCACCGAGAGCTGGCGGCTTGAAGTGCGCGGCCTGGTCGAAACGACGCTCACCCTTGCCTGGGCCGATTTTCAGGCCATCGAGCAGAGCACCAGGGTCAGCGACATCCACTGCGTCACTACTTGGTCGCGCTACGATAACAAATGGAACGGCGTTTCGACGCGTGATCTGCTCGACCGCGCCATGCCGAATCCGGAAGCAGCCTTCGTCATGCTGACAAGTTACGACGGCTATACCACCAATCTGCCGCTTGCCGATTTCGCTGCCGAGGACGCGATCCTGGCGACCTCCTGGGAAGGCCTACCGCTGACACCGGAGCACGGTGGGCCGATGCGCCTCGTCGTGCCGCATCTTTATTTCTGGAAGAGCGCCAAGTGGCTGCGCCGCATCGAACTGCTAGCCGCTGACGAAGCCGGTTTCTGGGAAAAGAACGGCTACCACATGTATGGTGATCCGTGGCGCGAGCAGCGCTATTCCGACGACTGAGCCTTCGGCCGCAGGACGTGGCGAAGCGCAAGCACCGCGAGACCGAACAGAGCGGCCAGCCCCGTCAGTGACGCCATGCTGGCAGGATGAAGCGGCACCCTGCTCCAATTCGGCTTGACGATATTGGCGGTGTTAAAGGCCTCGCCGCTGAACTGGCAGGTGATGAAGGCAAGCCCGCGGCCCGCCATCTCGGCGTCGATGGCCGAGATGATTTCGCCCGCCGCGGCCGCCTCGCGCGGCATCTCACGCATCGCCATCAGCACGGCTTTCGTCGCCGCGAGATAGGCGTGGGCGCATTCGTTGAACGGGCTTTGCTCGTCCGTCACGCTCCCCGGCATCTGTCCCCAGAGGCAGTAGGAATACTGAATTTCCGCGTAGTTCAGGACACGCCGGAACGGTTCGTTCGTATCGGCCGCCCGTGATGCCAGCATGCTGATCTTGCTGCGATAATCCGAAATGACCGCCATTTCGCCGTGGGAAATTGCCGGAATCTCGAGGCCGGCATGGGTGCCGCCAGAGCTGCCCCCATGGGCAAGAGCACTTCCGATAAACATTGGCAACAGGCTTGCGATGAGACTGAGAAAAGCAAACCTGCCGATACGCCGCATCACCGGAGCGCCGGCCGCAGTCCGCTCTTGGCGACAAGATGCCGTTCTGCCAGCACTCCGAAAACAAGGCCGAGCGCTGCCCAAAGGATCGCGTGCATGCCAAGCGTGGTCGCGCGGAACCGCCAGAGCACCGTGGCCGAGAAATTCTCCGGCACCTCGTTGATCGGCGGCAGCAGATAGAGAACCGCGCCGATGAAGACGAGATAGGCGATGCCGGCGATGATCGCGCCGTTCCAGAGACCGAAGCGCTCGCCAAGGCGTCGCGACAGCGCGATCGCCGCAATCAGCGAGGCGAGCGAAACGACGATCATCAGGAAGAACAGTTCGGTCCTGACACCGATCGTATCGGAACTGCCGACCGCCGGCGGGTTGGCCGGATACTTGATGCCGGGAACCAGAACGACCGCCACGAAGGCGGCAAGGGCGATGACGGCCGAGGTGCCGCGGGGCGAAAGCCTGCCGAAGCGGCCGTGCACGAAAGCGAAGGTGAGCGAGAAAAGCCCGCCGACGGCGATGCAGTAGGCCATGACGCCTGTGAAAAGGCCGAGACCGGCCTGCGTGGCACGGCTGACGATTTCAGGCTCGGCAGCTTCGCCCGCCGCCTGAGCGTTAGCCTCCTCGAAGGCGATCGCCGCATCGACCAGCGGCTCGCCGACGGTATGGGCGAAGACAAAAACGAGGATACCAGCAATCAGGCCCGCGAGCATGCCGCGAAGCAGAAGGTTTCCAACCATGTCAGTATTCCCTTAGTGGCAGGGAAAGCCGAGGAGATGGCGGGCATCATGCACGAATTCGTGCACATACATGCCGTTGAACAGCGCCATCGCGCCTTCCTCGGTGCCGACGAAATAAAGAACGATCAGCATCAGCAGACCGCCGAAAATCCCCCAGGGAAGGATATCGCCGGCGGGGATCGGAGTCGGCGCAGCGACGGGCGCGAAAGTGGTGTCAGACATGTATTCCTCCGGAATGACGCGTTCAGTCGAAAGAGTGTTGTGCGGCAGGGTCTGACTTCCAGCGCGATGAGCTTTCGACACGCTGGTCACAGTGGCGCGACCGCGCCGGATTTCCACCGGCTTCCAAACCCGCAACAGCACGTTTATATCTGCACGCCGAAGAAACTGTCAACGAAACTTCACGAAGCGGCAAAGGCCGTCCCCATTCCATCCTCGGAGATCAGAACAACCGTGAATACGCGCCTCACCTGGATCTGCCACGGCGCGACGGCGGCGAACCGCAAGGCCCGGTTTCCGCTCGACGAACCGTTGGAAGAAAAGGCAGTGGAAGAAGCAGCCAGGGTCGCTGCGCTCCCTCACGCGGATCGTATTGTCACCAGCCCCGCCTTGCGCGCCCGCCAGACGGCCGACGCGCTCCTTCTCGAAGGGCGGATAGACCCATCGCTCCGCGACTGCGATCACGGTCGTTGGGCTGGCAGGTCGATCCAGGCGATCGAGTCGGAAGAGCCGGAAAACCTCATGGCCTGGATGACCGAGCCGGAGGCGGCCCCTCATGGCGGCGAGAGCCTTCTTGACCTGCGGAAGCGCGTCGCTGGCTGGATGGAGGCGCAGTCCGAGCAGGGCGGTCACGTCATCGCTGTCAGCCATGCGGCCGTCATCCGGGCGGCCGTCGCGCATGTGCTTCAGGCGCCGCCCTCCTCCTTCTGGCTGACCGACGTCGAACCACTCGCCATCCTTCGCATGACAAGCAATGGAAGCCGCTGGTGTTTGCGCTTCCAGCATTAGAGATTCCTTATTTTCTCCAGCCTTGCACAAGCAAATCGCGTCATCCCTGTTGAACCCGGTTTTGCGGGGACTACTTCCTTGTCCCAAGGAGATGGAAGAATGGCATATGATTGGAGTGGAGAGCGTACGCGGCGCCTGCGGTTGATGCGCGTCGCCACGTTCACGCTTCTGGCCGGTCTCATCCTCAGCGTTCCGCTGTTGATCGTCACCGCCTGAAGCACGAGAAAAGGCGAGCGATGCGTCAGCACGCTCGCCTTCGTTCTTCTGGGCATCTTTTCGGCCTGAACCTGCAGCAAGATTTTTCTCCTGAACGGGACCGGCGAAACAGCGTCGGTGCCGATCCTGGCTGCATTGCAACGCTGCCGACGGCCAACCTCAAACTGCCCCCTCTGATAATTCGCCTTCTAGTTTCAACGAACATTTCAGATTTTTGTGATATCCCGGCGCGGGTGGAGATGGAGAAGGCATAATGCCGGTGTTTTTCCAGAGCAGGGCCGGAAGGCAATGCATGTCGATCGTCGGTTTGGGGATAACCCTCTGGCTCCTCGCTGCCTTGCTGCAGTTCGACGACAGCCTGGTTTCCTTCATGACCGCATTCGGCAACTACGGCGCCGACAAGCTCGTTCTGGGGCTCGGCATCGCCGGCGCCATGAGCTTCATCTATTCGGTCCTGCGTATTGCCGATCTGCGCAAGGAAATGGAACTGCGGGTCGCCGCCCAGGCGAAGGCCGACTGGACGGCAACTCACGACCACCTGACTAAGCTGCCGAACCGATACGCCTTCGAGCGCAAAATTCTCTCACGGCCGGTCAGGAACGACGACGAAATCGAGGAATGGGACAACAGCGTCACCATCTTCTCCGTAGACCTCGACGGCTTCAAGAAAGTCAACGATCTTGTCGGCCACAAGGGCGGCGACGTATTGTTGATCGAAGTGGCCAGACGCATCTGCGCGCTCGGCAATGCCGATTGCGTCTACCGGTTCGGCGGTGATGAATTCATCATCGTTGCCTTCGCTCTGACGGCGGAGCGCGAGGAACGTTTCGCCAAGCTGCTGATCCAGGCCGTCACCCGACCGATTCATATCGACGGATTTGCCGTAGAAGTTGGCGCCAGCGTCGGTTACGATCGATGGGTCGAGGGCAGCGAACCGCTGGGAGACGCCGCCCATCGTGCTGACCTCGCCATGTATGAGGCCAAATCACGCGGCCCCAACCATTATCTCGTCTTCGAAACTTCGATGCAGGACAAAGTAACGGAGCGCGCTTCCCTGGAGGCCAGACTGCGCGCCGCAATCGCCACCAAAGCTATCAAGCCGTTCTATCAACCGCTGATCGACCTGAAGACTGGCCAGCTTTGCGGTTTCGAAGCCCTCGCACGCTGGATAGACGAGGATGGTGTCAACATTCCGCCGCCTGTTTTCATCGACATCGCCGAAGAAACCGGGATGATCACCGCCTTGTTCGAGGATCTCCTTGCTCAGGCCTGCAGCGATGCGCTCACCTGGCCGGCGCATGTCATGCTGTCATTCAACGTCTCCGCGGTGCAGATGGAAGACCGGCTGTTGACGTCCCGCATCCTTAAGGTCCTTTCCGCAAGCCGGCTGCCGCCACAGCGCCTTGAAATTGAGATTACCGAAAACGCGCTGATACAGGATCCCGCTGTCGCCGCCGTCATTCTCGAAGAGCTGCATGCCGCAGGCATCCAGATCGCCCTCGACGATTTCGGCACAGGCTATTCGAGCCTCGCCCAGCTCGCCCGCTACCGCTTCGACAAGATCAAGATCGACAAAAGCTTCATCGCCACCTATCGCGACGACGAACGCCAGGAAAAGATCGTCCGCGCCATGCTTGGCCTCGGCAGAAGCCTCAATATCAAGACGACTGCGGAAGGCGTCGAGGAACACGGCCAGCTTGCCTTCTTGCTGCAACTCGGCTGCGACGTCGGCCAGGGCTATCTTTTCGGCAAGGCGATGCCTGCCGACGAGGCCAGCATCTTCATCCGCGATCGTAACGCCAATCTGGCATCCACGGCCTGACCCCCGCGCAATTCAGCAGACGGCCCAAGCTTTTGCGGTCCGGGTCGTCCCATACGCACCGTCAGCATGCCGCGTGCCGGTCGGCCATTGCAGGCCGGAGCTCTTGCCGTCATTGTGCCGTCTACACCCATGACGGCACGTGCATGGTCGAGGCTGGCAGGCGTGGCGATCGGTCGAAGTGACGGCGACCGCCGCTGCCTTTCCAGCGGGAGTTTCGGCGCTAAGTTCGGCCATCGTGACGACGGTGCGGAGTCTCTGAAGACATGTCATCAACCGACCTCCTCCTGACCTTCAATGCCGGCTCATCGACCGTGAAGATCGGCGTCTTTTCAATCGAGGGCGCCGAGGCACGGCACCTCGGCAAGGGCGTCATCGATCTCCGCGCCGAACCGCTCTCCCTCGGCCTGACCAAGGGGTCGCAGAGAGTTGACATGCCGCTCAAAGGGAAGCTGACGGACGATCTGCACGGGGTCATCGACGAGACCTTCACGCTTCTCGCCGATCATTTCGATATGACTGCCGCTGCCGCTGCCGGCCACCGCGTCGTTCATGGCGGTGAGCGCTTCACGAGCGCCGTCGCGCTAGATGACGACGCTATCGAGGGGATCGAAGCCCTGATCCCGCTCGCCCCCCTGCACCAGCCGCAAGCGCTACGCTTCATCCACGCGCTCCGCCATCTGAAGCCGCATCTTTTGCAGACGGCCTCCTTCGATACCGCCTTCCATTCCACGCAGGACGATCTGGTTCGCCGCCTCGCGATACCGCGGTCCTTGCATGACGAGGGGATCAAGCGTTACGGCTTCCACGGGCTTTCCTATAAGTTCATTGCTGGCGAACTTGCGCGCAGGGCACCGCATGCGGCAAAGGCCGTGGTCGCCCATCTCGGCAGCGGCGCCAGCCTCTGCGCGCTGGAAGACGGCATCAGCCGCGACTGCAGCATGGGCTTTTCGACCCTCGACGGCATCCCGATGGCGACTCGCCCGGGCTGGCTCGATCCCGGCGTGATCCTGCATCTGGCAGGAGAGAGAAAGCGATCCCTGCGAGAGATCGAGGATTTGCTCTATCACCGCTCAGGCCTGCTCGGCGTTTCCGGCATCAGCGCCGACACGCGCTATCTGTTGAAGGACGGCCGGCCGGAAGCGCGCCAGGCGATCGACCTCTTCACGCTGCGCATTGCCGGCGAGATCGGCCGCATGGCGGTAACGCTCGGCGGCCTCGATGCCGTCGTCTTCACCGCCGGCATAGGCGAGCATCAGCCGGATGTCCGCGCCGGCGTGGCGGAACGGCTGTCCTGGCTCGGCCTTTCGATCGACGAGAAAGCCAATGCCGCCAATGGTTTCATGATCAGCACCAGGGAAAGCCGCATGGCCGCCCATGTCATTGCCACGGACGAAGAACAGGTGATCGCCGATGAGGCGCTGTCCGTTCTTCGCGCCCGCTGATCCAGATCAATGGCGCGCCGGCGCCGGCGGCTAGAATTGACGTTGAAAGCGTTTTCGAACGGGAGAAGCCCATGGAAAAGCATGTCTCGACCGCCGCCGCCCTGACCGATGCTGAACTCACCCTGATCGACCGCTATTGGCGGGCGGCCAACTACCTCTCGGTCGGCCAGATCTACCTGCTCGCCAATCCGCTGCTGCGCGAGCCGCTGAAACCCGAGCACATCAAACCCCGCCTGCTCGGTCACTGGGGCACGACACCGGGCCTCAACTTCATTTATGCGCATCTGAACCGCCTCATCCGCGCCCACGATCTCAATATCATCTACATGTGCGGCCCCGGTCACGGCGGGCCTGGCATGGTCGCCAACACCTATCTCGAAGGTACCTACAGCGAAATCTATCCCGATATTTCCGAAGACACTGAAGGGATGCGCAAGCTCTTCCGACAATTCTCGTTTCCCGGCGGCATCCCGAGCCATGCGGCGCCGGAAACGCCGGGATCGATCCATGAAGGCGGCGAACTCGGCTACGCCCTCGTCCATGCTTTTGGCGCTGCCTTCGACAACCCCGACCTGATCGTCGCCTGCGTCGTCGGAGACGGAGAGGCAGAGACCGGGCCATTGGCCGCCAGCTGGCATTCCAACAAGTTCCTGAATCCCGCGCGCGACGGCGCCGTTCTGCCGATCCTGCATCTGAACGGCTACAAGATCGCCAATCCGACCATTCTCGGCCGGGCGGGTGACGACGACCTGCGACGTCTCTTCGAAGGCTACGGCTACGAGCCGTTTTTCGTCGACGGCCACGAGCCAAGCGACATGCATCAGCAGATGGCCTCGACCTTCGACCAGATCTTCGACCGCATCCGCGATATCCAGGTGCAAGCCCGCAGCGGCGCTGCGAAGGGCTGCCCGCGCTGGCCGATGATCGTGCTGCGCAGCCCCAAGGGCTGGACCGGGCCGAAGGAAGTCGACGGCAAGAAGGTGGAAGGCTTCTGGCGAGCCCACCAGGTGCCGGTCTCCAATTGCCGCGAGAACGAAAGTCATCGCAAGATTCTCGAAGACTGGATGCGGAGCTACGATCCCGAAGACCTGTTCGATGCCGATGGCCGGCTGAAAACCGATCTGCGGGCACTGGCGCCCGTCGGCAACCGCCGCATGGGCGCCAATCCGCATGCCAATGGCGGTTTGCTGCGCCGGGAACTCAATGTTCCCGATATAGGCGAATATGCGGTTGACGTGGTCAAGCGCGGCAGCGTCGTGGCCCAGTCGACGGAGATCCTCGGCCATTACCTGCGCGACACGATGAAACTCAACGCAGAGGCGGCAAACTTCCGCGTCTTCGGCCCCGACGAGACGGAGTCGAACCGCCTTGGCAGCGTCTTCGAGGTCACGAACCGTGTGTGGATGGAGGATATCGAACCATTTGATGTCCATCTCTCTCGCGATGGACGCGTCATGGAAGTACTTTCGGAACATCTCTGCCAGGGATGGCTCGAGGGCTACCTCTTGACCGGCCGGCACGGCCTCTTTTCCTGCTATGAGGCCTTCATCCACATCATCGATTCCATGTTCAACCAGCACGCCAAATGGCTGAAGGTGACGCGCGAACTCGAATGGCGGAAGCCGATCTCATCTTTGAACTACTTGCTGACCTCGCATGTCTGGCGCCAGGACCATAACGGCTTCAGCCACCAGGACCCAGGCTTCGTCGACCTCGTCGCCAACAAGAAAGCCGACATCGTCCGCATCTACCTGCCGCCGGATGCCAACACCCTGCTCTGGGTCGGCGACCATTGCTTGCGCACTTATGACCGCATCAATGTCATCGTCGCCGGCAAGCAGCCGGAGCCGCAATGGCTGTCGATGGACGAAGCGGTAAAACATTGCGAAGCCGGTATCGGGATTTGGCACTGGGCAAGCAACGAGGACGACACAATCTCTCCTGATCTCGTCATGGCCTGCGCCGGCGATGTCCCGACGATGGAAACGCTCGCCGCCGTCGATCTTCTGCGCAAGGCCATTCCCGAGCTAAAGATCCGGACCGTAAACGTCGTCGACCTATTAGCACTGCAATCCAGGGACCAGCATCCGCATGGCCTTTCCGAGGAGGCCTTCGACGCGATCTTCACCACAGATAAGCCGGTTATTTTCGCCTATCACGGCTATCCCTATCTCATTCACCGCCTGACCTACAAGCGCACCAACCACGAGAACATCCACGTCCGCGGCTTCGTCGAGGAGGGAACGACGACAACGCCTTTCGACATGACTGTCCTCAACGAACTTGACCGCTTTCATCTCGCCATCGAAGCCATCGAGCGGGTGCCGGGCCTGAAGGAGAAGGCGAAAGACGCGCTCGCCGCCTTCCGCGGCAAGCTTGCGGAGCATTACGACTACGTCAGAGAGTACGGAGAGGACATGCCGGAGGTGCGGGACTGGACGTGGCCGACGGCGTGAGACATCTGCGAGTGACGCGCGACGCGGCATAGCCGAATGCCGGAACGCTATGCCCGTTCAAGCCGAGCTTTTTCGTTCGTCCGCCAAACCCGTGGCGTTGCGCCGGTGTATTTTAGAAAGAAGCGCGAGAAATAGGCGGGATCGGCAAAGCCGAGGCGAAATCCGATCTCCTGCACGCTGCCGATCGCAAAGACGAGCTGGCGCTTCGCCTCTTCGATCAGTTTGCCGGCGATCAACTCATGCGGGGTTTTTCCTGTCATCGACCGGACGATACGGGTGAGGTGCGTCGGTGAAACTCCAAGTTCCTTGGCGTAAAAGGAAGCGGGCTTGTGCGATCGAAAATGCTGCTGAATGAGTTCGTTCAGCATGTCCATCCGCCGTTCGTTCTCGTTTGACATAAGCTCATGTGTATCCCCCTCATGGGAAATCCGCGCCGTCAGTCGCAACGCCAGCCCCACATAGGCGCCCAATACTTCGTTGCGGCCACCGCGGCGGTTTTCGAATTCGTCACCCAGCCTCCTCAGCGTCTGCATGACGTAGGCAGCCTCCGCATTATCCGGGTCGAGCGGCGTCAGATGCGGCATCGCCAGCCACTCGCCGAGACTGCTTCGCTCGCCCGGGGGATGGCTGAGATGGGATCTCAAGATGGTGATCACGAGGCCGTCGATATCGCGTGAGAAGCGAAAACCATGGTTGAGCCCAGGGGGAATCGTGATGACTGCGGGCGGACGAATGGCATGGCTGTTCTTGCCGAAAATCGCATCGCCCGAACCGGCTTCGATGTACAATATCTGAAAGAAGCTCTCGTGGCGATGAAGGCGAATCTCCCATTGATGCAGGCTGCTGCGGGAGCGGATTGTTTCGCAATGCAACCAAAAATCGGGTGATCTCCCGGTATTTTCGCCATAGAGCTCGTACGTCGGTATATGCCTGCTCATCGGCTGCCTCCCCCGCCAATGTTCGATAATTGCAATTTTTCGGCCGGAATGTCCATTGTTGCGGCAATGGCGGCAGGGCAGAATCTAACAAAACGCAAAAATGCGAGGGAGGAAGCATTTGCGAACTAAAGTCGCCATTATCGGTTCGGGGCCATCCGGCCTGCTGCTCGGTCAGCTTTTGACCGAAGCTGGAATTGACAACGTCACCCTCGACCGCGTGAGCAAGGACTATATCCTCGGCCGCGTCCGCGCCGGCGTGCTGGAGGAAGGCACTGTCGGGCTGTTGGACGAGGCCAAAGCTGGAGCAAGATTGCATGCCGAAGGCTTGCCGCATGACGGCTTCTCACTGGCCTTCGACGGGCGCGACCATCGCATCGATCTTCACGAACTCACCGGCGGCAAGCGCGTGACCGTCTATGGACAGACCGAGGTGACGCGCGATCTCATGGAGCGGCGGGAAGCTTGTGGCGCCGTTTCAATCTATGACGCCGCCGATGTGGCTCCGCATGCTATCGACGGTGGCTCGCCCTTCGTCACCTACCTGAAGGATGGCATCAGCCACCGCATCGATTGCGATTTCATCGCCGGCTGCGACGGCTTTCATGGAATAAGCCGCAGAGCCGTTCCCGAACAGGCGATCCGAAGTTTCGAGAAGGTCTATCCCTTCGGCTGGCTGGGGCTGCTCGCCGAGGTGGCGCCCGTCAGCCATGAACTGATCTACGCCAACCACCCGAGGGGCTTCGCGCTCTGTTCGATGCGCTCGGCCAGGCGCAGCCGTTACTATATCCAGTGCCCGCTCGACGCGAAGATCGAAGACTGGAGCGACGAGCGCTTCTGGGACGAGTTGAGACGGCGCCTACCGGCTCATCACGCCGAGGCATTGAGGACCGCCCCATCCTTCGAAAAATCGATCGCGCCGTTGCGCTCCTTCGTCACCGAGCCCATGCGTTTCGGCCGGCTTTTCCTCGTCGGCGACGCCGCCCATATCGTGCCGCCGACCGGCGCCAAGGGGCTGAACCTTGCAGCAAGCGATGTCCATTACCTCTTCCGCGGGCTCCTCGAACATTACCGCGAAGGCTCCGACAGCGGCATCGACGCATATTCGCAGACGGCGCTCGCCCGCGTATGGAAAGCCGTGCGGTTTTCCTGGTGGATGACGACGATGATGCACCGGTTCCCCGATACAGGCGATTTCGATCAGAAGATTCAGGAAGCCGAACTCGACTATCTCACGCATTCTCGTGCAGCCTCCACGGTGCTCGCGGAAAACTACGTGGGATTGCCGTTCTGACACGGAGGTTGCGGGAAGAAAGCTGCGATACGCCGGTGAACAGCGACATTCAGGACGACACAGAACCATAACCGGCAAATCATGTGTTTGGGGATTTATTTCATTTTACATCACCATTTCGCATGACAAGCTAACCTGAAATTCAATACGGCGCTGGAGTACGCCGAAAAGGGAGAGAGAAGAATGAGGAAGCTGTTTCTGGCCGCCGCGGCGGCTATCGCCATGGGCGCTAGCGCCTATGCCGACACCATCAAGGTCGGCGTCATCGGGCCGTTCTCTGGCCCGTTCGCGCTGCAGGGCAAGAACTTCAAGGCCGGCATCGACGCGTATATGGCTGTCAACGGCAACAAGGTCGGCAGCGACACGGTCGAGATCGTCTATCGCGACGTGCCGCAGGCCGATCCAGCCCAATCGAAGGCACTCGCGCAGGAACTGATCGTCAAGGAAAAGGTCCAGTATCTCGCCGGCTTCTATTTCACCCCCGACGCCATGGCGGTGACGCCGATCCTGAAGCAGGGCAACGTGCCGATGGTCATCATGAACGCCGCCACCTCGGCGATCGTCACCAAGAGCCCGCTCGTCGTACGCACCTCGTTTACAACATGGCAGACCTCGACGCCGATCGCCAAGGTTGCCTTCGACGCCGGCGTCAAGAAGGTGATTTCGGTCGTCAGCGATTACGGGCCGGGTATCGACGCCGAGAATGCGTTCAAGGCCGGTTTCGAGAAGACCGGCGGTGAGGTAGTCGAGGCGATCCGCATGCCGCTCGCGACCAACGACTTCAGCCCGATCATGCAGCGCATCAAGGATTCCGGCGCCGAGGGCGTCTTCGCCTTCCTGCCATCGGGCCCGACGACGCTTGGCTTCGTCAAGGCTTATAACGAGAACGGCTTAAAGGCCGCCGGCATCAAGTTCTTCGCGCCTGGTGACCTGACGCAGGAATCCGATCTGCCCGCCCTCGGCGATGCCGCACTCGGTATCCAGACGACGTTCCACTATGCTGTTTCCCACGACTCCCCGGAGAACAAGGCCTTCGTCGAGGCTGCCGCCAAGGCGATTGGCAACAAAGCCGAACTCTCCTTCCCCTCGGTCAGCGCCTATGACGGCATGTATGTCATCTACAAGATGATCGAGGCGACCGGCGGCAAACAGGATGCTGAGAAGGCCGTCGATGCGGTGAAGGGTCTTGCCTGGGTAAGCCCGCGCGGTCCGGTGTCGATCGATCCGGAAAGCCGCCATATCACGCAGAACATCTATCTGCGCGAAGTCACCAAGGCCGATGACGGAACCTACATCAACAAGGAAATCCAGACGTTCGAGAAGCAGGGCGATCCGGGCCTTGCGGCGGCCAAATAAATCGAGCCTCAGAACCTGCGGCGGGCTTGGACATCAGAGGCGCGTTGCATTGAAGTGGGTATTTCCATGCAGACAGTCTTCAGCATAGCCGTCGACGCGCTTGCCTATGGCATGGTGCTCTTCGTGATATCGATCGGACTATCCGTCACCATGGGGCTGATGCGTGTCGTCAACCTGGCGCACGGCGCCTTCGCCATGATCGGAGGCTATATAGCCTCCTATGCCGCACGCGACCTCGGCCTTGGTTATGCGGTCGCGGTCGTCGCCGCCGTCGTCGCCACCATCATCATCGCGATCCCGCTCGAGCGTTTTCTATACCGCCGCATCTATGGCGCCCCTGAATTGACCCAGGTGCTGATGACCATCGGAATCACCTTCTGCATCATTGGCATTGCAAACTACGCAATGGGACCGACGCTGAAAACCATACCGCTTTCCGGTGCCCTGCAGGGCTCTGCCGATCTCGGCTTTCGCACTATTCCCATTCACCGGCTTTTCGCGATCCTTTGCGGCCTCGCCGTTGCACTCGCGCTCTGGTTCGCAATCGAGAGAACCAGCTTCGGCGTCAAACTGCGTGCCTCCGTGGATGATGCGGCGATGGCTGCGGCACTCGGCGTGCGTACCGAAATCATCTATGCGGTGAGCTTTGCCGTCGCAGTCGGGCTTGCCGCTTTCGGCGGCGTGGTCGGGGCCGAACTCCTGCCGGTCGAACCCTATTACGCGCTGCGATACATGGTCACCTTCCTGGTCGTGGTTTCGGTCGGCGGCGCTGGTTCCATTCCGGGAGCGCTGATCGCCTGCCTGTTGCTCGGAGCAATTGACACGACGGGACGATATCTGATGCCGGAATTCGGTGAATTCTTCTTCTACCTCGCCGTGATTGCCATCATCTGCGTCTTCCCGCGCGGCCTTGCCGGAAGGATGAAATGAGATGGCGCTTGTCATGAACAGCGAAAACGAACGTGTCCAGCATCAGCGCAGCTTCAGCGGCGATCTCGTCGGAATAACAGCCATCATGGCCATCGGCGCGATCGGCTACTTCGCGTTACCCGACAATCTCGCGCTCTTGACGCGGATGATCACGATCGCCCTGCTCGTCCTGTCGCTCGACCTTGTTACCGGTTATTGCGGCGTCGCCACGCTCGGCCATGCCGCGCTCTTCGGCTCCGGCGCCTATGCCGCCGGGATCTTATCGGCGCATTACGGCATTAACGACCCGCTGCTGATGATGCTTGCCGGCGTTGCTGCCGGTGCGATTGGCGGACTGCTGTCGGGCGCAATCATCCTGCGCGCACATGGATTGCCGCAGCTCGTACTATCGATCGCCCTCATCCACCTCTTCCATGAATTCGCCAACAAGGCCTCGTCCTGGACGGGAGGCAGTGATGGGCTTTCCGGCATCGCGCCGGACCCGATCTTCGGGCTTTTCGAATTCGACCTCTACAGTCAAACCGCCTTCTTCTTCGGAATGGCACTGCTGTTGATCGTCTTCGTGCTGCTGCGATGGCTGGTCCGCTCGCCCTTCGGCATGCTCTGCCGCGGCATCCGGCAAGATCCGCTGCGCATCCGCGCCATGGGTGGCTCGCCGAAGGCGGCCTTCATCAGGATGTACGTCATCTCCGGCGCCGTTGCCGGTGTCGGCGGCGCTCTGAATGCAATCTCGACCCAGGTCGTTGGCCTCGACAGCCTGTCCTTCACCCAATCGGCGGAGGCGCTGGTCATGCTCGTGCTCGGCGGCACCGGCTCCCTCTTCGGCGCACTCTCCGGCACCGTCATCTTCATACTCTTCGAGGATTACGTCTCCGCCGCCAATCCCTTCCACTGGCTGACCATGGTCGGGGCGCTGCTGATCGCCGTCGTGCTGTTTGCGCCGAAAGGCCTGTTCGGCACGACTGCCGCCTTCGTCAGCCGCCGGAAGGAAGCGCGCGCATGAGCCCGGTCTTCGAAGTCTCCAACCTCAGGAAAGCCTTCGGCGGCCTGGCCGTCACCAACGATGTCTCGCTGGCGATGGCGCCGGGCGATCGCATCGCGCTGATCGGTCCGAACGGCGCCGGCAAGACCACCTTCGTCAACCTCGTCACCGGCAATCTTTCTCCGGACTCCGGCGAGGTTCGCCTCGGCGGCGAGGCGGTGACGAGGATCGATGCGATCGGGAGGGTCAAGCGCGGCCTCGTGCGATCCTTTCAGGTGACGCGGCTTTTCCAGGACATGACACCCGCAGAACATGTGGGACTTGCGGTCCTTCAACGCGACGGAAAGACTAAGCGGATGTTCGGAGATTTCCTCGCGATGCCTGAGGTGATGGCAGAGGTCAAAGAACTCTTGGGAAAACTCGGGCTGGCGTCGCTGATGCATCGCAGGGTGAGCGAGATAGCCTATGGCCAGCAACGGCTGCTCGAAATCGCGGTGGCGCTGGCGCTGAAGCCGAAGGTGCTGCTGCTGGACGAGCCGGCTGCCGGCGTGCCGCAGAGTGATACCGGCCGCATCGAGCAGGCGCTTGCCGACCTTCCCGGCGATCTCGCCGTGCTGATGATCGAACACGACATGGATCTCGTCTTCCGCTTCGCCAAACGCGTCATCGTACTTGCGGCGGGCGCAATCATCTTCGATGGCCTGCCAGCCGACGTCACCAAGGATGCGCGCGTGCGCGAGGCCTATCTCGGGAGTTATGCCAATGCCAGCCCTGTCGCTTGAGGTCGACAATCTCTCGGCCGGATACGGGCCGACGCGGGTGCTCGAAGGTATCTCCCTCTCCGTCTCGGCAGGCGCCCGCCTTGCCGTGCTCGGCCGCAACGGCATGGGCAAGACCACGCTCCTGGCAACCCTTGCCGGCCAGACCAGGAGATATGAAGGCCAGATCCGCCTCGGCGGCTCGGATGTCTCCGCAGCACCGAGCGCAACGCGCGCCCGTAAGGGTCTCGGTTATGTGCCTCAGACACGCTGCGTCTTTCCGACGCTGACGGTCGAAGAGAACCTTTTCGTCGGCCTGAAGGGGCGGCCGAAGACGGCGCTGGAGGAAGCCTATACCCTGTTCCCGCGACTGAAGGAGCGCCGCCGCAACCTCGGCAACCAGCTCTCCGGCGGCGAGCAGCAGATGCTTTCAACGGCCCGCACCATTCTCGGCCTGCCTTCCGTTCTGCTGCTCGACGAGCCGCTCGAGGGCCTTGCGCCTGTCATTTGCGAGGAACTGATGGCCGCCTTCGCCGATCTTGCCAAAAAAGGCGATATGACCATCCTTCTTGTCGAGCAGCGCATTCAGAGCGCGCTCGATTTTGCCGATCAAGTCATCATCCTCGAACGAGGGCGGCTGGCCTGGACGGGAACGCCGGAAACTCTGGCCAGAGATCAGCAGGCCCTTGAGCGCCTGCTCGGCGTCGGCGGCCTTCATTGACATGCGCTGAAGAACGATCGGCGCTGCCGATCAAATCAAGTTCAGCTTCAGTCTGCGAGGAGCGCAGAACAACAGATACAATATATCGTCATGATGACGTCATCGGTTACGCGGCATTATTATCCCGCCGTCGATTTATCCTTGCGAAATAATCGGCAGCGATCTCTGTGTTTGACTAGTGAGCTGCAGATATCTGGATCCACGCGATCTGACCTGTAGAGTTGATCGCCGGACCGGTCATTTTTCGTTGCCAGACACTCGATAGAGTTGCATAGTCCGACAACACATTAGACGGGAGGGAGAGATGGCAAATCACAAGCCGTTCGCAGGCGACGTATACTTGCCTGTTTTCGATATCAACGATCCAATCAGCGGCGACATTCTTGAGAATTCCTACGATACCGACGGAGATCAGCTGCGCCTGAATTTCGTCAACGGACAGCGGATCAAGCAGCCGGCGGATGCGGACGATCCCGCTACGACGACGATCATCGAAGGCAAATACGGCACGCTCACCATCAGCTCCGACGGTAGCTACACCTATGCGCTCGACTATTCAAAGCCGGAGGTGGCGGCGCTCGGGCCTGGAGATCAACTCGTCGATCAGTTCAACTTCAAGATTTCCGACGGCAAGGGCGCAACCGACTTCGGGCTGCTCAACATCGCGGTCGATCTGCCGGAACGCGGCGATGTCTTCGTCAGTTTCGAGGACGTCGGCAATCACGACTTCCCGACAGGCTACAAGGGCTTCGACTGGGGCGCCTGGCGTGACGGCGACGACGCGGCCGTGCGCGAGGAGACCGACGGCAATCACTACCTGTCGGGCGGCGTCTTCTGGACGCCGATCTACTCGGCCGATGGCGGCCCCTTCCAGATCAAGCAGTTCGAAGTCGCGAACGGAACGTCCGACTATGACAACGTCCTGACGATCGAAGGCCGGCTGAACGACACCATCGTCTTCTCCACCACCGTGACCATAACCGCCGACAGCATCGACGATCCCCAGCTGATTGATCTCAGTGCCTACGGCAACATTGATTATCTCCTGCTCGACAGTGAACCGATCGTCACGGAGAACAGCGGCCCCGATTATTTCGGCGCGCAATACGACAATTTTTACTTTGTCGTTTGAGCGATGGAGAAAGAGCATCTTTCCGAGCGCGTACCGCAGCGGCTGTCCAATAGCGATTTCTTGCGATAGCTGATCGACCTGGGCCCTGTTAGCATCAGATCGTCCGAGGAGGGACGATTTTGCTGGGGTGGAGGAAATGATGCAGACAATCGGGATCAGGTTAGCGGCGGTCATGTTCTCGCTGGCCGCATGGGCGATTATTATCGCTGCCGCATCCCATCTTTGGGCGATGAGGATGCCGATATTGCATTTGGCGCTCTACAGATAGCTGTTGTCGGCGTAGCGGAAATCTTGAGGCTGAACTGTTTTGTCCTCTCGCCGCTATGTTTGGTGCTGGGACATGCTACCGCGCCGGCCGGAACAGGCTCAACACCGCCGCCACAGTCGCAAATTCTTCAATGTGTGCGCGGCTTGAGAGATAGGTGACGTTCTGCACCGGAGACATGTCGGATATCGATCTGGAACAGAGGACATTGCAAACCGTCGACAACCCGTTCGGCACGAGGTTGTCACCCATGTCTTAGGTACAATCTGTTACCTATGTCTCCGGTATGGACATTGAAGGAGATGGTAGCGGAGGAGGGATTTGAACCCCCGACACAAGGATTATGATTCCTCTGCTCTGACCTACTGAGCTACTCCGCCACTGGTCAAACGATACCTGCTCGCGAAGCGCTGCGGGTTCGTGGGATGAGCGGCTTATAAGGTGCGCTTCGGCTTTGTGTCAAGCACATGATGGAGAAAAACCCTAGGCTTCGCCGGCCGTCGTTTCCGATGGCTTCAAGCGGCGACGGGGCCGGCCAGCAGGGCCTTGAGCGAGGCTTCAGCCGAGGGTTCGCGCTCGGAGCGCTCGATGAAGCCGCCGCCGAAGACGCGGGCGTCGTCGCCGGGCGCGGAATAAAGCGCGCAGGCTTGGCCGGGCGCAATGCCCGCCTCGCCAACCGTCAGATCGACATAGGTGCCTGTCGCGTCGGTATGCAGCACGGCGGGCGCCGGTGCCCGCGTCGAACGGACTTTGGCGTAGCAGGCAAAACCGCTGCCGGAAGCGGCCTCCGCGAGCGGGATGTCGCCCAGCCAATTAACGTCGCGCAAATAGACGCGGTGCGTTTCCAGCGCCTCCTTCGGTCCGACGATGACACGGCGTGAGCGGGCGTCGAGGTAGACGACGTAGAGCGGCTCGCCGGTCGCGATGCCGATGCCGCGGCGCTGGCCGATGGTGAAGTGCAGGATCCCTTCATGAGTGCCGAGCACTCGGCCATCGAGATGGACGATCTCGCCGGCGAGCGCCGCATTCGGCTTCAGCTTGGTGATGATGTCGGAATATTTGCCCTGGGGCACGAAGCAAATATCCTGGCTATCGGCCTTCTTGGCGACGACGAGGCCCATCTCTTCGGCAAGCCTGCGGGTCTCGGCCTTCGGCAGGCCGCCCAGGGGAAAGCGAAGATAGTCGATCTGTTCCTGCGTGGTGGCGAAGAGGAAATAGCTCTGGTCGCGGTCGGCGTCGGCCGGACGGAAAAGCGCGCGGCGGCCGGGATGATCAGGCGAAGGGTTCGGCCGCGAACGGATATAGTGACCGGTCGCCAGCGCATCGGCGCCGAGTTCCTTGGCGGTGGCCAGAAGATCGGCAAACTTGACGGTCTGGTTGCAAGAAACGCAGGGGATCGGCGTTTCGCCCGCCACATAGCTTTCGGCAAAAGGATTAATCACCGTTTCGCGGAAGCGCTTTTCGTAATCGAGCACATAATGCGGAATGCCGAGCGTTTCGCAGACGCGGCGGGCGTCGTCGATATCCTGGCCGGCGCAGCAGGAGCCGGCGCGGTGAACGGCTGCTCCATGGTTATAAAGCTGCAGCGTGATGCCGAGCACATCGTAACCCTGCTGTTTGAGAAGGCCGGCCACAACGGATGAATCGACGCCGCCCGACATGGCGACGACGACACGGGTCTCTTCCGGCTTCTTGTCAAAATCCAGTGTGTTCAACGATAGTGCCAATTCTGCGCTGTTTCGATCCGCCGTTCTGACTTCGGAATGTGGCGGATTTCCTGCATATCCGGCGGGATCGGCCGCCAGCTTTCATGGGCGACGGATATAGAAATTATTGCGCCCGTGCGCAAGTGCCGGCGTTTCAGCCCAACGTACCGGCGTCATCCGCCGCTCATGCATTGCAGCTATCTACAATTGCCCTTTGCTAGCCCCCGTTTCGTAGCGTAGAGGAAATTACCCACCTTTAGAAGATTCGGACAAATGACAGCGGCTTCAACCACTCTTCGTGGCGTCCTTGTCGCATTCGTCGGCTATGCCGTCTTTGCCTTCAGCGATGCATCCATCAAAGCCTTGCACGGCACCATCCCTTCGTTCCAGATCGCCTTCACTGGCGCTGTGCTCAGCCTGTCGGCCCTTCCCTTCATCAAGGGACCGGGCGATTCATGGCTCGACATATTCGCAACGACGAACCGGCCGCTCTGGATGGTGCGGTTTGCCGCCGGCGCGACCGGCTCGATCGCCTCCATCATAGCCTTCACCAAGCTGCCGATGGCCGAGGCCTTCTGTCTGCTGTTCCTGCTGCCGTCGGTCGTCACCATCCTTTCGGTGATCTTCCTGAAGGAGGATGTGCGCTGGCAACGCTGGGCTGCCGTCATCGTCGGCTTCGTCGGTGTGCTGGTCGTTCTCCGGCCGGGCTTCCGCGAACTGTCCGTTGGCCATCTGGCTGCAACCATCGGCGCCGTCTCCGCCGGCGTGGCTATCGTCATTCTGCGTGCACTCGGTCCGGCGGAGAAGCGCCTGTCGCTCTATGGAGCATCCCTGCTGGGCACGCTTATCGTCAGCGGTGTCCTCATGCTCTCCGAGATCATCGTACCAAGTCCGCAGCAATGGGTCTTTCTTGCAGGCTACGGATTGCTCGGCGCCGCCGGAAACGTGATGCTGATGACCGCAGCGCGGCTCGCCCCGGCGACGCTCGTGGCGACACCGCAATATAGTCAGATGATCTGGGCCATCGGCTTCGGCTACCTCTTCTTCAACGACCACGTCGACCTGCCGATGGCGCTCGGCATCGTGCTCATCATCTGCTCCGGGCTGCTGACGCTGATCCGCGAGCGCAAGCGCCACGTGCCCCTGCCCGCAGCCGTCGCGTCCGGCGACGCGCAATCGCCGCTTGCCACGACGCCGGCCGAAGGCGATGCCCAAACGCCAGCACGTTAGGCTTATTCTGCCGCCTGACGCCGATCCTGCGCCGGCTGTTCGTTCATCACGGCCCGCATGCGCGGAAGAGCAGCGGGATATTCACGGCGGATGAAATCGATCAGTTTCTCACGCACCTCGCAGCGAAGGTCGAAGGTGCGGCCGGAATTCGACGCCGATACGAGGATGCGGATTTCCATGACCGTTTCACGAAAGTCGGTGACGGCGACATTGACGACGCGGCCGTCCCACAAGGTGGAAGCCTTCGCGATCTGCTCGACCCTTGCACGTATGGCCTCGACCGGTACGCTGTAGTCCAGATAGATCATCACGGTGCCGATCAGCGCGGAACTTTCTCGCGTCCAGTTCTGAAACGGTTTTTCGATGAAGTAGCTCAGCGGCAGGACAAGGCGCCGCCAATCCCACAATTGCAGGACGACATAGGTCGAGGTGATCTCCTCCACCCGGCCCCACTCCCCTTCCACCAGCAGTGCATCATCGATCCGGATCGGCTGAGTGATGGCAAGCTGGATGCCAGCAAACAGGTTCTTCAGCACCGGCTGAAGCGCAAGGCCGACGACGATGCCGGCGACACCTGCGGATGCCAGCAGGCTGACCCCATATTGCCGGACCGCATCGAAGGTCATCAAACAGGCTGAAACCGCGACGACCACGATCAGCAGGTCGATGACACGCTCCATGATGCGTGTCTGCGTGACATGCTTGCGCGCCAGGAGATTGTCCTCGGCATCCAGTCTGAACCGGCGCAGATAGATCGTCATCCAGATGTGCTTGGCGGTCTTTGCCATGCGGGCGATAAGGATGATGAAGAAGATCAGGAGAACGTGGCGGACGGTTGCCGCCTGGTAATCCGTCAGTGGCGCGGCCGTGGCACCGAGGGAAAGGGCCGCCACAAGCATTGCAAGCCTTACCACCCGCTGCAGGCGGGAGACGAGTGAGCGCCAAAAAAGATCCTTGCTTTCGACGAGCCTCGCCAGCAGGCGGAATAGAATGCGATGCGCAAAAAGCGTTACTGAGATAACAACCGCAAAGATGACGGCGCTTGCAAGCCAATCCGGCAGCCAGATGCCCTCAGCACGGATGTCATTGAGAAAATCCGTCATGAACGCGCAGTTAGGGTGCAATGCAGCATGGAAAAGGGGCGGGCAGAAAAAAGCGCCGGTTCCGGACTCGGATTAATCCGATCCTATTAAATAACTTAGCAGCGTGGAACAATTTACACGATCGTGCGTTGCAGGGGCAGCGATGTCGCAATCGAATTGCTGAGGAGGGTTTCATGGGCAAGTTCGGCACGACGGAGTACAGCAGGATCAGACACTGGATCGAGGAGCGCGGCGGCCATCCCGCGCGAATCAAGAACGCGAGCGACAGCGAAACCGTCCGCGTCGATTTTTCTTCCGAAACAGAGGAAGAGATTTCCTGGGACGAATTCTTCCAGGGCCTCGACGGCAGCAGGCTCGCCTTCCTCCACCGCACCAGGGCTGAGGATGACAAGGCCCGATTCGGCAAGATCATCCGTCGGAAACGCTTGCCTCACTGAAAATCGTCCATTCCTCAAGCAGAAAACCCGGCGCGGTTTCCCGCGCCGGGTTTCCATACTTCCTTGGGAGGAGGAAATTTAGTCGATGTTGAAGGTCAGGAGCTTGGCCTGGCGGATCGCTTGGTGCGCCGTCAACTCCGTGAGCACGCCATCATCCACTTCGCCGTCGACATAGAGCAGCGCAATGGCGTCGCCACCCTGCTTGTCGCGGCCGAGCTGGAAGTTGGCGATGTTGACGCCGGCAGTACCGAGCGTCGTGCCGATGAAGCCGATCATGCCAGGGACGTCAGTATTGGTGATGTAGATCATGTGCGAACCGACATCGGCATCGAGATTGATGCCCTTGATCTGGATGAAGCGCGGCTTGCCATCCGAGAACACCGTGCCGGCAACGGAGCGCGTCATGCTTTCGGTCGTGACCGTCAGCTTGATATAGCCGTCAAAGACGCCCGTTTTGTCGCGCTTGACCTCGGAAAGCACAATGCCCTTTTCCTTGATCATGATCGGCGCGGAAACCATATTGACGTCGGCGACCTGCGGGCGGATCAGGCCGGCGAGAACCGCGCTTGTCAGCGCCCGCGTGTTCATGTTGGCGGTCACACCGTCGTAGAGGATTTCGATCTGCTTGATCGGCTCTTCGGTGACCTGGCCCACAAAGGCGCCGAGAACATCGGCAAGACGAATGAACGGCTTCAGGATCGGCGCCTCTTCCGCGGTAATCGATGGCATGTTGATGGCGTTTGAGACCGCGCCCTTGACGAGGTAGTCCGACATTTGTTCGGCCACCTGCAGAGCGACGTTTTCCTGCGCCTCTGTCGTCGAAGCGCCGAGATGCGGCGTGCAGACGACGTTCGGCAGGCCGAAGAGCGGGCTTTCCTTGGCAGGCTCGACTTCGAAGACGTCGAAGGCGGCACCGGCAACATGGCCGGACTTGATGGCTTCGGCAAGGGCTGCCTCATCGACCAGGCCGCCGCGGGCGCAGTTGATGATGCGCACGCCGGGCTTCGTCTTTGCCAAGGCTTCCTTGTTGAGGATGCCGCGTGTCTTGTCGGTCATCGGCACATGCAGCGTAATGAAATCGGCGCGAGCGAAAAGTTCGTCCAGCTCGACCTTGGTGACGCCCATCTCCTCGGCGCGCTCCTTCGAAAGGAACGGGTCGTAGGCAACGACATGCATCTTCAGGCCGATGGCGCGGGAGCAGACGATCGAGCCGATATTGCCAGCGCCGATAACGCCGAGCGTCTTGCCGGTGATCTCGACGCCCATGAATTTAGACTTTTCCCATTTGCCGGCCTGTGTCGAGGTATCGGCTGCCGGAAGCTGGCGGGCGACGGCGAACATCAGCGCGATCGCATGTTCGGCCGTCGTGATCGAATTGCCGAAGGGCGTGTTCATGACGATGATGCCGCGGCGCGAAGCGGCCGGAATATCGACATTGTCGACGCCGATGCCGGCGCGGCCAACGACCTTCAGGTTCGTCGCCGCTCCGATGATCTTTTCCGTCACCTTGGTGGCCGAGCGGATGGCCAGACCATCATACTTGCCGATGACTTCGAGCAGACGGTCCTTGTCTTTGCCGAGCTGCGGTTCGAAATCGACTTCGACGCCGCGGTCGCGGAAAATCTGGACGGCGGTTTCCGACAATTCGTCGGATACGAGAACGCGAGGTGCCATGAGGGCCTCCTTCAAAAGTGTTCAGCGATGAATGAAATCAGGAATGCCAGAGCATGATGCCGAAAAGTGTATGCGGTTTTCGGACGACATCATGCTCTTATTCTTTGATCCAACTCCGCCCTATGACGGAGCCGGATGCGATCACGTCAGGCGGCGGCCTGAGCGAGCTGCGCCTTCTGCGTTTCGAAGGCCCAGGAAAGCCAAGGCATCAGCTTTTGCATGTCGGACGCCTCGATCGTGGCGCCGGCCCAGATGCGCAGGCCAGACGGCGCGTCGCGGTAATGGCCGATATCATAGGCGACGCCTTCCTTTTCCAGGAGGCCGACCAAGCCCTTGGCGAAATTCGCCTGGCCATCAGCGTCGAGAGCCGCGATGTCCTTGTCGACGATTTTCAGGCAGACAGAGGTGTTGGAGGCCGTTTCCACCTTCACGGCGAGATTGGCGATCCAGTCGTTTGCCGCGACAAAATCGTGAATGACCTTGGCATTGACATCGGCGCGCGCGATCAGCGCCTTGAGACCGCCGACATCTTTGGCCCAGAGCAGCGCATCGATATAGTCTTCGACGCACAGCATAGACGGCGTGTTGATCGTCTCGCCCTGGAAGATGCCTTCGGTCAGCTTGCCGCCCGAGGTCAGGCGGAAGATCTTCGGCAACGGCCAGGCCGGGGTATAGGTGGTGAGACGCTCGACGGCGCGCGGCGAGAGAATGATGACGCCATGCGCGCCCTCGCCGCCGAGAACCTTCTGCCAGGAGAAGGTGACGACATCGAGTTTGGCGAAATCGAGCTCCTGCGCGAAAGCGGCCGAGGTGGCGTCGCAGATCGTCAGGCCCTTGCGGTCGGCAGGGATGAAATCGCCGTTCGGCACGCGCACGCCTGAAGTGGTGCCATTCCATGTAAAGACAACGTCGCGGTCGAAATCGACGGCGGAGAGATCGGGAAGCTCGCCATAACCGGCTTCGAGCTTGCGCACATCCTTGAGCTTCAGCTGCTTGACGACATCGGTGACCCAGCCGGCGCCGAAGCTTTCCCAGGCGAGCATGTCGACACCGCGTTCGCCGAGCAGCGACCAGAGCGCCATTTCGACGGCGCCGGTGTCGGAAGCCGGCACGATGCCGATGCGGTAATCCGCCGGCACTTCGAGAATTTCGCGGGTAAGGTCGATGGCCTGCTTGAGCTTGGCCTTGCCCACCTTCGCGCGGTGCGAACGGCCAAGCGCCGCGTCGGAAAGGGCTTCGAGCGACCAACCGGGACGCTTCGAGCAGGGGCCAGAAGAGAAATGGGTATTATGCGGACGGATGTCCGGCTTTGCGGTCTTCGCCATGATGCTATCCTCTCAGATAGAAAGCCCTTCGTTGGGGAAGGGTGTCCCGCCGCCGTGTGTATGGATCGAAGGCATCATAGTCAAGATCGAAGTGTCGCGATCTGAAGATATTTTGACGCAGGCGAGGCGGCGAAATGAAAAAGCCGCCCGGAGCGAGGGCAGCTTTCTGATGCGATGGTTTAGACCGGCTTACTTGTAGACTGGCTGCTGCAGCGGGATTTCCGGCGGCGGCTCGTAGCTTGCCTGGGCGCATCCGCCAAAGAGGTAACGGGCGCCAACGCGGGCTTCGTGGGCGCTGAGACCCTTGTCGCGGCCAGGCCCGCCGTTGTCGGCATAGCCGAACATGTTGCCGCCGTCGATATGCAGGTAACGGTAGCCGACATCGGCCTTGATATTGCAGGTCACGTCGATCGAAGCGCCAGCCATGAGGGCGTAGGTGAAACGCCAATTGCCCTTGCCGCCATGAGTGACCTCGTCGTCGCAGAAGCTGCCGTCATCGGCGCAGGAAACGTTGCGCAGGTTTTTCCACTTTACATAGGAGCCGCCGATACCGGCGCCGACATAGGGCGTCACATAGCCGTAGGTGCCGAGATCGACATAGGCGTTGGCCAGCAGCGTATAGGCACGAACCGAAGAGCGGTCGCGCGAGGTGCAATCCACCAGCGGGAAGCCGCATTGCCCGACCGTAGAACCGCGGAAATCGGCCTGAGTGAGATAGTCGAAGGTCAGATCGGTGCGGAGATAGCTGTTGATCTGATAACCGACGCCGCCGCCGATCGTCCATGCGTCGTCGAGATCGGTGTCGTCGAAATCGACCTCCGTGGCGTTGCTGCCCTGGAAATAGCGCGCGCCACGCAGATCGGTGAAGGCATAACCGACATCGCCGCGCAGATACCAGCCCGTCGCTTCGCTAACCGTCACCTCGGGAGGCTGTTCCGGGATAGGCTCGGCCGGGGCGAAATCCGCGGAATAGGCGTTTGTGGCGATCAACAATGCGGCAAGCATGCCGGACAAACTTCTTTTCATGGATCCGCTCCAAATCCCGTTGGGTCGGCAGGCTCAAGTCGCTGCCAATCTGATACGCTTTGCATGGATAATGAATTGGAAACGTTAAAAGCTGCTTAACCACGCTTATTTACCGTATGCGTCGCATTCTTCTGGAGGAAGGCATAGGAGACGATCAAAACCCGTCCGACCATCGCACAGCATTTGAGCGAGGGCGGCCATTCCTTGACGGACATCGATTCCTCATCGTCGCTGACAGCGATGTGCCGCGATCGATTTCCCCGTCATGAATGGCTGGTGGCCGACATGCGCAATCTGGCACTCGACCGGAGATTTCATGGTCTCATCGCCTGGGACAGCTTTTTCCACCTGACAACCGACGATCAACGCTCGAGGTTGGAGGTTTTCCGCAGCCACGCCCAACCCGATGCGGCCTGATGTTCCCCAGTCGCCCTTCATATGGCGAAACAATCGGCACCTTCGGCGAGGAGCCCCTCTGTCACGCCAGTCTCGACCCCGGCTATTATCGCCGGCTGCTCGGCGAGAAGGGCTTACCGTCATTGCCCATGTCGTCGAAGATCCGACCTGCGGCGGCCACACGATCTGGCTGGCGCAACAGGTTGAATGAAAAAGCCGGCGCTCGCGCACCGGCTGGCTTTCGATTATCCTTCCGGGCGATCAGGCAGCGGTCCGGACATTCGAGATCGTGCCGATCAACTCATTGACGATGCGCTCGATCTGAGCGCGGTCGTCGCCCTCGGCCATGACGCGGATCAATGGTTCTGTGCCTGAGGGGCGGATGACAAGGCGGCCATTCTTGGAGAGTTCGGCTTCGGCGTCGGCAATTGCCTTCTGCACCTGAATATCCTCCAGCGGCTTGCCGCCGCTGATGCGGACGTTGCGGAGGAGTTGCGGGACCGGCTCGAAACGGCGGCAGACCTCGCTGACGGTGCGGCCGGTGCGCTTGACCGCGGCAAGAATCTGCAGCGCTGCGACGAGACCGTCGCCTGTTGTGCCGTAGTCCGAAAGCACGATGTGGCCCGATTGCTCGCCGCCGACATTGTAATTGTGCTGACGCATATGCTCGACGACATAACGGTCGCCGACCTTCGTGCGCGCAAGCGCCATGCCGCGCCCATCGAGGAAGCGCTCAAGGCCGAGATTGGACATCACCGTAGCAACGATGCCGTTGCCACGCAGCTGCTGGCTCTCCGCCCAGCTCTCGGCAATGACGGCCATGAGTTGGTCGCCGTCGACGATCGAGCCGTTCTCATCGACGATGATAACCCGATCAGCGTCGCCGTCGAGCGCGATGCCGATATCGGCGCGCACTTCGTCGACTTTCTTCTGCAATGCCACGGGGCTGGTGGAGCCGCAATTTAGATTGATGTTGGTGCCGTTCGGTTCGTTGCCGATGGTAACGACGTCAGCGCCGAGCTCCCAGAGCACCGCAGGGGCCACCTTGTACGCAGCGCCATTGGCACAATCGATCGCGACCCTCAGTCCCTGCAGCGTCACGTCGCGCGGCAGCGTGCGCTTGGCATGTTCAATATAGCGGTCATGCACGCCGTCGACGCGCTTGGCCCGGCCGATGTCGTCGGATTTGGCAAGCTGCGCGTTGAGATCCTTTTCAAGCAGATCCTCGATCTCGGCTTCGATATCGTCCGAAAGCTTATAGCCGTCAGGACCGAAAAGCTTGATGCCGTTATCTTCGTACGGATTGTGCGAAGCGGAGATCATCACACCGATATCGCAGCGCAGCGAACGCGTCAGCATAGCGACGGCAGGCGTCGGGATCGGGCCGAGAATGAAGGCGTCGAGGCCCGCAGCCGTGAAGCCTGCCACCATCGCATTCTCGAGCATATAACCGGAAAGACGCGTATCCTTGCCGATCACGACGCGATGGCGGTGATTGCCCCGTCGGAAGATCGTGCCGGCGGCGATGCCGACGCGCATGGCGAGATCGGGCGTCATCGGGAAGACATTGGATTGGCCGCGAATACCGTCGGTACCGAAATAGCGTCTTTTCATCTGCACTCCTGCGCTTTGGCGCGCCACTTAAGGCTGCGCATCGTTCCAAGCAAATCCGGCCTCAGTGGATTGTCGTCAGTCCAGGAGCGTGATTCATGCTTGCGTCTCTTCAGCGGAATGCCACAAATTGCGGCAATCGGCACGTAAATTAGCGAGAAAAATGATTATATCCCGTTACCAATGAAAAAGGCCGGATCTCCTATGTCGGAAATCCGGCCCCTTTTGAGATCGCGTCGCAGCTCAATGCGGCTGCGGTTCGAGGCCGCCTTCAGGCTCATCGCCCTTGGTGGCGGGCCGCACGCCAGCCTTCGGAACGGCCGACCCCCGGCTCGGCGGCGAATCGTCGCCGAGATCGCGGGAGGGCTTCTCGCCGCGGATCAGAGCCTTGATCTCCTCACCGGTCAACGTTTCGTATTCGAGCAGGCCTTCGGCAAGGGCGACGAAGTCGTCGTGCTTTTCCGTCAGGATCGTGCGGGCCTGAGTATAGGCTTCGTCGATCAGGCGACGCACTTCATTGTCGATCTTCTGCGCGGTCGCTTCCGAGACATTCTTCGACTGCGAAACCGAGTGACCGAGGAAGACTTCCTGTTGGTTTTCGCCGTAGGCGACCTGACCAAGCTGGTCGGAGAAGCCCCACTGCGTGACCATGGCGCGGGCAAGTTTGGTCGCCTGCTCGATGTCGGAAGAGGCGCCTGATGTGATGTTCTCCTTGCCGAAGGTGAGCTCCTCGGCAACGCGGCCGCCCATCATGATGCAGAGGCGCGAGACCATCCATTTGTAGCTCATCGAGTAGCGATCGCCCTCGGGAAGCTGCATGACCATGCCGAGCGCACGGCCCCGCGGAATGATCGTCGCCTTGTGCAGCGGATCGGCGACGGCGACGTTCAGCGCGGTGATGGCGTGGCCAGCTTCGTGATACGCGGTGAGCTTCTTCTCCGCTTCGGTCATTGCCGAAGAACGGCGCTCGGCGCCCATCATGATCTTGTCCTTGGCGTCTTCGAACTCCTGCATCGTGACGACGCGCTTGTTGCGGCGGGCGGCCATGAGGGCGGCTTCGTTGACAAGGTTCATCAGATCGGCGCCGGAGAAACCGGGCGTGCCGCGGGCGAGAACCTTGAGATCGACATTCGGCGCCAGCGGAACGTTGCGGGCATGCACCTTCAGGATGCGCTCGCGGCCGACGATATCAGGGTTCGGCACCACGACCTGCCGGTCGAAACGGCCGGGACGCAGCAGCGCCGGATCGAGAACGTCAGGGCGGTTGGTGGCGGCGATCAGGATCACGCCTTCATTCGCCTCGAAGCCGTCCATTTCGACCAGCAGCTGGTTCAGCGTCTGTTCGCGTTCATCATTGCCGCCGCCGAGACCGGCGCCGCGATGGCGGCCGACGGCATCGATTTCGTCGATGAAGATGATGCAGGGCGCGTTCTTCTTCGCCTGCTCGAACATGTCGCGCACACGGCTTGCACCGACGCCGACGAACATTTCGACGAAGTCGGAACCGGAAATAGTGAAGAAGGGCACGTTGGCCTCGCCTGCGACCGAGCGGGCGAGCAGCGTCTTACCGGTGCCCGGTGGGCCGACCAACAGCACGCCGCGCGGAATTTTACCGCCGAGACGCTGGAACTTCTGCGGATCTCGCAGGAATTCGACGATTTCCTCGAGATCCTGCTTGGCCTCGTCGACGCCGGCGACATCTTCAAAGGTCACGCGGCCATGCGCTTCCGTCAGAAGCTTGGCCTTGGACTTGCCGAAACCCATCGCGCCGCGTGAGCCGCCCTGCATCTGCCGCATGAAAAACAGCCAGACGCCGAGAATGAGAAGCATCGGCAGCAAGGTGCCGAGATAGCTCAAAAAACCCGAAGAACCATCCGTTTCTGGACGGGCGGAAACCAGCACATTCTTCTGCTGCAGGCGATCGAGCAGACTGTCGTCGATGACAGGCGAATAGGTCTGGAAGGTGGTGCCATTTTCAACATAGCTTCCGGAGACACGGTTGCCCGTGACCACGACTTCCTTCACACGGCCCGCATCAACCTCACGCAGAAACTGCGAATAAGGGATATCGCGGGAGCCCGTCTGCGCCGGCGCCGTCTGAAACATGCTGAAAAGGGCGATCAGCAGAAGCGCGATGATCGCCCACAAGGCGAAATTACGTAAGTTAGGGTTCATTGAACTCCCCAGCACTGCAACAGCCGCCTCATGGCGACCGTCTTATTAGGTTCTAACATAGGGTTGCGCCGAGCTGTTGCCAAGGCAATCCCCCAAGTCAGATGGTTTTTCCGTCAATACTTCTTAAAGGCAGCCCCGCATAGGGCGCCATCGCGAAAACCGCCGAAAGCCTATCAGCAAAGATGAAATCAAATCGTGTCAAAAAGCGGTCGAAGGGCGCGAAATAGGGCGTCAGATCGATCCCACTGGCCAATTCCTGAAATAAGGGAGCTCCCGCTACCGATAAAACCGGCGCCGAGGCGATGGCGCGTTTCCATGCCGCCTTGGGCAGGTGCCCAAAATGATGCTCCCCCGTTCCTGTCCTCGGGCTCGACCCGAGGGATTTTAATGAGGCAGAGTGTGTGGCGGCGGCTTCGATTGCAACCGGGGCCGTCGACCCATTGCGCGCCTGGAACCTCCCATCCCACACCCCCGTCTCACCCGGCTGCAATACCAGCGGCACAATCCCCCGGCTCTCGCGCGACAGATAAAGCCCGTCACGCCTGAGATCGAAAACTACTCTGCCAAGGGTCATGCGCCCCAGCCTGCCGCCCGCGGCAAATGACAGAAGGCGCTCCAACTGCGCCCCGCCCGGCACGAATTGCTGACCGCCGAAGACGGCCGTCAGGCGGCCGAGCGAATAGTCCAGAACTGCGCGATCCTGCCGCAAACCATCAGCAGTGACCTGCCCCAGCAGGCAGCCATGAAGCCTAAAGTGACAATTCAGCCATTCGGCGGCTCGGGACGACAGAGCCAGCCGCTCTTCCCACGCGGCGCGAATATCCATCTCTGTCGCCGGCTCGGCAGATATCTGCCGGCGCATCCGCACCCGCTCGTACCTCACGTCCTCATTGCTAGGGTCATCGATCCACCGCACGCCCCGCTCCCGCAGGAAAGTGCGGATATCGGCCCGCGTGGAAAAAAGAAGCGGCCGCAAAATCCAGAAGCGCCGATCCAAGAGCACGGCGTCGGCGATGCCGCTCGAAAGCTGCTCAGTTCGCATCTCGCGCATCCGCAGCGTTTCGCGCTGGTCGTCCAGCGTATGGCCGGTTACGATGAGATCGGCGTTGAGCGCTTCCGCTGCCTCAGCCAGAAGGCTGTAACGGACCTCGCGGGCAGCAGCCATGATGCCGGCTTTAGGCTTTTCGCCCTGCCACGTCGAAACAATATGGGGAATGCCGTGGCATGCACAGAGGGTTGCAACCTCTCGCGCCTCGTCTGCGGAGCCGGCGCGCAACGCGTGGTCGATGGTTGCGGCACAAAGGGAAATATCAAGATGGGGGGCGGCCTTCACGGCTTCATCGAGGAGGAGAAGCAGGCCGGTGGAATCGCTGCCGCCCGAGATCGCGACGAGAATGCGCGCAGGATTTCGAAGCGATGCGAGAAACTGGCGGATCGCCTGTCGAGGCGAGACGGCTTCCGGAGACATTCCGGAAGACCTCAGCAGGCGAGGCGTTTCTGTTCGCTCGCAACCTTGCTTATGACGGCGCGTGACGCCTTCGGATAGCGCTTCGAGACTTCGCGTAGCGTCGCGCAGGCCGTCTCCTTATTGTCGAGGGCAGCAAGCGACATGCCGAGCTTCAGCAGCATTTCCGGCGCTTTTTCCGAGCTGCCGTATTTTTGATGCGCGTTGAGGAAAGTCTTGGCGGCTTCGTTGTATTTACCCTGCGAATAGAGCGCTTCGCCGAGCCAGAAATTGGCGTCCGCTGCCCGGGCGCTGGTCGGGTAACGGGCAATGTACTGGTTGAACTCCTCCTCGGCCGTGCCGTAATCGCCCGACAATACGTGGCCGTAGGCTGCCTTGTACTGATCAGCCTCGCTGCCGAGCGAGGCCGTCTGCTGCGGCGCGCCGCTGTTGGCCTTGGGAATCGGGCCGGAACCGATGGTGGCGCTTTCATCGACGGTTCCGCCGATCGGATTGCCGTTCTGGTCGAACTCGATCGAGCCAAGCTGTTTCGGCGGCTGGCCGAGGCCGGTATTATCAGGCACATCGGTGGAGGGAGCCGTTTCGGCCCCCTGCGGTGCTTGAATCAATCTGGCGACGTCATCGCTCCCGGACGCTGCCGGAGCGGCATCGGTCTCGCTCTTCTTGACGGGAGCCTTGGCGCCACCGCTGCCGGACCCGGTTCTTTCGAGCTGCTGGAAGCGGAATTCATTGTCTTCCTGCTGTTTGCGGATCGTCTCCTGCATCTGCAGGAGCTGAAAGCTCATCTCTTCGATCCGGCCGTTCAATTGCCGCATCTGCTCTTCGAGCTGCTGCACGCGAACCTCGGCATCGCCGCTCTGCACCTTGACAACAGGCGGCGCCGACTGGCTGTCCGCGGATCGGCCGCCTAGATGCAGCCCGAAGAACGACGCCGAATAGGCCGCTCGTTCGCTCCCGGTCACAGCCGCCAGGCACAGCATGCCTGCCACGACAAGTTTTTTCATATGTATCGTCCTGTCCCAGTGATTCTTCGCGCCTTGAGGCACGAACAGGAGATTTTTCCAATTGCTGTCAAAAAGCAACGGAGTCTGGCCAAAGTGTGGTCAAAAAGAAAAGGCGGCCCCCGATGGGACCGCCTTCCGAAACTGCGCAGATCGACAAATTACATCAGGCTTACATGCCGGCGCCGCCGAGCACGGTGACGGCACGGCGATTCTGCGACCAGCAGGAAATATCGTCGCAGACGGCGACCGGGCGTTCCTTGCCGTAGGAGATCGTCTTCATGCGCTGTGACGGAACGCCGCGCGAAGCGAGGTAATCCTTGGTGGCAGCCGCACGACGGGCGCCGAGCGCCAGGTTATATTCGCGCGTGCCGCGTTCGTCGGCATGGCCTTCGACGGTGATCTGGTAGTTGGGGTAGCGGCCAAGCCACTGCGCCTGACGGTCGAGCGTCTGCGCGGCATCGGCACGGATCGACGAGGAATCAGTGTCGAAGAAGATGCGGTCGCCGACATTGACCGTGAAGTCCTGCGCGGAGCCTGGCGTTGCAGCACCGGCACCGAGGCCGAGTTCACCGGCGCTGTTCGGCACGCCGTTCTTCTTATTGGCGCAACCCGCGAGAGCGAGACCAGCGACGAGCGCGATCATGACGGGGTTACGGGCGAAATTCTGCATGCGGCTCACTGCCGGGGTGTGAATTCGGCTCATGGCCGGGTCTCCTTGCGATTTCAGGGTTTCCGGACAGTAACCGCACTCGGTTAACCGCCCCTCAAAGATTATGGTTAACAATTTACTGATTTGTCCCGTAGTCGCCGGTTTCCACGACTTTGAGGCGACATGAAGGCATTGCTGCACGCGCTACTCCAGAAGCGGCGACCAGGCCGGGTCGGAAGCATAGCTCGGCGTCTTGACCAGCTGTTCGTTGTAACCGGTCAGGTCGATCGAGTAGAGCTGCGGACCGCCCGAACCTGCCGCCTGGCGGAAGAACATCAGGACGCGGCCGTTCGGCGCCCAAGTCGGGCCTTCATTGTGGAAGCCGGTCGTCAAGATGCGCTCGCCCGAACCATCCGGTTTCATCACCCCGATCGAAAACTTGCCGCCGGCCTGCTTGGTGAAGGCAATGAGATCGCCACGCGGTGACCAGACCGGCGTCGAATAGGAGCCATCGCCGAAGGAAATACGGGTCTGGCCCGAACCGTCGGCGTTCATCACGTAGATCTGCGGCTTGCCGCCCCGGTCGCTTTCAAAGCTGACGCGCGTGCCATCGGGCGAATAGGAGGGCGAGGTGTCGATCGCCGCCGTCGAGGTGAGCCGCGTCGTCGTGCGCGAGCGCAGGTCCATCGTATAGATGTTCGAATTGCCTTCCTGCTGCAGGCTCATGATCACCTTCTGGCCATCCGGCGAAAAGCGCGGCGAGAAAGTCATGCCCGGAAAATTGCCGACAACCTCGCGCTGCCCGGTTTCGAGCTGCAGCAGATAGACCCGCGGCTGCTGGTTGGCGAAGGACATGTAGGTGACCTCCTGCCGGCTCGGCGAGAAGCGCGGCGTCAGCACGAGATCGCTGCCGTCGGTCAGCGTCCGCACGTTGAAGCCATCCTGGTCCATGATAGCGAGCTGTCGCTTTCGCTGCTGCTTCGTGCCGGATTCGGAGACGAAGACGACGCGGGTATCGAAATAACCCTCTTCGCCAGTGATCTGCTTATAGATCGCATCGGCAATGATGTGGGCAACGCGACGCCAGTTCTCCGGCTGCGTATAGAACTGCTGGCCGGTCATCTGCTGGCCCGCGAATGTATCCCAGAGACGGAATTCGGCGCGAAGGCGGCCATCGGCTTCCTGGGTGACGCGGCCAGTGACCAAAGCCTGAGCATTGATGACCTTCCAGTCTTCGAAGCGCGGTGCCGCGTCCGGATTGGAGATCTTCTCGATAAAGGCGGTCTTGTTGATCGGCGCAAACAGACCTGAACGCTGCAGGTCGGCCGCGATTACCTGCGAGACCTGTGCGCCCATGTTGCCCTGCAGGAAGTCGGTGATAGCGATCGGCAGCGGCTGGATATTACCCTTGTTGATATTGAGCTCGACAAGAGCGTTCGCCGGAGTCGTAAAGGCTGCGGCCCCGACCAGGCCAGCGACGACCATGAGGGCGCGGATGAGGGAACACTTGACCATGTCAAACAAGCCTTTCAGCACTTTATAGGTTCAGTTGGCCGGTGTCGAAGTTCAAAATGACTTCCTTCCAGGCATCGTATTTGTCTTTTGGAAACATCGTGTAGGGAGCTGCGCGGGTGATTGCGCGACGAGCGGCGTCGGTAACGATTTTCCGTGTGCGCTCGCTACCGCCACTGACCTCCGCCTCAGGAGAGCCTATAACGCGACCGTCTTTATCAAGACGCACATGGAAGCTTAGATGAACGCTTCCCGCATCCTTTAAGTCGCCGGGCAGGAAAAAGCGATCTTGAATGGCGTTGCGCATCGCATTGATAGCTGCCTCGGTTAAAATCGGCGCTTTCTGACGGCTTTCTTCACCGTTTTTCGTCTCCGCATACACGCTGAGCGGAAACGCAAACGTGGCCATGAACATCGTCAGGATTCCAACGGCCTTCGGGAGATGGCATAAGCTTCTCAGCATCTAGATTCCAAAATCGCTTGCGTCGAAGGTAAGACGCATTTCATTCCAGCCGTTCTCGCCTTCATACTTATCTGCTGGCAAGTTCTTGAGAGGAGATGATTTCATGACAGCGCGATAAACGCTGCTCTTAAGAGCTTGACGTGTCGAATCCGGCCCACCTGTCGCAATGACCTCTGGATCGCCAACTACATTCCCAGCTTGATCGAGTTGAAAACGAACCTGAAGCTGCACTTCGCTAGCACCTGCTAGCCCTGAAACAACGCTCCAGTTGCTGGAAATCTGGCTGCGTACAGCATCCTCCTCGCTCTGGCTGAGTTTGGCTCCGCTGTTGCTCTTCTTGTTCCCTAGTGAGGCCTCTTGCGTCGAGCGCTTGGCGCCGCCGGCAGAAGGATCGGTCTTATTCAACAGGGCCGAAATCTCGTCGGCGTTGAAATCGCTCTTCATCGTCGAAGCCGATTTCGCCACTTCCTGCTTCTTGTCGGCCTTCTTCTTGTCCGTCGGTTTTTCGGCGACCTTTGGCTCATCCGCCGGCTTTTCAGCCGACTTCTCGGCAGCTTTTTGGGGCTCCGGAGGCTTTACCTGCGGTTTGACGACCGGCGTCGGCACCTTGTCCGGCAATGGTTCCGCATCGGGCTTCGGCGGCTCCTCAGGCTTGGCCTGTTCTTCCGGCGGCTTTTCCTCAGGCTTCGGCGGCGTCACTTCGACGGGCTTCGGCGGCGGAATGGAGGCGACCTCCTTCGGCTGCTCGACCTCGGTCTCTTCCTTGTTGACTTCCTTGACGTCGTTCGGCTTCGGATCGGTCGTCGGCAGCGGTTTTTCACTCGAATTCGCTGCAGCAGCCTCGGTATTGCTCGGCTTTGCGTTCGGAACCGGCGGCGTCTTCAGGTCGATATTGTTGTCGCCGGCGTTCTCGGCCGGCTGCGTGATCGGCGGCCGAGTCGTCGGCACGGGCGCGGACGTTTCCTTCTTCGGAGCCGTCTTTTCGCCCTGCTGCATCTGGGTGATGGATTCCACTGGCACGAGATCGACCGGCATCGCCTCGAAATCCTCGACCTTAAAGGACTCCGGCGCGCCGAGCGACACCATGGCCCAGGTGAGCACCAGGCCATGCAGAACAGCAGATGTGACGACGCTGGCCTTCATGTTGAGCGCTATTGGTCCTTCTTCTGCTGCGTCACGAGGCCGATATTCTTAAAGCCGGCCCCCTGGATGCGCGCCATGACGTCGGCGATGACGCCGTAGGGTGCGGTCGCGTCGCCGCGCACGAAGATGCGTTCGTTATAGCCGGTGGTCGCGATCGCCTCGAGCTTGGCGGCGATCTCGGCCGCCGGGATCGGCGTTTCCTGCAGGAACACCTCGCCGTCGTTCTTGACCGAAATCGTGATCGGCTGCGTCTCGGAATTCAGCGCCTTGGCCTGCGTTTCCGGCAGGTCGATCGGCACGCCGACCGTCATCATCGGTGCTGCCACCATGAAGATGATCAGAAGCACGAGCATGACGTCGACGAGCGGCGTCACGTTGATTTCAGAAATGACGGCCTTGTTCCGACCGCCGCGACGGCGGCGTCCGCCGCCCCCGCCGCCATTGCCTCCAACAGCCATACCCATGTCAGATTACTCCGTGGTTACTGAGCGGCAGCGCGCGGCTGCAGCTTCTCGTCGATCTGGCGCGAAAGTATGGCGGAGAATTCGTCTGCGAAGCCTTCCATGCGGGCCGAAAGCTTGCCGGCGTCAGCGGAGAACTTGTTGTAGGCGATAACCGCCGGGATAGCGGCGACGAGGCCGATCGCGGTGGCAAGCAGCGCTTCGGCGATACCGGGCGCAACAACCGCGAGATTGGTCGACTTCGAACCGGCGATCGCCTGGAACGAGGTCATGATACCGACGACCGTGCCGAAGAGACCGATGAACGGCCCCGCCGAACCGATGGTCGCAAGGGATCCCAAACGGGCGCCGAGATATTCGGTTTCACGGGCGAGCGTTACGTCCATGGCGCGGTCGATACGCATCTGCAGGCCGATCGGCGAGCGGGCGCCGCGTTCAAAGGATTTCTTCCACTCGCGCATGGCCGCGACGAAGATTGCCGCCAGACCCGTATTGTTGCGTTCCGACAGCGAGCGGTAGAGTTCTTCCAGCGACTGACCCGACCAGAAAACCTGCTCGAACTTGTCGAACTGCCGCCGTGCGCGGCCATAGGCCAGATACTTGTCGATGACGATCGCCCAGGTCCACACCGAGGCCGCGATGAGCCCGAGCATGACGAGCTTGACGACGAGGCCGGCCTGCATGAAAAGCGACCAGAGGCTGACGTCCGTCGTTGCTGCTGCCAATCCTACTTGTTCCATTGATTCAAAATCCCCGAATCCAAACGCCCGGCGCTGGACCGGGCGGCACAAAGTGATCTCGCAAGAAGTGTCCGGCGGCCGCCGCCCAAAGCCCTGGTCAAGCTTCCAAGCTCATCTTCCGCCTTCTTGCCGTCAAATTTGGTCAAAGGAAGGCGTGCACCGCACAAACTCCGACTTTCCCAGTAAGACACTATTATGGTTAATAGATCGTTAGTTCTGGAGTGTGACAGTAAGCCTGTGTTCGGAAGGTTTTGTTCCATGGATTACTTGACCGGAGCAAGGTCCGGTTGCCGAAAAGGCGCTCGTCCTGCGGCGCGCGAATTCCTTCACATAAAGATCAAGTTTTGACAAGCGCATAATTGCCGCTGGCAGGCGGTTCGCTCTATAGCGGCTTGCTGCCTTCCAGGAATTTCATTGCCAGCGTTTCCGGCAGCCGCCTCGGCCGGCCCTTCGCATTGATGACGGCAATGATCACCTTGGCGGCAATCAACAGCGTCTCGCCGCAGCGAATCTGCTGATTGAGCACCATTTTGGCGCCGCCGGCTTTTTCCGTGTGCGTCAGGATCGTCAGCACATCATCCATGCGCGCCGGGCTCTTGAAGTCGATCTCCATGCGGTGGACGACGAAGACGAGCCCCTCCTCATCGGCGCTGACGAGCTCGCGCTGCTCGACTCCGAGGCAGCGCAGGTAATCGGTGCGGCCACGCTCGAGGAAATGCAGATAGCGGGCGTGATAGACGAGGCCCGAAAAATCCGTATCTTCATAATAGACCCGCTGAACAAGGCGATGTCCTGCCTCCGTCAGCTCTCCCGAAATGGAAAAAGGGCGTTCCGTCATAATTTTCTCCAAACTGAGGTGCCCTCTTTGGCGCAACGCTTCCCGACAGGCAAGCATTGAATGCCGCGGCCGGCAGGCATTGAATGATTGTCATAATTTCTAATTATTCCCGGTAACGGGCGACCAATCAGGAGACGATGCGATGAAGATTGCGGTTATGGGCGGAGATGGTTTCATTGGGTGGCCAACATCGCTGCATCTCTCCGATGCCGGTCACGACGTCCATATCCTCGACAACCTCTCGCGCCGCTGGATCGACACCGAGCTCGGCGTCCAGTCGCTGACGCCGATGGATTCGATCCAGGAGCGCACCCGCATCTGGCATGCCGAGACAGGACGCCGCATCCATTTCAACCTGATTGACCTCGCCAGGGATTACGAGCTGCTGAAGAACTGGCTTGCCGAGCACCGGCCGGATGCCATTGTCCATTTTGCAGAGCAGCGCGCGGCGCCCTATTCGATGAAGAGCGACCGCCACAAGAACTACACGGTCAACAACAATGTCAGCGCCACGCATAACCTCTTGAACGCCTTGACCGAGCTCAATCTCGATGCCCACCTCGTCCATCTCGGCACCATGGGTGTTTATGGCTATTCGACTGTCGGCGCCGCGATCCCGGAAGGTTACCTGCCGGTTGGTATCGAGACTGCAAGCGGCGAGACGGTCAGCCAGGAAATCCTCTATCCCGCCAATCCCGGCTCAATCTATCACATGACCAAGTGCCTGGATCAGCTTCTCTTCCAGTTCTACGCCAAGAATGACGGCTTGCGGATCACCGACCTCCACCAGGGCATCGTCTGGGGTACGCATACCGAGCAGACGCGCCGCCACGCGCAGCTTATCAACCGTTTCGATTACGATGGCGATTACGGCACGGTGCTGAACCGCTTCCTCATTCAGGCAGCAATCGGTTATCCGCTGACGGTGCATGGCACCGGCGGCCAGACCCGCGCCTTCATCCACATCCAGGATTCGGTGCGTTGCATCGAGCTGGCGCTCAAGAACCCGCCTGTCCGCGGCGCCCGCGTCGAGATCTTCAATCAGATGACGGAAACCCACCGGGTACGCGACCTCGCCGAGATGATCGCCAGGATGAGCGGCGCCAAGATCGCCTGGCTGCCCAACCCGCGCAAGGAAGCCGCCGAGAACGAGTTGATCGTCACGAATGAGAAGTTCCTCGACCTCGGTCTTGAGCCGATCACCCTGGAAACCGGCCTGCTCGGAGAGATCGTCGACGTGGCGAAGAAATTCGCCTATCGCGTCGACCGCGCACGGGTGCCTGCTGTCTCCGCCTGGACCAGGGATATCGCCGCGACGATCGACCACGATCCGGAAGGTAAGCGGTTGAAGTCCGTCTCGTGAGCACGAAAAGCACTTGCATTGGGAAGTGGAGCAACCAGAAACTCCCTCATTTCTGTGCTTGTCACAGGAATGAGGGAGCACATCGAGGCAGTCGAACACGATGAACGCTTCGTCTGTATTCGCCTACGTCACCCTCGTCACCAATGCCGACTATGCCATGGGCGCCACCGCCCTCGCCCGCTCCTTGCGCCGCACCGGCACCAGCGCCGACATCGTCGTCCTCCACAGCGGCGGCGTTGACGGAGCCGCTCTCGCCCCGCTCAAGAGCCTTGACTGCCGCCTGATCCCAGTCGAGCACCTGCCGCTTTCCGATGCCTTCAACGAACGCCACGCCCGCGGCCATCTCCACTCAGCTGCCCCTTTCACCAAAGGCCGCAAGCCGGCCTTTCATTCGCCGCTCGACAATTTCTGCAAGCTCAGGCTTTGGCAGCTCGTCGAATACGAGCGCTGTGTGTTCATTGACGCCGATGCACTGGTGCTGAAGAACGTCGACAGGCTCTTTCTCTATCCGGAATTTTCCGCCGCTCCCAATGTCTATGAGAGCCTCGCGGATTTTCGCCGCATGAATTCCGGCGTCTTCGTCGCCACGCCGTCGCATGACACATTCCGGCACATGCTCGAATACCTTGACAGGCCGGAGATCTTCTGGCGACGCACCGATCAGACGTTTCTGGAGACGTTCTTCCCGGAATGGCACGGCCTGCCGGTCTATTTCAACATGCTGCAATATGTATGGTTCACCATGCCTGAGCTTTGGGACTGGAAGAGCATTTCGATCGTGCACTACCAGTATGAAAAACCGTGGGAAAAGGATCATCCCAAGGCAAAACAGCTACAACCTTTGATCGATCTATGGCATCGTATACACGAGGGCGGCGATCTGCCCGAGATCACGGCGCTCAAGAATCCGGAAGGGACAGCATGAAAGTTCTGGTATCCGGGGGAACGGGTCTCGTCGGCCGTTACGTCGTCGAGGAACTGCTGGCCGCCGGCTATCAGGTGATCGTCGGCGCACGCCGGGCGCCGCTGCCCCGCTTCTTCTCCCGCCCGGTCGAATTTGCGGCGCTCTCCCTCGATCCGGACAAAGACCAGATCGATGTTTTCGACGATGCCTATTTCTTCGTCCACGCCGCCTTCAGCCATCTCCCTGGAAAATATCGCGGCGGTGAGGGCGACGATCCTAAAACCTTTCAAAAATTGAATCTCAACGGCAGCGTCCGGCTTTTCGAAGCGGCCAAACGTGCCGGCACGCGCCGTTGTGTCTTCCTGTCCAGCCGCGCCGCCTATGGCGACCATCCTCCGGGAGTCGAGCTTACCGAGACGATGCTGGCTAAGCCCGAGACGCTTTACGGTCAGATCAAACTCGATACCGAACGAGCATTAGCCGAACTTACGTCCCCCGGGTTTGCAGGCGTGAGTCTGAGGGCGACCGGCGTCTATGGCGATCTTTTTCCCAACAAATGGGATGGCCTCATCGCCGATTATCTCGCCGGCCGGCCGGTCGCTGCTCGCGTGGGAACGGAGTTACACGGCCGCGACCTCGCGCGGGCGGTGCGACTGATGCTGGAGACGGAAAGCACCCGAATCTCGGGCGAGATATTCAACATCTCGGATATATCAGTAGACACCAACGATATCCTCTCACCCATCCGTCGCGAGATGGGCTGTCGGCACGCTCTGCCGGCTGCTGCCGATAAAGCGGTGCTAAACCCAATGAGCACGGCGAAAATCCGTGCGCTCGGCTGGACGCCTGGCGGAACCGCTCTTTTCGAAGAGACGATGCACCGGCTCGCCGCCGGCTTGTCGCAATCCCGAGGACACAGGTCCACACAAGTCTGACATTGCAGAATAAGCCCAAATCGTCATTGGGACCCGAACTGCCATTCGGGGATTGTTATGCAAGTCGCAACCACACCAGCTTCCCTCATCTCGCTCAGCACGTCCTCGGCTGGAACATCCGCAACTGACGACGAAGCCAATCTGGGAGTGCTGAAGCTACAGCGCGCCACACAGGCACTGCAGCAGATGCGGCAGACCCTGGCGAGTTCAGTGGACGAAGCCAAGGCGAAGGCCCAACGTAAGCTCGAACAGGCGAAACAGGAGCTGGAGATGCTGAAGAGCTCCAACATGCCTCCTGAGGTGGTCGCACGTCTCGCCGCCGAGCTGGCGCGCAAGGTCGGCAGCGCCGCCTCTGAATTCGCGTCGGCGGTCGCGACCGGCAGCCCGACAACGGCTGTTCCGGCGGATGCAACTACGAATTCTGCTGGAGCGGCATTGACCGACGCCGACGCTATGTTGGCTAACACCTCGGCCGAAACCGACGCGCCGGAACCTATCGACGCTGCTCAAGCTCGCAAAGCCTACGGGGATACGGTTGAGGATAGCACTGAGTCTTCGGGCATCTCAGCCGAGGATCGCGAGGTGATGGAAGAGTTCAAGCAGCTCGTGCGCGAACTCAAGCAGCTCCTCGAAAGGGCGATGCGTGAGCTTCGTCAGCAAGACGAGCAGCCACGCGCCTATGCCGCTCCTGATATGGTAAGCCTCTCAAGCCACGTCGTGGTGATGCCGACAAGCATCGTCATCTGACACCTTGGCGGTGAAAGCGGGCGCAGCCCAGTCGCAGCCGGCATTTGCATCGGATCTCCAGCTGGCTATGCTCGGCCGAACCACTAATCCGGCAGATCGAATGACCACAAGAGAACTGAAAGCGCAGTTGCGCAACGACCGCCTGGCCGCCCGCGATGCCATCGCTCCTGAAGAGCGCATCTCCAAAAGCCTCGCAATGGCCGATCACGCCGGCGAGGCGGTCGCCTTCGAGCCTGGCACCATCATCTCCGGCTTCCTGCCGATCCGATCGGAGGCCGATCTCAGGCCGCTGATGGCGCGCTTTGCAGCACGCGGCGCCCGGCTCTGCGTGCCGGCGATCCTCGACAAGCAGACCATCATCTTTCGCGAGATGGCGGAAGACACACCGCTTGTGGCTACCGGTTTCGGCACGGTCGGCCCCACCGAGCACGCCGCCGTCCTCGACCCCGAGATCATGCTGGTGCCGCTTTCGGCCTTCGATGTCAGAGGTCATCGCATCGGCTACGGCGCCGGTCATTACGATCGCGCCATCAGCCGGCTCAAAGAGAAAGGGCTGCATCCGAAGCTGATCGGCATTGCATTCGACTGCCAGGAAGTGGCACATGTGCCCGACGAGCCGCATGACGTAAGCCTGGATGCCATCCTGACAGAAAGCGGCCTTCGCTTTTTTGCCTCTTGGATTGGATAGGGAATGCGGCTGCTTTTTCTGGGTGACATGGTCGGGAAGACGGGGCGCACCGCGGTTTGGGACCGCCTGCCCGGCCTAATCTCCGACCTCAAGCTCGATTTCGTCATCGTCAACGGCGAGAATGCTGCCGGCGGCTTCGGTATCACCGAGGACATCTTTCTGGAAACGATCAATGCCGGCGCCGATGTGGTGACCACAGGCAATCACGTCTGGGACCAAAAGGAAGCCGTCGCCTTTGCCGGACGGCACGACCAGTTTCTGCGGCCGGCCAATTATCCCCAAGGCACACCAGGCCGCGGCTCCGGGCTTTTCTACGCCAGGAACGGCGCGCGTGTGCTCGTTGCCAACGTCATGGGTCGCGTCTTTATGCATCCGGAACTCGACGATCCCTTCAAATCGGCCGAAGCGATCCTCGATGCATGCCCGCTGAAGGAACAGGCCGATGCGATTATCTTCGATTTCCACGCTGAAGCGACCAGCGAGAAGCAATGCTTCGGCCATTTCGTCGACGGCCGCGCCAGCTTTGTCGTTGGCACCCATACGCATGTGCCGACTGCCGACGCGCAGATCCTGAACGGCGGCACCGCCTACATGTCGGATGCCGGCATGTGCGGCGATTACGACTCCTCCCTCGGCATGGACAAGGAGGAGCCGCTCAACCGCTTCATCTCCAAGATGCCGAAAGGCCGCATGGAAGCGGCGAGCGGCCCGTCGACAATCTGCGGCGTCGGCGTGGAGATTTCCGATGCGACAGGACTGGCCGAGAAGATCGCGCCGCTTCGGCTCGGGCCGCGGCTGGCCGAAACGGTGCCGGAATTCTGGCGGTAATTCCCCACCCAGACATCCATCCAACACGCAATCGTGAGCGTCCTCCATCTAGACCGCCGCGACCTCATGCCGCATCCTCGCGCCGCCAATGCAAAGTGAGCGAGCGTCTTTAGCGCCCTTCGGACGCGCGGCTCTCCTCGTCAAAGCGCCGGAGGGGGTGGCATGAAGCCGCAATATCTTATCCTCGCTATTGCATGCCTTGCGGCCTTCGCCGCACCTGGTCCTTCCGGGGCCCAGGAGCAGCGCCCGCCCGTCAGCCAATGCCAGGCAATCGCCGAGAATATTCCCAAAGCGACTTTCGCCAGTTTTTCCGGCGAGCCGACGCTGATGCCTGCCGTATCCGAGGGCGAGGACGTCAAACTCACCTATCTCGGCCATTCCACCTTCGAAATCGAGACACCCGGCGGCATCGTCATCGCGACGGATTATAATGGCTGGTACAGGCCGGCGACGACCCCCGATGTCGTCACGATGAACAAGGCTCACACGACACACTTCACCCTGACGCCGGAGCCTGACATCAAGCATGTGCTCCACGGCTGGAGCGACGTGCCAGGCGAGACGGCGAAAATCAATCTCGTGGTCGGTGATGCCTATATCCGCAACGTTACCACGGATATCCGCTTCAGTTACGGCCTTGGCGGCTCGCAGGAGGATGGAAACTCGATTTTCATCTTCGAAATAGCCGGCCTCTGCATCGGTCACCTCGGCCATCTCCATTACGAGTTGACTGATGTCCATTATACCGAGATCGGCCGCCTCGACGTCGTCATGGTGCCGGTCGACGGCGGCCTGACAATGGGCGCCGACAGCATGAGCCGCGTCATCAAGCGGCTGCGCTCATCGGTGATCCTGCCGATGCACCGCCGCGGCCCGCCGGTGAATGCCTTCGTCTCCATGTTCGGAAAGGACTTCGATATCACCTATGCGCCTGATGACAGTATCACTGTCTCCATGCGCACGCTTCCAAAAAAGCCGCTGATCTACGTGATGAAAGGCGTGCAGTAAAAAAGTGCCGGCAGGCCCCTCCTACCTTATTGATCAGGCGAATTGCAGGTGACGTTTGACGCCGACGTCAGGCATTTTGTCATCGTCGAGATTGGCCTTGGCAATCTCCCAGCCGAATTTTAGCGTGCTGCCCGTGGAAACCCAGATGTCGGCATCGTCGACGTGCAGGGAGAGCATGGTGAGTTTCGGGTCTTTCTTGCCGCCGTCATACCAGGCCGCCACGATTGAACTCCAATATTCCTCGATCTTCGATGGGTCGGGGCGTACTTCGATCACGCCGGAAAGGCAGGCGTGATAGTCGTGATCCTTGCCGATGAGGCAGAAATGCGCGCGGCTACCAGGTTTGATGGCGCGCACGATATCGGCGTCGGTCTTGGTGTAGAACCAGATCGTGTTGGTGGTGGGATCGGCATGCGGCGCCATCGGCTGCATGTGCATGTCCAGTCCGGAAATTCCAAGCATGCCGGCATGAACACCGTTGACCTGATCCCAAAGCTGACGTGCTGGTTGCTCCCGCGCCTCGCTGAGACTTGCCATGACCGTTCCTTTCGGTTGGATGGAGTTCGGTTGAAACGTCATCCTTTCGCCTTTGTTCCGAACTGCTTTTCCCTTGAACGGCTGCCGTTTCGCTCTTATAAGGCGGCCCATTCCGAACAATGAGACGTGAACAGGGGTGCCATGGCTGGCCATTCACAGTTTAAAAACATTATGCACCGCAAAGGCCGTCAGGATGCCGTGCGTTCGAAAATGTTCTCCAAGCTTGCGCGCGAAATCACCGTTGCGGCCAAGGCCGGCCTGCCCGACCCGTCGATGAACGCCCGTCTTCGCCTGGCAATCCAGAACGCCAAGGCCCAGTCCATGCCGAAGGACAATATCGACCGCGCCATCAAGAAGGCCGCCGGCGCCGAAGGCGAGAACTATGATGAAGTCCGCTACGAGGGTTATGGCCCGGGCGGCACGGCGATCATCGTCGAGGCCCTGACCGACAATCGCAACCGCACCGCTTCCAACGTCCGCTCGATCTTCACCAAGGCCGGCGGCGCTCTTGGGGAAACCGGTTCCGTTTCCTTCTCCTTCGATCATGTCGGCGAAATTACCTACAAACTTTCCGTTGGCGACGCCGACATGGTGATGGAAGCCGCGATCGAGGCCGGGGCCGACGACGTCGAGACAGACGAGGAGGGCCACTACATCACCTGCGCCTTTGAAGCCCTCGGTGAGGTGTCGAAAGCGCTGGAGGCAAGCCTCGGCGAAGCAGAAACCGTCAAGGCCGTCTGGCGCGCCCAGAACAACGTGCCGGTGGACGAGGAAAAGGCGCAGTCGCTGATGAAGCTGATCGACTCGCTCGAAGACGACGATGACGTGCAGAACGTCTATTCAAACTTCGAGGTCTCGGAAGAGGTCCTGGCGAAGCTTTCGGCCTGAACTTTTCCAATGAAACCCGGCCGTGGCGCCGGGTTTTCCATCTCTCGGGATGCCGCCTACTTTCCTACGCAGCGACCCGCATGAAATTTCCAAGACCTGCGAACAGTTCCACCGACTTCAGCCGCGCCTCGATATCATGAATCGGCATCGAGATGATCACCTCGTCGGCCTGCGTCTCTTTGAGAAATTCCGACAGTTTCGCCTCCGCCGTCTCCGGCGAGCCGACCACGGCGTAACGCAGCGTGTGTTCGACGTTCATCTTCTCCATCGGCGACCAGAAGCCTTCCATATCGGCCACCGGGTGTGGGAAGGGACCACGGACATTGCGGCGCAGGTTGACGAATTGCTGCTGGGCCGACGTAAAATGGTAGCGTGCTTCCTCGTCCGTCGCCGCCACCGCGCCCATCACGCCGACCATTACATGGGGCTTGTCGAGCGTCGTCGAGGACTGGAAGCGGTCGCGGTAGATCGCGATCGCATCGAGCAGCATGTCGGGTGCGAAATGCGAGGCGAAGGCATAGGGAAGCCCAAGCATCGCGGCGAGCTGGGCGCTGTAGAGGCTGGAGCCGAGCAGCCAGATCGGAATATGCGAACCACTGCCCGGGACCGCTAGGATTGCTTGGTTCTCGACCGGCGTGCCGAGAAGCTGCTGCAATTCCACGACGTCATTCGGAAAGCTATTCGCGCCCGCCTCGAGATTGCGCCGCAGCGCCTGTGCCGTGCGCATGTCCGTTCCCGGCGCTCGCCCGAGGCCGAGATCGATGCGGCCGGGAAAGAGCGCCTCCAGCGTGCCGAACTGTTCGGCAATCACGAGGGGCGAATGATTGGGCAGCATGACGCCGCCGGAGCCGATGCGAATGCGCTTGGTGGCGGCGCCGACATGGCCGATGACGACGGCGGTCGCCGCGCTGGCGATTCCCGGCATGCCGTGATGCTCGGCGAGCCAGAAGCGCTTGTAACCGAATTCTTCAGCCTTCTGAGCCATGCGCGCCGAGCTTTCGAGCGACTGGCGCACGGTGCTGCCTTCGGCAACGGGAGAAAGGTCAAGTATGGAGAAGGGAACCATGGGAACCTGCGGGGCAGTTGAAGGATGCCGTCTATGTAGGTTGGCGCCCGCCCCATTCCAAACCATTCATGCAAACAAAAGGGCCGCGCGAGGCCCTTGTCGAAGATCGCAAGCGGCGCCTCAGCGGTGACGACGCAACACATGAACCTCTGCGCTCGGCCTGTAATGCCCCTGCGGCAGCGTGAAATTGCCGAGCTGGCGGTCCATTTCCACAGCTTCCGTCGCCAGCCGGTGGATTGCCGCCGTCGTCTCCTCGACCATTGAGGCGTTCTGCTGCGTCATCGCATCGAGTTCGGCCACGGCGTTGTTGATCTCGCGCAAGGTATTGGCCTCCTCGCGGGTCGATTCCATGATCTCGTTGATCTGCCCGTTGATCGCCTCGACATGGGCGCCGATGCCGGTCAGGGCAACGCCGGCCTTTTCGACCAAGGCAACGCCGCTTTCGACCTCATGCGTCGACTTCTGCAGCAGGCTGGAGATTTCCTTTGCCGCGCTCGATGAGCGTTGGGCGAGTTCCCGGACTTCCATAGCGACGACGGCAAAGCCTTTGCCCGATTCCCCCGCGCGCGCCGCTTCGACGCCGGCATTGAGCGCCAGGAGGTTGGTCTGGAAGGCGATGTCGTCGATGACCGATATGATCGTGTTGATCTGGCGCGAGGAGGCCTGGATCGCCTCCATCGCCGCAATCGTCTCCCGCATGATCTGGCTGGAGCCGGTCGTCTCCTTCTTCGCGTCGCGGGCGATGCGCTCGGCCTGTTCGGCCCGCTCGATCTGGCGGCGGACGGACTGAGTGATGGCGCTGATCGCGTTCGCCGTCTCGGTGATCGAGCCGGCCTGCCGTTCCGTGCGCCCGGCAAGCTCGTCGGCGCCCGTGCGCATCTCCTCGGAGCCGGCGCGCACCGCCATCGAGTTGCCGCCGATCGCCGTCATGGTTTCGCTGAGTGTTGCGAGCGCCTCGTTGAAATTGACGCGCAGGCTTTCGAGCTCGTTCGGGAAGCGGTTGTCGATCTGGTAGGCGAGATCGCCGCCTGCCAGATGATGCAGGCCCTCGTCGAGCGCTTCCACCACCTGCTGCAGCGACTTCGCCTCGGCCTCCCGCTCGGCGAGATTCCGCTGGCGCTCCTGCTCGGCCTGCAGGCGTGTCACTTCGCTTGCCGCTTCGAGTTCGCGGCCTTCGATAAGCGACTGCCGGAAGCGGGCAAGCGCTTTCGCCATCGTGCCGATCTCGTCCTTGCGGTTCAGGCTGCCGATCTCGCTGTCGAGCTTACCATCGGCGACATCGCGGGTGACGCCGGCAAGCCGCGCCAGCGGCGAAAAAAGGAAATTGGTGACGAGTCCGGTTGCGATCGCCATGACGACGAGCACACCCAAGCCAATCATCGTGAGCAAAGTGGCGATTTCGATAGAGCCGGCATTGAGCTCGCTGAGCAGCACGCTCTCGACCACGAGAAAGCGGTCGCCGCGATAGTCGATGCCACGGACATAGGCGCGGGCCGCACCATCCGCCCTGTCAAAATCGGCCACGGTCATCGCGGAGCTGGCGAGCGCGTCCTTGATAAAGGTGAAGGGCGTCGCATCCAGTTGCGCAAGCCTGCCGTTCGCGTCGAGACCGACCGCGGAACCATCGCCGGAGACGATTGCCGTCCTCGCCGTGCTCCCCTGGATGATGCCCTTGCCAAGAATGCTGGTGACGATGTCCTCGCGCACCTTGAAGAGGAAGATGCCCTTGGCCGCTCCGAGCTTGACGATCGGCACGGCATAGAAGATCGCCGGTTTACCGCTGGCGGCATCGACGCGCAGGCCGGAAAAACCTGTCGGCGCGGCGTCATCGCTCGCCTTGGCGGTATTCTCGATCGCCTTGGCGAAGGCGATGCCGGCGCCGGTTGCCTTCCAGGCGTCCGACTTCAGGTTCTCGGCGAAGTCGTTCTCCTTCTTATAGGAATAAAGGACGGTACCATCGAGATCGGCGATCAGCAAATCGCTGAAGGCAGTACCTTCGAGGTCGCGGGCGACTTCGCCCTGCGTCTGTTCATGGTTCGAATAATAGAAACCGCTCGGTCCCTCCGGTTTCATCAGCTTCTCGCGCTGATCGGCCGGGTTGGGATTGCCCTCGATAAAAACCTTCTTCAGCTCGGCGCGGGCATCGCCCGAAGTCTTCTGGATTGTCTTCCAGCCGCTCTTCAAGCTGGTGATCGACATCTGCAGCGCCTCGATGCGCGCAATGGAATTGGCCTGGTTCTCGAGCTGCGCCAGTTGGTCCTGCAACATGTCGCCACGGAAGATCAGCACGCTTTCCTTGGCCTTCAGCGCCTGCTCGTCCGAAATGCGGCTGCTGGCGAAATAGGCAAGCACGTCGATGACCGCGATCGACACCACGGTCATCAGGATGAATGTGCCAATAACCTTGAAGGACAGGGATTGAAATCTCTGAGCCATATACAACGAACCCTTCCGAACGGCGCCTGCCGGCCGGGGCACACAGTGCATCCCCAACCGGCCGACCTGTCAACAGAACATCGGGAGCCCAATTCTTCGTGAACGAGCTCCTCTCACATTCGATGAACTAGAATTCAGGCATCTCTTTTAATTCGCGGTAAATGACCCGCCCTAAAACCGACGGTGTTTTTGTTTTGTTCACATATCGATGGCACTTATTTCGCAGTCGCTATAGGTTGAACCATGCAAAATACGATTCGCATCATTGGCATTGATCCTGGTCTTCGCTGCACTGGCTGGGGAATTATCGAGACATTGGGCAATTCCCTGAGGTTCGTGGCGTCGGGAACCGTGACATCCGATAGCGAGATGGACCTCGCCTCCCGCCTCTGCCAGCTGCATGACGGCCTCGCCGATATCGTCCACGCTCACAAGCCGGATGAAGCCGCCGTCGAACAGACCTTCGTCAACAAGGATGCCGTGGCGACCCTGAAGCTCGGCCAGGCCCGCGGCATCGCCATGCTGGTGCCGGCACGCGCCGGACTGCCGGTCTCGGAATACGCACCGAACGCCGTGAAGAAGGCGGTCATCGGCGTCGGTCACGGCGAAAAGCAACAGATTCACATGATGTTGAAGATCCTGATGCCGAAGGTTGCATTCAAGGGCGATGACGCCGCCGACGCCTTGGCGATCGCCATTTGCCATGCTCACAATCGCCGCGGCAGCCGGATGCGTCAGGCATTGGCCGGATAATTCGTTCTTGACTTGTTCTCATTCGCTGCTAAGTAATACCTCAGAGGTATTACCATGCGCGTGACGGAAAAAGGTCAGGTGACCATTCCTAAGGACATCAGGGACCGTTTGAAGATTGGCCCGGGATCCGAGGTGGATTTCATCGCCGATGAAAAGGGTGCCCGGCTCGTCGTTCTTTCCAGCCGCCCGGAAGCGTCGCAGGACGATTTTGAGTCCTGGCTCGACAGCATGAGCGGTACCCTCGACACCGGCGGCATGACGACAGAGGAATTCATGGAATGGCTGAGGGGACCGCGCAATGACCTCGGTTCTTATTGATACGAACATCTTCATCGACATCTTCGGCCCTGACAATCCCTTCAGGGAATGGTCCGCGCGCGCCTTGAGCGCATTGCGGCCGGATTCACAATTCATCATGACGCCGGTCGTCTGGGCGGAGCTGGCAAGCCTGACCCCACGTGAGGAAACTCTTGCATTTCTCCTGTCACGGTTAAACCTGATCCGTGAGGCTTTGCCGTTTTCTGCCGCTTATCGCGCAGGCATGGCGCACGCACAGTACCGAAGAGGCGGCGGCTTGCGCGAGCGCACTCTGCCGGATTTCTTCATCGGTGCACATGCCCTCGTTCGATCGCATCGCCTTTTGACGCGTGATGGCGCGCGCTACAGCTCCTATTTCCCGGAGCTCGAAATCATTTCCCCCGAAACGCACCCTTGAAAGACCGTGACCATGATCGGCAAGCTGAAAGGCACCATAGACGAGATCGGCGAAGACTATGTGCTCGTTGATGTGCACGGTGTCTGCTACGTCGCCTATTGCTCGGCGCGAACCCTGTCCAAGCTCGGATCGGCGGGCGAAGCCTGTGTGCTTTTCATCGAAACTTATGTGCGCGAGGACCAGTTGAAGCTCTTCGGCTTCATAACGGCGCTGGAAAGGGAATGGTTCAACCTGCTGCAGAGCGTCCAGGGCGTCGGCGCCAAGGTGGCGCTCGCCGTGCTCTCGACGCTGACGCCGGGCGAACTTGCCAATGCGATCGCCCTCCAGGACCGCGCCGCCGTCTCGCGCGCACCGGGCGTCGGCCCGAAAGTGGCGATGCGGCTCGTCACCGAGCTCAAGAACCGGGCGCCGGCCTATGCCGGCGAAGCGATCAATATCGCCCTCAAGCAGGAACTCGGCGAAGGCGTCGCTGCCGCACCGGTTGCCGATGCGGTTTCTGCATTGACCAATCTCGGCTACAGCAGAGACCAGGCGGCAAATGCCGTTGCCGCGGCGATGAAAGCGGCCGGCGAAGGCGCCGATAGCGCCAAGCTGATCAGGCTGGGTTTGAAGGAATTGGCGCGGTGAAGGGCGGAAAATCAACGGTTGGTTATCGAGGCAGCCGTTTTTTCGTGTATTGGTGTGAGAGTTTTCGAAACGGAATGAGAGCATGAGTGAACCCGCCCGCCTGATATCGCCGGAAAAGCGGGGCGAAGACCTTGATGTGACGTTGCGCCCGCAATCGCTGGACGAGTTTACCGGCCAGGCCGAGGCGCGCGCCAATCTCAAGATCTTCATCGAGGCGGCCAAAAACCGCGGCGAGGCGCTCGACCATGTACTCTTCGTCGGACCGCCCGGCCTCGGCAAAACGACGCTGGCGCAGATCATGGCCAAGGAGCTCGGCGTCAACTTCCGATCGACCTCAGGCCCGGTGATCGCCAAGGCCGGCGACCTCGCCGCCCTGCTCACCAATCTCGAAGAGCGTGACGTTCTCTTCATCGATGAAATTCACCGCCTCAATCCCGCCGTCGAGGAAATCCTCTATCCTGCTATGGAGGATTTCCAGCTCGACCTCATCATCGGCGAAGGCCCTGCCGCCCGCTCGGTGAAGATCGATCTGTCGAAATTCACACTCGTCGCCGCCACCACCCGCCTCGGCCTGTTGACGACACCGTTGCGCGATCGTTTCGGCATCCCGGTGCGGCTCAGCTTCTATACTGTCGAAGAGCTGGAACTGATCGTGCGCCGCGGCGCGCGGCTGATGAACCTGCCGATGACCGATGAGGGCGCACGCGAGATCGCCAGGCGCGCCCGCGGCACGCCGCGTATCGCCGGCCGGCTGCTGCGGCGCGTGCGCGATTTCGCCGAAGTGGCAAGGGCCGAGGCCGTCACCCGCGAGATCGCCGATGAGGCGCTGACCCGCCTGCTGGTCGATAATGTCGGTCTCGATCAGCTCGACAAGCGCTACCTCAACATGATCGCCGTCAACTTCGGCGGCGGCCCGGTCGGTATCGAAACCATCGCCGCCGGCCTTTCCGAGCCGCGCGACGCGATCGAGGATATCATCGAGCCCTATATGATCCAGCAGGGTTTCATTCAGCGCACGCCACGCGGCCGTGTTCTGACCGCAATCGCGTGGAAGCATCTGGGAATGCAGCCGCCAAAGGACATGGAGGCTGCGCAGTTCCGGCTGTTCCAGGAGGACGACTGAGTGATCACCCGCCGCGGATTTTTCAAGCTTGTCGGCGGCAGCGTCGCAGGCATCATGTCGCTCGGTGGTTACGCCCTCGCCTATGAACCTCTCGCCCGGCTCAGCATCACCCGATACAGGCTGACACCACCGGGATGGACACCCGGCCTCAAGCTCCGCATCGTCGCCCTCGCCGATCTCCATGCCTGTGAACCCTGGATGTCGGTCAACCGCATTGCCGCGATCTGCCGCAAGGCGAACGAACTCGAAGGCGACGTGACCGTTCTTCTCGGCGACTATGCCTCGGGCATGAACATGGTGACGCAGTACGTGCATTCGAGCCAATGGTCCAAGGCGCTCGCCACCCTGCAGGCCCCGCTCGGGGTGCATGCGATCATGGGCAATCACGATTGGTGGGAGGATAGAACCGCCCAGAAGAACGGCGGGATGGACACCTTCGGACACCGGGCGCTCGCCAATGTGGGGGTTTCGGTATACGCCAATCGCGCCGTGCGGCTCGAAAAGGACGGACATGGCTTCTGGCTAGCGGGGCTAGAAGATCAGTTGGCGCTGCTGCCCGGCAGGAAATGGGGTCGCAAGCGCATGCTCGGCCTTGACGATCTCGATGGAACCATGGCTCAGGTCACTGACAACGCACCCGTCATCCTGCTCGCTCATGAGCCCGATATCTTTCCGCGCGTGCCCGAGCGCGTCTCGCTGACGCTGTCGGGCCACACGCATGGCGGACAGATCCGCTTCCTCGGTCGTTCGCCGGTCGTCCCCTCGCGTTACGGCAATCGCTACGCCTATGGCCATATCGTCGAACAAGGGCGTAACATCATCGTCTCCGGCGGCCTCGGCTGCTCCATTGCGCCGGTCCGCTTTGGCGTGCCGCCGGAAATCGTCGTGATCGATCTCGGATAGAACGGCATGAGCAGGCGCATTCGCCTGACTGCGGGCGTCGGACGTTTCAACCATCGCATCGCCGGCCTCGCCCTTCGCGATCGCAATGTGCTTGTTCATCGCGCCGAGCAGGAGCCTTTCTGGACTTTTCCTGGCGGCACGGCCGAAATCAGCGAAACGTGCTCTGGATGGTCGAGAACTTTTTCCACTTCGAGCAACGCGACTGGCACGAACTCAGTTTTTATTATCTCATCGAAATCCCGCCGCAATTCCCCTCCGGCCGCACGAAATCATCCATCGCGTCGAGGATGGCGACAACCATCTCGAATTCAAATGGGTGCCCGCAACGCGAAAGGCTCTGATCGACCTCGACATCCCGCCCTATTTCATCGCCGATGTAATCGAGACGCTGCCTGCCGCGCCACTCCACCTCGTCTGGCGCGATGGCAATCTCGACGACCGGAACTGACGCAAGTAGCGCCTGAAGAGGAGATGCGCCAATGCCGACCTTCGATCCCGTCAGGTCATTTCGCAAACTCGCTTATAATAATGCCCTTGCCAACCGCCGCCTGCTTCAGGCCTGCGCTGCATTGAAGCCCGGCGAGTTCGAAGCCCCGCGCACGAGCTTCTTCCCGTCAATCAAGGCAACTTTGAACCACATCATCACGGTCGACTGGTTCTATGTCGACGCGATGGAAGGCGGCACTCTCGGGCTCAAGGCCTTCGAGGTCGACGAACCTTTCGATGACGTTGGATCGCTGGCTGAAGCGCAGGCAAGGATCGACCATCGCCTGACGGCACTTTGCCAGGCGCTGACTCCAGAGAAGCTGGTCTCCACCGTCAGTCTCGATCGTGGTGACCGCATCCAGAAGGAGCGGCTGGAAGACGTGCTCGCCCACCTTTTTCAGCACCAGACCCATCATCGCGGCCAGGTGCATGCGATGCTCGCCGGAACCAGCGTCGCCCCGCCGCAGCTCGACGAATTCATCGTAGCCGACGACGCGAGATTTCGCGGCAAGGAACTCGCCGAATTCGGTTGGAACGAAGAAACGCTGATGCGTTAATGTTGTAGCCGCTTTTTCAGCCCGTCGATGATCGTCTTGGTCAGGAGGTCGTAATTCTCATCGAAGTGATGGTCGCCAGGCAACTCGATGACCTCGGCCCCGCTATCCCTCACCGCCGGACAGGCGACATCGTCATCATCATCCTTGCCATAGATGCACTGCACGAGCTTCGGATCGACGTTTTTCAGGTCGGCGACCGGATCGCCTCCCGCCCCTTCCGTTTTCTGGCCAAGCCAACCAAGAACGGAGATGACGTAATCGACTTCGTGCGAGAGCGACAGCAGCGACAACTGCACCACCGAGGACTTCTCGGCTGGCTTGAGAAGCTGATAGGTCGCGGGCACGACGTCGGCGCCGAAAGAATAGCCGACGAGCAGCACATGCTTCACCTTCCACTGCTTGCGGTAGAAGTCGATAATCTTCGAGAGATCGCTTGCTGTCTCCTCCGGCTTGCGCTCCGACCAGAAATAATGAAGCGAATCGACGCCGACCACGGGAATGCCTTCCTTCTGCAGCGTGCCGCCGACTTCCTTGTCGATGTCGCGCCAGCCGCCGTCGCCGGAATAGATCACCGCCATCGTATCGAAGGCAGGCGTCGCCTCGAGCACCGCCAGCGGCAGGCCGAGCGGATTGCCGAAGGCGCCGGAGGCGGTGACGAGATCATCGATAGTATCGCCAAATACCGTCTGCGCATCGTCGGTGGAATCGCGGATCTCGATTTCGGGATGGGCCTTCTTCAGCGCCTCGGCATGCGCCCTGCCGTCTTTGTCCGCGTTGAGCGTGAAGACCGTGATAACTGGATCCGGCAACGCTCCATCGTTGAGACCATAGACCGTGCGTCCCCCGACCACCTGTTTGGAAGCGGGCGTACAAAGCTCCTTGGCGAGCGGAATGCCTGCTTTAGGATCGATCGCAAGCGTCTGGCCGATCGTCGCATCCGGCGTCTGCGCAGCGATCGCCAACGCCAGGGCCCCGCCCTCGCCAATGCCTGCAACGATCGGCAGGTGATAAGCATTGTTGCCGGTCGCACGCTGGACCTGCTGGCTTAGCGACTCGATGTCCGAGACCATATAGACACAGCCGTCGTTGAGGCTGACGTCATAGCGGTTAAGTGCCCCCGCGTAGGAGGGAAAGTCGACGCCGATGACGACAGCCCCCTCGGAGACGAGCCTGTCGGCCTCGGCCTTCTCAAAATCGCCCCAGCCTGCGGCATCTGAGATCAGCATTACCGTGCCCTTCACCTCCCCTTCCGGCAGGAAAATGTGCGGCGACGGAATGAGCCCGGTTTCGAAGCTCTGCTTGGTCTCTTCGGCGGCATCAGCCGGTGCGGCCGCGAGCATGCAGGCGCATGCCGTGGCTAGAAGGATTTTCCTGATCATTTTCTCACTACCCCTTTCAATCCGCCCCCGATCAGAAATGTCGCGTCCATCAACGCGATCATCGGATTGCCTCCTCCGGAAACCGCAAGATAGCGCGGTTGCCAGTGCGGATGAAACTTGGATTTGAATGCCCGAAGGCCTTTGAAGTTATAGAAGCGCTCGCCGTGTTCGAAGACGGTACTGCCGATACGGTCCCAGACCGGCGCGGCTTCGCGTTTCGACATGCCGGAGAGGGGCGCCATGCCGAGATTGAAATGAGTAAAACCCAGGCTGCGCAAATATTCCATGATCTGCACGAAGAGAAAGTCCATCGACCCCTTCGGCGCGTCCGGCGAGAAGCGCATGAGATCGATCGTCGCCTCCTCCCTCAATTCGGTGATGAGGATATTGGCGAAGGCGACGACCTTGCCGTCCTTCTTCAGGATGCCGACCGGCTGCGAGCAGACGTAGTCGGGATCGAAGGAACCGAGCGAGAAGCCTTTTTCCTTGGCATTGTGATGTTCGAGCCAGGCCGTCGAAACGGCGGCGAGATCATCGATGATGCCGGACACGTTTTCGGGTTCGACGACGGCGAACTCCAGGCCGTCGCGCTGAGCGCGGCTCGCCGTCTGACGAAGGTTTGCCCATTTGCCGCCCTTCATTTCGAAGGTTCGGAGATCTGCCACCGCCAGTTCGCCAAGCTTGAAGGCGCGAAGGCCGGCATCGGCGCAATGGGAGAGCAGCGCCGGCGAGATCTGGTAGAAGACGGCACGGCAGCCGGCGGCGCGCGCCGCTTCGACGAAGCGCCAGACGAGTTCCTGCACGGCACGATGATCGCCAACCGGGTCGAACAGCGCAATCCATGAGCGTCCCTGCCGGCCGTACATGATGAAGGCGTCGCCCTTTTCCGAAAACATGATGCTCTTGTCGCCCATGCGCACAAGATTGGCATCGGCATTCCCTTGCTTCCTTACGATGTCGACGGCAAGCGCCAGCGCCTCCTCCGTCGCCGGCTCGGGCCGGAAGGTCGCCGGCCGGAGCAGGCTGAAGACGGCGATTGCCGAGGAGATGATGGTGATACCGAGCAAGGCGCGCAGGCCCCGCGGCGCCTCGGCGGTGAACTCGAACTGCCACCAGAGTTGGTTGCTGTATTCGACATCGCGATAGACGAAGAGCAGGATGATGACGGCGCCAACGACAATGACGGCGATCGCCATCAGCCAGGATGCCGTCATCGCCTGGTTGAGCAGCGACGCATGCCGGGTGAAGAGCCGTCGGCTGACGAAAAGCCCGAAGATGAAAAAGGCGAGAAACGCGGCTTCGACGAGCGCGATCGCCTTCAGAAGCGACAAGGTCAACGCGGCAACGGCCGAGAACACCGCGACCCACCACGCACCGTCGAGCCTCTGACCGAGGCCGCGCGCGGCGACCACCAAAGCAAGCCCGAGCAGGCTGGAGAGGAAGTGCGCCCCTTCGACCATCGGCAGCGGCAGATAGTTGGAGAGAAATTCCAGGTTCTGGTCCGGCGTCGGCGTGACGCTCGAAAACACCAGCATCACGCCGAGGAGCAGCGCCAAGGTCGACAGCAGCTGCGGCATCAGCCGTCCGCCGATACGGCGGACGCTGGAGGCGGCCGGGTGGTCGACAAAACGGCGCAGTTCCGCCGCCGAGACCGCGAGAACGGCGATGAGCAGCGGCAATACATGGTAGATCAGCCGGTAGAGCACCAGCGATCCCAGAACCGCGTCGATATTCACCGCACTGCCGAGCGAAGCGATGATCACGGTCTCGAACACGCCGAGTCCGGCCGGAACGTGGCTGAGCACGCCGAGACCCACGGCAATTGCATAGACGGCGAGGAAGACCGGCCAGCCGATGGCCGTCTGCGGCAAGAGCACGTAGAGCACCGACGCCGAGGCGGCGATATCGAAGGCGGTGACGAGGAATTGGCGCGACCAGGTGCGTGAATCCGGCAGGCGGATTGCTACGGCGCCGAGATCGAGCACGCGGCCTCCGCGGCCAATGATCAGCACAGCCGCGAGAATGGCGATGATCGAGCCGGCGATAAGCCGGAGGAGAAAGGCGCTGACGCCGATCAGCGGTCCGATCTCGCTGGCGATGATGATGAGCGCGATCGACGCGACAGCCGCGAGCCCGAGGCCGAAGGAGAGCGTGACGAAGGCGATGATGCGGCCGATATCCTCCGGCGAGAGCCCCAGACGTGTATAAGCGCGGTAGCGGATTGCGCCGCCCGAGAGCGCACCAAAGCCGGCGGTGTTGCCGACCGCATAGGCGCTGAACGCCGTCAGCGCCACATGTGGAAACGGAAGCTTCTTGCCGATATATTCGATCGCATTGAGATCGTAGAAGACCAGCGAAAGGAAACTCAGCGCAGTAAAGAACAGCGCGAGCAAGATGGCGCTCGGCCTCGTCGCCGCCAGCGCACCGACGACATCGTCATAACGCACCTCGTTGGTAAGCTGCATGATCGCGTAACCGACGAGACAGAAGACGAGAAGTGTCGCGGCTGCCGTCAGCGGCGTCCTGTAACGTCTGAAAAGCTCGCTGAAGGAGGACCCCTCCGTCTCTTGCATCTCTTCCAAATTGCCGTGACCAGACATCTCGTACCTGCGCAATTTCTAGCTGTGCGGGAATCATTTTCGAAGACATACATGAGAGGCATATAAGCTGAATGAAGCAAATGCCGCTGCCGCCAAGCCTCGCCGCCTGCGCCTCCATTATCCCCAATTGGGGCGAATTTGCGCAGGCGAGCCCAGGCAGCACATTGCATTTTCGTAAGCTTACGAGGAGCTTTGTGACGATGACGCAGGTTTGAGAGGCGAGAAAGGGATCTAAACATGCAAGATGGCCTAGCCTTCATGATGCTCGTCATTGGCAGGCTGCTGCTCGGCGGTCTCTTCGTCGCTGGCGGCGTTCATCATTTTTTCGTCACTGTGCCACTGACCGACGCTATCGAAGCCCGCGGCGTGCCTCTTGCGAAATGGGTGTTGCTCTCCGGCAGCGTCTTTCAGATTGCCGCCGGTTTCCTCTTGATGCTGGGCCTCTTCGTTGCCGCGGCGGCCTTCGGCCTCATTATCTTTACGCTTGCCGCCTCCGTGCTGCTGTTGAATTTCTGGGACATGCAAGAAACTGCCCGTGACAGCGCCATCAACACCTGGAAAAGCAACATGGCCATTATCGGCGGCCTGCTGATAGCAGCGGCCGGCGCAATGTGAGGGAGTTCATGCCGCCGGCTCGCCCGCGGCGCGCGCCTGCACAGCATAGCGCGCCACGGCGGCATCCACCTCCGCATCCCGGTCGCCCGCCACCTGCACCGTCGGGACGGCAAATTCGATGCCGTTTTCCCTGAAGGCATTGCGGATCATCGCCAGTGCATTGCGGCGGATGACGAATTGCTCGCCGGGCTTCGTCATCATCGACAGCCGGATCTCGATCGCGAATTCACCGAACTGCTCGACGCCCTTCATCTTCAGCGTCTCGATGATGTGCGGGCCGAATTCCGGATTCTCGAGCAGCGTCTGGCCGATCTGCTTGATCACCTTCTTCGCCTTGACGAGATCAGTATCGTATTTGACGTTGAGGCTGATCTTGTCGATCGTCCAGTCGCGATTCAAGTTCTTCACGGCGCCGAGCTCGCCAAACGGCACGGTCGTCAGCGGTCCGCGGTGATGCCTAAGCTTCACCGAGCGCAGGCTGAACGCTTCGACGACGCCCTTGTGGCTGCCGCTTTCGATATATTCGCCGACGCGGAAAGCATCGTCCCAGAGATAGAACATGCCGCTGATGACGTCCTTGACGATTGTCTGGGCGCCGAAGCCTACCGCAACGCCGACGACACCTGCGCCGGCGATGAGCGGCCCGATCTCGATGCCGAGACCCGACAGCACCATCAGCACGGCGATGACTGCGATCACGACGGCGAGAATGTTGCGGAAGATCGGCAGCAGCGTCTGAATCCGCGCATGTTTGGCCTTCTCCTCGTCCGTCGCGGTGCCGTCCAAGGGTGAACTGAGCAGCTTGCCGTCGATAAAAGCTTTAACGACGTGCCAGAGCAAATCAGCAGCGAGCAGGATGACAATCCCGCCGATGACGCCGCGCGCGATCTTGTCGGCCATCCGATCGCCGGCAGCCATGGTATCGGCGCCGACGCCGAGCATCCGCCCGAGCCAGATGGCGGCAAAGGCGATAATCAGCGCCCGCACGCCTCGGTCGAGCAGTACGGCGGCGATGCGGCGTGTGGCGAGGAAGCTCGCTTCGGTCTGTTGCAGCGATTTCACCGCAAGCGTCGAGACCGCAAGCACCCGCGGCAGCAACAGCACATAGATGCCGAGCCAGAGCAGCCCGTTGAAGCCCACGACCCACAGTCCCCAAAGCAACATGAAATAAATGGTAAGCGCCCAGGAGATTCCATAACCGCGCTTCTCGTCCTTATGCGGCCGCGACCAGACCCCCTCGATCGCGATCAGCAGCAGGCCGATACCGAGGATGTAACCGACGAGGAGCCGAGCGCTCGGTGTATAACCGAGCGGCGCCATCGACTGGATCACCGCCCAGCCGAAAGCGAAATAGATGACGAAGGTCGCGCAACGGCGATACCAGAAGAGCGTGACGGAACGTCCCGGCATGATTGGAGCAGTGACACCCTGCCGCTCCTCCTCGGCCCGCGCGAGTCCAATGAGATCGACCAGCACACCGCCGAGGCAGATCGTAAAACGCTGGACGATCAGCGCAACGACACAGACGATCGCGATACTCTGGCTGAGTGGCGGCCAATCGAGGCTGAGAAGCGTGAGCACCGTCGCCGCAGCAAAGATCAACGCCGGGATGACGCGCGGCGCCAGATGCATGCCTGCCATCGCAGCCAAACGGCGACGGCGGCGGCGGAAGGCATAGCGCGCGATGCTTTCGACGATTGCACCGAGCAGAAAGATCGCAATGAATTGAGCGATCATGCGAACCCGGCCGGTCGCGGCGATTTCACCGAGAAGCAGCGAGGATGCATTGCCGATCTGCGAGGGCAGCGTCATGGCGGCATCGGAAACCATTGAGACATGCCGCCGAGAATGCTGCAGCAAACCTGATAGGACCGACATCGGGTTTTCGGCAGCCGCGTCGCCAGCAGGGGCCGCCGCCATCTGCGTCGACATCCACTGCTTCACCTCGGGGGCCTGCATGAGCTGCATCATCTCACGCACCTGCGCTGGCGGAACGGCCGCGACCGGCGCTTGCTCCGGCGTCTGGGCGAAGGCCTGCGAAACAATCGCCAGGAACGTCATCAATGCCAGTATGCAAGATATGACGGCCTTCAAGCCCTGCGCCACGCTACGCTCCATGCCCGCCTCCAATGGGTTAATCGGCCGCCGGAACGAAGGCGGCTTCAAGATTTCCCCTTGGGCAATGCATACTCGCGACCCTTGCCGCCAGCAAGCCGTACAGACACCATACCTACGGTTAGGAATGACAGACGCGCCCCTCACGACGAGAGTGCGCCCTCTGTTCAATGATCATGTCTGATCGGTGCAGGAAGCCTTGAGCTTCACGACTTCGGAGCCGGCTTTTCCACGTGGCCGCCGAACCCCGCGCGCATTGCCGACAGCACCTTGTTGGCGAACTCGTCATTGTCGCGCGACGAGAAGCGGCCGTAGAGCGCCGCGCTCAGCACCGGCGTCGGCACGCTTTCGTCGATTGCCGCCATGATCGTCCAGCGGCCCTCGCCGCTGTCCGAAACACGGCCGGCATATTCCGACAGTGCCGGATCGGCATGCAGCGCGTCGGCGGTGAGGTCGAGCAGCCAGGAGGTGATGACGCTGCCGCGTCGCCAGACTTCGGCAACTTCCTGCAAGTTGAAGTCGTATTGAAAATGTTCCGGGTGGGCGAGCGGCGCGGTTTCCGCATCGGCCTCATGCGAGGCAGCGCCAATATTAGCGCGCTTCAAGATGTTAAGTCCTTCGGCATAGGCAGCCATCAGGCCGTATTCGATGCCGTTATGCACCATCTTGACGAAGTGACCGGCGCCATGCGGGCCGCAATGCAGGTAGCCCTGCTCAGCGGTGCTGGCCGCAGCCGCCTCGGCGCTGCGGTTGGGGGAGGCTTCCGTCGTACCGGCCCCCGGCGCCAGTGTCGCGAAGATCGGCGAAAGATGCTGGACGATGCCTTTCTCGCCGCCGATCATCAGACAATAGCCGCGCTCCAGGCCGAAGACGCCGCCGCTGGTGCCGACATCGACATAATGGATGCCTTTGGTGATGAGCTCTGCGCCGCGGCGGATGTCGTCATGATAGTAGGAGTTGCCGCCGTCGATGACAATATCTCCGTTCTGCAGCAGCGGCACCAGACTCGCCAGCACTTTGTCGACAATCGCCGCTGGCAGCATCAGCCAGATCGCACGCGGATGGCTGAGCTTCGAGACGAATTCCTCAAGCGAAGCGCTGCCGGTCGCGCCAAGGCCTGCGAGCTCGGCAACGCTTTCGGGCCTGGCGTCGTAGACGACGCATTCGTGACCGCCCCGCATCAGGCGCTTGACCATGTAATTGCCCATGCGGCCCAAACCGACCATACCAAGCTGCATCTGAAATCTCCTGGGATTTATCAATATGATTCCGGAAACTAACACCGGCGTTGTGACAGGCAAGCGAAGTCTCAGACGCCAAGGAGATGCGATGATTACACCCTTGGCGCGGCTGGACGCCCGCTGTTGCTAATCTGGCGTCTTGGGAGCGTAATTCCACCCTTCTCTAAGAATATAGCCGCCCATTCGGGCGGCTTATATCCGATGTGTGGGGACATCCGTGGCGCGCGGATCGTCGGGTGGCGGTTAATCGCGGCCGGTCTCCCGCACCAGGTGCACGATACCCGCCGGATTGAGGATCCAGCCGCCGCGGAGGTCGGGCGGCAGCGTCTCGATCAGATCGCAGCGCGGAACATCGGCCTTCTCCAAATGCTCCGCAGCACGATCGAAATCCGGCGTCAGGAATTCCAGCCAAAGCTCAGCCTGGCTCATCGTCGGAACCCGGTCGATCCAGAGCCGGATCGGTCCGAGTTCGAAGGAAATATCGTTTCCTTCGATTTCCTTCAGCTTCACCACATCTCGGTAAAAGGAAACCGTCGCGTCATACTGATGCGGCGGAACCTTCATGGCGACGTCGACGCCGCCCCAGATCAAATCGCTCATGACGCTCCCCTCAACCTTCCTGCGCTTTGGCCTGCTCGCCGCGCATCTCGCTGAGGAACATGCCGTCACGCAGGTTGATGCCATATTCGACAAAGGCTTTCATGCAGCAGAACATTTGCGTCCATCCTTCCATGTTCAGGTATGTTCCGCGGCGCCCGGGCTCATCGTCCCGCCATCCGTCTTCGGCAATGGTCACCATGGTGCCGCCATCATCCAGCGGCTTGAAATTCATTTCCACAAGCGTCTTGTAGGGCTTCTTGTCTTCGTCCGTCGCGCCATCCCAGCGCAGGACGATCTTGCTCTCGGGCACCAGCTCGATCACTTCGACTGGCACATCCTTCCACCACGTTACTGTCACTCCCTGCGCAAGGGGCGCGCTCGCTCCGCCGACGGTGGTGAAATAGCTCGACAGCTTCGTTGGATTGACGACCGCGTCGAAGACGTCAGCCACTGGGCGGCCGATGCGACCCGAGACGCGAATATTAAGGGACATGAGACCTTCCTCCTCTTCTTCGTTGTATCCGGGACGATTATGTTATAAAAATATAACATGTCAAGCGAATCGAACGACGACCTCATATTCAAAGCCTTGGCGCATCGCCGCCGCCGCGAAATCCTCGACCTGCTGAAGAAAGAACCCCACACGACAGGTGCGCTCTGCGAGGCGTTCCCGGAGATGGATCGCTGCACCGTGATGCAGCATCTGAAGGTGCTTGAAGACGCGGATCTGGTCATTGCCAGGAAGGAAGGCCGGGAGCGCTGGAATCATCTGAATAGCCTACCCATTAAACATATCCACGACCGCTGGATCAGTGCCTATGCAGGCCATGCCCTATCCATCCTTGACCGGCTGAAGAACGACCTCGAAGGCCAGCCGGAATAACAGACCCGCTTGTCTCCCGGCCGACCGAAACCTATGCTGGCAGAAAATATGAGACGTAGGACGCATGACGATATCGGGAGCCGGCATACGCCGCATGCGGCTGCTGCGCAGCATGAAGCAGCAGCACCTCGCGGAACTCCTCGGCGTCGACCAGGCGACCGTTTCGCGTCTGGAGCGCGGCCAGCTTACCCCCTCGCCCCATCTGGCTGCTAAGCTGGAGCGAATTTTCGCCTCCCCGCAACATGCTGCGGCCGATGCGGCTTTGAAGCGGCTGGTCGAGGACTCCGTCCGGCCTGTGCATCTGATCTGCGATAGCACCCATCGGCTGCTGTCCGCCTCTCGCCCGCGGCAGGCGGAATGGCGCGCACCGCTCGGCGCTTTTCTCGGCCGCTCTCTTTTCTCCTACGCCTCCGCCGAGATCGCCGCCGCCGAACAATCTCTGGAGGAGTGCGGCTGGCACGAAGGCAGGCTGCTGTCGTTGACTTTCGATACCGGCGCCAACGGCAATGCACGCCTGCCGATTGCCGCCGGCCGCGTCACCTGGGAGCGGATCATGCTCGCCGACGGCGGTGCCGGCCGCCTCGTCACGACCATGACGGAGCCTGCAGCTTTCCTGCACCCCGATGCATAATTTATGCGTTGTCCGCGAAGGCAGGTCTTTTGTAGCCTCCGCCGCGAAATGGGTCAGGAGGCGACGTGATGACGATATTGGTGACGGGAAGTGCCGGCCATCTGGGAGAGGCGCTGATGCGGACCCTGAGGGCGGAAAGCCGATGGGCGCGCGGCATCGACATCAAGCCCTCAGCTTTCACCGATATGGTCGGCTCGATCGTCGACCGCGACTTCGTCAGGCAGGCCATGTCAGGCGTCAGCCACGTCATCCACGCCGCGACCTTACACAAGCCGCATGTGGCGACCCACGCCAACCGCGACTTCCTCGACACCAATGTCTCCGGCACGCTGAACCTGCTCGAAGAGGCGACTGCCGCCGGCATTGCCAGCTTCGTCTTCACCAGCACCACCAGCGCCTTTGGCGCCGCATTGACGCCGGCAGCCGGCGAGCCCGCGGCCTGGGTCACCGAGGATGTGCTTCCCGTTGCAAGAAATATATATGGCGTGACGAAGCTCGCCGCCGAAGGCGTCTCGGAACTCTTCGCCCGCAAATCCCGCCTGCCCGTTGTGATCCTGAGGACATCGCGTTTCTTTCCCGAAAGCGACGACGATCCCGAAATCCGCAATCGATATTCGGCGGAAAATGCTCAGGCCAACGAGCTGCTTCATCGCCGCGTCGACATCAGCGACGTGGTCGGCGCCCATCTGCTGGCGCTAGAAAAGGCGCCTGCGATCGGCTTCGGCCGCTACATTATCTCCGCCACGACGCCCTTTTCCTGTGGCGATCTCGCCGATCTCAGGGAAGACGCGCCTACCGTGGTCGAACGGCTCTTTCCCGGTGCGGGTGCCCTTTATGCCCGACGCGGCTGGAAAATGTTCCCGGCACTCGACCGCGTCTATGTCAACGAACGGGCAAGGCGCGAACTCGGCTGGCAGCCGCAATACAACTTCCCCTTCCTGCTCGAGTGCCTGCGCGACGGCAGGGAATGGCGCAGCCTTCTGGCGCGCGATGTCGGCTCCAAAGGTTACCACGACGAGGTCTTCGCCGAAGGGCCCTACCCGGTGAACTAGGATTGAGTTGCGGCCTCTGCGCATCATCACGATCCGGCCGAAGCGGGTCGTCGCGTCTCTTCGCCAACATGAAAGGAAAGTGCGATCCACGACGACCGATGGATGTTTACGATCCTGGGCGCCTACAAACGTAGGTGGGCACCGTGTGTCCAGGCCCACGGGCCTGGCCAGGGACAGCTCCCTTTGGATCGAGTATGGCCCCAGGGATTGTGGTTCCTGTCGAGAGGCGCAGACCGCATCGCGATATATAAGGTCGTTTGCGCCGACGCGCCAGTGGCGGCAGCAGGCAGTCCGTATTTAATTGAGATCAATTCAGCTCGGGAGCGGAACGGCCATTCAGTTTGTCGGTGATGCCGCGGATCCGGCTCGAAACCTCGCCGAGCGCCGCCGCCAGAGTTTCCTCGGTGCGGGCGGTCGCGGCAAGCACGGTGTCGCGGTTGCCGCGCAGCGACTCGAGCTCGGCTTCCAGCCCCGCTATGCGGCGCGTCAGCTCGGAAATCTCGTCCATGATCATGATGCCCGCCATGACAGTGATCCTGAGATCGCCGATCTCGCCGAACTGGCCCTTGAGATGGCCGACATAGCGGTCGAAACGGGTGGCGAGATCGGTCAGATGATCCTCCTGCCCTTCCTCGCAGGCCATCCGGTAGGCCTTGCCGTCGATCGTTACCGTCACCTGCGCCATCTCAAATTCTCTCTCATCAACGGTCCAGAACCGCGCGGATCGTCTCCATGGCCGTCACCAGCCGCCGCGATACCTCGCGATTGACCTCTTCCAGTCGGTTGGCCCGGAATTCGGCCTGGTCGAGCTCCTGTGCCAGCCTGGAGCGATCGGCATGCACGCGCCGCACCTCGCCCTCGATCTCTCCCTGCTCACGCTGCCGCTCGATGCGCATATCGACTGCGTTCTCGAGGCTCGAGATCGCCTGTCTCAGCTCATTGAGCGCTGCTTCCATGGTTTTGCCTGTGGGCGTCATGCCTTCCGCTTCCCCTGCAGGACCCGCGAATCGACACTCAGCGCCGATCCTGTGATTTCAAGAGGATATGCAGCTCGCCAACGGCCCGTCAATAAATGCTGCTACCTGTCCGCCGGCCTATCCTGTGGATGAGCGCTTTACCGATGTCTGCCGCGCCCAGATTTGTCATTTGTACAATCGTGCGATCAAATGTCAAAAAATGCCGCAGCGCACCCGGATTCGGCCTGCCATTTATTGACTTGCCCGTCTTAACTGGTATGTCTCAGCCGCTTTCACTCGATGGTCTTGGAGGCTCGAGGCCATCCCCCGACACCCGGAGCTTGCGGAAAAGCCATGACCTCTCCCGAACAACACGACCGGATGGCGAACGCGATCCGTTTTCTCGCCATGGATGCCGTTGAAAAGGCGAATTCCGGCCACCCGGGCATGCCGATGGGCATGGCTGACGTGGCTACGGTCCTGTTCACCAAATATCTGAAGTTCGATCCGAAGAAGCCGCATTGGCCGAACCGTGATCGGTTCGTGCTCTCTGCCGGCCACGGCTCGATGCTGCTTTATTCACTCCTCTATTTGACCGGCTACCCCGACATGACAGTCGAGGACCTGAAGCAGTTCCGCCAGATCGGATCCAAGACCGCTGGCCACCCGGAATACGGGCATGCGACCGGCATCGAGACCACTACCGGCCCGCTCGGCCAGGGCATCGCCAACGCCGTCGGCATGGCGATCGCCGAGCGCAAGCTGCGCGAGGAATTCGGGGCAGACCTCCAGGACCACTATACCTACGTCATCAATGGCGACGGCTGCCTGATGGAAGGCATTAGCCATGAGGCGATCGCGCTTGCCGGCCACCTGAAGCTGAACAAGCTCATCCTCTTCTGGGATAACAACTCGATCACCATCGACGGCGCCGTCTCGCTGTCGGATTCGACCGATCAGATTGCCCGCTTCAAGGCCGTTCACTGGAACACGATCGAGATCGATGGCCACGATCAGGTCGCCATCGCCGATGCGATCGAAGCCGCCCACAAGTCCGATCGCCCGACCTTCATCGCCTGCAAGACCGTCATCGGCTTCGGCGCCCCAAACAAGGCCGGCAGCCACAAGGTTCACGGCAGCCCGCTCGGCGCCGATGAAATCGCCGCGACCCGCAAGGCGCTGAACTGGGATTACGAGCCATTCGTCATTCCTTCCGACGTTCTCGATGCATGGCGCCTAGCCGGCACCCGCTCCGACAATATCGTCAACGCATGGGAAGAAACCCTTGCCAAGTCGCCTATCAAGGCGGAGTTCTCCCGCCGCATGGCAGGCGAACTGCCGGAAGGCTTCGACGCCGCGATCGGCGCATATAAGAAGAAGCTCGCCGAGACCAAGCCGACGGTCGCAACCCGCAAGGCATCCGAGGATGCGCTCGAGATTATCAACGGTTTTGTACCGGAAACCCTCGGCGGCTCCGCCGACCTGACGCCGTCGAACAACACCAAGACCAGCCAGATGCACTCGATCACGCCGACGGATTTCGCCGGCCGTTACATGCATTGGGGTATCCGCGAGCACGGCATGGCTTCGGCCATGAACGGCATCGCGCTGCATGGCGGCCTTATCCCCTATAGCGGCGGGTTCCTGATCTTCTCGGATTATTGCCGTCCGCCGATCCGCCTTGCTGCGCTGATGGGAATTCGCGTCATCCATGTTCTGACGCATGACTCGATCGGCGTCGGCGAAGACGGCCCGACGCATCAGCCCGTCGAGCAGCTCGCCGGCCTGCGCGCCATCCCCAACCTGCTGGTCTTCCGTCCGGCAGATGCCACGGAAACAGCGGAATGCTGGCAGATCGCCATCAAGACGCACAACCGTCCTTCTGGTCTTGCCCTGACGCGCCAGAACCTAACGGCGGTCCGCACCGAATACAGCGAAATGAACCTTTGCGAGCAGGGCGCTTACACGCTCGCCGGCAATGCCGATGCCAAGGTGACGATCTTCGCCTCCGGCTCCGAGGTGGAGATCGCCGTCGCGGCTCGCGCAGCCCTCGAAGCCAAGGGTGTGGCGGTGCGCGTCGTATCGGTTCCCTGCACGGAGCTGTTCTTCGAACAACCGGAAGCCTATCGCAAGCAGGTGCTCGGCAACTCGCCGGTCAAGATTGCCGTCGAAGCCGCCGTCCGCGAAGGCTGGGATGCCTTCATTGGGCCGGAAGGCACTTTCATCGGCATGAAGGGCTTCGGCGCTTCCGGTCCGGTCAAGGACGTTTACAAGCATTTCGGCATAACCGCCGACGCCGTCGTTGCGGCTGCGGAAGCAAAGCTTTAATGAGAGCGCCTTGAGGCGCTCTCCATCTCCTCAATTCCAGGCCCGGCCTTTCGGGCCCTATTCTATCGGGAGTGAATGAACATGACAGTCAAGGTTGCCATCAACGGTTTCGGCCGCATCGGTCGTAACGTCCTCCGCGCTATCGTCGAATCCGGCCGGACCGACATCGAAGTCGTCGCCATCAACGACCTCGGTCCGGTCGAGACCAACGCCCATCTGCTGCGTTACGACTCGATTCACGGCAAGTTCCCGGCCGAGGTGAAGGTCGAAGGCGACACGATCATCGTCGGCGGCGGCAAGCCGATCAAGGTCACCGCGATCAAGGACCCGGCAACGCTGCCGCACCGCGAGCTCGGCGTCGACATCGCCATGGAATGCACGGGCATCTTCACCGCCCGCGACAAGGCCGCCGCCCACCTGACGGCCGGCGCCAAGCGCGTCATCGTCTCGGCTCCCGCCGACGGCGCCGACCTGACGGTCGTTTTCGGTGTCAACCATGACCAGCTCACCAAGGAGCACATGGTCATCTCCAACGCCTCCTGCACCACCAACTGCCTGGTGCCGGTCGTGAAGGTTCTCGACGACGCCGTCGGCATCGACCACGGCTTCATGACGACGATCCACTCCTACACTGGCGACCAGCCGACGCTCGACACGATGCACAAGGACCTGTATCGCGCCCGCGCTGCCGCCCTCTCCATGATCCCGACCTCGACGGGCGCCGCCAAGGCCGTCGGCCTCGTGCTGCCGCACCTCAAGGGCAAGCTCGACGGCACCTCGATCCGCGTTCCCACCCCCAACGTCTCGGTCGTCGACTTCAAGTTCGTCTCCAAGAAGTCCACCACGGTCGGCGAAATCAACGAAGCGATCAAGGCTGCCTCCAATGGCAAGCTGAAGGGCATCCTCGGCTACACCGACGAGCCGCTCGTCTCCCGCGACTTCAACCACGACAGCCATTCGTCGATCTTCGCAACCGATCAGACGAAGGTCATGGAAGGCAATTTCGTGCGCGTCCTGTCCTGGTACGACAACGAGTGGGGCTTCTCCAGCCGCATGTCCGACACAGCCGTGGCCTTCGCCAAGCTCATCTGAGAGCTCGACCAGTGAATATCGCAGGCGGCCCGGGAAACCGGGCCGTTTTGTCATAGGCGTCTGAAGCCGGTCGTGGCATTATTGACAGCCCCGGAGCCGCCGTCGCACCCGGGGAGATAAAGGGGAATGGATGGACTACTTTACCGTTGAAATCGCCGGCCGCGCCGTCGCCAGCTTCCGTTCGAAAAACCATGAAGAAGCAACGCATTTCTTTGAAGCGGAAGACTTTCGCGACGATCTGACTATCCTTGAGTCCGAAGGCAAGCCCCTGTGGGACCGCAAGGCGACGCTCAGCCTGCGCAAGGCGACCGCTGAGGAAGCCAGCGAAGTCGAGCACGCCTATGAATTCGACGACGATCCGGAAAGGACTATCGACGACGAGTTCGTGGTTTTCCTGGTACCGGTCGAAGATCTGACCGACGAGGGCGAGGACACCGAAGACTGACAGTCGATCTGTATTGGTCTTCCGGTTTTTGAAGCCTTCTCGAAACGACCGGTTCGCTGCGGCCGGAGGACGGAATGAGAGTTGGCAATGCGCTGGCCATGCGTGATAGACTGAGGAAATGCATAACGCTGCACAATGGCTGAAATGATCCAAGTGGAGGCGATAAATGGCAGAGGCGCAAAAACGCTTGTCCCACACCACCCTCAAGCGGCGGCAGCGTTTTCACCCCAAGCGGGACGTCAGACCTGCCGTGCTGGCAAAGGCTAATCGCCTGGTCGTCCGGATCGCCGCGTTCATCGGTCTTGCGTTTCTCGCCATCGTCACACTTCAGGCAGTGTTGGGATAGCCGACCAGCCCGCGGCCGCTTCCGGCCAGCCCGGCATCCTATCCGCTACCCTCGGCGTTCATTTTCCCGCTCTCCGCATCCGGGCGCCTGTAATTCATTCTACCCCCATCGGCAAAGCGAAGGCGGCCGCCTGGACGGAGGAGCGATCTTATTCCGCTACCGTTCGCAGATGCCGGCAGGAAAAATCCGTACCCGTGTTTTTTGCCCTGCTCTCGCCTGATTTTCCTATACATTCTTTATAGAGAACTTCTCCCGTAGCATTCCGTGTCGGTCGCCGTCCGGCGAGCCGCTCAGCAGCATGATGTGGCATCGAGTCGAGGTTAAGCCGCAAGGCCTACCCTTCTCTGGGATTTTGCCCTTTACTGGCGGATCGCCAGGCGTGGCGGGGGAATGAAGCAGGGCGGAGCGCCGGAGGCCGCGTTCGCCAAGCAGTCGATGGAAGGGGTGGGCATGGAAGCGTTCTATATTGTGGTACTGGTCGCGACGGCGCTCGTGCTTCTGGCCGCTTTTTCGAGCCTGCTCGCCTTCCGCTTCGGCGCCCCGCTGCTTCTTCTCTTCCTGATGATCGGCCTTGCCGCCGGCGTCGACGGCCTCGGCATCGAATTCAGCAACAACTATCTCGCCTATATTCTCGGCTCTATTGCGCTCGCCGTCATTCTGTTTGATTCCGGCTTCGGCACGCCGATGCAGGCCTTTCGGCTCGCGGCCGTGCCTTCTTTGACGCTCGCCTCGGTCGGCGTTCTGATTACCGCATCGCTGTTTGCCGTCGCGGCCATGTGGCTTTTGAACTTCACCTGGCTCGAAGGCCTGTTGCTCGGCTCGATCGTCGCATCGACGGATGCCGCCGCCGTCTTCTTCCTGTTGCGCATCGGCGGCATCAATATCCGCGATAAGGTGCGCTCGACGCTGGAAGTCGAATCCGGCACCAACGATCCGATGGCGATCTTCCTCACTATCGCCCTTGTCGAGGTCCTGGCGAGCGGCGAGCGTTACGCTGGCATCAACATCGGCATGCTCGCCATGTTCATCCAGCAGATGGGGCTCGGTGTCATTCTCGGCCTGCTCGGCGGCATGATGATCGTGCTGATCGTCAGCAAGCTTGATACGGATCGGGGCCTGACGCCGATCTTCGTGCTGGCGCTCGCCCTTCTCGTTTTCTCCTTTGCCGGTGCGGTCGGCGGCAGCGGCTTCCTAGCCGTCTATGTCGCCGGCATCTATGCCGGAAACCGGAGAATGCAGGCGCTCGGCACGATCAAACGCTTCCAGGACGGCATGACTTGGCTGGCGCAGATCATCATGTTCCTGGTGCTGGGCCTGCTCGCCACGCCCTCACAATTTCCCGCCATCGTCGTGCCGGCCATCCTGCTTGCCCTCTTCCTGATCTTCATTGCCCGGCCGCTGGCAATCTGGCTGTCGCTGCTTCCATTCGATTATACACAACAGGAGATCGGTTTCGTCGCCTGGGTCGGCCTGCGTGGCGCCGTCTCCATTCTGCTTGCTATCATGCCCATCCTCGGCGGGCTGGAAAACGGCCAGCTCTTCTTCAACACCGCCTTCATCATCGTGTTGGTCTCCCTGCTCATCCAAGGCTGGACGATCAAGCCGATCGCCAAGAAGCTCGGCCTGATCATTCCGCCGCGCATTGGCGCCGTCGACAAGGTCGAGGTCGACCTTCCAGGCGCTGCCAACCACGAACTTCTCTCCTATCGTGTGATCAAGGATAGTCCCGTACTGCGCGGCGAGCGCATTCCGCGCTGGGCCACTCCTTCGCTTGTCATCCGCGACGGCAAGTCAATGCGTTATCAGTATGCCGGGCGGCTGCGCGAGAACGATCTCGTCTATCTCTTCATCGTGCCGAGTTATTCCCGCCTGCTCGACCGCCTCTTTGCCAGCCGCGCGCCCGTGGATGAGGACGATGCCGAATTCTTCGGCGCCTTCGCGCTCTCCCCTGCCCGCCCCGCGGCCGATCTCGATGCCGCCTACGGGCCCGGCCTGCTCCACGAATCTGAAAAAGGCCTGACGATCGCGGAACTGATGCGGCAGCGCCTCGGCGGCAAGGCCGATTATGCCGATCGCGTCCGCCTCGGCTCGATCATCCTCATCGTCCGCGATCTCGACGAGCACGACCACATCACCTCCGTCGGCATGTCGCTCGAAGCGGTCGAACCTGCCACCACCCTACCGATTTTCATCAATCTCAAGGACATCATCCAGCGCATCCGCGAGCGGTTGGACGGACGCCGCAGCCGCGAAGCCGCGGCCTCCGAAACCATGCCGAAAGCATCGGCCGGAGGCGACAAAGCCAGACGCGAAAACGGCCGTTGAACGCCTTGCGTCTCGAATGATCCTTGCTATGGTCGGCGCGACTTCCGCCAACCAAGACTGGATTTCCCCCATGCCTTCTTTCAAGACCCTCGACGATCTCTCCGACATCAGCGGCGAGCGTGTGCTCATCCGGGTTGACCTCAACGTCCCGGTCAAGGACGGCAAGGTTACCGATACGACGCGCATCGAGCGCGTGGCGCCGACGATCCTCGAATTGTCGGGCAAGGGCGCCAAGGTGATCCTGCTAGCTCATTTCGGCCGGCCTAAGGACGGCCCTTCGCCGGATCTGTCGCTGTCGCTGATCGCCCCTTCCGTCGAGGAAGTGCTCGGCCATACCGTGCTGACGGCCTCCGACTGCATCGGCGATGCGGCTGCCTCCGCCGTCGGCGCGATGAAGGACGGCGATATCCTGCTCCTGGAAAACACTCGCTTTCACAAGGGCGAGGAGAAGAACGATCCCGATTTCACCAAGGCGCTCGCCGCCAACGGCGACATCTATGTCAATGACGCCTTCTCCGCCGCCCACCGCGCCCATGCTTCCACCGAGGGCCTTGCCCATCTCCTGCCGGCCTATGCCGGCCGCACCATGCAGGCCGAGCTGGAAGCGCTGGAAAAGGGTCTCGGCAATCCCGCCCGCCCCGTCGTCGCCATCGTCGGGGGCGCCAAGGTCTCAACCAAGATCGATCTTTTGATGAACCTCGTGAAGAAGGTCGACGCGCTCGTCATCGGCGGCGGCATGGCCAACACCTTCATCGCCGCCCGCGGCACCAATGTCGGCAAGTCGCTTTGCGAGCATGATCTCGCCGAAACCGCCAAGCAGATCATGATCGAGGCAGCGACCGCCGGTTGCGCCATCATCCTGCCGGAGGACGGCGTCGTCGCCCGCGAGTTCAAGGCGGGTGCCGCCAATGAAACGGTCGATATCAACGCCATTCCCGCCGATGCCATGATGCTCGACGTCGGCCCGAAATCCGTCCATGCCATCAATGCCTGGATTGAGCGCGCCTCGACCCTTGTCTGGAACGGCCCGCTCGGCGCCTTCGAGATCGAGCCCTTCGATGCCGCAACGGTCGCTGCGGCAAAATACGCCGCAGAGCGCACAGCGGCCGGCAAGCTGACCTCCGTTGCCGGCGGCGGCGACACCGTCTCAGCGCTGAACCATGCCGGCGTTGCCGACGATTTCACCTATGTCTCCACCGCTGGCGGCGCTTTCCTCGAGTGGATGGAAGGCAAGGAACTTCCCGGCGTCGCCGTCCTCGGCGCCGGGAGATAAGCATCAAGCAATTTGGCAGGTTTTACATGTGGATAGACCGCGGCGGCGAGGAGCCTCCGCGGTCTTTTGCTCAGGCGCGGTAAAAAATCCCAATCTTTCAAACGATTGAATTCATTTCAATCGTTTCAATGACTTAGCCCTCCATTTTCCTCTCTATAAACTTCTGTTATCGCCGTCCTATATTCTTAAACCGCCGATGTTTCATGCTGTGGAGAGAACGAATGAGCGAACGACTGGAAGACATTGCAGTGCAGATGGTTGCTGGTGGCCGGGGACTGCTAGCCGCTGATGAATCGACCTCCACCATCAAGAAGCGTTTCGACACGATCAATCTCGAATCAACCGAAACGAGCCGTCGCGATTACCGCGAGATGCTCTTCCGCTCCGACGAGGCGATGAAGAAATATATTTCCGGCGTCATCCTGTTCGAAGAGACGCTCTTCCAGAACGCCGCAAACGGCACGCCTTTCGTCGATATTATCCGCGCCGCTGGTTCCATTCCCGGCATCAAGGTTGATACCGGCGCCAAGCCGATGGCCAAATTTCCGGGCGAGACCATCACCGAGGGCCTCGATGGCCTCGGCGAGCGCCTTGCTCGATATTACGAGGCCGGCGCCCGTTTCGCCAAGTGGCGCGGCGTCATCGCCATCTCCTCGACGCTGCCGACCCGCGGCTCGGTCCGCGCCAATGCTCAGGCGCTTGCTCGCTACGCCGCTCTTTGCCAGGAAGCCAAGATCGTTCCGATCGTCGAGCCGGAATGCCTCATGGACGGCAAGCCGGGCGACCACAATATCGACCGCTGCGCCGAGGTCACCGAATCCACGCTGCGCATCGTTTTTGAGGAACTGGCCGATGCCCGCGTCAGCCTCGAAGGCATGATCCTGAAGCCGAACATGGTCATCGACGGCAAGAACGCCCGCAAGGCCTCGGTCACCGAAGTGGCGGAACGCACCGTGCAGGTGCTCAAGCGCACGGTCCCGTCAGCGGTTCCGGGCATCGCCTTCCTCTCCGGCGGCCAGTCGACCGAAGAGGCGACCGCGCACCTTTCCGCCATCAATGCCATGGCTGACCTGCCCTGGTTCGTCACCTTCTCCTATGGCCGCGCCTTGCAGGACAGCGCGCTCAAGGCCTGGAATGGCAAGCCGGAAAATGTCGCCGCCGGGCAGCGCGAATTCACCCACCGCGCCGAGATGAACAGCCTTGCTGCCAAGGGCAACTGGCAGAAGGACCTGGAAAAGGCGGCCTGATCCAGGTAGCCTCAAGTCGATTGCAGAAAGGGCGGCAACTGGATGTTGCCGCCCTTTCTGTATTGTCTCGGCGACAAGAAACCGCTTCGCCGCACCAAAAATCGTGATTATTCATAACGGCCGCTGCTACAGGAGCCGCTATGACTACCGTCCCCTACCTCACTGTCGACGTCTTCACCACCACGCGTTTCGAGGGCAACCCGCTTGCCGTGATTTTCGATGCGCGCGGCCTCACCGATGCGGCAATGCAGAAGATCGCCACAGAATTCAACTATTCCGAAGTCACCTTCGTCCTGCCGCCGGAAGACCCCGCCAATTCCGCCCGCGTGCGCATCTTCACCCCGACGATGGAGATCCCCTTTGCCGGACATCCGAATGTCGGCACCGCCTTTGTGCTCGGCCAGCAGGCGGAGATCTTCGGTAAGCCTGTCGGCGATACACTGCGCTTCGAAGAAAGGGCCGGACTGGTCGAGGTCATTCTGGAACGCAACGAGGGAAGGGTGACGGCCGCCGCTATCCGCGCGCCGCAACCGCTGGCGATCGGCGATACCATCACGGGAGAAACTGTCGCCCGCTGCGTCTCGCTCGATCCCGGCGTCGTGGTCGCGACCACCCATGCGCCGGTCTTTGCCTCCGTCGGCCTGAACTTCGCCGTCGCTGAATTGAGCGGAGTTGAAGCACTGGCCGCCGCCCGCCCGAACCTCGCCGGCTTCCATGAAGCTGCCGGCCGTCAGACTACGAGCGGCCACGACTTCTCGCTCTTCGTCTACATTAGGGCACCTGAAAATCCCTGGAATATTCGCGCCCGCATGTTCGCGCCGCTCGATAATGTGCCCGAGGATCCCGCGACGGGCAGCGCTGCGGCGGCCCTCGGCGCCTACCTCGTTTCGCTGGCGCCGGAGGCCGATATGAACGTCCGCATCACTATCGAACAGGGCGTGGAAATGGGCCGCCGCAGCATTATCGCTCTTGATGTCACAAAATCCGGCGGGATCGTCACCGACGTTATGATCTCGGGAAGTTGCGTCTCCGTCATGCGCGGAGAAATCACCTTGCGGGACTGACAATCCCCGCGCCACCCAGGCCTACATCAGGAAGTCGCGCGACAGCAGCGCCACTGCCCAGACGCCAAAGGCGATCAGCGCGATCTTCCAGAAATCGATCCTGCGTCTGAGGCCGGGAAGTCCGAGCGGCTTGATCACCTGTATCACCATGGCAAGGATGAGCAGCAAGCCTATCAGCTTTGTCATGCTTTATTTTTTCCATTTTTCAGAATGTCACAGGACGGACATTTTTCCGCGCGAACACAGGACCTCGTCAGGCCGTAAAGGCATTCCGGGGCACAATCAATCATCTTGAGGCTGGGCAGGCGCAGGTCTTGCCTTATGTCCGTTCATAATCGCTGAGACCGAGTCTGGGGAAATGAAAAGAAATCTGCTGTCCGTCGCCGCGCTGCTCTTTGGCACGCTGTTCCTTTTCATGGGCAATGGCCTGCAGGGCATCCTGCTCCCGGTGCGCGGTAATATCGAAGGTTACGCCACGACGACGCTTGGCCTGCTTGGTACCTCATGGGCCGGAGGCTTCGTCATCGGCTGCCTGGTAGCGCCGAAACTGGTGCGCCGCGTCGGCCATGTGCGCGCCTTCTCCGGCTTCATCTCGATCATCGCCATCATCGCGCTGGTGAGCGGCATTATTATCGATCCGATCTGGTGGGTGGTCCTGCGCGCGGTTACCGGTTTCTCCACTGCCGGCACGTCGATGATCATCGAAAGCTGGCTGAACGAACGTGCCAGCAACGAGAGCCGCGGCGCAATCTTTTCGCTATATATCGGCATCACCCTGATCGGCGTCGTCGCCGGCCAAATGATGATCCCGCTCGAAGACGTGCGTACGCCGGTGCTCTTCATGATCTGCGGCATCTTCTATTGCATCGCCATGCTGCCGACGACGCTGTCGACTGCGGCCTCACCGCAGCCGCTGAAGGCTGTTCGCCTCGACCTGCCTGCGCTCTATCGCAATTCGCCCGTTTCCTGCCTCGGAATCCTGCTCGTCGGCATTGCCAACGGCGCTTACGGCACGCTTGGGGCTGTTTTCGGCGCCGGTGCCGGCCTGTCCGACACCAGCATCGCCGTCATGATGAGCGCTACCATCTTCGCCGGCGCCCTGATGCAACTGCCGGCCGGCCGGCTTTCTGATCGTATCGACCGTCGCTACGTGCTCGCCGCCTTGTCGGCTATTGCCGCCTTCGCCGGCTTGCTGATCTTTCTGCTTCACCCGACATCGCCCGCCTTGCTGATTGGGCTCGTTGTCCTTTACGGCGCAGTGGCCAATACGCTCTACCCGATCGCTGTCGCTCACGCGAACGACTTCGCGGCATCGGAAGATTTCGTCAAGGTTTCCGGTGGCCTGCTGCTCCTCTACGGCATCGGCACAGTCATCGGCCCGACGCTCGGCGGCCCAGTCATGTCGGCAATCACCCCGCATGCGCTTTTCCTGGTCACAGCCGTCGCCCATGTGCTGATCACCGTTTATGCCATCATCAGAAGCCGCATCCGCGCCGCCGTCCCGGCCAGCGACCGCGACGCCTATACAACGATTCCGACCGGAACGTCGCCGATGCTAACACCGCAGAGCATGTCTCTGGCTGATCGCGGCACCGGCAAATCTCCCGAAAGCGGCGATCCTGCTGTAAAATTCGGATAAGCGTCGAGCAAAATTTCACTGCGGTTTCATCCGTGGCGCGCGAGATACGCAAAAACTCCAGGCGAGGCTGGACTTGAGCCGGATCGGCCTAAATTCCGATTCCGTATCGCCTATTTCTTTCGGCATTGTGCTGACAGAAGCAAATGGAGGAGAACCGATGAGCTTTATCGATGACGACCGGCCGCAGAAGACACCAGCACACGAGATCGGCGCCGATCTCTCCATGCTTTCGGTGGATGAGCTGAAAGCGCGGGTGGAATTGCTGAAAACGGAAATCGCCCGGCTCGAAGCCGAAGCCGCCCGCAAAGCCTCCGGACGACAGGCGGCTGAAAGCCTCTTCCGCTCGTAATCCGCTAAAAGCCTCCAAATACAAGACGATAGGCAGAAGACTGAACTGGTCCCAAGTCTTCATTCGGCACAATGTTAATAAATTATTAAGCTTTATAAGGTATTACTGTACTTATCCAGATTTTCTCTGGATCTCAGACAGTTTTCCAAGCGGTGAATTGGTCTGATTTTTCTCCCTGTTTTACCTTGAGAGCCGCTTTTGCGGCTCTTCTTTTTGCTACCGCTGGCACATTTCCATGAAACTGTGGAGATTAACCTTTTCTTAAGAAACGGCTTGCGCATTTGCGCTAATGATACCATCTTAAAGCCATAAAGACCGGACGCGGAAACTTTTCCGTCAACCCCGGCGTTACCTGACCATAAGTAGCTGCGTGCAACAGGGACTATTGCGATGTCGGAAGTTGGATTGAACACGATCAGTTTTGCGGGCCGCGCGGCTGCATCCTCACAGTTCAAGGCACTTTATGCCGAAGGCATGTCGCTTGTCGAAGAGACCGCCGCCTATCTCGATGGCCAAGGCCGCGCAGCTTCCAAGGTTCTGCCGCGCATGGCGTCGGTCCTCTACGCCGCGGAATCGATGCGGCTGACCACTCGCCTCATGCAGATGGCCTCGTGGCTGCTGCTGCAGCGCGCCGTCAACAACGGCGAAATGTCGCGCGACCAGGTTTTGGCCGAGAAGAACAAAGTCCGCCTTGACGGCTTCAACGTCGACCGCGCCGCGCCGGGCTGGGCTGATCTGCCGGAATCCTTCCGGGATCTCGTCGAGCGCTCCCTGCGGCTGCAGAACCGCGTCGCCCTGCTCGATCGCGAAATCTATCGACCGGCCGAAGCCGTGATCGTTCATGACAATCAAAACAGCGTCCAGGCGCAGCTTTCCCTGCTGCAGACGGCCTTCGGCAACAACTGAGCCGATCTTAGAACTTCCATTGAACCGGCTGCGCAGTGTGCGGCCGGTTTTTTGTTGCCACTGCACGCGCCCTGCAAACGCAAAAAGCCCGGCAGAACCGGGCTCCTTGCGCAATCTTGTCAAGCAAAAGCGATTAGAGGCCGAGGCCGCCGAAACGCTTGTTGAACTTGGAAACGCGGCCACCGCGGTCCATAAGCTGCTGGTTGCCGCCCGTCCAGGCCGGATGCGACTTGGAATCGATTTCGAGGTTCATGACAGCGCCTTCCGAACCCCAGGTCGAGCGGGTTTCGTATTCGGTGCCATCGGTCATGACTACCTTGATCATGTGATAGTCGGGATGGATGCCTGCCTTCATAACAATCTTCCTGCGATACCGGAGTTCAAATTGCCGCATGCAGTTGCGGCCACCGAACCGATTGAATAAATGAAGCCGCAGTCGTGATGGCTACGGCTTCCCATTAGGATGCGGTGCCTATACATGAAGGACGTCGGGATAACAAGAGCCAACAGGCCGCATTAGCGGGTCCTGCAGGCGATCGGAGACGATTTGGCAGAACAGGCACGGGCTGAGGAAAACAGAAGGCGGTCGCTGCGGCCGCTCGGCAGGCTGACGCCTTACGTGATGCGTTATCGCGGCCTGGTGGCCGGAGCGCTGATTTCACTGGCGCTTGCCGCAGTCACCTCGCTGGCGCTGCCGCTTGCCGTGCGCCGCATGATCGATCACGGCTTCACCCGGTCCGACGGGAGCTTCATCAACAGCTACTTCGCTATGCTGATGGTCATGGCCGTCGTCCTCGCGATCGCGAGCGCCTTGCGTTATTATTTCGTCATTACCATCGGCGAACGCATCGTCGCCGATCTTCGCCGCGACGTCTTTAACCATGTGACGCGGCTGTCGCCCTCCTTCTTCGACGTCAATCAGTCCGGCGAGATCGTCTCGCGTCTGACCGCCGATACCACGCAGATCAAGTCCGCCGTCGGCGCCACAGCCTCTGTGGCGCTCAGGAACCTTATTCTCTGTCTCGGCGCCATGGGCATGATGGTCGTCACCTCACCCAAACTCTCGAGCCTCGTTATCGGAGCGATCCCGCTGATCGTCTTCCCGCTCGTCGCCTTCGGCCGCTCGGTGCGCAGGCGTTCCCGCGCCGCCCAGGATACGCTTGCCGAAGCGTCCGCCTTCGCCAACGAGACGATCGCCGCGACGCGTACGGTACAGGCCTTCAACGGCGAGGATGCCGCGGCGGCGCGATACGGCGGCGCCGTCGAATCCGCCTATGAAGCCGCGCGCGCGGCCATCCGCTCGCGCGCGCTGCTGACGGGCATCGCCATCACGCTGATCTTCGGCAGCGTCGTCGCCGTGCTCTGGGTCGGCGCTCACAGCGTGCTTGCCGGTACGCTGTCCGCCGGCACGCTCGGCCAGTTCCTGCTCTACGCTGTCATCTCCGCGGGGTCGCTCGGCGCGCTGTCGGAGGTTTGGGGCGAACTCTCGCAGGCCGCCGGCGCCGCCGATCGGCTGACCGAGCTTCTTGACGAGGCGTCACCGATCGCCGCCCCCGCCAGCCCCGAGGCTCTCCCGTCGCCCAGCCGTGGCCGCGTCGAGTTTTCCGGCGTGCATTTCGCCTATCCCTCGCACCCCGGCAAATCGGCCCTGCATGGCTTGAACTTTGCGGTTGCCCCAGGCGAAACCGTCGCCATCGTCGGCCCCTCAGGCGCCGGAAAGAGCACCGTCTTTTCGCTGCTGCTGCGCTTCTATGATCCGCAGCAGGGCAGCGTGACGATTGACGGTGTCGACGCCCGGCTGACGACACCTGACGGGTTGCGCCAGCGCATCGCCATCGTGCCGCAGGATGTCACCATCTTCGCCGCATCGATCCATGACAACATCGCCTTCGGTCGCCCCGGCGCATCGCGTGAGGAAGTCCGCGCCGCAGCGCTTGCCGCCCAAGCCGACGAATTCATCGCCCGGCTGGAGAACGGCTATGAGACTGAGGTGGGCGAACGCGGCGTCACCCTCTCCGGCGGCCAGCGACAACGCATCGCCATTGCCCGCGCCATTCTGAAGAACGCGCCGGTGCTGCTGCTCGACGAGGCGACCTCCGCGCTTGACGCCGAAAGTGAGACGCTCGTGCAGAAGGCGCTCGACGGCCTGGTGGATGGCCGCACGACACTCGTCATTGCCCATCGCCTGGCAACCGTGCTGAAAGCTGACCGCATCCTCGTCATGGATGAGGGACGCGTCGTCGAGGAAGGCACGCATCAAAGTCTGATCCGCCACGGCGGCATCTATGCGCGCCTCGCCCGGCTGCAATTCGACGCCGCCAACCAGGATGTGCTTGCCGCCGTGAGATAGCCAGCAGGCGCTACTAGTCGCACCGCAACTAAAGTCTGATTCCGTTGCGCCTCGCCGCGGTTGCCTTTCCGGCCTCCCGCGCTACCCTCTTCATGCCCCTGGGTGGGATTCCTGTTGAAATCGTGGGAGGAGATTAGGAATGGTGCTTTCCAACATGACGCGACGCACGGGCCTTGCGCTCGCTCTAGGCCTGTCTGTAATGCTGGGGCTTGGCCAGTCTGCCGTTGCTGCGGATTTTCCCGAGCGCGCGATAACCATGGTCGTGCCCTTTGCCGCCGGCGGCTCGACCGATGTCGTCGCGCGTATCGTCGCGCAGAAAATGTCAGAGGATCTCGGCCAGCAGGTGATCGTCCAGAACGTCGCCGGCGCCGGCGGCAATCTCGGTGCCGGCAACGTCGCGCGCGCTGAGCCTGATGGCTACACCATTCTGATGGGCACGGTAGCGACCCACGCCCTCAACCCGCTGATCCTCAAATCGACCCCCTATGATCCGGAAAAGGATTTTGCGCCGGTTTCACTGCTCGTCGTCGTGCCGAACGTGCTGGTGGTCAATCCGGAATTGCCGGCAAAGACGGTGCAGGAGCTGATCGCGCTCTTGAAAGCCGAGCCGGATAAATACAGTTACGCCTCGTCGGGCAACGGCACGCCGCTGCATCTTTCCGGCGAACTTTTCAAGTCCATGGCTGGCGTCAGCATGCAGCACATCCCCTATAAGGGCGCGGGGCCGGCATTGAACGACGTCATCGGCAACCAGGTGCCGATCATGTTTGATAACCTGCCCTCATCGTCCAGCCATATCAAGGCGGGCACGCTAAGGGCGCTGGCGGTGACGACGGCCGAGCGCGCGCCCTCTTTCCCCGATGTGCCGACAGTCGCGGAGTCCGGCATTCCAGGCTACGAGACCTATACTTGGAACGCGCTCTTCGCTCCGGCAAAGACGCCGAGCGAGGTGGTGATGCGCCTCAACGCCTCGGCCAAAAAGGCGCTCGCCGACCCCGCAGTTGCCGAACGCATGAAGGAGTTCAGCGCCACCATCGTCGGCTCGCCACCCGAGGAACTTGCAGCCCATGTCAAGGCTGAGCTCGCCAAATGGGGGCCGGTCGTCAAGGGAGCAAACATCCAGATGGAGTGATGCGGAGGCATTTGTCGGGGTATCTCACGTGGACCCGCCCATTGGGTGCAAGGCAACTCAATTGTCATTAAGGCAGTGGAAAAGCTCGCCATTTTGATCTAGCTTCCGCAACGCTGATGGTGCAATTCAGCGTTTCGGGAGACATCCATGTATAAATTCGAAGTCTACAAGGATAAATCAGGCGAATTCCGTTTCCGCTTCAAGGCATCGAACGGGGAAACCATGTTCAGTTCCGAGGGTTACAAGGCGAAGGCGTCCGCACTGAATGCCATCGAATCCATCAAGAAGAATACCTCCGGCGCCGAAATCGTCGACCAGACGAAGGCCGAAGCCTGAGCGGCACGGCATGGGCGGCGTCAATGCCGCCCTGCTTTTTCGCGCCCTTGCGCGGCGCTGGTGTTTTGAGACCGGCTCACCTGCTTGGATTGCAGGCGTTGTTTTCTTTCTCAACTATTTTTTCAAAACCATGTCGAAACGCCCGGCCGTCGCGCCTCATTGTCTCGGAACGGCTGAGCCGCTCTACCAGGCATTACGGTCTTCCGTCGGCCCCCCTGGAACAAAGCCAACAACGAGATCAGGAGTTTTCCATGCAATTCGCTCTCATTATTCGCGAAGCCGCCGAGGATTTCGCTCGACGCGGCGATCCGGCTTATCGAGATGGCTGGGTGGCCTATAGCAAAGCGCTCGCCCAAGCGGGGATCATGACCGGCGGCGCCGGCCTGACAGCCCCCGGCACGATCGTGCGCCGCAAAGGTGAGGACCACGATGTCCAGGACGGTCCCTATCCGGAAGGCAAGGAACAGCTCGGCGGCTTCTATCTGATCGAGGTCCCCGACATCGACACCGCACTCGAATGGGCGACCCGTGTTCCAATCTCCGACAAGGGTTCGGTCGAGGTGCGCCCACGCCTGCAGATGTGAGGCGGCAATGCCGCCCGATGCCGGACGCGCCGCCGAACAGGTGGCGCGACACTCCTATGGCAAGCTGATCGCCTTTCTCGCCGCCCGCTCGCGCGATGTGCCGGCAGCAGAAGACGCATTGTCGGAAGCGCTGGCTTCGGCCCTGCGCGTCTGGCCGGAGCGCGGCATTCCTGCCAATCCCGAAGCCTGGCTGCTGGTTGCCGCCCGCCGCAACCTGATGCAGGCGGCCCGCCGCCGAACTGTCGAGGCCAATGCACAAACGACGATATCGATCGCCCTCGACGAAGCGGAGGAACGGATGAACGAGGCCGGCAATTCCGTTTTTTCCGATGAACGGCTGAAGCTGCTCTTCGCCTGCACCCATCCCGCCATCGACAGTTCCGTGCATACGGCGCTGATGCTTCAGACGATTCTCGGCATCGAAGCAAGGACCATCGCACGCGCCTTCGTCGTTTCGGCGGAAGCGATGAGCCAGCGGCTGGTGCGGGCCAAGGTGAAGATCCGTGATGCGGGCATTCCGTTCACCATACCGCCTTGGCCCGCGCTGCCTGGGCGGCTTGCCGCCGTGCTTTCGGCGATCTACGCCGCCTATGGCCTCGGATGGGACGGCCTCGATGGCGAGGAAGCACACCATTCACTTGCCGGCGAAGCGATTTGGCTCGGGCGGACGCTTCTGGCTGTGCTGCCGGATGAGCCGGAAGCGATCGGCCTTCTCTCGCTTATGCTTCACTGCGAAGCCCGCCGCAGTGCCCGTCGTGACGGCAACGGTCGATATGTGCCGCTGGACGAGCAGGAACCGGCCGGCTGGAATGCCATGATGATCGCGGAAGCCGACTCGCTACTGAGCAAGGCCGGCGCCCTAAACCGTTTCGGCCCCTACCAGTGCCAGGCGGCGATACAATCGGTGCATGCGGCGCGGCGCCTCTCGGGGACAACCAACTGGCAAGCGCTGACGACGCTTTACGCCGCGCTGCTGAGGATGAAGCCGACGCTCGGCGCACGCGTCGCCCAAGCGGCGGTGATCGGCAGAGCTTCAAGCCCGGCCGAAGGCTTGGACCTGCTCGACAGGATCGATCCATGTGCCATCGCGGCCTATCAGCCCTATTGGGCCGTACGGGCCTTTCTTCTCGCAAGCGCCGGCGACGATGCCGCAGCGGCCGATGCCTACATGACCGCGATGGGCCTCAGCGACAGCCCTGCGGTGCGCGCCTTTCTCGCCGAGCGGCTGAAGCAGGCACGCCAGGCAAAGTCGAGCTGATCATTTCTCGGTCAGCTTCAGTTCGATGCGGCGGTTCGTGGATCGTGCGTCCAGCGAATCACCCGGTGCGATCGGCTGAAATTCGCCGAAGCCGGCCGCAACGAGCCGATCGGCTGGCACGCCACGCCCGATCAGGAACTTGACCACGGAAATCGCGCGCTCTGAGGACAGTTCCCAGTTGTCGCGATAGCGGCCGGTTCCCGCAAGCGGCACATTGTCGGTATGGCCGTCGACCCGCAGCACCCAGTTGATCTCCGGCGGAATTTCCTTGGCGAGGTCGAGAAGGGCGGCGGCAAGCTTCGCCATCTCCGTTTGCCCTTCCGGATTGAGATCCGCGCCGCCCGAGGGAAATAGCACCTCCGACTGGAAGACAAAGCGGTCGCCGACGATACGAATATTTTCACGATCCGAAAGGATCTCGCGCAGGCGGCCGAAGAAGTCGGAGCGGTAGCGGTTCAGCTCCTGCACGCGTGCGGCAAGCGCCACGTTGAGGCGGCTGCCGAGATCGGCGATCTTGGTTTGTGAGACCCGGTCCTTTTCCTCCGATGCCTGAAGGGCTGCCTCGACGGCGGCGATCTGACTGCGAAGCGCGGCGATCTGCTGGTTCAAGAGTTCGACCTGGTTGAGCGCCCGCTCACTCACCTGCTTCTGCTCGTCGAGTTCCTGCGTCATCGAACCGATCCGCTTCTGCGCCGCATCCTGGCCGCCGGCGCCGGCATTCAGCAGCGTCTGCAGCCGCGAACGCTCGCCTTCGGCAGTAGCAAGCGATGCCTGCAGATTGGCAATCGAATCCTGAAGATCCTGATTGCTGCCCTTTTCGAGCGCGAGCAGCTGCGTCAACTCGTTGATCTGGCTGTTGAGGCGATTGAGCACCTCATCGCGCCCGGTGATCTCCCGGCTGAGGATGAACTGCCCGACGACGAAGACCGTCAGCAGGAACATGATCGCGATGAGCAGCGTCGACAGCGCATCGACGAAGCCCGGCCAGTAATCCACCGTGCGTTCGCGGCGGCGGTTGCGGGCAAGTGCCATGGCCTACTTGCCCTCGCTCTTTTCTGTCTGGCTCATGCGGTCGCGCTGGCGCTCGGTCCGGTCGCCGCCCCGCTCCTGCAGACCGATGCGCTCGGCCAGCCGGTCGAGCGTGCGGCGCATTGCTTTCGCCTCGTCCTGCTGCGCTTCGATCCAGTCGCGCAGCATCTGCTGCTCGTTGCGCATATTCTTGACGAGACCCTGAATACCTTCGGCAAGGCTTGCCATGGCGGCGACCGAGCGTTGGTTGCCGACACCGCCCTCTTCGGAGACCTTGCGCAGATACTCGGAGAGAGCGCGCATGTCGTCCGAGGAAGACCCGGCAACGGCCTCGAGCGCTGGCGCCAGATCGGAGCCGACATCGGTAACCGAGGAGAGCCAGTTTTCCAGCTCCATGTAGAAGCGATTCTGCGCGCGGCCGGCCTGCAGGTCGAGGAAACCGAGAATGAGCGAACCGGAAAGACCGAGCAGCGAGGAGGAGAAGGCCTGGCCCATGCCCGAAAGCGGCATGGAAAGTCCCTCCTTCAGCGCCGAGAGCACGTCTCCCGTGCCGTTCGAGCCGGCATCGAGCGACTGGATGACGGTGCTGATCGAACCGATCGTGCCGATGAGGCCCCAGAAGGTGCCGAGCAGGCCGAGGAAGACCAGGAGGCCGATCAGGTAGCGCGAAACGTCACGCGATTCGTCGAGGCGGGTGGCGATCGAGTCGAGGATCGACCGCAAAGCGGTGGTCGACAGCGCCACAGACGCTGTGCGGCTGCCGATCAGAGCCCGCATCGGCGCAAGCAGCCGGGGATTGCGGTTGACCTTGTCCGCGCTGCCGGCAGCGCGGAAGGAGTTGAACCAGCGCACTTCGGGGCGAAGCGCCAGCACGTGATTGAAAACAAGGATGATCCCGACTGCAAGAACGCCGAGGATCAGGCCGTTGAGGCCCGGATTGTGCATGAAGGCGGTCTGCGTCTGCCGAAAGAGGATCGCGGCAATGAACCCGACGATGACGAGGAAAAGCAGCATCGTCCAGAGGAAGGGCATGGGGCTCGAGAGCCTGTAGGTATAACCGCCGGCCGTCTTTTCGGTGGAGCCGATCTCCGCCACATTCACATTTTCCATAGGTTCAGCAGCCTCCGAACTCATTGCTGGCGGAGACTAGAGCAACATTGTGCCGAATTGAAGTATGCCGGGGCGAAAACCGTGACTTTACAACAGCCGGTTTTTCCCAGGTCACTTGGCGGGGACCGGCCGCTTGATCACCTCGATCAGCGCCTTGTGAATGTGCTCGTTGCCGGCGACGATCGCACCCCCTTCCAGAATGCCCGCTCCACCGTCCCAATCGGTGGCGAAGCCGCCGGCTTCGCGGATCAGCAGGATGCCGGCTGCCATGTCCCAGGGCGCAAGCTCCGCCTCCCAGAAACCGTCGAAACGTCCTGCGGCGACATGGGCAAGATCGAGCGTCGGCGAGCCCAGGCGGCGGATGCCCGCCACTTCGCCCATCACGTGGCGAAGTTCCACCAGGAACTTGCCGTGATTGCGCTTGCCGAGCGCAGGCATGCCGCAACCTATGACGCAATCCGACAGCACGCGGCGCCCAGCCACGCGCAGGCGCCGGTCATTGAGGAAAGCGCCGCCGCCGCGCTCGGCGGTATAGAGCTCGTCGGTCGCCGGATTGAAGACGACGGCGGCAACGATCTCGCCGTTGCGCTCAAGCGCAATCGAGACAGCGAAGGCCGGGATGCCGTGCAGGAAGTTCGTCGTCCCGTCGAGCGGGTCGACGATCCAGCGATGCGCGCCGTCCGTGCCCTTGATCTCCTCGCCTTCCTCGCCGAGGAAGCCGTAGGTCGGACGCGCCTTCATCAGCTCTTCCCTGACTATCTTCTCGGCCTTGCGGTCGGCGGCGGAAACAAAATCACCCGGTCCCTTCACCGAAACCTGAAGGTTCTGCACTTCGCCGAAATCACGCGCCAGCGATTTTCCTGCCTTGAGAGCGGCCTGAACCATGACATTGAGAAGAGCTGAACGGGCCATCGGCGCATTTTCCTTGGGACTGATACGGGACGCGCTCTGCCAGGGGCGGGAAATGTCCCTGAACATGCATGACAGGCAGCGCTGCAAAGATTGGCGGCCTCAAGACCACAAAATCGCGGAAATTTCAAGGGGAGGCACGCATGGCGCCGCGCCTCGTCGGAAACCATCAATCTATTCTGGACAGATCAATCCAGAAATGCTAGTTGCTGATCATGGCACGACACAAGGAATTCGATCGCGACAACGCGCTGCATGCCGCCATCGGGGTGTTTTCCGAGCACGGGTATGAGGGCACCTCCACCGACGAACTGCTGAGAGCGATGAAGATCAGCCGGCAAAGCATGTACGACACTTTCGGTGACAAGCGCGGCCTCTATCTCGAAGCGTTGGAACGCTACAATGCCGACAGCATCGGCAAGATCGTCGCTGACCTTCGCCTTCCCGGCCAACCGATCAAGGCGCTGGAAGGCGCCCTTGTCGCTTTCGCTTCCCGTCCTGCAGCCGAGGCGAAGCGCGGCTGCCTCGGCGTCAGCGCCATTTGCGAATTCGGCCGCACCGACGCAGAGATCGGGGCTCTTACCGACAGCGCCGGCCGCGCACTGCATTCCGCCCTGGAAATCCTTCTCAAGCAGGCTCGTAGCGCGGGAGAACTTGCGTACGACATCGAGATCTCCGATGCCGTTCATTTTCTCGGCGCTACGCTATCGGGCATGAAAATCAGTGCCCGCAACGGTGCCTCACCAGAGATACTGCGCCACATTGCCCGCTTGGCGGTCAGGAGTCTTCGCTGAAGAAAGGGATATCGCCAACAAAAATTTTTCCGCGCTCTATTATAGACTAAACGATCCAAAAAGAAAGGAAACGCATATGTCCCAATCGCTCTCCGGCAAGATCGCCCTCGTCACCGGTGGATCACGCGGCATCGGCGCCGCCATCGTGCGAAGACTTGCTGCCGATGGCGCCGCGGTCGCTTTCACTTACTCCAGTTCCGAAGCGAGGGCGAAGGCGGTCGTCGAGGAACTGGAAACAGCCGGCGGAAGGGTGCTGTCGATCCATGCTGACAGCGCCGATGCACAGGCTGTGAGGGACGCTGTCTCGCTGACCGTCAACCGCTTCGGTGGTCTGGACATTCTCGTCAGCAATGCGGGCATTCTAATCCGCAATCCGCTCGACGACTACTCGCTAGAGGATTTCGACCGCATGTTCGCGGTCAATGTCCGCGCTGTCTTCGTCGGCGTCCAGGCAGCGGCAAGACATATGAAAGAGGGCGGCCGCGTCATCACCATAGGCAGCGTCACGGCTGAGCGCAGCGGCTTTCCGACATCGGCGGTCTACAGCATGACAAAGGGCGCCATTGCGTCGATGACCCGCGGACTTGCCCGCGATCTCGGGCCGCGCGGCATCACCGTCAACAATATCCAGCCCGGCCCGACAGTTACCGAAATGAACCCTAATGAGGAAGATCATGAGCGCCTCAAGCCGCTGATGGCGCTAGGCCGCCTGGGCGAGGATCGGGAGATCGCAGGTCTCGCCGCTTATCTCGCCAGCGAGGAAGCCGGCTTCGTCACCGGCGCCAGCCTGACGATCGATGGTGGTTATCTCGCCTGACGCGCACGCGTAAGGATTAATGTCCCGGCGGCCTCCCCTGATACCGCCGGCCTTGCTCGATTGAAACAGGTATCAGAACTTCTGCTGCGTGATCAGCACTTCGCGGGCGATCTGATCGAGCGGCAGAATGCGGTCGACCCCTCCCCTGGCGATCGCCTCCTTCGGCATGCCGAATACAACGGAACTCGCCTCGTCCTGCGCCACCGTGTAGGCGCCGGCCTCATGCATCTCCAGCATGCCACGCGCACCGTCGTCGCCCATGCCCGTCATGATGATCCCCATGGCGTTCGAGCCGGCCGAACGCGCCGCCGAACGGAAGAGCACATCGACGGAAGGCCGGTGGCGCGAGACCAGCGGCCCTGTCTTCACGCTTACATAATAACGCGCACCCTGACGTTCGAGCAGCATGTGCTTGTCACCGGGCGCGATCAGCACATGGCCGCGCAGCACTGGATCGCCGTCGACGGCTTCCTTGACCTCGACCTCGCAAAGCCCGTTCAGGCGCTTGGCGAAGGCCGCGGTGAATTTCTCCGGCATATGCTGGACGATCACCACGCCCGGTGCATTGGCCGGCAGTTCCTCGAGAAATTCGCGCAGTGCTTCGGTGCCGCCGGTGGAGGCGCCGACGCAGACGACCATCTCCGTCGTCTTCGCCATGGCTCGACCCGTCGGCGGTGGCAGCATGGCATCCGCCGTTAGTTTCTTGGCTGGGCCCTCGGCGGAAGCCGAGCGGATGGTTCCGGCGGCGCGGCGCACGGTGGAAAGCCGCGCATGCGAAGCGCTCTTGACGACTTCGCGAATGCGTATCGCATCATCGGCCAAGCCGTCGGCTGCCCCGATCTTTGATTTGAGAATGACGTCGACGGCACCAGCCTCCAGCGCCTGGATCAGCGTTTCCGAGCCCGCTTCCGTCAGCGACGAACACATTACCACTGGGATCGGCCGCTGCGACATCAGCTTGCGCAGGAAAGTGATGCCGTCCATACGAGGCATCTCCACGTCGAGGGTGATGACGTCGGGAATCTCCTCCTGCAGCCTCCGCGCCGCCACGAAAGGATCGGGTGCCACCCCCATGATCTCGATATCGGGATCCTGCTCCAGCACATGGGCCAGCGTCTGCCGGACGCTGGCGGAATCGTCGATGATGAGAACGCGGATTTTCTTGCGCATGAATGCCTCTAGATACGCTGAAACACCGTGTTCGAGACCTGCTTGAGCGGCAGATCGAAGCCGGTGATCGATTCGGAATGACCGATGAACATATAGCCGCCCTTCGCCAAGCAATCACAGAGACGGCTGAGCACACCCGCCTGAGTTTGCTTGTCGAAGTAGATGAGTACGTTGCGGCAGAAGATGACGTTCATTGGATCGCCGATCGGATACTTGTCGTCCATCAGATTCATGCGGGCAAAGCCGATCCTGCTGCGCAGTTTGGGCGTGATACGCACTTCCCGCCGATCCGGTTGCTTGGCTTTCAGCACATATTTGCGCTGCAGGTCGCGCGGCACGGGCGCAATCAGATCTTCCGGATAGATGCCCCGGCGCGCCGTCTGCAACACATCTGTGGAAAGGTCGGTCGCCAGCACGCTGTAGGAGACATCGTTGCGGCCTTCCGTGAACTCTGCCAGCACCATCGCCATCGTATAGGGTTCGGCTCCGGTCGAGCACGCCGAGCTCCAGGCGCGGATGGTCCGCACGCCGCTGTTGACGATTGCCGGCAGTGCGACGCTCTGCAGGTAGTCGAAATGCTTTGCTTCGCGGAAGAAATCGGTTTTGTTCGTCGTCACCACGTCAATCAGGTAGACAGTTTCCTGGGCGAGGCCGTCGTGATTGAACAGGAAGTCGCAATAATCGTCGAAGGTCGAATGGTTGGTGGCGCGAAGGCGGCGTCTCAGCCGCCCTTCGAGCATCGTCAGTTTGGTCGGCGGCATCTTGATGCCGCTATAGTCGTAGATGAACCGGGCAAGCTTTTCGAAATTCCGCTTGCTGATCCGGTCGCCCGGCAATTGGGTTTCCACCGCTGCTGCCATACTCATGGAACGCATTACTCCGGGTTGACGCGCGGTCATGCCGCCGATTGCAGTGCAGAAGCATCCTCGCGCGACAAGAGACGTGCGAGATCGATGATGACGACAAAGCCGTTTTCACGGCGAACGACGCCGGCGATATAGTCCGAGCGCCAGCGCACGCCGATGTCAGGCGCCGCCTCGATCTGGTCACGCCGGAACGGTGTAACCTCGAAGACGCGGTCGGCGACGAGGCCGAGCGTTAGCAGCCGGCTTTCCATCGGCACGTCGAGCACGAGCACCCGCGTATGTGGCGTCGGCACCGTCTTCGTCATGCCAAGCTTCAATCGAAGATCGATGGTCGGCACGCCCTGCCCGCGCACATCACGCAGACCGAGCAGATAGTCGGGACCATTCGGAATTTTGAAGGCTTCCGCATAGTCGAGGATCTCCCGCACGACCTCGACCGGCACAGCAAAAATTTCCTCGCCGAGGCTGAAGGTCACGAATTGCGCTTCCAGAGATGTCGTTGCCATGATCATGCACTTTCCTTGAATTCGGCGTCACCATCATCGGGACCGCCCATGGAGAGATCGAGAGCGAAACCTTTCACCCGCGCCTGCTGGCCGGCGACACTGCTGGCCGCCGGTTTCTTGATCGCCGGCTTGCGGGCGGCGCTGGGAGCCGGGCTGCGGGCCGTCATATTGACGGCCGGCGCGCGTGACAGGCGGTTGCCTGCCGTATCGACCCTGAAGAATGCAATCGAGGTCTGCAGTTCTTCCGCCTGGGAGGCAAGTTCTTCCGAGGTCGCCGACATCTGTTCGGAGGCGCCGGCATTCTGCTGAGTCACCTTGTCGAGCTGTTGGATCGCCTCGTTGATCTGAGCCGCACCGACATCCTGCTCGCGGCAGGCCGCGCTGATTTCGGCAACGAGTTCCGCCGTCTTGCGGATGTCGGGCACCAGGCGGCCGAGCATGTCACCGGCTTCCTGCGCGGCCTTGACCGTATCGCCTGACAGGGCGCTGATTTCGGCCGCGGCCGACTGGCTGCGTTCGGCAAGCTTGCGCACTTCCGACGCGACCACTGCAAAGCCCTTGCCGTGTTCGCCGGCACGCGCCGCCTCCACAGCGGCATTGAGAGCGAGAAGGTCCGTCTGACGAGCGATTTCCTGAACGATGCTGATCTTCTCGGCAATAGTCCGCATCGCCTGCACGGCGCGCGTCACCGCATCACCGCTCGCTTCCGCGTCCTTGGCCGACTGCCGTGCGATCTTCTCCGTTTGTGCGGCATTGTCGGCGTTCTGCTTGATATTGGCGGCCATCTCCTCCATCGAGGCCGACGCCTCTTCGGCCGAAGCCGCTTGTTCGCTGGCACCCTGAGATACCTGCTCGGAACTTGCCGAAAGCTGCTGACTGCCGGCGGAAACATTCTCAGCGGCCGAGATGGCATCGGCGACGACGCCGCGCAGCCGCTCGACCATCTGTTCGAGCGCAATGCCGAGCGTATCCTTCTCTGAAAGGGGCTTCGGGGACACCATGAGGTCGCCGTTCGAAATCTGGTTGGCGATCGTCGCGGTGTTGCGCAGATTTGCCGTCATCCTGCTCATCGAATCGACGAGATCGCGGATTTCGTCATTGCTCTTATGCTCTATCTTCTGCTCGAGATCCCCGATGCTGACCGCGTCGGCGAGGTTGACGGCGCGCTTCAGGCCGCGGGAGATGTTAAGCAGGATCCAGATCGCGGCCGCCGACGAGACAAAGATCAAACCAATCGTCATCATGACAAGCAGATTACGCGAGTGGGCATACTGCTCGTTGGTGGCCGCATCCGTTTCCGCGAGATTGGCTGTCACGGTGTCGTTCAGCTTGGTGAGAATACCGAGCAGCTGGGCCGTCGCCTGCTGCCCTTCGCCCATCGAAATGACGCCGGCTTGAGCATTGGATTCCGTCGTATTCTCGGTGGCGAGACCGGCGATGCGATCCTGCAACGTGGTCCATTTACTATAGAGATCACCGAACTCGGCCATCTCCTTCTTGATCTCCGCATCGTTCGAAGCGGCAAGACGGCCCTGCAGTGTCTTGATGACTTCGTGCTGTTGCGCAATCTCCTCGACATAGCCTGTAATCTTGACCGGATCCGTATTGATGATCGCGTCCTTTTCGGCGCGGATAGAGCGCATGACGGCATCGGAAAGATCGCCCGAATCGCGCAGGTTGGCGACCGGACCGGCGACCATGATCGATATCTCACTGTTCAACGACGAAAGATTATAGATCGCAAGACCGGCCATGCCGCACGTGAGTAGCACGATGAAACCGAACACCAAGCTTAGTTTGAGTTTGATTGTGAAGCGCATTTCAAGCCCTCGTTAGTACCGCAGCGGGTATTCCGCGAAATCGCACATAGTGCCGTCGTGAAAACGCTTCATGCGTTGCCGGCAGGGCCGGCATGACCAAGTGCGTCCATGCACCGGTTCGATGCTGGGGCCGGTGTCGCCGCGCCCCAATCCTGTGTCCGAAGAGCGCTACGCGCTCTCGCGGAATTCTTCGTCCGCCATATCCGGTCCGCCCATCGACATGTCGAGAGCAAACCCCTTCGCACGAGCCTGTTGGGCGGCCACGCTACCGGCAGCCGGTTTCTTGGCCGCAGGCTTGCGCGCAGCGGTGGGAGTTGCACCCCGTACCGTCATCTTGACGGCCGGCGCGCGGGACTGGCGGTTGCCAGCCATGTCAACCTTGAAGAAGGCGATCGACGTCTGCAGTTCTTCCGCCTGCGCGGCGAGCTCCTCGGAAGTTGCAGACATCTGTTCGGAGGCGCCGGCGTTCTGCTGCGTGACCTTGTCGAGCTGCTGGATCGCCTCGTTGATCTGGGCCGCACCGATATCCTGTTCACGGCAGGCAGCACTGATCTCGGAAACGAGTTCCGCCGTCTTGCGGATATCGGGCACTAGGCGACCCAGCATATCGCCGGCCTCCTGAGCGGCTGTCACGGTATCGCTCGACATGGCGCTGATTTCGGCCGCGGCCGACTGGCTGCGTTCGGCAAGCTTGCGCACTTCCGATGCGACCACCGCAAAACCCTTGCCGTGTTCACCGGCGCGTGCCGCTTCCACAGCCGCATTAAGAGCGAGCAGATCAGTCTGGCGGGCGATTTCCTGGACGATGCCGATCTTCTGAGCGATCGTGCGCATGGCGTCGACGGCGCGCGTCACCGCTTCGCCGCTGGCTTCCGCATCCTTGGCCGACTGACGGGCGATCTTTTCCGTCTGAGCGGCATTGTCGGCATTCTGCTTGATGTTCGAGGCCATCTCTTCCATCGAGGCCGACGCCTCTTCGGCCGACGCGGCCTGCTCGGTGGCGCCTTGCGACACCTGTTCGGAACTTGCCGAAAGCTCCTGGCTGCCGGCCGAAACATTTTCGGCCGCCGAAATCGCGTCTGCGACCACGCCGCGCAACCGCTCGACCATCTGCTCCAGGGCAAGGCCAAGCGCATCCTTGTCGGAGAGCGGCTTCGGAGACACGGTCAGATCGCCGTTTGCGATCTGGTTGGCTATCCCGGCCGTGGTCCGGAGATTGGCGATCATGCTCTGCATCGCAATCCCGAGCGTGTCCTTGTCCGAGAGCGGCTTGGCATCAGTGGTCAGGTCGCCCATGGCGATCTGGTTAGCAAGCGCGGCGGTCGCACGCAGATTGGCGGTCATCGTGTTGACCGTATCGAGGAGATCCTTGATCTCGTCATTCGTCCTGATGTCGACTTTCTGATTGAGATCACCGATTGCCACGGCATTTGCGACGCTGGTGATCTTCCTCAGGCCGTTGTTGATGCCGAACGTGATCCACAAGGCGGCGCCGAGCGCCAGGAGCACAGCTATTCCAGATGCCGTGGTGAGGATGAGCTTCGTCGAACTATAAAGATCGGTGTTGGCCTGATCGGTCGCCTGCATGCCCTTGCGCTGGATCTCGGTCAGGGAGGCAATCGCACCGGCCATCTCGTCGGTCATCACCCTGAGATCGCCGAGTGAAAGCGCCAGCGCGCCCGATTTGTCGCCCCTTTCGTCGAGCTGCTGCAGTTCGGTCGACTTTTCACTAAATTTTTCTCCGATCGTCCGCAGCTTCTCCCAATGAGGCTTGCCCTCCGGCGAGGCGATGGCAAGCCCGGCGTCAACGGTGTCGAACAGCGTCTGCAGGTTCTGGTCGGCTTCCTTATAGAAGCCGGCTGCGGTCTCGTGATCGGTCGAAAGCAGCGCGTTCTTCTGAGCGCGGATCGCATTGACTTCGGCGATATTGGCATTCAGCGCCAGCTCCAGGCGGCGCACCGGCCCATCGATCATATTGCCGCTCGCCTCGTTCAAGGTGCCGAGGCTCAGGCTTCCGTAAACCGCGATGCCGATCAAAAGCAGCGTCATGACTGCAAAGGCAAGGCCTAGTTTGAGCTTAATGGTGAAACGCATGTGATACCCCGTGCCAAAACGATTGGATAGAAAGACGTTCCGATCCAGGGAACGCCGAACTTCAGAATGATTTGTCTGAAAGAGGGAAAGCGACTGCATTCACTTCCCGGCAGCCGAACATCTGTCGGTCGCAGCGTCAACGCCTACACGCGTTGGGGAGATTTCGGCCTCGGGCCACCGGAGCGGCCCGAGGGATCAAATGAGGGCGAAGGCGTTCACTGCCTCGCCGGGAAACGCTATGCGCTCTCCCCCGGAAAGCGCCTACGCGCTTTCCCGAAAATCGTCGTCGCTGGCATCCGGACCGCCCATCGACATATCGAGAGCAAAGCCCTTGAGACGCTGCTGCTGAGCCGCAACCGTCTGGCCACGGCCGCCCTGGCTTTGGGCCTGCTGGGCAGGCTTGCGGGCAACGGTCGGAGCCTTGACCACCTTGGCCGGACCTTTTGCCGGCGACTTCTGGGCGCCGGAACCCGCTCTGCCTGCCGTATCGACCTTGAAGAAGGCGATCGACGTCTGCAGTTCTTCCGCCTGGGAGGCGAGCTCCTCGGAAGTTGCAGACATCTGTTCGGAGGCGCCGGCGTTCTGCTGCGTGACCTTGTCGAGTTGCTGGATCGCCTCGTTGATCTGGGCCGCACCGATATCCTGCTCGCGGCAGGCGGCGCTAATCTCGGAAACGAGTTCCGCCGTCTTGCGGATATCGGGCACTAGGCGGCCGAGCATCTCACCGGCATCGGCAGCGGCCTTGACGGTATCGCTGGACATCGAGCTGATTTCGGCCGCGGCCGACTGGCTGCGCTCGGCAAGCTTGCGCACTTCCGATGCGACCACTGCAAAACCCTTGCCGTGCTCGCCGGCGCGTGCCGCTTCCACAGCGGCATTGAGGGCAAGCAGATCCGTCTGACGCGCGATTTCCTGGACGATGCTGATCTTCTGCGCGATCGTGCGCATGGCGTCGACCGCGCGCGTCACCGCCTCGCCGCTGGCTTCCGCATCCTTGGCCGACTGACGGGCTATCTTTTCCGTCTGGGCGGCATTGTCGGCATTCTGCTTGATGTTGGCGGCCATCTCCTCCATCGAGGCGGAAGCCTCTTCGGCCGAAGCCGCCTGCTCCGAGGCGCCCTGCGACACCTGCTCGGAGCTTACCGAGAGCTGCTGGCTGCCCGACGAGACGTTTTCGGCGGCCGATATCGCGTCGGCGACCACGCCGCGCAGGCGTTCGATCATGATGTTGACGTTGCCCAGGAGTTCGCCGATTTCATCATGGCTGGTGATATCGGCCATTTTCGTCAGGTCGCCTTCAGACACTTCACGCACCACGGTATTGGCGCGGCTGAGGCCTTTGCTGATCGTGCTGGCGATCCAGAAGGCGGTAATCGCGGCAATCAGCAGTGCAACGGCAGCGACGGCGATCATCGTCGTGCGCGTCGTCGCATACTGCGCGTCGGCATCGGCGTCGGCGGCCTTCATGCGCTGCTTTTCAAGCGCCAGGATCTCGGCGAGCGTCGAGTCGATATTGTTGACGGCATCCCGCGCCGTCGTAATGGAGACAGTGTTTGCACCTTCAGCATTGCCCACCTTCAGGTAGTCACGGATTTGGTCGTCGGCTGCGTTGAAGGACTTCGAAAATTCGGCGATACGAGCCCAGCGCGCCTTGCCTTCTTCCGTCGCAAGCGTCAGCACCTGATTGAAGGCGTCACTGAAGTCCTTGCGGGCCTGATTGCCCTTGTCGATCGCCGCGGCCGATTCATCGGCGCTACGGGCATTGAGCAGGTTCTTCTGCTGGCGGATGGCTTCGAGCTGCGCGATGTTGATCTGCTGCGCAAGGTCGAGGCGGGCCGCCGGGCCGGCAAGAAGATTGCCGATCGTATCGTTCAGTGATCCGAGGCTGAAAATGCCATAAACGGCAGTGCCCAATAACATGAGAATAATAAAGGTGAACGCCGTCACCAGTTTCGTCTTGATTGTCAGTCTCATCGTCCCAAACCCCTCTTGGATTCATCCGCCTTCAGTTGACGGCCCCCGCCGCGTCATGTCGCGATGAAAAAATCGCCTGCAGATTCGGGAGAATGATGAACTCTCCACCCCTCTTCACCAGGCAGTTGATGTAGTCGGCGCGCCAGCGCATGCCGACGCTCGGTGGCGCCTCGCTCGCGTTTTTTGTCAGCGTCGTCACCTCGTTCACCTTGTCGGTTCTGAGACCGACGAGCGTCGGCTCACCCTGCAGGTCGATCTCGATGACGATGAAGCGGCTGTCGATCGTCGCCTCCGCCGCCTCCATCCCGAAGGCGAGACGCAGGTCGGCGAGCGGAATGACCTTGCCGCGGAAGTTGATGACGCTGGCGACGAAGGGCTGGCTGCCCGGCACCGCGGTCTCCGGAAGCAGGTCCAGGATTTCCTGGACGATGACCGCCTCCAGCGCAAAGGTCTCGCCGTTGAGATCGAAGGTCAGGACCTCGACTTCCTCGGCATAGTTCCAATGATTGTCGAAACGTTCGACCGTTGCTGCTGCTCTCATCCTGCTACCCGCAATTGCGCCTCCTGTTGCTGACCCGCGGCAACCAGATGCCCGACGTCGAGAATGAGGGCGACGCTGCCGTCGCCGAGAATGGTGGCGCCCGAAAAAGTCGCCACGTCATTGTGGAGTTTCGACATCGACTTGATGACCGTCTGGTGATCGCCAATGATCTGGTCGACGACGAGGCCAACCCGCTCGGTTCCGGTCGAGATGACCACGACCTTCTGGTGCACATCGGGTTTCGTGCCGGTGCGGAATAGATCACGCAGGCGCAGGAACGGCACCAGACTGTCACGCAGCGAAATGAAGCTGCGGCCGCGTGAGCGGAGATCTTCCTCGAGCGATAGTTCGAGGCATTCCTCGACCGCCGAGAGCGGAATGACGTAGCGGCCCGAGCCGACACGCACCAGCAGTCCGTCGATGATGGCTAGCGTCAGCGGGATGCGCAGCGATACTTCCGAGCCCTGACCCGGCACGCTGACGATATCAATCGCGCCGCGAAGCGCCTCGACCGTCTTCTTGACGACGTCCATACCGACGCCCCGGCCGGAGAGATTGGTGATCGCCGCAGCCGTCGAAAAGCCGGGAGCGAAGATCAACTGCAGCAACTCTTGGTCCGAAAGCGGCTGGCCAGGCAGAATGAGACCGGAGGATTCCGCCTTGGCCCGAACCCGTTCACGATTAATGCCGCGGCCATCGTCCTTGATCGAGATGATCACCTCCCCGCCGGCCTGGCGGGCCGAAAGCGTCACCGTGCCGGCTTCGGTCTTGCCGGCGGCAAGGCGGTCGTCAGGTGTCTCGAGACCATGATCGATCGAGTTGCGCACCAGATGCACCAGCGGATCGGCCAGGCGCTCGATCACCGTCTTGTCGACTTCGGTCGTCTCGCCCTCCGTCACCAGCTCGATCACCTTCCCAGTTTCACGTGCGAGATCGTGGACAAGTCGACGGAAGCGGGAGAAGAGGGTCGCGACCGGCACCATGCGCAGCACCATCATCGTGTCGCGCAATTCGCCGGAAAGACGTTCGATTTCTTCCGATACGGAGCGCAACGCAATGTCGGTGCTGGCGCCGGCGAGCTGGCTGAGGCGCGATTGCGCAATGACGAGCTCACCGACGCGGTCCATCAGTTCGTCCAGACGCTCAGCCGGGACCCGCACGTTCTCGGCAGCCTTCGCCTGGCTGGCGGCGACGGGCGCCTCACGCTTGACGGGAACCGCCTCCACGGGACGGAATTCCGGCACGGCAGCAGCCGGCACAGGCGCCGGCGATACGGAGGCGGCAGCGACACGCGCCGGCCCTGCTTCAGCCGGAGCGGCTGCTATCGCCACTGTGCCGTCGATCTCATCAACGCTGAGTTCCATGTCGTCGAGCACGAAGATGAAGACGTCGTCGATCGCCGAACGGTCCTGCTCGCTGGTCAGCGTCACATCCCAGGAAACGTAGAGTTCCGTCGGAGTGAGCGCGTCGAGCGGTGGAATGGCCGAAGTATTGGCGCGCACGGTGCATTCGCCGAGATCACGCAACTCGTCCAGCAAACCCAGCGGATTGGTACCGTTGGCCATTGAACTGGCCGGCAGGCTGAAGCGGATGCGCCAGCTGTTCTTCCCCGATGTATTTTGCACGGGCGCTGTGACAGCGGCTGCCGCCGTGGCGGGCGTCGCAGTCTTGCCGCCGACGGCAGCCTGCAGCTGCGCCAGCAGCTTATGCCCGGTGTCGCCGTGATCGGCGTCGGGCTGTTCGACGAGGGCACGCATATGATCCTGGGCGGCGAGAACGGCGGCGACGAGTTCGCTGGTCGCCGCGACCTCGCCCTTCCGGACGCGGTCGAAGGCGGTTTCGCAATGATGGGTGAAGGCGGCGAGCGCCTCGAAACCGAACATCGCGCCCGATCCCTTGAGCGTGTGAAGCCCACGGAATACCGCGTCGACGAGATCCTTATTGTCGAGCTGGTGCGTGAGGTCGAGAAGTCCGGCCTCGATCGCTTCGAGGCATTCGGCAGCTTCCATGCGGAATACGGCGACGGGATCGAGGGCGCTCATCTTCCTAAGACCTTTTTCACGATCTTCACGAGATTTTCCGGGTCGAACGGCTTGGTCAGCCAGCCAGTCGCGCCTGCAGCCTTCGCACGCGCCTTGAGATCGGCGTCAGATTCCGTCGTTAGAAAGATAATCGGAACACCGGCCTGCGCTGGCAGCTTGCGCAGTTCCTCGATCATCGTCAGCCCGTCCATAACCGGCATGTTGAGATCGGTTACGATCAAATCGAAGCTGCCGCTTTTGGCCGCCATGAGGCCTTCCGCCCCGTTCACCGCTTCGGTGACGCTATAACCGGCATTGGTGAGCGTGACCTTGGTGGTCAGGCGGATGCTGGCGGAATCGTCTACGGTCAGGATGTTGGCACTCATAACATCACCTCTTTATGCAACCAGAACTTTAAGTCTTCCTGATCGAAGGATTCGATAAAGCCGCCGCGCTCAAGTACCTTCAGAACAGAGCCGCTGGCGGGGGAAGAAAGCCTGAACGTCTTTCCCTCAGATTTTGCTTGGCGACGCGCCGCCTCCACAAGTTGGATGAAACTGAGGTCAGCTTCAGCGCCATCAGAGATGCTGACGACAATTTCGTCTTTACTACGAAATTCAGCGCTAAGCTTGGAATGCAATTCCAACACATGGCGGATGCTTAGCATGTCCGGCAAATTTATAGATTCACAATATTGACTCTGAGTATCCAATGCAGCCCCCTAGGCCCGAGAAATACTTGTGACCCTAAGAGGACTCTCACGACAGCGTTAATGCAGCGTAAACAGCGGTTGTAGAAAACTGCCGTGTAGCGGATTCCGCGACTCCCAATTCTCATCCGGAATAAGTTGTATCTTTCTCTCAAAATTTAGAAACAATAGAGTAAAAACAGAGTCTTAAATGGTCTCTATTGACCCAGAACTGCGCCGGGCGCCTCGATCACACCTTTCATTAATCACAACGCACGCGAGTCTGTTGCGTTTACCGGACATTTCCATCCTGCCCGTAAAACTAGAGTCGAATGGTCTGTGTTTTGAGAAAAGGTATAAATGTGGCACACGCTCTGGTATTATCCGACGCTGCAGCCTACGCATCGGGGCGGGAGATCAGTCAGACCCTGGAATCCGCCCGCAGCCAAGTCGAGGAGCGCTTTCTCGAGGGCGGCTCGGTGCTGCTGTCAGTGATGGATGTCCTCAACCGCCTGCTGAATTCGCTCGAAAGTGTCGCCAAGGCACTCGACGACAAGGAGGCGAGCGATACCAGCGCCGATCTCCGCGCCACGGTGGAAAGCCTGACTGCATTGCCGGTCATCGAAGAAAACCGCCAGCAGGCGCTCATCTCGCTGGCACAAACCGGCAGGGAGCTGCGCAAGCATGTCACCGACATGCAGGAGACGATGCGCTATCTCAGAACCTTTGCCGTGACCGTAAAGATCACCGGCGCCGGCCTTGCCGAATTCGCCGGCTTCGCTCAGGAGATCCTCGAACGAATCTATTCGGGCACCGACGAGGTCAATCGCTTCGCCGCCCATCTCGACAGTCTCGAGAAAGAGGTCAAACTCGCCGCCTCCTTCGGCGCCAACATCTCTAAGAGCTACGCCGATACCGTTCCCGCGGTGGCCGGAGCCCTGCGCGATGATGCCGCCAAGATCACCGAACACCGCAAGAATCTCGGCGTCATCGCCCGAGAGGTTGGTGCTATTGCACGTGGTGTCCAGAGCAAGGTCAGCGCCACTCTATCGGCCCTCCAGATCGGTGATATCACCCGCCAGCGCATCGAGCATGTGCAGGCAATCTTTTCGCTGCTTGACGATTTCCTCGCCGGCGAAGATGGCGCCAGGCTCGACGCCGGCGCACGCCAGCGTCTCCAGAATGTTGTTCACCATCTGACCGCCGCGCAGATCAGCGACATGTGCGTCAATTTCCAGCGGGATTCGGAGAACGTCGTCAAGACGATCGCGAGTTTCGACCATGATATGCGGGAAATCCTCAAACTGCGCGATCAAATGGGGACGGAAAGCGGCGAAGCCGGCGGCAATTTCATGCGCGCGCTGGAAGCCAGCGTCTCTGCCGCCCACGAGATCGTCAAGCAGGTCGACACTGCAAGCCGCCAGGCCGATCAGGTAAGCCATTCGACGATCGGCACGGCCGCCAAGCTTTCCGAAGCCATCGCCAACATCCGCGCGGTCAAGACCGACATCCATTACATGGCTTTGAATACCAACCTGCGCTGCAGCCGGCTCGGCGAGGAAGGCAAGTCGATCAACGTGGTGACTGCCGAGCTGCGCATCTTCGCCGGCAAGCTCGACGAATCTGCCGACGCCATCGTCAATGGCCTGCCGGCGCTCGAAGCCGCAGCCGAGCGAGTGGCTCCGGCTACGGATGCGGCGGCCGGCGGACTGGGAGAGAGCCTGACCTTCGCCGTCGGCAATATCCGTTCCGCGGCCAACGTCATGGAAAACGAGCTGAAGGTACTCGCCGAGAACGGCCGCGAGGTCGCCACCAAGATTGGCCTGCTGATCGGCAAGCTGGACTTCCAGCATGAACTCGGCGATGTCCTTGCCCGCTGCGCCGATGTACTCGAAGGCGTCGCCGGCACCGATGTCTCCGATGTCTCCGATCTCGCCGAGACCATCGCGCCGCTCGACCGCAAGATCTTCAGGCTCTACACCATGGTCCAAGAGCGCAGCATTCACCGCGATATCATCCCGGCAAGCGAAGAGAGCATTCCAGCTCCGGCCGAGACCGCCAAAGCCGAAAATGATGAGGATCTTTTCGCCGACGCGCTTTTCTAAAGATGAAACGCGCGGCGGCTATCGCCGCCGGAATCTGTTGGCGGCGTCGATCGCCGCCTTCTGTTGTCCCTCCTCGATGCCGAGATAGAAATCCTCGAGGGCCGGATCGGCGAGTCCCGCACGGCGCGACAGCACATACCACTTCGCCGCTTCGATCGGATCCGGCGGCGTGCCGATCGCGTTGATATAGAGATGGGCGAGCTTGTTCTGCGCGACGACATTGCCGCCATTGGCGGCAAGTTTCAGCCACTCGAAACCCTTGACGTAGTCCTTCGCCCCGCCGACGCCGTTGACGAGCCAGATGCCGAGATCGAGCTGGGCCGTATCGAAGCCGGCACGCGCGGCACGCACCAGCCATTCGCGGGCAAGCTGCTTCTTTTCCTCCGGCAGGTCCTTCAGCGTCGCATAGATCTGCGCCACCGCATATTGCGAGTCGGCAATGCCCTGCTCGGCAGATTTCTCGTAGAACGGCAGCGCGAGCTTCAGCCCCTTTTCGCCGGGGTTGTCGGCGATGAGGATCTGGGCCCAGTTGAATTCTGCTGAGGGATTGCCGGCCTCGGCAGCCTTGCGCATATAATCGTCGGCCTTAGCCTTGTCGCGCGTCACACCGTGGCCTTCCATCAGCATCAGCGCATATTTGAACATCGCCGCAGGATCGCCGCCTTCGGCCGCCTTGCCGTACCAGAAGGCTGCATTCTTCATGTCCTTCTTGACGCCGAGGCCTTGCGAGAGGATTTCGCCGATAAGCGTCTGCGCCGCGGGGTCGCCGAGCTGGGCGCGCGGCAGGGCCTTGTCCATTGCCGTCAAGTAGTAGCCGCGCTGAAAGGCGCCGTAAGCCTCATCGATCGGACCTTTGTAGTCCTTCTCCGGCGGAAGCTCGGGCAGCTTCGCGCCCATGCGGTCGAAAACGCCGACGCCGTGCGAGGGCTTCACGTCCTCGCCGGTGAGCCGGTCCGTGCGGAAGCTTGAAGCCGGCGCAGTGCTCGGCTGGCTGATGACGCTGTCGGGTGCCTGCGCCAGGGCGATATTAGACCCGCCCGCGGTGAGGGCGACCATGCTGGAGAGCAGATATTTCAAAAGGCGGGCGGGCGGGATCGGCATGAGCGGGATTTCAATCCTCAAACCGTGGCGCTTTTTCGTCAAGCAGAGCGTTGATCTCGGCAACGATGGACGGCGCCCGTGCGGGCTCTCCGAACACCGCCAGCCGGAGCGCCACGAACTCTGCTCCGGTCTCGGCGACGGCAAGAGCCGACGCCGGATCGGTGCCGCCCATGACAATGCAGGGGATCTCTATCATCGAGGCCCACCATTCGCCGAGCGCGAGGTTCTTGGGATGCGCCTCAGGCTTGATGTCCCCGTCGAGTTTGCCGAAGAAGATATAATCCGGCCTGACCTCGCCGATCTCCAGCGCCGTGTGCCGGTCGCTCGCGTTGCCGCCGCCGACGATTAGCTTTGGTGCGTGTTTGTCGATCGCCTCCGACAGCGCCTGCGCGTTACCCGCAAGATGCAGGCCATCGGCCTTTGCCCGTCCCGCCACGCGGCTATCGCCTGCAATCAGCGCGGCGGCTCCGGCATCCTGGATTACCGGCACCAGCTTCTCGGCGTGTTTCTGGAAAGTGCCGTCGTCGAGCCCGTATTGCGGCACGATGACCGAGGCGACATCGCCGCCCTTCAGCGCGTCGGCGACGATCCTTGCCTGCTCATCGGCGTCGGCGATATCAGGGGCGATGAGGACCAGGCGGCAGCGATTTTCGGGTTCGGTCATGAGGTCTTTCCGTTTCCTGCGAATTCCCTTCTCGAAAGGACGGATCCGCACTCGTTTTGTGTGAGTAGTTCCGTTAGAGGAGGCTTGCAAGAGGAGGACGTCGAAAGCATGCCGCAGGACTTGTCATTCTACTACGCCGCCGTGCCCGCAGTTCTGCTAGTCGGACTTGCAAAAGGCGGCATGGGCGATGCTTTGTCGCTGATCGGCCTACCCTTTCTTGCCCTCGTGGTCTCGCCGCTCGAGGCGGCGGCGATCCTGCTGCCGATCCTGGTCTTCATGGACATGATCTCGCTTGTCATCTGGCGCAGGTACGGCGATTGGGCAACGCTGAAGATCATGCTGCCGGGTGCAATTTTAGGCATTGCCCTCGGCTGGGCGACTTCCGCGCTCGTACCCGGTAACGTGCTGCGTGTCGTCATCGGCGCGGTGACGATCCTCTTCTGTCTACGTTATTTCTGGAATAATTTCGGCCCCAGCGCCGGCAAGACGATCCCGCCGCGCGGCCAGCGGCCGGTGGCCGCCGGTCTCTGGGGAACGTTTTCCGGATATGGCAGCTTCGTCGCCCATGCCGGCGGCGCGCCGTTTCAGATCTATGCCCTGCCGCTCAAGCTGGAGCCGCGCGAATATACCGGCACCAGCGTGCGCTTCTTCGCGATCCTCAACGCCATCAAGCTGATCCCCTATTTCGCGCTCGGCCAGCTCGACACACAGAACCTTGCGACCTCCGCCACGCTCCTGCCTGTCGCGCCGCTCGCGACCCTTGCCGGCGCCTGGTGCGTGCGCCGCATGAAGCCTCAGATTTTCTACCCTTTCATGTATGCGATGGCACTGATCGCGGCCTTGCTGATCATGCGCGAGGGCCTTGGCGGGTAATGGCCGCAGCACGCTGCAATGCACAATTTTCTTGCTGCGCCGTGCGGTTTGACGTAGCGTTCCTGCATGTCGAACACGGACCCTTTCTCTGCGATTGCCGATCCTAACCGGCGCTTTCTGCTGGAGGAATTGCGGCGCGCGCCGCGCACGGTCAATGAGCTTGCCGAGGGCCTGCCGATCAGCCGACCCGCTGTCTCGCAACATCTGAAGGCGCTGCTGGACAGCAACCTCGTCTCCGTAACCTCGGAAGGTACGAAACGCATCTATGCGGTCAACAACCGCGGCTTTGACAAGCTCAATCTATGGCTAGATCAGTTCTGGGCCTGACCGCGCCCTTCCCCCGGCGCAATCATTGTAACGCCATTTGCTGCAAGCAGACGCAAAAGCGCCAGCCGCGACGTCACAAGCATCGGGCTGGCGCAATTCTGGTGTGATCACCGGTTCTTGCAAATTTTTGGCGGAATGGATGGATTTACCTCTTGCGCAAGATCGCCCGGCGACCCTTGGGAAGATCAATGGACGGATGACTTGAGACGCTGAATCTCGTCCTTGATGCGCAGCTTGCGGCGCTTGCATTCGGCAATTTCTGTATCGGAGATAGAGGGAGCTGTTCTAAGTGCATGCAACTCCTCCTCGAGAGCAACATGCTTTTTCTGGAGTGATTCAAGATGAGCTTCAACTGTCATTTGACCCTTCCTTCCTCTTACCCTCCCCAACCGTCTTCGTCGGGGATCAAGGTGTCAACGCGCGGACTGTGACATATTTTTGAAGGCTTGTCGAAGGCCAAAAGATGAAGATGAGATGGCAAATTCATGATCAAGACTAACTAGCCGTTACCCGTATTTGGTGATAGGAGCTTGCGGAAATCATCGGCAGATCGGACAAGGTCCGAGGACGATAACGGGGAATGCATATGGCCGATCAGGAACAGGCGGAAATCAGGCTCATGGTGGCGCGCCTGCGCCAGGAGCACGAGGATTTCGATGCCGCGATCAATGCCATGATTGAGACCGGGTGCGACGCTCTGCGAATCCAGCGCATGAAAAAGAAGAAGCTCGTCATCAAGGACAAGCTCTCCAAGCTGGAAGATCAGATCGTTCCCGACATCATTGCCTGAAAGGAGCGGCCGCGCGATGACAGACAGACCCCCCGTCGCCATCATCATGGGCAGCCAATCCGATTGGGAGACCATGAAGAACGCTGCCGACACGCTGGAATCGCTGGAGATTGCTTACGATGCGCGCATTATCTCGGCGCATCGCACGCCCGACCGGCTGGTCAACTTCGCCAAGGGTGCACGGGCTGAAGGGTTCAAGGTGATTATTGCCGGCGCCGGCGGCGCGGCCCACCTGCCGGGCATGGCCGCATCGATGACGCCGCTGCCGGTCTTCGGCGTGCCGGTCCAGTCTAAAGCTCTCTCCGGGCAGGACAGCCTTCTTTCCATCGTCCAGATGCCGGCCGGCATTCCGGTTGGGACGCTCGCCATCGGCAAGGCGGGCGCGATCAACGCCGCTCTTCTAGCCGCCGCCGTGCTTGCCCTTTCCGACGAAGAGATCGCCGATAGGCTGGACGAATGGCGCGAGCGCCAGAGTGCTGCCGTTGCCGAATACCCGATGGACGACCTATGACGGCAGGAACGATCGGCATCATCGGCGGCGGCCAGCTCGGCCGCATGCTGGCCATTGCCGCCGCCAGATTGAATTTCCGCACTATCATCCTCGAGCCGCAGCCGGACTGCCCGGCTGCCCAGCTTGCCAACCGGCAGATCGTTGCCGCCTATGACGATCCGGCCGCCTTGGCCGAACTCGCCGCCGCCTGCGACGTCGTCACCTACGAATTCGAGAATGTGCCCGTCGCGGCCGCCGAGAGGCTCTCGGCAAGCATCGCCGTCTACCCGCCGCCGAAGGCGCTTGAGGCAGCACAGGACCGGCTGGTTGAAAAACGCTTCCTCAACGGCTGCGGCATATCAACCGCCCGCTTTCATGCGATTGACAGCCAGGCCGATCTGGAGGCCGCCCTTGAGGATTTCGGCGGCCGGGGCGTTTTGAAGACCCGCCGCCTCGGTTATGACGGCAAGGGGCAGAAGGTATTCCGCTCCGCGGCAGACGATCCTGACGGCGCATATGCCGCGCTCGGGGCCGTGCCGCTGATCCTCGAAAGCTTTATCGCCTTCGAGCGCGAAGTCTCGATCATCGCTGCACGCGCCACGGACGGCGCGATCGTCTGCTTCGATCCTGCCGAAAACATCCACCGGAACGGCATTCTTCACACCTCGACCGTTCCAGCCGCAATCTCGGCGGCGACGGCGGAGGCCGCTCATCGATCGGCCGAAAAGATCCTCGCCGCATTGAACTATGTCGGCGTCATCGGCATCGAATTCTTCGTGCTTGCCGACGGCAGCCTGATCGCCAACGAGATGGCGCCTCGCGTCCACAATTCTGGTCATTGGACGGAAGCCGCCTGCGTCGTCAGCCAGTTCGAGCAGCATATACGCGCTGTCGCCGGCCTGCCGCTCGGCAATGGCGAGCGGCACTCCGACTGCGTCATGCGGAATCTGGTCGGCGACGATATCCTTGCCGTTCCCGATTGGCTGCAGCGTCCCGACACGCTGGTTCACCTCTATGGCAAGAGCGAGTGGCGCCCAGGTCGCAAGATGGGTCATGTCACCACATTGACGCCGAAATCGCCGGTTTCGCGGTGAGAAAGCGGCCCTGCGGCTTTGGAAAAACAGCATCATGTGGTTGACACGGAAAAGGTGACGAGGTATCTGCACCCCCACCTAAAGAGCGCGCCCCGACGGCGCGCTTTTGATTGTTAAAGTTACGGGCGAATGTGAATTCCCCCATAGAGATCGCGGATCAGAAAAATGAAGATCAAGAATTCGCTCAAGTCGCTCAAGGCTCGTCACCGTGACAACCGTCTGGTTCGTCGCAAGGGCCGCATCTACATCATCAACAAGCTGAACCCGCGCTATAAGGCTCGTCAGGGCTGATTGCGCGAATCCGGATTGCTGCGCCGCGCATGTTACGGCCAGGCATATCCGGTAGGTCGCTGCGGTGATCACGTCTAATTTGTTTGATCTTCGGCGCTGGCGGACTAATATGTCCGCTATGCGCTTTTTTGCTTTGACGTCAGCGGTGCTGCCGCTTGCTTTCATCCTCGTCGCCTCCCCGTTTCCTGCCGCCGCGGCGGAAAAGGACGTCATTGTCGAGCAGAGGGATGCCAGTAGTTCGCCGAAGCAGCGTCTCGATCAGCTTTTCAGCCAGCTGAAACGCGAGCGCGATCCCGACAAGGCCAGCAGCATCGCGAACGAAATTCGCATGGAATGGAATGATTCCGGCAGCGCGACCATCAATCTGCTGATGCAATGGGCCGACAAGGCGATCGAGGAAAAGCGCAATCCCGCCGCTCTCGATTTCCTCGACGAGGCGATCGCCCTCAAGCCAGATTATGCCGAGAGCTGGAATCGCCGCGCCTCGCTGAATTTTGTCATGGGCAATTACCGCAAGTCGATGTCCGACATCGAGCGCGTGCTGGATCTCGAGCCGCGCCATTTCGGCGCCCTCTCCGGCATGGCCGCGATCCTCAGCAATTCCGGCAACGACCAATTGACGCTGAAGGCCTGGGAACGGTTCCTCGATATCTATCCCGCCGAACGCACCGCGCAGGAACAGGTCAACATGCTTGCGGAAAAACTGGCAGGCAATCGAACCTGAAGCCGAGTCGCCGCGCTTGACCGCCGCCCAGATCGCGCAATTTTCAGAACTGTCGAGGCATTTTGACACGACTGCTGCCCTCGCAAGAACCATCGATTGTCGCCGTTAAGATCATGCTTGCAGAAGTTTCCGTTCTTCTCGCCCCGCTGGCCGCCGCCATAGGTTACTCCTCTTACAAGGCGCGGCAATTCGAACAGACCTATCCGAATATCGGCGAACTGACGGATGTCGGCGGCTACCGCATGAATGCCGTCCATATCGAGCGTCCCGAGAATGCGGATCTGCCGGCGCTCGTCTTCATTCACGGCGCCAGCGGCAATCTGCTCGATCAGATCGTTGCCTTTCGCGCTGCGCTCGAAGGGCGGGCGGAAATGCTGTTCGTCGATCGTCCCGGTCACGGTTATTCCGAACGTGGCGGCCCCGAGAACGCCGTCCCCTCAGGCCAGGCCGATGCAATCGCCCGACTGATGGAAAAGCGCGGCATTGAGAAGGCGATCATCGTCGGCCATTCCTTCGGCGGCGCAATCACCGCCGCCTTCGGCCTGCGACATCCCGACAAAACCGCAGGCCTTCTCTTCCTCGCGCCCGCCACCCATCCGTGGCCCGGCGGCATCGACTGGTATTATCATGTGGCAACCGTGCCGCTCGTTGGTTGGCTCTTCAACCACGCTATCGTCGTTCCGCTTGGACTGAGCCGGCTGGAGCGCGGCACGCTGAATGTTTTCCGTCCCAATCCGCGGCCTGCCGATTACATCGAGAAAACCGGTCCGTCGCTTGTGCTGCGGCCGCGCACCTTCCACAACAATGCCGCTGATTTCAAAAGGTTGCTCGCCTATGTGAAGGAGCAGTCGCTGCTTTATTCGCAGATCACCGCGCCGACCGTCATCATAACAGGCGACCGCGACGAAATCGTCTGGGAACACCTGCATTCTCGCGGCCTTGCCCGCGATATAGCGGGCTCCGAACTCGTTACGGTCCGCGGCGTCGGACACAAGCCGGATTATCTCGCCACCGATGTCGCCATCGCCGCCATGGAAAAGATCGCCGGCGAGCCGCGCGACCTGCAGGCGAGCGCCCGCCGGGCCGAGGAGAGGCTTGCCGCCTCTCTTGAAGATCACGCGATGCAGATCCAGCCGTCGCTGATGCCGGGGGCTCTCTCCGGCGTCTAGTATCGCCGGTCGGACAGCCAGCTCCCACAAAGCCTAGGTCGCCGCATTGCCGCCGACCGCGGCAGCCCCATATGTCTTTCCGTTGTTGTCCATAGGAGGGGAAATCATGGGCCGCCTGCATATCGGGACGATCTCCGTCATATCGGCATTGTCGCTAAGTCTGACCACGGCTTTCGCGGCGTCGCCCGCACCTGTCGAAGCCGAACACGGGATGGTCGTCACTGCCCAGCATCTGGCGACCGATGTCGGCGTCGAGGTGCTGAAGAGCGGCGGCAACGCCGTCGATGCGGCGGTCGCCGTCGGTTACGCACTGGCGGTCGTCTATCCCTCGGCAGGCAATCTCGGCGGCGGCGGCTTCATGACCATCCGCCTGAAAGACGGCACCAAAACCTTCCTCGATTTCCGCGAACGGGCGCCGCTCGCCGCGACGAAGACCATGTATCTCGACAGCAAGGGCGATATCGTGCCGCGCGCCAGCCTTGACGGTTATCTCGCCGTCGGCGTTCCCGGTTCCGTCATGGGCTTCGAGACGGCGCGCGAGAAATACGGCACCCGATCACGCCAGGATTTGATCGCGCCGGCGCTGCGTCTCGCCAAAGACGGCTTCACTCTGGAGCAGGGCGACGCGGCGATCCTTGCTGGCAGCGCCAAGCGCCTTGCGAAGGACGAGACGGCAGCGAAGATTTTCCTGAAACCGGACGGCAAGACCTATGCCTCCGGCGAAAAGCTTGCGCAGCCGGATCTCGCCGCGGTGCTGGCAGCCATCTCGGAAAGAGGCCCCGACGCCTTCTACAAGGCCGCCCCCGCCGAGGCGATCGTCCAAGCGAGCCAGGCCAAGGGTGGTATCCTTGCCAAGGAAGATTTCGAGCAATATACCGTGCGCGAGTTGAAGCCGATCGAGTGCAATTACCGCGGCTACGACATCATCTCTTCGCCGCCACCCTCCTCCGGCGGCGTTATCATCTGCGAGATCCTCAACGTCCTCGAAGGCTATCCGCTCTCCTATCTCGGCTACGCCTCGGCTGAAACCGTGCATGTCATGGTCGAGGCGATGCGCTACGCCTATGTCGACCGCAACGCCGCACTCGGCGATCCCGATTTCGTCGAGAACCCGATCGAAAAACTGCTCGACAAGAGCTACGCCAAAGAGATCTCAGCAAAGATCGACCCTTATAAGGCCGGGACTTCGGCGAATTTGAAACCGCTCGGCGGCAAGGAAAGCAACGAGACGACCCACTATTCCATCATCGACGACGCGGGCAATGCGGTTGCCGTGACCTATACGCTGAACGGCTCCTTCGGCGCGGCGGTCGTAGCGCCCGGCACCGGCGTTCTGCTCAACAACGAGATGGACGATTTCACCTCCAAGCCGGGTGTGCCGAACCTTTACGGTCTTGTTCAGGGCGAAGCCAATGCCATCGCCCCGAAGAAGACGCCCCTCTCCTCGATGAGCCCTACGATCGTCACCCGCGACGGCAAGCCCTTCATGGTGATCGGCAGCCCCGGCGGCTCGCGCATCATCACCATCACGCTGGAGGCGATTTTGAATGTCGTCGATTTCGGAATGGATATCGGCCAGGCGGTCAATGCACCGCGTTTCCATCACCAATGGCAGCCCGACAAAGTCTATCTCGAGCCCTATGCGCTTTCGCCGGATACGGAAAGGACGCTTGCGGCGATGGGTTATAGCTTCGACGGCGGCAACGACGCGCCGCTCTGGGGCCAGGCGGCCGGCATACTCGTAGGCGGCAAAAGCCTTGCCGCCATCGAAAAGGGCGGCGGCGCGCGCTACAACGGCGCCATGGACGCCCGCGCGACGGAAGGCTCGGCGGGCGGTTATTGACGGTCGGCGAGCCGCGGGCATAGGCGCGTTGGGCATTCATGTCACGGTGACAAAGTCGCCGTTCACAAACCGTTTGCCCCGTCCTATGCCATGAGCGATCCCGCAAGCAGGACGATTCCCGAATGGTCAGCATTGAAATGATTGTTGCCGCCCGCGCCCGACTGCGCGGTCACATCAGACGCACGCCGCTTCTCTCCTCCCCCTTCCTGAACGAGATCGCCGGCCGGCGCCTGTTCGTGAAGGCGGAATGTTTGCAGCATTCGGGTTCCTTCAAGTTTCGCGGCGGCTGGTCTGCCGTCTCCGGCCTCGACCCGGCCGTACGCGCGCGCGGCGTCATCGCCTTCTCCTCCGGCAATCATGCGCAGGGTGTCGCCCTTGCCGCCAAGCTGCACGGCGTGCCCGCCGTGATCATCATGCCGAGCGATGCGCCGAAGCTGAAGATCGCCAATACCCGCGCCTTCGGTGCCGAAGTCGTGCTCTACGACCGCGCCAATGAGGATCGGGACGAAATCGGCGCCCGGCTCTCCGCCGAACGCGGCCTGACGCTGATCAAGCCTTTCGACGAGCCCCTGGTGATCGCCGGCCAGGGCACGACCGGCCTCGAAATCTCCGAGCAGGCTGAAGAAGAGGGTGTCACGTCAGCCGAAGTTCTCGTTCCCTGCGGCGGCGGCGGGCTGAGCTCCGGCATCGCCCTTGCCCTCGAAGCCAGCGCGCCGGATTTTCGCGTCCGTCCATGCGAGCCCGAGAATTTCGACGATACCGCCCGTTCGCTCGCCTCCGGCAGGATCGAACGCAATGCCTCAATGTCGGGCTCGATCTGCGATGCGATCATCACGCCGCAGCCGGGCAATGTCACCTTTCCGATCCTGAAGCGCCTCGCCGGCGCCGGCATCGTGGTCACCGACGAGGAGGCGCTGCGGGCGATGGCGCTCGCCTTCGTAAGGCTGAAGATCGTCGTCGAGCCGGGTGGCGCAGTGGCGCTGGCTGCCGCCCTTTTCCATGGTGAGGCGCTGGAAAGCGATGCGGTCGTCGCCGTCACCTCCGGCGGCAATGTCGATGCCGACATCTTCACCATGGCGCTGGAACGCTTCGGCTGAGTAAACGCGGGCGCGTCAGTCAGGCCGTCTTATATCGTTTCGCCGGCGCTGTCCGGGAGAGGCTCGGCATCAGTGCCTGGCGCGCTTGTTCATAGGCAGTCAGCAGACTGCCATCCTCAAGCGACGGGATCGTCGCGAATTCGCCGAGCTCGAGGCCTGCGAGCGAGGCATCGACCATATCTTCCGCCGACATCACGATTTCACCGGGTAAATGCTCCACGGGTGTGCCGGCGACGCCCCAGAACTCCGTTGCTGTGGCACCAGGCAACACAGCCTGGACGCGGATATTCTTTTCTGCGAGTTCGTGCTTCAACGACTGGCTGAAGGCAAGCACAAAGGCCTTCGTACCGCCATAGACGCCGTTCAACAGTTCCGGCGCAATCGCAACAATGGAAGCGATATTAATGACCGTTCCGCCGCCGCGTGAGACGAAACCAGGAACGGCGGCATAAGTCAGCCGCATCAGTGCAGTGACGTTAAGCTCGATCATTTCCTGCATCTTATCGACATCGGCGGCAAGCAACGGGGCCGTTCCGCCGAAGCCGGCATTGTTGACCAGAAGCGTGATGCTTCGGTCTCCCTTCAGCACGCTCTCGACGCGGGAAAGATCCACCTTCCTGCCGAGATCAGCGACAAGGGTCTCGACCGTCCTGCCGGTTTCCGTCGTCAGCCGATCTGCCAATGCCCTCAGCCGCTCCTCATTGCGGGCGACGATGATCAGGTCGTACCCCTGCTTTGCCAGTCTGTGGGCATAGATTGCGCCGATGCCCGAGGATGCGCCGGTGATAAGCGCCGTACCCTTATGTTCCTGTACCATGCTCCATCTCCTTCATGCGCCGGACCTCGCCCTGCGCGTGAAGATAATAATACGCGGGATTGCCGACGTCCTGAATGTCATATATACCACTTTTTAGGACGTTGGAGCTTAGCCATGCAGCACATCGCTTTCTTGCTCTATCCCGGCTTCCAGATCATGAGTCTGGCGGCCGTCTCGGTCTTCGAGTTCACCAATCTCGAACTCGGCCGGAAGGCTTATGACATCGCCCACATTTCTGAGGCTGGCGGAGTGCTGCGCACCTCGCTCGGCATGCCGATCGAGACCGAGCCTTTTGGTGATCCGGCCTTCGACACGCTGATCGTCGTCGGCGCACCCGACCTCGTCTTGCCGAAGCCCAGCGAAAGCGCCTTCATGCGTGCCGCATTGGGCGCCTCTCGTCGTATTGCTTCGATCTGCACCGGAGCCTTCTACCTTGCCGAAGCCGGCATTCTCGACGGCCGCCGCGCGACGACACATTGGTGCCTTGCCCGCGAAATGAAAGCGCGTTACCCGAAGATCCGGGTGGAAGAAGACCGCATCTTCATCATCGATGGTTCGGTCTGGACATCCGCCGGAATGACAGCCGGTATCGACTTGGCGCTGGCGATGGTCGAAAAGGATCACGGCATCGAGGTCGCCCGCGCCGTCGCGCGCATGCTCGTCGTCTATCACCGCCGCGCCGGCGGCCAGTCACAGTTTTCCGCGCTGCTGGAATTGGAGCCGAAATCAGACCGCATTCAGAAGGCGCTCGACTTCGCGCGCAAGAATTTGAAATCGCAGCTGTCCGTCGAAGAGCTGGCGGAAGCCGCTCATCTCAGCCCCCGCCAGTTCAGCCGCGCCTTCCGCTCCGAAACCGGCCAGTCCCCCGCCAAGGCCGTCGAGAACTTGAGGCTCGAAGCCGCCCGGCTGATGATGGAGCAGAGTCGCCATCCGATCGACGTGGTCGCCGACGAGACCGGCTTCGCCGACCGCGAGCGCATGCGGCGAGCCTTCCTGCGTGCCTTCGGTCAACCGCCCCAGGCCATCCGCCGCAACGCTCAGCAGCAGTACCAATCGTGAGGCGTCCGGCCCGCGGCCGAATGCCTGATCGGCCGTCAGCAGGGATCGTGAAGCGCCCGCCGGATCGCCACCTCGACCGGCGAATAGTTGCCGTCTTTCCGCTCCAGCCTGTAGGGCCGCGTGAGGCCAAGCGGTGGCTGCGCCATGAAACGCGGCGTAGTGCCGCGATGTTTCTGCGCCGCATGCACCAGAAAGGGATGGCAGAGATAGACAGTGCCTGCCTGCCCCGTCACCAATGCCAGCGGACGATCCGCGCCCATGGTTTCGAGATCCATGTGCGAGCGGCCAGCTTCGCCCGCCGGTGCGAGGTAGCGCGCCATATCCATATGCGAACCCACTCTGATGCGGGTCGGCGCATCCTCCTCGCCAACATCGGAAAACAGAAACAGCATCAGCAGCGCCCGGCCGCGCGAGGTGATGTTCACTCGCCAGGTCGAAAAATCCTGCTGTTCATTCGCGTCGCAATTCTCGCCGGGAAAGCTCAGATCGACATGCCAGCCGGCATCGCCCGGGTCATCGGGATGTGGAAAGCGCACCGGAAAACTGCCGAGCCCGTCACGCCGGACCCAGCGCCCAATGCCGACGAGCTGGTCGAAAGCAGCATGCAGGACCGGCGTGTTGGCGGCTGCCGCGAATGGCCCTCCGCCATAACCCGGAAGCCGGATCACTGGCCTTGTCCATGTCGCGGGATCGTCAGGAGCGCAGGGGATGTCGCACCACATGATGGCGCGTGCTTCTTCGGCCAACTCGCGTGGAAAGGCTCTGTCGATTCGGACAAATCCGTCGCGGAGAACCCTTCGATCTCGGCTGCGGTCAGCGCCGGCGGATAATGTTCATCGGTCATGAAAACTCTCTGTCGTAAACCTCTCAAGCCGGATTACCGGGCGGAGGTTGTTTCGCTCCACGACCAAGAACCAGCCGAAGCTGGTCTGCGGTCGCGTCTCCAAAGGCCGGGGAGGCAAGACCTGCCCAAGGCAGCGAAGTCAGCGGCTCAAGAAGAGGACCGAAGCGATATTGGCAGTGAGCATCTTCATAATGGGTGAGGTTATAGGCCTGCGCCCGAAGGGTCAACGAAGATATCAGCCACTTGTCCCGCGCAGGGCCTCATGCACGGACTCCAGTAGGAGCGCGCCAAGCCGCGCTCCAGCCGGCTGCAGTTCGGCCTCCGCCCGGTGCAGAACCAAGCCGAGCTTCGGCAAGTCAGGCAGGCCGACCGCTTCGGGCGCAAGTGGCCGGACTTTGGCCGGCAGGCCGATTGGCGTGCGGATGGTGAGCCCGAGGCCCGCCGCCGCGGCCGCCCAGAGACCGCCGAGGCTGGGACTAACGAAGGCGAGCCGCCAGGATATGCCCGCCTCATCGAGTGCCCGGGTCGCCGCAGTTCGCATCAGGCACGGCGCCTCCAACGAGGCGAGCGGTACGGATTCGCCGCTTGCCGCATGCCAGCCCGGCAGCCCCTCCGCAGGCCCGATCCAGCGCATCGGCACCTCGCCGATGCGCTCGCAATGAGCCGTCAGCGTGCCGTCGCTCCAGGCGAGCGCCAGATCGAGCTTGCCCGAAGTGACGCGCTCCAGCAGTTCGGCATTGCGCACCACCCGCGCCTCGATGCGCACCTTCGGATGAGCCCGCGCGAAACGGCCGAGCACCTCGGGCAGCAGATTTTCGCCGAAATCCTCCTGCAAGCCGAGCCGCACCCAGCCTTCCAGCTCGGCGCTGTGGACGGCCGCAGCCGCCTCGTCGTTGAGCTCCAGCAACCGTCTGGCATAACCGAGCATCGTTTCGCCGGCGTCGGTCAGCGCGAGCCCGCGCCCCGCCTTGCGGAAGATTGGCGTGCCCGCCTGCTCCTCCAGCTTCTTCAGCTGCGCACTGACCGCCGACGTCGAACGCCCGAGCTTTTCTGCCGCCTTGGCGAAATTGCCGAGCTCCATGCCGGTCGAAAAGGTTCGAAGCACATCGAGATCGAAGATCGTCCGTCGCATCAACAGTTCCGTTATTTAGGATAATTTGTCCATAAAATTCTGATTTTCAGTATCATCCTGTGCTGCGATGATGCTGTTGTCAAGGCCGCCGGACGGCCGAACCATGGAGATCCCAATGCCCTTCGTTCGCATCTCTCTTCGCAGAGGCAAGTCACAGGAATATCTCGCTGCCCTCGCCGACAATGTCCAGCGCGCGCTGGTCGAAACCTTCGACGTGCCTGAGAACGACCGCTTTCAGGCCATCCATCAGCATGATGAAAATGAACTGATCTTCGACCGCAGCTATCTTGCCGGACCGCGCTCGGACGATTTCGTCTATATCTCGGTCACGATCGGACGGCCGCGAACGGCTGAGATGAAGGCAGCGCTCTATCGTCGGCTCGCCGAACTGCTGGCGCAATCGCCGGGCATCCGGCCGGAAGACGTGATGATCGTTATCAGCACCAGCGCGCCCGAGGACTGGTCCTTCGGCGACGGCATCGCCCAGATGACTGATCCTGACTGGCGACTGCGTGCAGTAGAGACACGGCCATGATCGCTATGCAATACGGCTTCACCCTGCCCGCCGACTACGACATGTCGATTATCGAGCGCCGCATCCGCGAAAAAGGGCCACTTCTCGACGGCTTCCCCGATCTCGGCTTTAAGGCCTATCTCAGCGCCCGGAAGGACAAATTCGGCAGCCGCGACAATCTCTACGCGCCCTTCTATCTCTGGCAAAGACCGGAGGGAGCAAGCGACTTTCTCTGCGGCCCAGGTTTCGAGGCACTCACCGGCGCCTTCGGCTGGCCGCAGGTGAGTACCTGGATTGTGTGGCAAGCGGAAGTCTCGCCCGAGATTGCGGCGTCCAGGTTTGCCATCCGCGATATCATTCAGACCCAAGCCTATGCGTCGCTTGCCGATCTTCGCCGGGCCGAAAACGCGGAGGCCGAAGCTGATCGGGCAAGAGGTGCGCTCGCCTCCGTCTCCGGTTTCGAACCGACGACATGGACGCGCGTACGCTTCAGCCTATGGAAAGATATGCCTGAGATAGGCAGGCACACGCAGACCTATCGAGTCGGCCACCTATCGCTGCCTCGGCCCTGAAATCAAACCGTTGCCCGGCGGTAGAGGGCAAGCGACCCGGCAAGGGCGAGCAACGCGCCGCCGCAGGCCCGCTCCAGCCATAAGGCGCCTGACGTTTTCAGAAAACGGACCGCCTGCGAGCCGAAGAAAGCGTAGCCGAACATGATGATGAAATCGAGCACAGCGAAGACTAGGGCGAGCAGCATAAACTGCGCCGCCTGCGGCTGGGTGGGATCGATGAACTGCGGCAGAAAGGCGGAGAAGAAGAGATAACCCTTCGGGTTCGTCGCGGCGACCATGAAACTCTTCAGCCCGATCGATAAGGCCGATCTCATGGCCGCCGCCTCATCTGATTTCAGCGCCGCATCGATCGTGCCCTTCGAACGCAAGAGCATAATGCCGAGAAAAGCGAGATAGGCAGCACCCGCCCATTTGAGCATCGAGAACCAGAATTCCGATGCCGCAAGCAGCGCACCAAGCCCGACAGCCACAGCGCCGATCAGCACGAAATCCGAAAGAACCGCGCCGACCATTCCGGCAATCGCGCGGCGCCACCCGTGCCGCGAGCCATTTGTCAAAGCCAGCAGCACCGTCGGCCCTGGCGTCGCGATACCGACGAAAGAAACGGCCGCAAAAGCCAAAAGAGTGACGACATCCATGGTGATCCCTCCAAACCCAGGATCGAGACTTGCATGCCCTGCATCCCTTGGCAATGCCTCGTCACATGGACAAAAGAGCTCGCCGCCTCTTCAGGCAGCGGGCTTCATCACGGATGCGATGGGATCAGATGCCGCTCTGGCCGTCCGAACCGATATAGGCAATGCGGAGCATGTTGGTTGCGCCCGGCGTGCCGAGCGGCACGCCGGCCGAGATGATGATGCGATCGCCGGGCTTGCCGAAGCCTTCGTCGGCCACGATGCGGCAAGCGCGGTTGACCATATCGTCGAGATCGGTCGCATCGTGGGTGACGACGCAATGGAGGCCCCAGACGATGGCAAGCCGGCGCGCTGTCTTGATGATCGGCGACAGCGCCAGGATCGGCACCTGCGGACGCTCGCGCGAGGCGCGAAGGCCCGTCGTGCCGGACGATGTGTAGCATACGATCGCCGACAGCTTCAGCGTCTCCGCGATCTGGCGGGCGGCAAGCGAGATCGCGTCGGCGCCGGTCGCTTCCGGCTGGGCGCGCTGGGCATAGATGATGCCGGGATAATGCGGCTCGCGCTCGATGGCGCCGGCAATCGACGCCATGGTCGAGACAGCCTCGACGGGATAGTCGCCGGAGGCCGATTCGGCCGAAAGCATGACGGCATCGGCCCCTTCGAAAACGGCCGTCGCGACGTCGGAAACTTCGGCGCGCGTCGGAACCGGCGCGGAGATCATCGATTCCAGCATCTGCGTGGCGACGACCACCGGCTTACCAGACCGGCGGCAGGCGCGGATCAGTTGCTTCTGGATGCCGGGAACGGATTCGAGGGGCATCTCAACGCCGAGATCGCCGCGGGCGACCATCAAGGCGTCGGAAAGCTCAATGATCTCCTCGATGCGCTCGAGAGCCTGCGGTTTTTCGATCTTCGACATCAGGCCGACGCGGCCGCGGGCAATCTTGCGCACTTCGGCAAGGTCGTCCGGACGCTGGACGAAAGAAAGCGCCACCCAGTCGACATCATCGGTGGCGAGCACGGCGTCGAGATCGGCACGGTCCTTGTCGGTCAGTGCGCCGACGCCAAGCAGCGTGTCGGGAAGGCTGACGCCCTTGCGGTCGGAAATGCGCGTGCCCGAAATGACCGTCGTGACGATGCTCTTGCCGTCGCACTTGTCGGCGCGCAGGCAGAGCTTGCCGTCGTCGATCAGCAGGCGGTGGCCAGGCTGCACCGATTCCAGGATCTCGGGATGCGGCAGGTAGACGCGTGTGGCATCGCCGAGCGCTTCGTTGTTGTCCAGCGTGAAGGTCTGGCCAGGTTTCAGGTCGACCTTGCTGTCGGTAAACTTGCCGACGCGCAGCTTCGGCCCCTGCAGGTCGGCGAGAATGCCGATCGGCCGGCCGGAGCGCGCCTCGACCGAGCGGATGCGCTGGATGAGCGTTCGCATCAGGTCGTGGCTCGCATGGCTCATATTGATGCGGAAGACGTCGGCACCGGCCTGGTGCAGCTTCTCGATCATCGACTCCTCGGATGAGGCGGGCCCGAGGGTGGCGAGGATTTTAACTTTGCGATTACGCTTCATCAATTCTGACTTTCTTGCGTCCCTGGGGTGTCGGAGAGTTGAACCATCCAGCTGCCCTGGCGGCCCGTGTCATATTCCTTGAATCCCATCTTCTGGTAACCCCGGGCATAACAATCCTGCACGCCCGAGATCTTGAATTCGTTTTCCGCCACGCACATCTGCACGTCCCCCGTCCATCGTCCCCCGCGGGCAGCGTCCTCTGCGTAGAGGTAATAATAGCGCGACTGCAATTCTCCCTCGATCAGAGTGGCGCAGGTCGTTGCCGGCACCTGCCACCAACCTTCCGTGATCCAGCCGTCCTTGGCCCTGTATCCGATCGCCACCCCAACCAGATTTTGGGTTCCGTTGCAGACGCGAAAATCGGCGCGTGCGGCATCTGCATTGAAGAACGGCATGGCGGCTGCAAGAGCAAACAGGGCGAGTCGGACCAACGGTCCGGACCGCGTGAGGAAACTTGGCGCGGCTTGAATCAACACGGCTCCCAAATAGCTCCACGGTTATTCGTATCCGTGTCTTCTTGCGCCGCCGTCATCCGAAAGTCAACGCAATGCTAATCGATTATATTTCCTTTCATAACCGTCCGCTGAGGTTCATCTCCGCTCCCGCCGCCTGCTGCGCTTGAACCGGTCGCGGGCGCATGCAATCACTGGGCGCGACTGCGCAATGACCAACGGCGAATCCTTCATGGACGACTTCCAATCCTTCGAAATCATACCCGGAAAACATGACAGAGGCATGGTGATCCTCGCCGATCACGCGATGAACCGCCTTCCCGCCCGATATGAAAGGCTCGGCCTGCCAGAATCTGCCTTTACCCGTCACATCGCCTACGACATCGGCATCGAGGGCCTGACGCGACAGCTTGCAGCGAAGCTCGGCATACCGGCAGTGCTCGGCGGTTTCTCGCGCCTGCTGATCGACCCTAACCGCGGGGAGGACGACCCGACGCTGATCATGAAGATCTCGGACGGCGCCGTCATATCAGGCAATCACCCGATCACGCCGCAGGAATGGAATTACCGGATCGAAGCCTTTCATCGACCCTACCACGATGCCGTCGCAGACACGATCGACACGGTGGCGAATAGCACCGGCAAGGCACCGCTGGTGCTGTCGCTGCACTCTTTCACGCCGGCGTGGAAGAGCATTCCCCGACCTTGGCACGCAGCCGTCCTCTGGGACAGCGACCGGCGCGCCGTCGGCCCGCTACTTAACATGCTGCGCGCCGATCCCGATCTCATCGTCGGCGACAACGAGCCCTATGACGGCGCTCTGAAGGGCGATACCATGTACCGCCATTGCATGGTGACAGGCATTCCGCATGCCCTGCTCGAAGTGCGTCAGGATTTGATCACTGATGAAGCAGGCATATCGGCATGGGCGGGGCGCCTGGCCCCGATCTTTACGGCGATGAACGCCGATCCGGCCTTGCACGAATACGACGTCCACCCGTCGCGCACCGGCCCCTATTGAGGTCCACGGAATGAAAGGAGAGCGAGATGACCGCGCTCAGCAGGGAACAACAGACCGAATTCGAAGCCGCAGCCTTCCGCCGTCTGGTTGCACATCTTCGTGACCGCAGCGACGTCCAGAACATCGACCTGATGAATCTGGCAGGCTTCTGCCGCAACTGCCTTTCGAACTGGTACCGCGAGGCCGCCGAGGCCGGAGGTGTCCCAGTCAGCCGGGACGAATCGCGCGAAATGGTCTACGGCATGCCCTATGAGGACTGGAAGAACCTCCACCAGAAGGAGGCTTCGCCTGTGCAAAAGGCTGCTTTTGAGCTGAACAAGACACACAAATAGTCCGCTTGGCCTCTAACAGGCTTGACCGTGACGTCGCTTCGCGGCAGTCACGTGCATCCAAAATTGATCACCGGAAAATCAGGAGAACACGATGTCTGATGCTCATGGCGTCGCCCGCGATCAGCTTCGCGCTTTCATCGAGCGCATTGAAAGGCTGGAAGAAGAAAAGAAGACCATCGCCGACGACATCAAGGACGTCTATGGCGAAGCCAAGGGAATGGGCTTCGATACCAAGATTCTGAAGAAGGTCGTGGCGCTGCGCAAGAAGGACGAGCAGGAGCGCATGGAGGAGGAAGCAATCCTCGATACCTATCTGCATGCTCTCGGAATGATCGAGGCGCCGCCGGAAGGCTGATTCGCAGACATCGCCGCTTCGACAAGCCGCCGCCTTCGGCGGCTTTTCTTTTGCGCAAGCGCCCGGAAGTGTGCCGCGGCTTCCTCGCCGGCCGAAGCAACCAAAGAAAAACCGCCGGGGCACCCCAGCGGTTTCGATTCTCCCAGGATCGACAGGCTCAGTTCGTGTTGAACTTGCGCACTTCCATGAAGTTGACGGCCGTGCCGCTGAAGCGGGCCGGATCGACCGAGGCAGTCTTGAGGTTGAAGCCCTCGGCATAGACCGCGGTCGGCTGGGCGCGCATCGTCTGGCTGACGAAGCGCGGCGCCTTGACCTGCTTGGACGCCATTTCGACACGGGCATTGGTCAACGCCCATTGCGAAATCATCTTCTCCGTCAGCTTCGGCTCGGTGCGAACCGTCGCGCGGCTTGCATCGGCTGCGGCGGCTTCCTTCTGTGTCGGACGGCCGCCCTTGGTCGGAAGGGCCTGCGGCGCGGGACCCTCCGCAGCCGGGGCGTCGAAAGCATCGCCGAAGCTCGCCGATTTCGTCGCAGGCGCCAAGGCAGCGAGCTGCAACGACGGCTTTTCAGCAGGCGTATTTTGCGGCATCGCGGCGGCGATTGCCTGCTCCACGGTCATCTCAGGCTCATGCGAGGCGACTTGGCTTTCCGCATCCTTGTTCTGCTGCTCGAGCGCCTCGGCGATGGCAGGAGACAGTCCGCCATCCTGATCGGCCTCGTCTGCCTCCGCTTCCGGATCGGCATCGGCTGCAGCAAGCAGATTTTCGGCAACGGCAGGGCGCTCGACCGGAGTCGGAACCGGCATTCCGTTTTGCAGGTTCGGATCCACCGACGCGACCTCGGCGTCACCCGGCGCGCGGCGCTGCCCGAGAAGCGAGGGAACGGGAATGCTATAAGCGCTGAGATCGGCGAATTGCTCCGGCTGGACCTGATCGGTCGGAAGCGCAGAGGCAAGGGCCTGCTGCGCTGCATTACCCGAAGACGGCGCCACCAGCGCAGTCGCCATTTGGCTGCCGGCCGGCTGATTGCTGAAGGCCGGACGAACCTGCGGCACCGGCGCGTTCACGGCTGCGACCTCGGTCTGCTGCGGCTCGGCAGGAGCGGCCTCGGCCTTCGGCGGTGTCGCCTTGGCAACCGCGACAGGAGCCGAATCATCCGTCTCGTCTTCCTGCTCGTCCGCCCCGCCGCCAAACAGCGCCGCAAACAGCGTCTTGTGCTTTGGCGCCGATTCGGAAGCGCTGGCGATCTCGATCTGCGTGCCATTGACGCGGCGCTTGTAATCGGCCATCGCCTGCTGATAGCCGGGCAGCGGCTTGCCGTCGGCGGGAATGTGAATGGTATTGCCGTTCGGGAAAAGCCGGACAAGCTCGTCGCGGCTCATCCGCGGCCAGGCGCGAACGCCGCCGACATCCATGTGTACGAAGGGTGAACCGGATTTCGGATAGAAGCCGACGCCGCCGGCCTGCATCTTCATGCCGATGGCGCGCAACGTTGCAAGCTTGACGTCGGGAATGAAGAAGTCCATCGCCTTGCCGAGCATGTGCTGGCTCTTTTCGGCGACGCCGGATTTGCGCGAGCGGCCGCGCAGCATTTCATTGGTCGCCGGAGAACGGAACCCGCAGACGACATTGATATAATCTCTCGAACCGCTCTGGCGATAGACTTCCCAGATCAGGTCGAACAGGCGCGGATCCATCTTCGTCGGCTGGTTCTTGCGCCAGTCGCGCAGGAAGCGGTTCAACTGCTCCAGACCCTTGGGGTCGAACTTACCGTTCCGCTTATAGGTAATGACAGCTTTTTCGCCGGTATGGATGAAATAGAGCTTGAGGCTGCGGGTATCGCCCGCTGCCTCGGAAGGCGTACTGACGAATACCGGCGAGGAAACCGCAAGCGCAAGAAGGGCGGCCCCTGCCGTCCTTACTGCCTTTCCGCAGATGTCGGCGCACAAAGAACGCCAGCTCAAGCGCGAAGGCTTGGAATTCCCATTCAGATTCGGCAACTCGATCCCCGTCAGACAGACAATGTCCCGTACTGTCTCAGATGACTGTCAAATGCGGTCACACGATGGCAAAAATGCCACACATGATCAACCTTTTCTTTACATAGTGAACGAGCCACTAACAAGTGGTTTATGATCAGTAACAAATCGTGGTTGCCCGAGTCTTAATAAATAAGGCCTAAGCCGCATCTTTCTGGGGATTATCGGGATCTATGCCGTAATCTTTGAGCTTGCGATAAAGTGTGGATCGGCCGATGCCAAGCTTGCGAGCCACTTGACTCATCTGCCCGCGATAGAATTTCAGTGCGAATCGGATGAGTTCCTCCTCGACATCGGCAAGCTTGCGCACGTCTCCGGAGGGATTGACACTGGCAATCGCATTTTCCGAAACTTCGGAAAGGCGGTGGTGCACCTCGGCGGGCGGCGACGTCCGGAAGTCCTCTCCATAGCCCTCGTCGGGATCGAGGCCGGTATTGTCGGCAACGAGCGCCAGGTGGTCCACCACTTCATATTCCGGAAGCTGGGCGGCGATCTGCGGGAAATCCGCCTCCGTCAGCTCCGGCCCTTCGGCGAGAACGACCGCGCGGAAGATCGCATTTTCGAGCTGGCGGATATTACCGGGCCAGTCATAGGCGGTCAGCAGCGCCAGCGCACCTGAGTTCACGGTCATGCGGCGGCCGTTCTTCTGCTCGCTTGAGAAGCGGTCGGTAAAGACGCGCACCAGATGCGGGATGTCTTCCTTGCGCTTGCGTAGCGCGGGAATGGTGATCGGGAAGACGTTGAGGCGATAGTAGAGGTCCTCGCGGAAATGGCCGTTCTTGACCTCTTCGATCAAATCCTTGTTCGTCGCAGAGATAAGCCGCACATTGACCTTGTGGGCGGTGCGCGCGCCGACGGTCTCGATCTCGCCCTGCTGCACGGCGCGCAGGAGTTTCACTTGCACCTCGAGCGGCAGGTCGCCGATCTCGTCAAGGAAGATGGTGCCGCCATCGGCTTCCATGAACTTGCCGATGTGACGTTCGGTCGCGCCGGTGAAGGCGCCCTTTTCGTGACCGAAGAGGATGCTTTCAACGAGGTTGTGCGGGATCGCCCCGCAATTGACGGTGACGAACGGTTTGTTGGAGCGTTCGCCGCCGGATTGGATAGCCCGCGCCACCAGTTCCTTGCCGACGCCGGATTCACCTTCGAGCACGACGGGAATATTCGATTGCGCGGCCCGCTGGGCAAGATCGATGACGCGGATCATCGCCGGACTTGCCGAAACGATGTCATCGAACCCGACCGAGCCCGAGCGCGACCGGCGTCCGGCCCGCGCCCTCACCTCGCGCTGGTCGAGCTTCATCGCATTCGCGATCGAGGTTGCGATCCGTTCGGGCGAGACCGGTTTGACAACGAAATCGAAGGCGCCGGCGCGCATCGCCTGCACCACTGTCTCGATACCGCCCTGGCCGGTCTGCACGATAACGGGGATCTGCGTGCCGAATTCGTGAAGCGCGTCGAGAAATTCGAGGCCGGTCATCTCGGGCATCATCAGGTCGAGCACGATGACATTGAAGAGGCCACTGTCACGCTTGACCATCTCCAGGCCGATTCGGCCGTTTTCCGCTTGGTGCACGACATGGCCGTGACGCTCGATTGCGTTCTTGAGCAGGCGCCGCTGCACCGGGTCGTCCTCGACCACGAGGATTTGCCCTGCTCCCTTGAGCTCATTGTAACCGGTCATTGTCGCCTCACTTCATGCGAAACCCTGGAGCGCACTCTGGCAGAAAGGCTTGAACATCCAGTTTTGAGAAATAATTGCATTTTAACGATTGCGAGAGCGCGATTTCGTGCCGAAGCGAGGCCTTTTATGCGCCGAAAAGCCCTTGATGCCGGGCCCTCTCACGCTTATTCAAACAGACCTGTTATAAAGTGGAGAGGAATTGCGCCCATGAAAATCGAGCTCCCGCACGCCGGCTTTTTTTTCTCGCCAACAGCGCCAGCCGGGGCGGCGGCCGATCCGGCGCTCGGCGACCTGCCGGTCTGGAAGCTGCAGGATCTCTATCCTTCCGCCACCTCGACCGCCTTCGTCGCCGACATGGAAAAGGCCGGCAAGGCCGCAATCGCCTTCGAAGAAAAGTGGAAGGGCAAGCTCGCCGAAGCTGCGGCAAAGACCGGCGCCGAAGGCATCGGCACAGCGCTGAAAGAATATGAGGCGCTTGACGATATCATGGGCCGCCTCGGCTCCTTTGCCGGCCTTACTTATTTCTCCGACACCACCAATCCGGCAAACGGCAAGCTCTACGGCGACGTGCAGGCCAAGATCACCGAATTCTCAGGCCATCTCCTGTTCTTTGCGCTCGAACTGAACCGGATCGACGACGCCGTGATCGACGCCTGCATCGCCAATGACCCCGATGCCGGTCATTACCGCCCCTGGCTGATCGACCTCCGCAAAGATAAGCCGTACCAGCTCGATGACAGGCTGGAGCAGCTCTTCCTCGAAAAGTCGATGACATCGTCCTCCGCCTTCAACCGCCTCTTCGATGAAACCATGGCGGAGCTCCGCTATGAGATCGATGGCGAGAAAGTGCCGCTCGAGGTGGCGCTGAACATGCTGCAGGAGAAGGATCCGGAGGTGCGCCGCAAGGCGGCCATGGCGCTCGCCGAAACCTTCAGGGCGAATATCCGCATCTTCACGCTGATCACCAATACGCTTGCCAAGGACAAGGATATCTCCGACCGCTGGCGCGGCTTCGAAGATATCGCCGACTCCAGGCATCTGGCAAACCGCGTCGAGCGCGAGGTTGTCGACGCCTTGGCCGCAGCCGTTCGGGAAGCCTATCCCCGCCTGTCGCATCGTTATTATAAAATGAAGGCGAAATGGCTCGGCATGGAGCAGATGAACTTCTGGGACCGCAACGCGCCCCTTCCGGAAACGTCGAGCGCCGTGATCTCCTGGGCCGACGCGAAGGACACGGTGCTATCGGCTTACGGCAATTTCGCCCCCGAAATGGCTGATATTGCCAGGCGCTTCTTTGACGAGCAGTGGATCGATGCCCCGGTTCGCCCAGGCAAGGCGCCCGGCGCCTTCGCCCATCCGACGGTTCCCTCCGCCCACCCTTACGTGCTCGTCAATTATATGGGCAAGCCGCGCGACGTGATGACGCTTGCGCATGAACTCGGCCACGGCGTCCACCAGGTTCTCGCCGGTGCGCAGGGTGCGCTGATGTGCCAGACGCCGCTGACACTTGCCGAAACCGCTTCCGTCTTCGGCGAGATGCTGACCTTCCGCGCGCTCCTGGAAAAGACGACCGACAGACGCGATCGCAAGGCGATGCTCGCCCAGAAGGTCGAGGACATGATCAATACGGTCGTGCGCCAGATCGCCTTCTATGAGTTCGAGCGCCAGCTGCACACTGCCCGCAAGGCAGGCGAACTCACCGCCGACGACATCGGCGAACTCTGGCTCTCCGTCCAATCGGAAAGCCTCGGACCGGCTATCAACATTTCCGAGGGCTATGAGACCTATTGGGCCTATATCCCGCACTTCATCCATTCGCCCTTCTATGTCTACGCCTATGCGTTCGGCGATTGCCTGGTCAATTCGCTCTATGCCGTCTACCAAAAGGCCGAGAAGGGTTTCCAGGAGAAATATTTCGAACTGCTGAAGGCCGGCGGCACCAAGCATCATTCGGAACTCTTGAAGCCTTTCGGCCTCGACGCCACCGATCCGTCGTTCTGGAGCCAGGGCCTGTCGATGATCGAAGGGCTGATCGACGAGTTGGAAGCTTTGGACCGAGCGTAAGGCTCAGCCAAGACCAGAAAGAGCGAATGTGATGGTAGGCTATTGATCCGCCAGCCGCATTCTGCAACGTCCACGAGGAACCATGACGGCAGCCCCCTCTCCCTCATCCCTGTCCTCTGTGATTGCCGATGTCTCGGCCTGCCGCGAAAAAAACAAAACACTTGCCAGCATCGGATAACAAACAAGATGCGCGGGGCAACCATGTCTGACCCCTATATTCTCTTCCGTGACGACACTACCGGCCAGGTGATGCTCTTCGCCCAGCCGGCCGAGATCATCATTGCCAAGACGCGCGCCGAATTTTTTACCGGGCTTATCAGGATGGAAGAGGCTAAGGCCGAGGGCAAATGGCTTGCCGGCTATATGTCCTACGAGGCCGGATATCTCTTTGAGGAAAAACTCGCTTCCTTCGCCGCGGAAGGTCGCGAAACACCGCTCCTCTGTTTCGGCATATTCGATGCTCCGCAGTCGAACACGCATCCGCTCGCCCAGCCCGAACGGCGTCTCGAAAACGAGGAATTCCTCACCGCACCGAAGGCCCGTTGGGATTTCCCTATATATAAAGAGCGCTTCGACCGCCTTCATGAGCACCTGCGGCTCGGCGACGCCTATCAGGCAAATCTCACCATGCCGGTCGAGGCACGCTGGAGCGGCGACCCCCGCGCCGCCTTCTGGTCACTGATCGAGCGCCAGCCGGTCAAATATGGCGCGCTTGTCGATCTCGGCGGTCCCGTCATCCTCTCGCGTTCGCCCGAATTGTTTTTCCGCACCGACGAGCGGGGCTGGATCGAGACTCATCCGATGAAGGGTACGGCAAAACGCGGCGCGACAGCGGCCGAGGATGCCGAAATCATCGATGCGATGCGTGCCGATATCAAGACGCAGGCGGAAAATCGCATGATCGTCGATCTTCTGCGCAACGATATCTCCCGCATCACCGAGGTCGGCACGCTCGACGTCCCGAAGCTCTTCGAGATCGAGACCTACCCGACCGTTCATCAGATGGTCAGCCATGTGCAGGCAAGACTTCGACCCGGCCTATCGATCCGCGACATCTTTGCCGCCCTCTTCCCCTGTGGGTCGATCACCGGTGCGCCTAAGATACGGGCGATGGAAATCCTGCACTCCCTCGAGGATGACCCACGTGACGCTTATTGCGGTGCAATCGGCATGATCTCGCCCACTGGCGCAATGCGTTTTTCCGTCGCCATCCGCACCGTCACACTTTTCGACGGCGGCAGGGCGATATTCAATGTCGGCGGCGGCATCGTCTTCGATTCCACAGCCGAAGCCGAATATGAGGAATGCCTGCTCAAGGCCCGCTTTGCGGTCGGCGACAAGTGGATCGCGCAATGATCGATTTCTCGCTGATCGAGACGCTGCGCTGGCAGCCCGGCGACGGCTTCATCCGCCTGCGCCTGCATCTCGCCCGGCTTTTGCGCTCCGCTCGCCGCCTCGGTTTTCCCCAACCGACCGATGCGCAAACGAAGCTCGAAGCAGCCGTTGCCGGCGCTGGCGGCCCGTTGCGCGTCCGCCTGACCTTCGATCCGCAAGGTCGCATCGAGGTGTCGAGCGCCGCCTTCGTCCCGCTGCTATCCGAAACCATCTGGACCGTCCGCGCCGCCGAAACCTGCCTCGACTCCACCGACAGACTGCTGCGCGTCAAGACAACGCGCCGCACCGTCTATGAAGCTGCGCGCGCCGAATATACGCCTGCCGAAGCTGATGAAGTCATCCTTTTGAACGAGCGCGGCGAAGTCTGCGAGGGCACCATCACCTCCATCTTCCTGGACGACGGATCCGGCATCCTGCGGACCCCGCCGATCTCCTGCGGCCTGCTCGCCGGCGTACTGCGTACCGAACTCATCTGCGGGCGTAGGGCGCGTGTCGGCCGACTGACGCTCGCTGATCTCGATACCGGCACGCTTTACCTCGGCAACTCGCTGCGCGGGCTGATCCGCGCAAATCTCCTCAGGAGCTGATTATGTTCATCCTCTCCCTCACCTACGTGAAATCCAACGACGAAGCCGACAGGCACATGGATCCGCACATGGCCTGGGTGAAGGAGGGATATGCGAGGGGCTGGTTCCTCGCCTCCGGCCGCAAGGTGCCGCGCACCGGCGGCGCCATTCTTGCCATCGGCGACCGCGCCGCAATCGAAGCCTATGTCGCCGCCGATCCCTTCGCCATCCATGGCGTCGCCGAATACGAAATTACAGAGATCGCCGTGACGACAACCGCCGAAGGTCTGGAAATTCTGAAGCGTTGATTTCCAGTTGGTTGATCTCGTCGCCTGATATTTGGCCTTTCCCCGTCAACACCCTTTATTGTGACGTCGTTTTATGATTAGAGCCGGTCACCTCGCAATTTCTGCGGCAATTTCAAAAGAATTCTTCGGGCCTCGCGCCTTCGTCCCCTTCCTCAGGAGAAAAGAATGACGGAACAGAACTATCCGGTATATGCCGAAATTACCGGTCCGATCGTGATGATCGGCTTTGGCTCCATCGGCCGCGGCACCCTGCCCCTGATCGAGCGCCACTTCAAATTCGACAAGAGCCGGATGGTCGTCATCGACCCGCGCGAAGAGCCCTCCGATATGGAGATCCTGAAGAAGCACGGCGTTCGCCACATCAAGGAATATGTCACCAAGGATAATTACAAGGAGCTACTGAAGCCGCTGCTCACGGAAGGCGAAGGCCAGGGCTTTTGCGTCAACCTCTCGGTCGACACGTCCTCGCTCGACATCATCAAGCTCTGCCGCAAGCTCGACGTTCTCTATATCGATACGGTCGTCGAGCCCTGGCTCGGCTTCTATTTCGACAAGGGCATGAGCAACGCCGAGCGCACCAACTATGCGCTGCGCGAGACCGTGCGCAAGGAAAAGGCGAAAAACCCGGGCGGCGCCACCGCCGTCTCCACCTGCGGCGCAAATCCTGGCATGGTTTCCTGGTTCGTCAAGCAGGCGCTCGTCAACCTTGGCCATGATATCGGCCTCAAATTCGAGGAACCGGATCAGCACGATCGCGAAGGCTGGGCCAAGCTCATGAAGAAGCTGGGCGTCAAGGGCATCCACATCGCCGAGCGCGACACCCAGCGCACCAAGCACCCGAAGCCGCTCAACGTGTTCTGGAACACCTGGTCCGTCGAAGGCTTCATCTCCGAGGGCATGCAGCCGGCTGAACTCGGCTGGGGCACCCACGAGCAGTGGATGCCGAAGAACGCCAAGAAGCACAAGAAGGGCAATAGGGCGGCGATCTATCTGGAGCAGCCGGGCGCCAACACCCGCGTGCGCACCTGGTGCCCGACCCCCGGCCCGCAATACGGCTTCCTCGTCACCCACAACGAATCGATCTCGATCGCCGATTACTTCACGGTCCGTGACAAGGACGGCGAAGTGACCTTCCGGCCGACCTGCCACTATGCGTACCATCCGGCGAACGACGCCGTGCTCTCGCTGCACGAGATGTTCGGCAATGGCGGCACCTCGCAGCCGGTCCACCACGTTCTCGACGAGGACGAGCTGGAGGACGGCATCGATGAACTCGGCGTCCTGCTCTACGGCCATGAGAAAAACGCCTATTGGTATGGCTCGCGCCTGTCGCTGGAAGAAACCCGCCGCATCGCGCCCTATCAGAACGCCACCGGCCTGCAGGTGACCTCCGCCGTTCTCGCCGGCATGGTCTGGGCACTGGAAAACCCGACCGCCGGCATCGTCGAAGCGGACGAGATCGATTACAAGCGCTGCCTCGAAGTGCAGATGCCTTATCTCGGTCCGGTCGAAGGACACTACACCGACTGGACCCCGCTCGACGGCCGTCCCGGCCTCTTCCCCGAGGATATCGACACCAAGGATCCCTGGCAGTTCAAGAATATTCTCGTTCGCTGAGATCGCCCGCAGGGGATTTGGACAATGCCCGCCGCAAGGCGGGCATTTTTGTAACGCTGGCTGTATAAATGCCGACGCCGCAGCTCCAAGCCTTGCCATCAGAGCGGGTGCACGCCATGTTTTGCCCGAACTTGGCGGGTGACCGCCACGCCGATTCCCCGGGAGAAGCCTCATGAAAATCAGAACTGGTCTCGTTCTTGTCGGTGCAGCGGCCATTCTTGTCGCCTGCGTTTCACCGGAGCCGCGCCCCATGCCGATTGCGGCCGCGCCTGCCACCACCGGCGTCGAAGGCAATTGGAGCGATCCGAACGGTATCGTTTCCACCTTCCAGGGTGGTACGTTCACAACCCGCACCACCGACAGCAACCAACTTCTCGCCTCAGGGACCTACATCAATACATCGCCGACGCTGGTAGAGATCAATATGACCTCGCTGGTGCGCAAGACCCAATCGAAGGTCAATTGTGCCCTCGTCAATCCTAGCCAGCTCAATTGCACCTCTGATTCCGGCGCCCAGTTCACGCTTTCCCGCCGCGGCTGAAGGATAAGGCAATAGGCTAAGCATGCGGGCCTTCGCCGGTTACATCTCTGCTGTGCGCAATACCGCTTGCCGCATTTGCCGTCGTTCTGCCCGCCAATCTCGATCGTGCCCAGGGCATCGCCGCTGCCGGTGGCGACTGCCACCTGCAGCTATTGATCTTAGCCCTGCCGGCAGCCGGCTTTTTTGTCCCATCCCCCTTGGAAAGCGTGCCGCCTGGCCCAGCTTTCCCTTGCAGTCATATGCCGTGTCATGGAACATCTGAGTGTCGGGAAACTGATCCCGGCAGACTATGGAAGGGATCGCGGGGATCAGGGGGATCTCTCGCGTCAATCAGGAGAACAGGGATGACGAAGTCTTTTAGCTTCGGTCTTTTGACCGCGTCCATGCTGGCGCTGAGCGCGGGCGCCGCCTTTGCAGATTTTGAACTCAATATCCTTCATATCAACGATTTCCATTCCCGCATCGAATCGATCAACAAATTCGATTCCACCTGCTCGGCCGAAGAGGAAGGCAAGAAGGAATGCTTCGGCGGCGCCGCCCGCCTGAAGACCGCGATCGACCAGCGCCGTCAGGCGCTATCGGGCAAGAATGTCCTTCTCCTGAATGCCGGCGACAATTTCCAGGGATCGCTCTTCTACACCACCTATAAGGGCGCGGCCGAAGCCGAATTCCTGAACATGATGAAGTTCGACGCCATGACCGTCGGCAATCATGAATTCGACGATAGCGAGGACGGGCTTGCGACCTTCCTCGACAAAGTGCAATTCCCTGTCGTCACAGCGAACGTCAAGGCAAGCACCGCCTCGAAGCTCGGTGACCGCATCAAGCCCTCGCTCGTGCTCGATGTCGGCGGCCAGAAGATCGGCATCGTCGGCGCCGTCACCAATGATACGCCAGAGCTTTCCTCCCCCGGCCCGAATGTCACGATTGCCGACGACGTTGAGACCATCACGTCAGCCGTCCAGGACCTGAAAGGCCAGGGTGTCAACAAGATCATCGCGCTGACCCATGTCGGCTATCCCCGTGATCTCGCTATCATCGCGAAGATTCCGGACGTCGATGTCGTCGTCGGCGGCCACTCCCATAGCCTGCTCTCCAATACCGATCCGAAGGCTGAAGGTCCCTATCCGACGATGGCCGATAATCCCGGCGGCTACAAGGTGCCGGTTGTCCAGGCCGCTTCCTACAGCAAGTATCTCGGCGACATCGTCGTCAATTTCGACGATAATGGCGTCGTCAAGGATGCCAAGGGCGATCCGATCCTGATCGACTCGTCCTTCACGCCCGATCCGGCCGTCGTCACCCGCGTCACCGAACTGGCAAAACCGATCGAGGAACTGCGCAAGAAAGTGATCGGCTCCTCCGAGGGTCCAATAGAGGGCGACCGCAAGGTCTGCCGCGTCAAGGAATGCTCGATGGGCAATCTGGTGGCCGACGCCATGCTGGACCGCACCAAGAACCAGGGCGTCACCATTGCCTTCCAGAACGGCGGCGGCCTGCGCGCCTCGATCGACAGCGGCGATGTCACCCAGGGCGAAGTCATCACCGTCCTGCCGTTCCAGAACACCCTCGCCACCTTCGAGGCGACGGGCGCGGATATCGTCAAGGCGCTCGAAAACGGTGTCAGCCAGATCGACCAGGGCGCCGGCCGCTTTCCGCAGGTCGCCGGCTTGAAATTCTCGTTCGACCAGTCGAAGCCTGTCGGCAGCCGCGTCAGCGATGTTCATGTGAAGGACGGCGACAGCTTGGCGCCGATCGACCCGGCCAAAACCTACAAGATCGCCACCAACAACTTCATGCGGGCCGGGGGCGACGGCTATTCGATCTTCAAGGAAGGCAAGAACGCTTACGATTTCGGCCCTGACCTTGCCGACGTGACCGCCGAATACCTGGCCGCTCATTCGCCGTATAAGCCCTATACCGATGGCCGCGTCACCGAAATCGGCGCGACTGTGGCACAGGCGCCTGCTGCCGAACAGGCAGCTCCTGCTCCCGCGCCGGCGTCGCCTGCGCCGGCCACTGAGCCCGCTCCTGCCCCCGCGGCACCGGCTGCACCCGCACCCGCCACCGAGCCTGCCCCTGCGGCACCGGCCGCGCCGGCACCTGCAGCTCCCGCTCCCGCCGCGGAACCGGCTCCGGCAGCCTCCGCGCCCGCCGCAACGACGCCTTCCACTCACGTGATCGCGGCCGGGGACACGTTCTGGGATCTTGCCGTCAGCTTCTATGGCGACGGCACACTCTGGCGGAAGCTCTCGGAGGCCAACGGCAGCCCGAACCCGCGCCAGCTGACGATCGGCAAGGAAATCGAGGTTCCAGCCAAGTAAGACGATTTGTCCCGATGCCATCCGCCGGTCCGGGGTTTCCCGGGCCGGCTTTTCTTTCTATAGGGTGAACCAAGATCCCGAGGCTGCGTATAAGCCGACGGACACAAAGCGTTGGGATCACAATGACTGCAGATATATCACTTCGTCCGGCGGACCATCCGGCCATAAGATCAGGCAAGATCGGTGTGCTGCTGGTCAATCTCGGGACACCCGACGGCACCGATTACACGTCGATGCGCCGCTATCTCAAGGAGTTCCTGACCGATCGCCGCGTCATCGAATGGTCGCCCTGGAAGTGGTACCCAATCCTGTTCGGCGTGGTGCTCAACAGACGCCCGCAGAAGGTTGGCAAGGCCTATGAGCTGATCTGGAACAAGGAGAAGAACGAAAGTTATCTCCGCACCTACACGCGTAACCAGTCAGAGCTGATGGCTGAGCGCCTGCAGGATCTCGCCGACGTCAAAGTCGATTGGGCGATGCGTTACGGGACGCCGTCGATCGCCTCGCGTATCGACGCGCTAAAGGAAGCAGGCTGCGACCGGATCGTGCTTTTCCCGCTCTATCCACAATATGCGGCGGCAACGACGGCCACCGTCAACGATAAGGCCTTCCAGAAGCTGCTCTCCATGCGCTGGCAGCCGGCTCTGCGCACGGTGCCCGATTATCACGACGACGAGACCTACATCGAAGCCCTCGCCCGGTCCGTCGAAAGACATCTTTCGACGCTCGACTGGAAGCCGGACGTGCTGCTCGCCTCCTTCCACGGCATTCCGATGTCCTATTTCAAGCAGGGCGATCCCTATTACTGTCAGTGCCAGAAGACCGGCCGTCTGCTGCGCGAAAGGCTCGAGCTCACCAAGGAAAACTTCATGGTCACCTTCCAGTCCCGTTTCGGGCCGGAGGAATGGCTGCAACCCTATACCGATAAGACGGTGGAAAAGCTCGCTCAGGACGGCGTCAAGCGCATAGCAGTCATCAATCCCGGCTTCGTCTCCGACTGCCTGGAAACGTTGGAGGAAATCGCCGAGCAAGCCGCGCATTCTTTCCACGAGAACGGCGGCGAGAAATTCACCCATATTCCCTGCCTCAACGACAGCGAAGATGGCATGAAGGTGCTGGAAAAGGTCGTTCGCCGCGAGTTGCAGGGCTGGATCTGAGAAGCTTTTTCGGAAGCGGCGTCGAGCGGCCGTCGAAAATCTTGCGGCGGCCCGACCTCCTTTTCGCTCTTAGGTGGAACTTCCCTACGTCATTTCTTCCTCGCGAAGAACATGCTAACTCACCACATCAGTTGTGAGGCGCGCATGCACGCGCCGATGGGAGGAATTCTTCATGCTGTTGGGCGGCTTCGACATCGTCGTGATCGTGCTGGTAATCTTCGTTATTCTGGTGCTCTTTGCCGGGATCAAGACCGTGCCGCAGGGCTATCGCTATACAATCGAGCGCTTCGGCCGATACACCCGCACGCTGGAGCCGGGCCTCAATCTCATCACCCCTTTCATCGAGCGTGTCGGCGCCCGCATGAATGTCATGGAGCAGGTGCTTGACGTACCGACCCAGGAGGTGATCACGAAGGACAATGCTTCGGTTTCCGCCGATGCCGTCGCCTTCTATCAGGTGCTGAACGCCGCCCAAGCCGCCTACCAGGTCTCTCACCTCGAAAACGCCATCCTCAATCTCACCATGACCAATATCCGCTCGGTCATGGGCTCGATGGATCTCGACGAACTGCTTTCCAACCGCGATGCGATCAACGACCGGCTGCTGCGCGTCGTCGACGAGGCCGTCCAGCCCTGGGGTATCAAGGTCACCCGCGTCGAGATCAAGGATATTCAGCCGCCGCGCGACCTCGTCGATGCCATGGCCCGCCAGATGAAGGCCGAGCGCGAGAAGCGTGCCCAGGTGCTGGAAGCCGAAGGCGCGCGCAATGCGCAGATCCTCAGGGCCGAGGGCGCCAAGCAATCCGCCATTCTGCAGGCAGAGGGCCAGCGCGAAGCCGCGTTCCGCAACGCCGAAGCCCGCGAGCGCCTGGCCGAGGCCGAAGCCAAGGCGACGAAGATGGTCTCCGAAGCGATTGCTGCCGGCGACGTCCAGGCGATCAACTATTTCGTTGCCCAGAAATACACCGAAGCTCTCGCCTCGGTTGGCTCGGCCCCCAATTCCAAGATCGTGCTGATGCCGATGGAAGCCTCTTCCATCCTGAGTTCGCTCGGCGGCATCGGCGCCATCGCCCGCGAAGTCTTCGGTGACGCCGGCAATCCGTCGCCGCCTCCGCCGCGTCCGCGTCCCGCGCCGGTCCGCTCGACGCCGCCGATCAATCCGCCGGCGCCCAATCCTTTCAATCCGGATCAGGAGCGATAAGCCATGCTGGCGAAGATCATCGCCGAACTCGGTCCGTGGAGCTGGTGGGTTGCAGGCCTTGTGCTGCTTGCCGCCGAAATGATCGTGCCTGGTTTCTTCCTGGTCTGGATCGGCCTCGCCGCCTTGATCGTCGGCGCACTGTCGCTGCTCTTCTGGGACAGCGCCTTTTGGGTCTGGGAACTCCAGGCGATCCTTTTTGCGCTTCTCGCCGTCGCCACGACCTTTGCCGGCCGCCGGCTGACGCTGCGCAGCGCCGAGACCGACGAGCCCTTCCTCAATCAGCGCGGCGCGAGCCTCGTCGGACGCACGGCGACGCTGCAGGAGCCGATCCGCGAGGGCCGCGGCCGCATCCGCCTCGATGATACGCTGTGGCAGGTGATGGGACCTGATCTTCCTGTGGGAACGCGGGTGAAGGTGGTCTCGAGCAACGGCCGCGACCTGAGAGTCGAGCCAATCTGATCACAACCGAGCCTGATCAGGCGACGCCGATCCGCAGCAGATCGTGGAAATGCACCAGCCCTACGGGCCGGCTGTCCTCATCGATGACGATCAAGGCGCCGATGTGGTGTTGGTTGAGCAGTGCCAGGGCCGCCGTCGCCAGCATGGTCGGCTTCACCGTCTTCGGGGTCTTCGTCATGATGTCGTCGACCGCAAGCTCGGCAAGATTGCGGGTCAGGTTGCGCGACATGTCGCCGTCAGTCACGATGCCGCAGAGCCGTCCATCCTCGTCGAGTACGCCGACGCAGCCGAAATGCTTGCGCGACAGCACCGTGATCGCCTCCGGCATCGGCGTGCCCTTGGCAACGAGCGGCAGCTTCTCGCCGGTATGCATGATGTCGGCGACATGAGTCAGGCTCGCCCCGAGCTTGCCGCCGGGATGGAAGACGTGGAAATCGGTGGCGGTAAAGCCCCTTGCCTCCAGGAGGGCAACCGCCAATGCATCGCCGAGTGCAAGCTGCATCAGCGTCGAGGTCGTCGGCGCGAGCCCGTTGGGGCAGGCTTCCTGTTCGTTCGGCACAAGAAGCACGATGTCGGCGGCCGTCGCAAGCGATGAGCCTTCGCTGCAAGTGATCGCAATCAGAGGAATCGAGAAACGCCGCGTAAAGGAAATGATACTCTTGAGCTCGGCGCTCTCGCCGCCTTTGGAAATCGCCAGGACGACGTCGTCGCGCGCGATCATGCCAAGATCGCCATGATTGGCTTCGGCCGCGTGCACGAAAAAGGCAGGGGTGCCGGTCGAGGCGAATGTCGCCGCCAGCTTGGTACCGATATGGCCGCTCTTGCCGACGCCGGTGACGATGACACGCCCGGAGATGTCCCCGATGACTTCGACGGCGCGGGTGAAAGGACCGGCCAATCCGTTGTCAAAAGCGCGTTCAAGCGCTTCAAGACCGCGTTTCTCGGTCTCTATCGTGCGTTTTGCCGATTCGAGCACGCTATTTTCAACGAGTTTGATCGCTCTTCTGTTCATGCAGATGCGTTAGACCTTTTCACTTTCCAAGTCCACCCTGCGCCATTTCCGAGTTGTGAACAGCACTCGCCGGCGGCAACGAATGGTTAACCACAAGGCTTTACCTTTGAGTAAGAACCGAAAGCATGTCAGGCGATTTAATGGGCCAGCCAAAACAGAAGAGCAGTGTGACGCCGCTCCGCGCGATGAGGCGTGTCGTCTGCTTTACTGCGTTCAGCACCCTGCTTTTTTGCCAGACTGCGGCACTCGCACAGTCTACATCACGGCAGCCTGCAAATAGCCGCTCCACCAGCCAGGACAATCTCACCACGAACAATGCCTCAACTGCCGGCTTCGATGACGAAGCCGACGTTGCCACCGCTCCTGCGGCAACGGGCACCGCAGGAAACTCGAGCGATACCGGGCAGAGGCCCGCCATACCGGCCACGCAACCCGACGACGACATTACCGGCTCCATCCTCGATGAGGACATGCGACGGCTGAACACCCGTGAAGCGCGGATCGACGAAACGCTACCGCCTCGCAGGGCTGCCGAAAGTGCCTCGACGGCAGAAACGCCCGGCATTCCAATCGGCACCTTCGTGCTTCGCCCGAGCGTGACCCAAAGCATCAACACCGAGACCACCAAGGACGGCAATACCAGGCAACGGCGCGCCTTCCTCGAAACGGATGCAGCCGCAACGCTCACCTCCGACTGGGGACGGCACCAGCTGACCGTCACCTCTGAAGGCGCCTGGCAGAGGAATATCAGCGGCGAAGGCGAGGAGCAGCCGTCCTTCAAGGTCAACGGCGATCTCCGGCTGGACCTTCCCGACGACACGGTCGCGCACCTTACGGCGGGCTACAATTTCTATCGCGAGGATACGGACGATCCCGACGCCATCGCCGATGCCACGCAGCAGTCGGATGTGCAGGAGTTCACCGCTGGGGCCTCGGTGCAGCGCGATTTCGGCATCCTTCGCGGCACGACGGCGCTGGCGCTGAGCCGATCGATCTATTCCGACGCCACTCTTGCGAACGGCACGACTGTAACCTTGAGCGATCGCGACCAGACGACGGGCACACTGCGCGGCCGCGTCGGCTACGAACTGTCGCCCGCGCTCATCCCCTTCGTCGAGGCCACGATCGGTCGCACGGTTTATGACGAGACGCGCGATTTCGCCGGTTACGAACGCTCAGGCCACAGCTACGGCGCCAAGGCCGGCGTCGAGGTCGACCTCGGCGAAAAGCTGAAGGGTGAGGTCGGCGTCGGCTACGAGATGGCGGATTTCGAAGATACCCGGCTCGCCTCGATCGACACGGCCACGCTCGATGCGAGCCTGCTCTGGTCGCCGATTCGTGGCACCGACGTCAATCTTGACCTGCAGACGAGCATCCAACCCTCGACCACTGCCGGCGAGAGCGGCTATGTCTCGCATGCGCTGACGACGACGGTCACCCACCAGCTGCGAGACAATCTCGTCGGAACCATGATCGGCGGCGTCATATGGCGCGATTATCCGACCGACAGCACCGTCAACGATGAGATCGTCTATACTGCGGCGACCGGCCTGATCTGGAACATCAACCGCTACCTCGATCTCACCAGCACCCTCGGCTACGAATTGACGACGCGCAAGCACGGCGACGACTCGCAGCAATGGCGCGCCGGCGTCGGCCTCAAGCTGAAACGCTAAAGCATGTCGCCCAACAGTGTGCAGCGGTTTTGGGACAACGGCATGCATAAAGCAAAAAAACGACAACGCCGCGCATCCGATGGGAGGCGCGGCGTTTATCACGGATAGGATTGGGAGGCCTTACTTCAGCCCTGCGATCAATTCCTTGAAGCCGCCTTCGACCGACGGGCGGATATCGGCGCGTTCGAGGGCGTAGGCGACGTTTGCCAGGATAAAGCCGTCCTTGGCGCCGCAGTCGTAGGTCGTGCCGCGGAAGTGGTAGCCTGCGAAATCCTGTTCCTTCAGCAGCTTCAGCATGCCGTCGGTGAGCTGGATCTCATTGCCGGCGCCACGCTCCTGCGTTTCGAGGATGTTGAAGATCTCCGGCTGCAGAATGTAACGACCGTTGATGAAGAAGTTGGAAGGCGCCGTGCCCTTGGCGGGTTTTTCCACCATGCCGGTGATGCGGAAGCCATCGCCGATCGCTTCGCCGACGCCGACGATGCCGTATTTATGCGCCTGGTCGGGCGCGCACTCCTCGACGGCGATGATATTGCCGCCGCTCTGGCCGTAAAGGTCGATCATCCCCTTCATGCAGCCCTTGTCGCCCTTCATGATCATATCGGGCAGCAGCAGCGCGAAAGGTTCGTCGCCGACGATTTCGCGGGCGCACCATACGGCGTGGCCAAGGCCGAGTGGCTCCTGCTGGCGGGTGAAGCTAACCGTTCCCGCCTTCGGCAATTGCTCGGCAAGAAGGGTGATTTCCGCCTCCTTGGCGCGCTCGCGCAGCGTTTGCTCCAGCTCGAAATGAATGTCGAAATAGTCTTCGATAATGTGCTTGTTGCGTCCGGTAACGAAGACCAGATGCTCGATTCCTGCTTCCAGCGCCTCATCGACGACATATTGAATGATTGGCTTGTCGACAACGGTCAACATTTCCTTCGGAACAGCCTTCGTTGCCGGCAGGAATCGCGTTCCCAACCCTGCCACCGGAAAAACTGCCTTACGAACTTTATTGTGATGCGCCACACAGGCCTCCTGCTTTGACTAAATCGCCTTTTAAATAAAGCCGTTCACGTCTGACTTAGTATATAATTGCTACTGTTTTGCAATGGTGACCGCAGCGGACCGCCATGGTAAAGAATTTGTTGACTCCGTTCCTGTAGTCTCGGGTCTGGGCGGACATGATGCCCCTGCTGCACCGAAAACTGAAGATGACGGATACGACTGTCGATGATCCAGAATCACAAAAACTCCCTTCGAGGTCTTGCTCTCGCCCTCGTTGTCGCCGCCCAGGTAGGCCTGGTCCCCGACAACGCGAAAGCTGATTCCCGGTTCCAGAAATGGATCGCGGATTTTTACCAAACAGCCGCTCAGAGTGGCATCAGTAAGGCAACCTATCAAAAGGCCTTCTCCGGGGTGAGCGAGCCCGACCCCACCGTGCTCGAAAAAGCGGCCTATCAGCCGGAATTCACCTCGAAAATCTGGGACTACGTCGATTCGCGCGTCAATCCCTATACGGTCAAGATCGGCCGCGAGATGGCCGCCAAACACGCCCGGACGCTTGCTGCGATCGAGCAGCGCTTCGGCGTCGACAAGAGCATTCTGCTCGCGATCTGGTCAATGGAATCGAATTACGGCGCGATCCTGGAGAAGGATGACCGGCTGCATTACGTTCCACGCGCCCTGGCAACGCTCGCCTATGCCGATCCGCGCCGGGCCAAGTTCGCAAAGAAGCAGCTGGTCGCCGCACTGAAGATCCTGCAGAACGGAGATGTGCCGGCGCGTGAGATGACCGGCTCCTGGGCGGGCGCCATGGGCCACACCCAATTCATCCCGACGAGCTACCTGCTTTATGCCGTCGATGCCGACGGCAACGGTCATCGCGACATCTGGAACTCGGTGCCGGATGCGCTTGCGACTTCGGCCAACCTGCTGATGAAGAATGGCTGGGATACCGGCAAGACCTGGGGTTATGAAGTCGTCGTTCCCGCGGCAGCAGCCAAACAAGCCGGCAAGACCCACACTCTGGCTCAATGGGCGGAGCTCGGCGTGAAACGTCCGAATGGCAAGGGCTTTCGCGATGGCGGAACCAAAGCCGTGCTGAAAATGCCGGCCGGGGCCGGCGGCCCCGGCTTCCTGATGACCGCAAACTTCTTCACCATCAAGAACTATAATGCGTCAGACAGCTATGCGCTTGCCGTTGGGCTACTGGCCGACCAGATCGCCGGCTATGGCGGCATGCAGCAGCGCTGGCCGCGTCCTGACGGCGCTCTCGACATCACCGAGAAATTCGAGCTGCAGACCCGCCTCAAGACGCTCGGCTATTACAATGGCGAGGTGGACGGCAATTTCGGGTCGGGTTCGAAAGCGGCGATATCGGCGGTGCAGGAGCGCATCGGCATGCCGCCGGACGGCGAACCCTCGCTGCCGCTTCTGAACGCCCTTCGTCGCTAGAGCACGACTCCGGAACATAACTGATTGGACGCGGCAGAACCGTGACCTAAATTATAAGCGGGAGTGGACGCTGGCCTACCCTGTGTGCAAGGTGCCGGCAGATGCGGAACTGCCTATGACGAAAACTGATTGGACCCGTAATATCCGCTGGCTGGTGTTCACCTTGACAGCGGTTGCGCTATGCCTCGGCACGCTTGCGCCGGTGCGTGCCGAAGCCCAGGAGCAGCGTTACCAGCGTCGCTCGATCCTCGATTTCTTTCTTGGCCGTCGCTATCTCGACGACGCGCCGCCGCCGGCCCCTGATGTCCAGCAGCCAAGACGCCAGCAGCGCAAGCGCCCACCGGCGCAGAAGGCAGTGATCAACGCTCGCACCGCATCGCCTGCGCGACCGCCCGTGCAGGAAGAGCCGGTTGTGCAGAAGCTTGGCGACGCCCGAAAGATCCTGATCGTCGGTGATTTCCTTGCCAGCGGTCTCGGCGACGGACTGACCGCCGCCTTCGAAACCTCACCGGGTGTTGTGGTCGAAGCTCGCGGGAACGTCTCCTCAGGTCTCGTTCGCGACGATTATTACGACTGGCCGGAACAGCTGCCGAAGATGATCGACGAGCTGAAACCGGCAATGGTCGTCGTCATGATCGGCGCCAATGACCGCCAGCAGATGGTGACCGATACTGCCAAGGAGAAGTTCCGCACCGATGGCTGGTTTGCCGAATATCGCCGCCGTGTCCTTTCTTTCGGCAAGGAAGTCACCAGCCGCAAGATTCCGCTGCTGTGGGTCGGTCTTCCCGCCTTCGAATCCGATCAGATGACAGCCGATGCCGTCCAAATGAACCAGCTCTATCGTAACCAGGTCGAGAGCATTGGCGGCGAATTCGTGGACATCTGGGATGGCTTCGTCGATGAAAACGGCAACTTCATCGTTACCGGTTCTGACGTGAATGGCCAGCAGGTGCGCTTGCGCACCTCCGATGGCGTCAATCTGACCCAGGCCGGCCGGCGCAAGCTTGCCTTTTACGTGGAAAAGCCCGCCCGCCGCATTCTCGGCACCCAGGCAAGCCCGGACCTCGTGCGCCTTGACGAAAGCAACCTGCCTGGTCTCGGCCTTCCCACCAATCCGGTTGAACACACCGTGCCGATCAGCCTCTCCGATCCCAATCTCGATGGCGGCACCGAGCTTCTCGGCTCAAGGCCGCCACCTGTGACACTGACGAAATCGCCGCGCGATCTTCTGGTCGAGCAGGGTGAGATGAGCCCGGCGCCTGTCGGACGCGTCGACGACTACCGCATGCCGGCGGCCAAGACGCCGGCCGAAGTCTCCGTGAAATGAAAAAGGCAGAGTGAGACTGTCCGACGCCCTTTCCCTTTCCGTCGCCTGTAGCCAGCTCAGATTATGATGGTTCGAACCAATCACGCCGAAGAAGGCGTTGCTGCCATTCGTCCGGTCGACATAGCTGCCATTCTCCCAGACGAAGGCGCCGGCGCTGCTGCGCTCCAGATGTGCATCGAGGAAGTCGCTCCAGCCGCTGACGTCGATCGCCTTGCCGACCTTGTTTTCAGTGTCCGCCTCATCGGCATCATCGACATTCCAGGCGCCAACCGACACACCCGGAGTCGGATCGGAGACGGTGAGCGTGCCGCTTCGAGTGGAGCCAGCATGTCGTGAGCTTTGCCGCTCTCGCCTTCGGCCGCGACCGCATCCTGCAACTGCTGCTTCAGCATCCGCATGAAGGAAGCGCTGGTCACATCAGCGCTGCAGTCAGTCGTGTTTTCTCGTCGGACGTGTCGTTTCTGGAGGAAGGCCAGTCGAGCCGCCTCGACAGTGCATGTTGGAGAGAAGCGAGGCGCAGGCCGCCTGCAATAAAAACTCCGCCGGGAGGGCGGAGCTCGTTTATCTTAGGCCCATCAGGCCCCGATCAGTTCGGCAGGACAGTCGAGCCCATCAAGGCTTCGTCGATCGCGCGTGCCGCCTGGCGGCCTTCTCGGATCGCCCAGACCACCAGCGACTGGCCGCGGCGCACGTCGCCCGCGGTCCAGAGCTTCTCGATCGACGTTTTGTAGTCGCGATCATTCGCGACGACATTGGTCGAGCCGCGCTTGTCGGTGTTTAGCGTCAGCTTGCCCTCGAGCTCCTGGAGCACGCTTGTTGTGAACGGACCGCGGAATCCGATGGCGATGAAGGCGAGATCGGCGCGGATGACGAACTCGGTGCCTGCAATCGGCCGCCGCCGCTCGTCGACCTCGCAGCATTTGACGCCCGTCAGCACACCATCCTCGCCGATGAATTCGAGCGTCGCCACTTGAAACTCGCGCACAGCGCCCTCGGCCTGGGAGGAGGAGGTGCGCATCTTCGTCGCCCAGAAAGGCCAGACGGCAAGCTTGTCTTCCTTCTCCGGCGGCTGCGGCCGGATGTCGAGCTGGGTGACCTTGACGGCGCCCTGACGGAAGGCCGTGCCGACACAGTCGGAAGCCGTATCGCCGCCGCCAACGACAACGACGTGTTTGGCGCCGGCAAGAATCGGATCCGACGGCCAGCCGACGCTGTCGATATTCTCGCGTCCGACGCGGCGGTTCTGCTGCACCAGATAGGGCATGGCATCATGCACGCCCGCGAGATCGGTACCCGGGATGCCAGCCTCGCGCGGCGTCTCCGAGCCGCCGCAGTAAAGGACGGCATCGTGATCGGCCAACAGCTGTTCGACCTTGACATCGACACCGACATTGACGCCGCAATGGAAAGTGACGCCCTCGCCCTTCATCTGCTCGACGCGGCGGTCGATGAAGTTCTTCTCCATCTTGAAATCCGGAATGCCGTAGCGCAGCAGGCCGCCCGGCTTGGTTTCACGCTCATAGACATGCACCTCGTGACCGGCGCGGCCGAGCTGCTGGGCTGCCGCCATGCCTGCGGGGCCGGAGCCGATAACGGCAACCTTCTTGCCGGTATGAACGGTGGCCGGCTGCGGTCGAATGAAGCCGAGCTCATAGGCCTTGTCGGCGATCGCCTGTTCGACGGTCTTGATCGCGACCGGCGCATCCTCGAGATTCAGCGTGCAAGCTTCCTCGCAAGGCGCGGGGCAGACGCGGCCGGTGAACTCCGGGAAGTTGTTGGTCGAATGCAGGTTCTGGATCGCCGCTTCCCAGTTGTTGTTGTAAACAAGGTCGTTCCAGTCAGGAATCTGGTTGTGAACCGGGCAGCCGGTGGGGCCGTGACAATAAGGGATGCCACAGTCCATGCAGCGCGCCGCCTGTTTCTGCACTTCCGGGTCCGACATCGGGATCGTGAACTCGCGGAAATGACGGATGCGATCCGACGCCGGCTGGTACTTCGCCACCTGCCGGTCGATTTCCAGAAATCCTGTTACCTTACCCATTTCTTCGTCCCTTACCCTCATGACCGCCTCACCCGCGGCCAGTTGTCTGTCGTCAGTCCCGGTATCCCGGGCGGGTTGCTTGTCTTTACCGTCATCGGAACAAATCCCCTGAAACATCCGGGCGATGTGGACGGCCTGTCGCCGGCACGATCGTCACGGGTCATCGAGAAGTTTTCCGACATCGGCGATCTGCGTTCGGCAGGCGGCCGATGTCCCGGCGCAATTACTCCGCGGCGATGCCCATCCGGCTGCGTTCCATTTCCTCGAGCGCACGACGGTATTCGACCGGCATGACCTTGCGGAACTTCGGACGGTAGTCGGCCCAGTTATCGAGGATCTGCTTGGCGCGGGCGGAGCCCGTGTAGTGCAGATGGTTGGAGATTAGCTGGTAGAGGCGCTCCTCGTCATGGCGCGTCATGTCGCCCGAGACATCGACGCGTCCCTTGTGCATGAGATCGCCGCCGTGATGATGCAGCTTCTCCAGCATGTCGTCCTCTTCCGGCACCGGCTCGAGCTCGACCATCGCCATGTTGCAGCGGCTGGCGAAATCGCCGGTTTCATCGAGCACGTAAGCGACACCGCCGGACATGCCGGCCGCGAAGTTGCGGCCCGTGGCGCCGAGCACGACCACGACACCGCCGGTCATGTATTCGCAGCCATGGTCGCCGACGCCCTCGACGATGGCGATCGCACCCGAGTTGCGGACGGCGAAACGTTCGCCGGCCACGCCGCGGAAATAGCATTCGCCTTCGGTTGCGCCGTAAAGCACGGTGTTGCCGACGATGATAGAGTTCTCAGCCACGATCCGCGAGTTCTCCGGCGGCCGGATGATGATCTTGCCGCCTGAGAGGCCCTTGCCGACATAGTCGTTGCCGTCGCCGATAAGGTTGAAGGTGACGCCACGCGCCAGGAAGGCGCCGAAGCTCTGTCCCGCCGTGCCGCGAAGCGTCACGTTGACCGTGTCTTCCTTCAGGCCACGATGGCCGTAACGCTTGGCGACCTCGCCGGAGAGCATCGCGCCGGCCGAACGGTCGACGTTCTTGATACCTACCTCGAAGGCAACGGGCGTCTTGGCAGTCAGCGCCGGCTGCGCCTGCTCGATCAGTGCGCGATCGAGAATATCGTCGATCGGATGCTGCTGCCGGCTCGTCCAGAAGGTTTCCTCCTTGGCGGCGTCGACCTTGTGGAAGATGCGGCTGAAGTCGAGACCCCTAGCCTTCCAGTGCGCCAGCATCTCGTCCTTCTCCAGGAGCTCCGATGCGCCGATGATCTCGTCGAGCCGGGTGAAGCCGAGTGAGGCGAGAATTTCGCGCACTTCGTTGGCAACGAAGAAGAAGTAGTTGATGACGTGCTCCGGCGTGCCCTTGAAGCGCTTGCGCAGCACCGGATCCTGCGTCGCTACGCCTACCGGACAGGTGTTGAGATGGCACTTGCGCATCATGATGCAACCGGCCGCGATCAGCGGCGCGGTGGCAAAGCCGAACTCGTCGGCGCCAAGCAGTGCCCCGACGATGACGTCGCGGCCAGTCTTGAGACCGCCGTCCACCTGCAGCGCAACGCGCGAACGCAGACCGTTCAGCACCAGCGTCTGCTGGGTTTCGGCAAGACCGATTTCCCAAGGGCTGCCGGCATGCTTGAGCGAGGTCAGCGGCGAGGCGCCCGTGCCGCCGTCGAAACCGGCGACCGTGATGTGGTCGGCGCGCGCCTTGGCGACGCCCGCGGCAACCGTGCCGACGCCGACTTCCGAGACGAGCTTGACCGAGACGTCGGACGTCGGGTTGACGTTCTTCAGATCGTAGATCAGCTGCGCCAGATCCTCGATCGAATAGATGTCGTGGTGCGGCGGCGGCGAGATCAGGCCGACGCCCGGCGTCGAGTGGCGGGTCTTGGCAACGGTCGCGTCAACCTTGTGACCCGGCAGCTGGCCGCCTTCGCCGGGCTTGGCGCCCTGCGCCACCTTGATCTGCAATACGTCGGCATTGACGAGATATTCGGTGGTGACGCCGAAGCGGCCAGATGCGATCTGCTTGATCGCCGACCGTTCCGGGTTCATCGAACCGTCCGGCAACGGCATGTAGCGGTCGGATTCCTCGCCGCCCTCACCGGTGTTCGACTTGCCGCCGATCCGGTTCATGGCGATCGCCAGCGTTGTATGCGCCTCGCGGGAGATCGAGCCGAAGGACATTGCCCCCGTCGAGAAACGCTTGACGATATCGGCCGCCGGCTCGACCTCGTCGATCGACACCGGCTTGCGGCCGAGTGCCTCGGCGCTCTTGATCTTGAAGAGCCCGCGGATCGTGTTCATGCGCAAAGCCGAATTGTTCACCATCTCGGCGAATTCGCGGTAGCGGTCCTCGGCATTGCCGCGCACGGCATGCTGCAGGGCGGCAACTGCATCCGGCGTCCAGGCATGGCTTTCGCCGCGCATGCGGTAGGCATATTCGCCGCCGATATCGAGCGTAGTCGCCAGCAGCGGATCCTTGCCGAAGGCCGCCTTATGGCGTGCGACGGTCTCCTCGGCGATCGCTTCCAGACCGATGCCTTCGATCATCGTCGCGGTGCCGAAGAAATACTTGTCGACCAGTTCCGACGAAAGGCCGATCGCATCGAAGATCTGGGCGCCGCAATAGGACTGGTAGGTCGAGATGCCCATCTTCGACATGACCTTGAGGATGCCTTTGCCGACTGCCTTGATGTAGCGGTAGACGATTTCGGAGGCATCCACTTCCTTCGGGAACTCGCCCTTGGCATGCATGTCGAGCAGCGTGTCGAAGGCGAGATAGGGGTTGATCGCCTCGGCGCCATAGCCGGCGAGCAGGCAGAAATGATGCACTTCGCGAGGTTCCCCGGTCTCGACGACGAGACCGACCGAGGTACGAAGCCCCTTGCGGATCAGGTGATGATGGACGGCAGCCGTTGCGAGCAGTGCCGGAATAGCGATCCTATCAGGCCCGATCTGGCGGTCGGAGAGCACGATGATGTTGTAGCCGCCCTTGACGGCCGCCTCGGCACGCTCGCAGAGCCGGTCGAGCATCTCGGGCATGCCGGCCGCACCGCGCTCGATGTCATAGGTGAAATCGAGCGTCTTGGTGTCGAAACGGTCTTCCGTATGGCCAATCGAGCGGATTTTTTCGAGATCGCCGTTGGTCAGGATCGGCTGGCGCACTTCGAGACGCTTGGCGTTTGCCATGCCCTCATGGTCGAGGATGTTCGGACGCGGGCCGATGAAGGAAACCAGGCTCATGACGAGCTCCTCGCGGATCGGATCGATCGGCGGGTTCGTCACCTGCGCAAAGTTCTGCTTGAAATAGGTATAGAGCAGCTTCGGCTTTTCCGACATCGCCGAGATCGGCGTATCCGTGCCCATCGAGCCGATCGCTTCCTGACCGGTCGTCGCCATCGGCGACATCAGGATGCGGGTGTCCTCGGTCGTGTAGCCGAAGGCCTGCTGGCGGTCGAGCAGCGACACGTCACGACGCAGCGCCCGGGGCTCTACCGGCTTCAGCTCTTCGAGGATGAGCTGGGTGCGATCGAGCCAGCTGCGATAGGGATGCGCCGTTGCAAGCTTCGACTTCACCTCGTCATCGGAGATGATGCGCCCTTCTTCCATGTCGATCAGCAGCATCTTGCCCGGCTGCAGGCGCCACTTCTGGATGATTCTCTCCTCCGGAACCGGCAGAACGCCGGCCTCTGACGCCATGATGACGCGGTCATCATCGGTCACGAGATAGCGCGCTGGCCGCAGGCCGTTGCGGTCGAGTGTGGCGCCGATCTGTTTGCCGTCGGTGAAGGCGACGGCAGCCGGCCCGTCCCAAGGCTCCATCAGGGCCGCATGATATTCGTAGAAGGCCTTGCGTTCAGCCGCCATCGACTGGTTGCCTGCCCAGGCTTCTGGTATCAGCATCATCACCGCATGCGCCAGCGAATAGCCGCCGCGCACCAGGAATTCGAGCGCGTTGTCGAAGCAGGCCGTGTCTGATTGCCCCTCATAGGAAATCGGCCAGAGCTTGGAGATATCTTCGCCGAACAGCGGCGAGGAGACCGAGGCTTGACGGGCCGCCATCCAGTTGACGTTGCCGCGTAGCGTGTTGATCTCACCGTTGTGGGCGACCATGCGATAGGGGTGCGCGAGCTTCCACGACGGGAAGGTGTTGGTCGAAAAGCGCTGATGCACCAGGGCGACCGCGCTTTCGAAACGCGGGTCCGACAGATCCTTATAATAGGCGCCGACCTGATAGGCGAGGAACATGCCCTTGTAGACCACGGTCGCCGACGAAAGCGATACCGGATAAAAATTGCTCTCCTCGCCGTCGAACTCGTCATAGATGCGGTTGGAGATGACCTTGCGCAGCGTGAACAGCCGCCGCTCGAACTCATCGTTATTTTCGGCATCTTCACCGGCGCCGATGAAGACCTGCACGTGATGCGGCTCGGTCGCGGCGATATCAGGTGCCTTGGAGAGCGAGGAATTGTCGACAGGCACGTCGCGGAAACCGATGAAGACCTGCCCTTCCTCGACGATGACGTCCTTGATCACCTTCTTGAAGTGCTCGATCTGCTTTTCGTCGCGCGGCATGAAGATATGGCCGACGCCATATTCACCGACCGGCGGCAGGGTAATGCCCTGCGCGGCCATTTCTTCGCGGAAGAACCGGTCCGGGATCTGCACCAGGATACCGGCGCCATCGCCCATCAGCGGATCGGCGCCGACGGCGCCGCGATGCGTCAGGTTCTCGAGGATGAAGAGACCGTCCTTGACGATCTGGTGCGACTTTTCGCCCTTCATATGCGCGACGAAACCTACGCCGCAGGCATCATGCTCGTTGCGGGGATCGTAGAGGCCCTGTCTCTTCGGCAGGCCGGAGGCGGATTTGGACGCATTGACCGTTGCGCGCACCTCTGCAGCAGCAACCCGGTCAAATTCTATGGATGGCGTCTTCGTCATCGTCTTTCCTCCTGTCGAAGCCCGCGGGCCGCGGGCGGCTTTTCGTCCTGTGCCGCGACCTGAAAAATAGGTTCGGCACGTGACAGCGCTGTTGCATTGTGAAGATCGGCCGCAGACATCTGCTTAAAGGAAAGCAAACCGTCGCGTTCCGCGCCTGCCATTCGCCTCCGCGCGCCACCCACGAAAGTCGGCGCTCGGAAGAACTATAGCGTGAAAGCCGGCCCGTGCCAGGGCTTTCGGCGCCTCTTCGGCCGCAAGGGCCAAAATAGGACAGCAACACTGTCCTAATTCATCCGTTCTATGCCAGAAACCATGGGGCTCCGCAAGAGCGTCGTGTTAAAAACCGTCAATTTGCGAAGGAAGATTACCGGATCGGTCGCTCAAGGGAAATAAAATTACCGATCAGTGACGTATTTTTTTCATTGATTGCGCAGTTCAAATTTTGTGATGTATCGCCAGTGGCGACCTTGATCCCGTGAAGCTTTGGCGTAATGTCCGCTGCAAACCCGCCAACCTTTCCTGCCACGGTTTCCCATGTTCTTTGCTTCAGACAATTGGGCTGGCGCCCATAAATCCATTGCCGAGCGTCTGCTGGCGGCATCGGGCGGCTTTGCTGCCGCCTACGGCGCCGGTGATCTCGACAGGAAGGTCGAGGCTCGTTTCTCCGAAATCTTCGAGCGTGAGGTCGCGGTTTTCTTCGTCGCAACCGGGACGGCTGCCAATTCCTTGTCGCTGGCGAGTGTTCAACGCCCCGGCGGCATCACCTTCTGCCATTCGGAAGCCCATGTAATCGAGGATGAATGCGGGGCTCCGGAATTTTTCTCGGGCTCCGCCCGCCTCGTTGCCGTTGACGGCGAAGCCGGCAAGATCGATCCGGCGAAGCTTTCGGCCAAAATCGCTGGCTTTCCCGAAGACGCCGTCCATCATGGCCGGGCCAGTGCCGTGACCATCACTCAGGCGACCGAAATCGGCACCGTCTATTCCCTGCCTGAGATCGGCGAGATCGCCGCCATATCTGCCAGGCGCAATCTGCCGCTGCACATGGACGGCGCCCGCTTCGCCAATGCACTGGTCGCGCTCGGCGCCACCCCGGCTGAGATGACCTGGAAACGCGGCGTCGACATGCTGTCCTTCGGCGGCACGAAGAACGGCTGCTGGTGTGCGGAAGCGATCGTCATTTTCGATCAGGAGCGGGCTCGGGAAATGCCTTTCATCCGCAAGCGCGCCGCCCAGCTCTTCTCCAAGTCGCGTTTCATCGCCGCACAGTTCGACGCCTATTTCGAAAACGGCCTCTGGCTCGATCTCGCCCGCCATTCGAACGCCATGGCCGACCGTCTGCGCGCCGGTATCGGCGCCAGCAATGCCGCCCGCCTCGCCTGGCCGACCGCTTCCAACGAGGTCTTTGCCGTCATCAGCAAGGGTGCTGCAAAAACCGCGGAGGAAAAAGGCGCGAAGTTTTACGAGTGGCCGGTGCCGGCGGCGACGTCGGAACTCGTTTCCGAAGGCGAAACTCTGATCCGCCTCGTCACCAGCTTCGCGACGACGGAAGCGGACGTGGATGGTTTCCTGAGGTGCCTGGCCGCCTGATCGTCGACTGGCAAGGCGGGCATCGCGGGCGGGCTGCTCCGTGACAGGGATGACTCAAGCCGTCCTCAGCCCCCTCACCTTTTGCAGAATATCGTCGGAAAGCGCCGACACCAGCGCCTGATCCGCACCCTTGCGCGGCACCAATACGAATTCCACATCCTCGAGCACCGGCAATTTTCCCGAAGCGATCTCTTTCAGTCCTGATGGAGCCATGCTGCGCGGCTGCACCAGCACGCCCATTCCCGCCCGCGCTGCTGCCGTCAGCCCGCTCAGACTGCCGCAAGTGCAGACGATCCGCCACGGCACACGGTTTCGCCCGAGCGCTTCCAGAGCGATCACCCGCGTGACGCTTGGCGGCGGAAAGGCAATCAGTGGCAGCGGGCCGGAGGCGAGCACTCGATCAGGATCGCGGGCCAGCCAGACGAGCGGCTCGCGATAGACGAGTTTTCCGCGCGCATCCCCCAGCCGGCGCTTGGCGAGTACCAGATCGATTTCGCCATTGTCCTGCATCTCATAAAGCACGCCTGAAAGCGCCACCGTCAGCTCCAGGTCGACGGACGGATGCGAACGAACGAAATCCTCCAGCACCGCCGGCAGCTGACTGGTGACGAAATCCTCCGACACGCCGAGCCGCAGGCTGCCGCGCAAGCTGTTACTCTTGAAGAGCGCCTGCACCTGCCCCTCGATCGAGAGCATGGCGCGCGCATGCGAAAGCAGCGCCTCGCCGTCGCCGGTCAGCAGGACCTTGTGCGTATCGCGCGCGAGCAGCTTGCGTCCGAGGGCCGCCTCCAGGCGCTGAATGTGCTGGCTGACAGTCGATTGCCCGAGGCCCAGCCTATCCGCGGCAAGCGTGAAGCTGCCCATCTGTTCGACGGCGACGAAGCTGCGCAACTGCGAGAGATCCAGCATAGGTAATCCAATATCTCGATAACTGTTATTCCTTGCATCCTGTATCATAATGGGCGACAGAACAATGACGAATATTGTTGTCGCGAGACCGCCATGCGCCGCCTTCTGCCCGATACGTTCACGATCCTGCTGGTCTGCACCGTCGTTCTCGCCTCATTGATTCCGGCGAGCGGGAGTTTTGCGGATTATTTCGGCATCGCCACCGATCTTGCCATCGCCTTGCTGTTTTTCCTGCACGGCGCTCGCCTATCGCGTGATGTCGTCATATCAGGCCTGCTGCACTGGCGGCTGCATCTCGCTATCCTGCTGACGACATTCGGCATCTTCCCGCTGCTCGGCCTCGGGCTCGGCTTCATCCCCGACACCGTTCTGCCGAAGCCGCTTTACCTCGGCATCCTCTTCCTTTGCGTGCTGCCGTCGACGGTACAGTCGTCGATCGCCTTTACCTCGATGGCGGGCGGCAACGTGCCCGCCGCAATCTGCGCTGCCTCGGCCTCCAACATTTTCGGCATGTTCCTGACGCCGCTGCTGGTCGGCCTGCTCTTCTCCGTCGGCGGCCATGGCGGCTTCTCCTTCGACGCGCTTCAGCAGATCCTGCTGCAGCTGCTTGCACCCTTTATCGTCGGCCAAATCCTGCAGCCCTGGATCGGCAATTGGCTTCGCGCAAAGAAGAAGGTCCTGATGCCGGTTGACCGCGGCTCGATTCTGATGGTGGTCTATCTCGCTTTCAGCACGGCCGTCATCGAGGGACTGTGGCATACCTTCTCGATCGCCGACATCGCCGTTGTCATCGTCGCCGATATCGTGCTTCTGGCACTCGTCCTTGCTTTGACGATGTTCGGCAGCCGCTGGCTGGGCTTCGACAAGGCCGACGAGATCACCATCACCTTCTGCGGCTCGAAGAAGAGCCTGGCGAGCGGCGTGCCGATGGCAAACGTCATCTTCGCCGGCCAGTCGATCGGTGCAATCGTGCTTCCCCTGATGCTGTTCCACCAGATTCAGCTGATGGTCTGTGCCGTTATCGCCCAGAAATATGCCGCAGCAGCAGCCCGGCGCGCGACGGAACAGCAGATAAAGGACGCCGCCAGTCCGGCCTGAACGGCAATGAAACGAACGGCAAAAAAACGGCGCCCCGATCGGGGCGCCGTCTATCGTCCCCGAGGGGCAGCTGTTAACCGTTAATGACCTGCGCCTCGATCGCTTTCGGAGCCTCGACCGGCTCAGCGGCAATCGCGATTTTGCGGGGCTTCATAGCCTCGGGAATGTTGCGCAGAAGGTCGATGTGCAGCAGGCCATTCTTCAGCGACGCGGCGGTCACCTCGACATGATCGGCGAGCTGGAAGCGGCGCTCGAAGGCGCGCTTGGCAATGCCACGATAGAGAAATTCGCCGCCTTCAGCGGTTTCCTCGTTCTTTTCACCCTTCACGGACAGCACATGGGCGTGGGCTTCGATGGAAAGCTCGGTCTCGTCGAAACCGGCGACCGCCATGGTGATGCGATAGGTGTTTTCACCGGTGCGCTCGATATTATAGGGCGGATAGGTTTGCGCCTGCTCCGGCTGTGCAAGGCTGTCGAGCATGGTAAAGAGCCGGTCGAAACCGACCGTCGAGCGATAAAGGGGAGAGAAGTCAACGTGACGCATGATGTCCTCCTAGGGAAGCGACGTGTTGCGGTAAAATGCCCTGAAACCCCATCTCGGCAGTCTCGGGACGGTTGCGCGGGCCCTCTTTGGCACCCGCAGAATGGAGATGGTGATGGGATTCGTGGAGTTCAAGACCATTTCGAAATCACCTCAAACGGCCGTGAACCGCGCATGAACGGCCGGTTCGGAACGCGTTCAGGCATATCGGCCTAAACATGATGGTGTCGGGTGACACTGGCCCCGATGGCTGAAGTGCATCGTCCCTTCTTCTTCAGTCTAGACTTGGGCCGGCCGTGAGCGCCCTCACGCTCCCGCCGGCCCTTTTTCCCCCGCTTTCCAAGGCCGGCGCCATGCGCTATCCCTAACGCATCGTGCCTTCTGAAAGCGGAATCGGTTTCGGAAAGCACGATGCGTAGATTCAAATATTAGAGCGTCCTTTGTGCGTCCGAACGCACGGCGCTTTATTAGCGAAGCATTCAGCAGCGGCGCATTGGCAAGCCATGGAACAGGTTCTCTATTCGACGCCGGACAATCCTGCCCCGGAAAACCGTACCGAAGGGTTCTTCGAAACCCACGACGGCCACCGGCTGCGTTATGCCGTTTTTCGCTCCGGCGCGCCTGTCGCCAAGGGCACGGTCGTCATCATCCATGGCCGCAACGAATATATAGAAAAATATTTTGAGACCGTCCGTGACCTGACCGCCAAGGGCCTCTGGGTCGCGACCTTCGACCTACGCGGCCAGGGCGGTTCATCGCGGCTCCTGAAGCGGCGCAATCACGGCCATATCCGCCGCTTTTCCGATTACGAGCGCGATCTCGACACCTTCCTTAAGAAGATAGTGCTGCCGGATACTCGCCTGCCTTTCTACCTGCTCGGCCATTCCACAGGCGGACTGATCGCGCTGTCGGCCGCCCCCTATCTCACCACCCGCATCGATCGCATGGTGCTGTCGGCCCCCTTCATCGGGCTGACCGGCCAGTCGGCCTCGCCCCGCGTTATTCGCACCCTTGCCGGCACGCTGACCGCCGCCGGCCTCGGCTTCATACCGCTGACCGCGAGGCTCAGGGAGCCGGACTTCCGCGACAATCCTTTGACTTCGGACGAAACCCGCTTCGAGCGCAATGTTGCGATGATGAACGCCCATCCGGAATTGACGCTCGGGCCGCCGACGGCTCGCTGGCTGACCGAAGCCTTCCGGACGATCGACCGTGTTACCTCACCCAACCATCTCTTCTCGATCACCATACCGACCATCGTCATCGCCCCGACGCGTGACGGTGTCGTGCCCTACACGGCACAGGAGCGGCTCTCGCGTTATTTCCGCGCCGGCCAGCTCGTGCCGATCAACGGCGCTCGCCATGAGATCTTCCAAGAACGGGATATCTACCGCGCCGCGGCGCTGGCGGCCTTCCACGCCTTCATTCCCGGCAGCGATGCCGAGGAAAACCATGATGTCGCCGCCCTCGGCACGTGAGCCGGATCAGCCGAGTCAGCGCTGCAGGATGGCGATTGCCTGCTCATAGACCGCGCGGCTGCCGGCAGCGATGATCGAGCCGCCATTTTCCGGCCGTCCGCCGTCCCAGGTGGTGATGATGCCGCCCGCCCCCTCGATGACGGGAATGATGCCGCCGACGTCATAAGGCTTCAGCCCGTTCTCGATGACGAGGTCGATATGGCCGGCGGCAAGCAGCGCATAGGCGTAGCAGTCGCACCCATAGCGGAAGAGCCGCACCTGGCCCTCGATCTCCCGGTATTTCTCCATCTCGCCGCCGGCGAAGAGATGTGGCGAGGTCGTGAACAGGACGGCGCTCGAAAGCGCCTCGCACTGGCGCGTCACCAGCCGCCGCTCGCCCTCCGGTCCGGTATAGATCGAGCCGTTCTCGTCGGCAAAATAGCGTTCGCCGGTAAACGGCTGCTCGATCATGCCCATGATCGCCCGGCCTTGCCTCTGCAGGCCGATCAGCGTTCCCCAGACCGGCACGCCCGATATGAAGGCGCGCGTGCCGTCGATAGGATCGATCACCCACACAAAGTCCCGGTCGAGCCCGACATCGCCGTGCTCCTCGCCGAGAATGCCGTGCTCGGGAAAATTCTCCTCGATAAGCGCCCGGATGGCGAACTCGGCGGCCCGGTCACCTTCCGTCACCGGATCGAACCCGGACGAAAGTTTGTTCGTGACGTCGAGGCCGGAGCGGAAGCGGGGCAGCGTCTCGGCGCGGGCGACCTCCGCCAGACGATTGAAGAATGAACGGTCAGGAAGCATGGTGGCACCGTTTGGCTGGCGGGAATGGCTTTTCATAGCGAAAACTGGCGGGAATGCAAACGGAGCGGGCAACTTCATGAAAACTGCCCAAAGATATCGCAGCGCAATATATTGCTTGACATTTGTGCAACGCAATAGTAGCGTCGTCATTACAGTCTTCTGACTGTAAATACCCTCCTTGGGTGTTTCCTCCCTAGACTTAGCCGCGCTGACAAGCGCGGTTTTTTTTGGCCGGGGAGACCGTCCGAGTTCTGAGGATTGAAGCCTTTACTCGGCGGCCAGCGCCCGGTCACCGGCGAATTTGTCGACATATTCCGCCATCTGCCGCATGAAATCCGTGACGGCCCCGGCCACCGCGGCAAAATCCTCGCGCTTCTCCAGCGTCACCTCGTCGACATAAATCGCCCGGTTCACTTCGATCTGCAGCGCATGCAGCCCGCGCGAGGGCCGGCCGTAATGTTCGGTGATGAAGCCTCCGGCATAAGGCTTGTTGCGGATCGCCGCGAAGCCCATTTCCTCGAGGATGGCGATGGCGACGCGTGAAAGTTCAGCCGAGGCGCTGGTGCCGTAGCGATCACCGATGATGAAATCGGGCCGCCCGGTACAGCCTGCGACGCGCACATTGCCAGGCATCGAGTGGCAGTCGATCAGAACGCCGAAGCCGAACTGCACATGGGTGCGGGCGATCAGCCGGCGCAGCGCCGCATGATAGGGCTTGTAGACCGCTTCGACGCGATCGAGGCCCTCCTGCACCGGCAGCCGCCGCGCATAGATCTCCATGTTCTCAGCAACGATGCGCGGAATGGTTCCGAGCCCGCCGGCGACCCTCAGCGAATTGACGTTGGCATAGGGCGGCAGCAGCCCGTCGAACATCCTGGGATCGAGCTCGTAGGGCTCACGGTTGACGTCGAGATAGGCCCGAGGAAAATTGGCGGCGAGCAGTGGCGCCCCGAGTTCGACGGCAGAGCCGAACAGCTCGTCGACGTAATGATCCTCCGAACGGCGGATGGCAATGCCTTCCAGTCTCGACTGGGCGATGAATTCCGGTGGATAAACGCGGCCGCTATGGGGGGAGTTGTAGACGAAGGGGATGGTCTGCGACACGGGCTCATGGACTTCGAAAAGCTCGTATTCGCGGATTTCCGGCACTTTCGGCCCTCTTTACCATGTCATGAACTGGCTGCTTCGTCCATGTTGCCAGTTGCCCGCCCTCAAGTCCATACTATGTAGGAGGGATGACGATCACGCACAGGCAATTCACCGGTTGTTTACCGGGCAAAGACTAGTGTAAACGGCTGGCAGCCCACCAAAAACCTATTGATCAGCGGTCTGGATTGATGACTCAGAAGATACTTCTCGCCGAAGACGACAACGACATGCGCCGCTTCCTGGTGAAAGCGCTGGAAAAGGCCGGTTACAAGGTCCTTTCTTATGACAATGGCGCCAGCGCCTATGACCGGCTGCGCGAGGAGCCGTTTTCCCTGCTGCTGACCGATATCGTCATGCCCGAGATGGATGGCATCGAGCTGGCGCGCCGGGCCACCGAACTCGACCCCGATCTGAAGGTGATGTTCATCACAGGTTTTGCCGCCGTGGCGCTGAACCCCGATTCGAAGGCACCGAAGGATGCCAAGGTCCTTTCCAAGCCTTTCCACCTCCGCGACCTCGTCGACGAGGTCAATAAAATGCTTGCCGCATAAGGCTTGCCGGGCAGCGCGTCACAAAACTGAAAAAAGCCTATTGACGGCTCCGAAGGTTTTGTGATCTATGCGCCGCCATCGGATGGGCGTGTAGCTCAGCGGGAGAGCACTACGTTGACATCGTAGGGGTCACAGGTTCAATCCCTGTCACGCCCACCATCCGATCTCCCTGACATCATTGACAGATCTCCGACTCGAGGATTTTCATTCATCGAGACTGCGTGGCCTGAATCCAGCCTTTATCCTAAAGGGGTTGCGTGATTTGCTCCGACCAGATCGGGCGGGATATCGATCGGCTGTGGGATGACCATCCACGCAGGTAGCAGGGGCAGATGAAAGGACGCGGACACGTAAGGCGATATCCATAATCGATCGCCTCGCCCTGGGCTGGGTTGGCCTCTTCGGTTTCGTTTACCTGCACAGTTTTGCGCCCGAGGTTGAGGGTGTGGCAATCATCGCGATCGGTGCACCGATCGATCGGCATGTCCAGGCAGTCTTTTTACTGACCTTGCTTTGACTCGTGCACATTTGTGGCGCGCTCGCATATAAGAACGCGCTCATTCGAGCATCAATTGCATGCGATTGCTAAGTGCTCAGCCCCTCGTTGCCCACCTATCCCGAAGCTGCGGTTTTGTGACGAACAGATGACGGGTTTGTGACAAAACGCGTGTTATTTCAGCAACATAGCCGATGCAGACTGCTGTCATGATCGACAATGACGTTGCGGTGCAACATCGCTTATGTAACTTCCGCGGCGAGGCAGGCACCGAGCAAAGAAGGTGCCGCCTCGATCACACGGGGTGAAGATCCGTAGGGACTGCCGATGGCAACGCTCTTCATCCTTCTGCATCTGAACTGGAGGTTATTCCATGAACATCAAGAGCCTTCTTCTCGGCTCCGCTGCTGCTCTCGCAGCAGTATCCGGCGCTCAGGCTGCTGACGCTATCGTTGCCGCCGAACCGGAACCTGTTGAATATGTTCGCGTCTGCGACGCTTACGGCACCGGCTACTTCTACATCCCCGGCACCGAGACCTGCCTGAAGATCAACGGCTACATCCGTTTCCAGGTTGACGTTGCTCCGAACGCCAGCTCGATCGGCGCTGGTGGCGGCGGTTCTGTCCCCAACGACTCGGACTGGGACGCCCGTACTCGCGGCCAGGTTCAGTTCACCGCCAAGAGCGACACCGAATATGGTCCTCTGACCGGCGTCATCGTCATGCAGTTCAATGCTGACAACGCTTCGGCCCAGAAGGCTATCCTTGACTCCGCCTACCTTGACATCGCGGGCTTCCGCGCTGGTCTGTTCTACAGCTGGTGGGACGACGGCCTCTCCGGCGAAACCGACGATATCGGTTCTCCGGTCACGCTGCATAACTCCATCCGTTATCAGTACGAAACCGACGCTTTCTACGCTGGCATCAGCGTCGACGAGCTGGAAGACGGCCCGTTCTACAATGGCGAAACCCCCAACAATGTCGGCGTTGCAATCGGTCTCGGCGGCAAGGCGGGCATCTTCAGCTATCAGATCACCGCTGGTTACGACACCGACAACGAAGAAGGCGCCGTCCGTGCAATGGGTACGGTTGCTGTCGGTCCGGGCACCCTCGGCCTCGCAGTTGTCTACGCATCCAACCCGAATGCCTACTACACCAAGGCTGAATGGGCGATCGCTGCCGAATACGCCATCAAGGCGACTGACAAGCTGAAAATCACTCCGGCTGTTCAGTACTACGACAACTATGGCGTCACCGCTGGCGAGTTCAACGACGACGTCAGCGCCTGGAAGGCCGGCGTAACGATCGACTACCAGATCGTTGACAACCTCTCGACGAAGGTTTCAGTTCAATACCTCGATCCGGACAATGCTGAAGACGTAACCTCGGGCTTCTTCCGCCTGCAGCGCGCGTTCTAATAGAGGCTGCCGGCTGGACCGGCAGCTGTAAATTCCTGATCTGACTGACCTCCGATCGGGAAAGAATGGGCCTGGACTTCCCTGCCTGGGCCCATTCCCCTTGAGCAGACGTGCATCCTGTCGGACGCACAAAGGACGCTCCAACACCATGAATCTACGCATCGCACTTCCCAAATCGATTCCGATTTTCGGACCGATGCGCTGACACTTCACGTCGCTACGTCGCAGATGTTCGCAGGCTTAGGCCGTTGCTGGATCTATTGCCGGCAAGTCCAACCGATATTCCGCTCATCTGCCGCCGATCGGTGTGTCAGCCTGGCGAAATCTTTTGCGCCGCAGCAACAGCGGAACCAAATTCGGACACAGAGCCATGCCATGGCGAATCGCAGGTGAGGCGGTGATTCGCCTCGCCAGGACATGGGATTTGAGATCGAAATGAAGTTATCCGCGCTTGTTGCCGCCGGCTTTGTTGCCGCGGTCTTCGCATTGCCAGCCTCTGCCGCGCCGGCCTCCCCGCGTGAGACATTTCCCGGCGCCACTGGCGTCATCACGCTTTCCGGCAAATGCGCCAAACTGGTCGTCGCAAAGTTCGACGCGACCAAGGGCTGCAAAAACGAGCTTGCCAGCGTCACGCTGGCCAACGGTTCGGTAACCTTCATCTTCACTTCAGATGGAAAGGCGCTCGGCTTCCAGGGCGATGGCAGCGGCATCAAGCCAGCCTCCAACGGCAATGCCCGCCTGCCGTTGAGCCTCGTCACAACGGGCGTCGGCAACAGGATGACCGGCCAGGTCAAGGTCGCCGGCTTCTGCACCTTCGGCAATCCCTATGCCGGCAAGCCGATCGCGATCGAATGCACCGCGGAAAGCAAGGACTCCTCCTTCACCGGCAGCTTCCGCACCGGCGGCAAGCTAGTGAAAAAGGGAAAATAGCTCCCGTCAGGCGGCGCACCATGCGCCGCCGGCCGTCCCCGGCTTGCGGGCTAGCCCTTCCTTGATCAGCTGCGCGCCGAAAGAGCGCCCGTCGCGCGAGACGATCCGCGGGGCGCCTGAGGGATCGGTCTTTCCAGCCGCATTCATGGTGAAGGGGCCGGCGTTCAGAAGCGCCAGCAGACGCAATTTGGCGGCAAAGGCTATCCTGCGTTCGTCGTCACAGCGGGCCTGGTGGGCCACCGGGCCTGCCATGTCGGCAATGACAATCTTTTCGCCTTTGTACCAGAAGACGCCGCCGTCGCCGACGCAGTTGATGTGAGCACCCTGACCACAATAGCCGAAGGCGGCCGTCCCGGTTTCCGAGGTCGCGGGAGAAGAAGCCGCCGGCGTGGCCTTTACCGGCTGAGCAGTCGGCGTGGGAATGGCCGCCGGTGGCGACAGCTGCGCAGGCAGCGCCACTTTTGGCGCCGGCGCGGCAAGCGCCACCTGTTTCGGCGGCGAATCCTTTCTGACCGCGGGCTTCGTCTCCGCGATCTCCCGGATCGTCGCAGCCGGCTCTTTGGCGAGCATCGGCTTGATATTCTTCCAATTGTCATGGGCGGCGATGCCCGCGAATGCGGCAATACCGATCACCATCCAAGGCAGCAGTCCGCCGCCGCTTCGCGCCCTGCTCTTTCCTCTCGCCGGCGCCTTGCGGCGGCCGCGTGTCGCTGTCTTGGCCATTTGTCCGAATCCCTTGAGGCCGGGATTATCGCCGCCTAATCCTTTCCGAAAGGTTGGCGCGGCGAAAGGATGATCATTCCTCCACCGCTCCTTCCCTCGAGCGGCCAGGTCCGATCGCAGGGACCAGCGCAGAGGTCGAAACGCATGGCGGGCAAACGCCGAACAAATCCCAGGCTCAGACGTTAGCCAGCGAAGAATCCGACGTCCCTGAAGGAGAGTCCATGGATCTTATTATCGCCGATATGATACCGGCATCGCGTATCCACTATCCCGTCATCTTTGCCCGCCTGCTGGGCGCCGTTGTCTTCGGTGGCCTTATCGGCTTCGAACGAGAGGCGCGCGATCGCCCCGCAGGCTTCCGTACTCACATACTGATCAGCCTTGCCGCTGCCCTCTTCGCCATCATTTCGATCGAGGCCGTTCATATGCCGGGTTTCGTCGATGTCCAGCAGGTCCGCATCGATCCGCTGCGCGTCATCGAAGCGGTGACCGCAGGTGTCGCCTTCCTGGCCGCCGGCATGATCGTCTTTGCCAGAGGTCGCATCCACGGGCTCACAACAGGCGCAGGCATGTGGCTCTCCGGCGCGATCGGGCTCGCCATGGGCTTCGGTTATTGGCCGGTTGCCTTCTTCACGACGCTTGCCGCAATTTGCGTCCTCTTCGCCTTCGGCAAGCTGGAGCAGTGGCTCGGCTATAATTCCGGGCAACGTGTCGATGGGGATGAGCGTCGATAAGCAAAACGCCCGGCATCATGCCGGGCGCTCATGCTGAATAATTGTGTGCTGTCTATTCGGGGCGTGCGGCCGAAGCATCACCTTTCCCGACCGATGCCGGGTGAATCATGGATGTAGTGGGCTGTTTCTGATGCCTGCCGATATTGATGCGTTCGTCGGCCGCCTCACGGATTGCCTTCCATTCGTTTTCGTGCCGGATGAAGATATCGCGGGGCACAAAGTTCACGGTCATATGCTTCTCATCCTCAATTATTGTCGAAGTGCAAAAGGACAGCTTCATTTCTTGCTTTTGATGTCGGGACCGCCCTTAGACAGGTCGGCACCGGTGACATGGGCCGGCACATGAATGTCATGGATGACGCCGGGCGTCAGAGTCAGGTCGACATGATGCGGCGGGAGCACCTGCGCCTTCTGCATACGGTTCGGTCTCGCCCGCTTCATGCGGTCGGACGCTTCCGTGCGTTTGTCAGGGATATGGGTCGAAGTGTGCATCATCGGCCTCCTTTAAGCTCAACCAAGCTCTAACGGGCAGGGTGCCGGATGGTTCCCGAAAATTTGCCGATTTCCCTGTCGTGATTGGCCTTGACTGGTTTGGGAAGTTGATTACCTAGAGCCTATCCCGCAGCCTTCCAGACATCGGCTACGGGGGAACATTGGTGCCGGGCCCCTCTGGCGAGAGTTTTTACGGCGCTCTCGTGATGTCGGTACCGCCTGCAGCTCAGCCGGCGGATTTTTCATCGATGAAAAAGCTCACCATGCCTTATCCGCATGCCCATTGTGGTGTGCCGCGTTTTTCCCTCTTCACCCTCTCCAGGAATGTTTGTTGCCGCGGGGTGCGGCCATGAACCAGACCGGGACCGATAAATCCTCGCTCAGCTATTTCCGCTGGGCTTTCATCGTCACTGCCCTCGGCCTCGTTCTCGGCGCCGTGCTCGGATGGCAGACGACGGGCACGATCGGCGGCATGGCAACCGTCTTCTTCATCTGTGCCGTGCTTGCGGTGCTGGAGATTTCGCTCTCCTTCGACAATGCCATCGTCAATGCGAACAAGCTGAAGGAGATGACGCCGCTCTGGCAGAAACGATTCCTCACCTGGGGCATCATCATTGCCGTCTTCGGCATGCGCATTGTCTTTCCGCTGGCGATCGTCGCGATCGCGGCACGGATCGGCCCCTGGGACGCCCTGGTGCTCGCTGCCCGCCAGCCCGAGGAATATGCCCGCATCATGAACGATGCGCATCTGCCGATCGCGGCTTTTGGCGGCACCTTCCTGATGATGGTCGGCCTCAGCTACTTCTTCGACTATGAAAAGAAAATCCACTGGCTTCGCGGCCTGGAAAAGGTGATGGCGCGCTCGGCTACCATCAGGGGCATCGAGATCGCCTTCGTGCTGGCGCTGATGCTTGTGTTCTCCTGGCTGATCGGCGGCGAGGAAGCCAGCGTCTTCGTCCATTGCGCCATCTACGGGCTGCTCACCTTCCTCGCGGTCGAGATTGTCGGCGAGCTGCTCGATGCCTCGCAACAGACGATGAGCGCTGCCGCCAAGGGTGGCCTCGGCGCCTTCATCTATCTGGAGGTGCTGGACGCCAGCTTCTCCTTCGACGGCGTCATCGGCGCCTTCGCCTTAACGCAGAACCTTTTCGTCATCGCGATCGGCCTCGGCATCGGCGCCATGTATGTGCGCTCGATGACGATCATGCTGGTGGAGAAGGGAACGCTCGCCGAATATCGCTACCTCGAACACGGCGCCTTCTACGCCATCCTGATCCTCTCGGTGATCATGTATGCGCAGACCCTGGTGCACATTCCCGAGGTGATTACCGGCCTCGGCGGCGCGATCTTGATCGGCCTGTCGCTCTGGTCGTCCATTCGCCACAACCGGCGCGCACAGGTGGAAGATCACGCCGGCCGGCGGGAAGAACTGCACGCCTGACCTGGCATGACGATTTGAGGATCGCAACGCGTTTCGGCGTTGCGGCTGTCATTTGGACAAAAATAAACCCCGCGACCATCCGGTTGCGGGCTATCTCATTCATGCATGCCTTTGAAAGGCTTACCGGATGACCTGACCGAAGGAGGCCGGGTCGATACCAAGTTCCTTGAGATCGCGGGCGCGCGGACGGCGGCCAGCTTCGACAGCGGCGCTCACGGCATTTGCGGCGCTCAGCGTAGCAAATGCACGGCCCAGGAAGCCGGCGCGGACTGAATTACGAATTGCGGACATTGTCCTTACCTCTTTCTCTACGATAGACCATCTATAGATGGCAGTACGCGGGCCGATCCACAATGCACGTAAAATCACCTCAGCTATGCAAAAAGAAGAGGCCGGCGCATGTTTCCATGGCCGGCCTCGAGGCAGGGGTAAGGTTGTCTTTTTCTTCTAGTCTTCGTTTGCCGCCAACTGCGACAGCACCTGGCCCCTGCCGCGAATGCGCAGGATCAGCGGGATGAGGAAGGCGGCGGCCGCAACGATGAGAAGTCCTGCCGCGATCGGCGACATCACAAGCGTCGCGACGTCGCCCTGGCTGATCGCTAGCGCACGGCGCAGTTGCTGTTCAGCAAGGGGCCCGAGGATCAGGCCGACGACAGTGGGCGCAATCGGATAACCGAAGAGGCGCATTACGTAGCCGAGCAGGCCGAAGGCGAGCAGCATGCCGAGCTCGAAGACCGACGGATTGGCGCCGATCGTTCCGAGCGTTGCAAACAGCAGGATGCCCGCATAGAGCCACGGCCTTGGAATGGTCAGCAGCCGCACCCAAAGGCCGATCATCGGCAGGTTCAAGACCAGCAGCATCGCGTTGGCGATGAGCAGGCTCGCGATCAGGCCCCAGACAAGCTGCGGATTGGTGGCAAACAGCAACGGTCCGGGCTGCAGCCCGTATTGCTGGAAGCCGGCAAGCATGATCGCCGCCGTTGCCGTCGTCGGCAGGCCGAGCGTCAGCAGCGGCACCAGCGTGCCGGCCGCAGATGCGTTGTTCGCCGCCTCAGGGCCGGCCACGCCTTCGATGGCGCCGTGGCCGAACTCCTCGGGGTTCTTTGCCAGCCGCTTTTCGGTAGCGTAGGACAGGAAGGTGCCGATTTCGGCACCACCCGCCGGCATGGCGCCGATCGGAAAGCCAATCGCCGCGCCGCGCAGCCAGGCTTTCCAGGAGCGCGCCCAGTCCTGCGCGTTCATCCAGAGCGAGCCCTTGACGGCCTCGACCTTGTCCTCAAGCCGGTTGCCCTGTGCGGCAATATAGAGCGTCTCGCCGATCGCGAACATTGCCACCGCGAGCGTCGTCACCTCGATACCATCAAGCAGGTCTGGTATGCCGAAGGAAAGCCGCGCCTGCCCTGTCTGCTGATCGATGCCGACCATGGCGAGCGCAAAACCGATGAACAGCGAGGTCAGGCCCCGAAGGGCTGAATCGCCGAAGGCTGAGGAGACGGTGACAAAGGCGAGCACCATCAGCGCGAAATATTCACGCGGCCCGAAGACCAGCGCCAGCTTGACGATATAGGGCGCGATGAAGGCGAGCCCGAGCGTGGCGAGCAGGCCGGCCACGAAAGATCCGATTGCCGCCGTCGCCAGCGCCGGTCCGCCGCGCCCGGCGCGCGCCATCTTGTTGCCCTCGAGCGCCGTGACGATCGACGCACTTTCTCCCGGCGTGTTCAGCAGGATCGAGGTGGTCGAACCGCCATACATGCCGCCGTAATAGATGCCCGCGAACATGATCAGCGAACCGCCGGGGTCGAGCTTGTAGGTTGCGGGCAACAGCAGCGCCACGGTGAGTGCAGGTCCGATGCCGGGCAGCACGCCGACGGCGGTGCCGAGCGTCACGCCGACCAGCGCATAAACCAGGTTCATCGGCTGCATCGCAACCAGGATCCCCTGCCATAGGAATTCGAATGTGCTCATCTTGATATCCCAAGCGCGTTCCGGCCGTGCGTGACGCTATCCGGCGCTGCGCAATAATCAAAAGTGCTGACGGCGCGCGCCGTCAGAAGAACAGGCGTTCGAGCGGACCGGCCGGCAGCGTCAGCTGCAGCAGCTGCGAGAAGATCGCCCAGACGACAAAGCTGAAGGCTATGCCAAACGGCAGCGAGATCCAGAGCTTGCGTTTGCCGAAGCCGCGTGCCGTGAGCGCAAACAGCAGGCCGGTCGCGATCGAGAAACCGGCGAGGCGCAGAAGCAGCATCTGTCCGACGAGACCCGCGATAATCCAGATGACGGGCGCCACTTCCTGCCGATCGCGTTCCGGAAACTCGCCACGCCAGGCTTCGGCGACGGTCCAGATCCCAAGACAGAAGAGGCCGAATGCCACCACCTGGGGCATCGTGGCCGGGCCGATGCGGTCGTACTGCGCGATCGTCTTCAGATGCAGTGCATCCCAGGCCATCACGCCGGCGACGGCGAAGAGGAAAACGGCAATGGTGAACGCCGCCCAATCAGGGCGGCGCGTGGTTGCCGAGGAGGTGTTATCCCCGCTCATTGAACAAGTCCGATCTCTTTGAGAATGCCTTCAGTGGCGGCGACATCCTTTTCGAGCTGCGCCTTGAAGGCGTCGCCGGACAGATAGGTGTCGGCCCAGCCCTTGGTCTTCAGGATTTCCTGCCAGGCGGCGGAGCTGTGCAGTTTCTCGAAATCGGAAGTGATGGCCGCGACCTGCTCCGCCGACAGGCCGGGCGCAGCGGCAACCATACGCCAGTTCTGGATGCTGACATCGGTGCCTGCTTCCTTCAGCGTCGGGGCATCAACGCCATCAATGCGCTTGTCGCTCGATACGGCAAGAAGACGCAGCGTGCCCGCTTTCACCTGCGACGCAAACTCGCTGTAGCTCGACACGCCGGCCGTGACCTGGCCGCCGAGAATAGCGGCAAGCGCCTCGCCGCCGCCGGAAAAGGCGACATAGTTGATCTTGGTCGGGTCGACGCCGGACGCCTTGGCAATCAGGCCGACGGTGATGTGGTCGGTGCCGCCGGCCGAACCGCCGCCCCAGGAAACCGCTCCCGGATCCTTCTTCAGCGCTGCGACCAGATCGGCCATCGTCTTGATATCGGACGAGGCGGGAACGACGACGGCCTCATATTCGCCGGTCAGCCGGGCGATCGGCGTGACGTCCTTAAGCGTTACCGGCGACTTGTTGGTGAGGATGGCGCCGACCATGACATAGCCGCCGACGATCAGCGAGTTCGGATTGCCGGCCGCCTGGCTGCTGAACTGGGCAAGGCCGATAGTGCCGCCGGCGCCCGGAACGTTCTGGACCTGCACGTTGCCGGAGATCTTCTCCTGCTGCAGCGCAGTCTGCAGCGAACGGGCTGTCTGGTCCCAACCGCCGCCGGGAGCGGCCGGCGCGATGATGGTGTAGTCGGCCGCATAGGCCGGCAGCGCGATGGCGGCTGCAAGAATGGTTGCGATGAACGTATGCTTCACGATGTGTCCTCCGTGGGCGGCTGAGCGAACCGCCTGTTATTCTCGAGTGAATCGGGAGGGGTGGCCGGCCAGTGGACGCAGTTGTCCTGAATGACGAGCGGAATGCCTCCCAAGGCTTCAATTCTCCGCCTCCACGGAGAAGAAGTAGCCAAAGCCACCACAACAACCTGTCATCTAGCTGACATCGGCGAGATATCCAGAAGGGAAGGACACTTTTTTGCCGTAATTGGGCCGACAGCCCGCCGAGATGTAACAGTTATTGAGGTCATGAACGGCCGAAAGCTGGCCTTCTCACTGAGCCCGCAGAACCTCGTTCCAGTGCGCAATCAGCCGCGCACGCTTTACCTGGTCGAGATAGACCATCAGTCCGGGACTGACCGGCACCGGCCGAAGTTGGGCGCCGAGCAGCTCCTGCAGCGTATTGGCGGTATTCTCCCCCGCCACCTCCGGGCTGACGGCCGGAATCTGCAGCTCGCGCGCCATGATCGTCTGGCCCTCCTTCGACATGAAAAAGGCAAGGTAGCGGCGCCCGAGTTCCGGCTCGGCTGCAGCCTGCGGCACCAGGCCGATGCGCGACATCACCACCGTATAGTCCTTCGGCAGCACGATGCCGACGTCGGGGTGCCGCGAAGCCCAGTCAGCGGCGTAGGAACCGAGAATATTATAGCCGAGCACGAAACGCCCGTCGGCAACGCGTTCGAGAATCGCTGAGCTCGTCGAGTATAGCTTGACGCCGGCCGCGCCCATCGCCCCGATAACCGACCAGATGTCGCCGAACTGCTCCTGGTCGCGCGCCATGAAGAGAAAGCCGACACCGGAGCGCTCGATATCGTAAGTGCTGATCCGGCCGTAGACTGCGTTGCCCTTGCGTTTCAGATAATCGACGAATTCCGCCCGCGAACTCGGCACCGGCTCATGCGCAAAGCTTGGCTTGTGATAGACAAAGACAGCCGGCTCGAAGGTGAGCGCGTAGGCGGTATTGCGCCAGTTCGCCCATTTCGGCCAGGCGGCGCTCATCGGCAGATTGCTGACTTGCGCATAGCCGTCATTGGAAAGCTTCACCTGCAGGTCCATCGCCGATGAAAAGGCAAAATCGGCCGTTTTGCCACCAGCATCCGTTTCCCTGACGATCCGGTCGTAGATCTCCCCAGTCAGCATATCCTCATATCTGACCGCGACATCAGGATTGGCTTCCTGGAAACCGCCTATCATCGGCTGTGCCAAGGGTTCGTCGAGCGAAGAATAGACCGTCAGCACCGGTGCGGCTGTGTTCCCCGACTTCGCCGGATAGAAGGTCTGATCGGCCAGGACGCCACCCGGCCAGAACGCCAGCAGCAAGATGAAAATTCTCCTCATACCGCAACAATGCCCGAGCATGGGGGGAGGAGCAAGGGCGCAGGAGATGAACAGCGGCCGCGCGCGGAATTGTCCGGCGAATAGCAAGTATTGGTTTGGAGCAACAACAGCGTAGCTGCGGGCCTGGCGACGACTTTAATCATAAATGATTATGGCTTTCACATCATCCTTCGCTCGTTTAGAGTATTGATGAAGTTTGGCGACGATATAGGGTGCGCTGCCGCGTCAAAACGTCGAATCCCGCCCGAATTTTCTTGTTCGGGGGACGACTCTGCGCGACAAAAACTCTATAAAAAACTAGATCACTCTGGAGATCCATGGGAGGGGTCATGGAACGACGACTGAGCGCTATTCTCGCTGCGGATGTCGTCGGCTACAGCCGACTGATGGGCATTGATGAGTCGGGCACCTTGCAGGCGCTGAACCGCCATCGCTGCGAGCTGGTCGACGTTCGTATTTCGGAATACAAGGGCCGAATCGTCAAACTCACCGGCGATGGCATCCTTGCCGAATTCCAGAGCGTGGTGAATGCCGTCGCCTGCGCCGCAGAAATACAGCGCAGCATGTCGGCCCGCAACGAGAACGTGCCGAAGGATGAGCGCGTTGAATTCCGCATTGGCATCAATCTCGGCGATGTCGTCGTCGAAAATGGCGACATATTCGGCGACGGCGTCAATCTTGCAGCAAGGCTTGAGCGCATCGCAGCACCGGGCGGCATCGCCGTGTCGGCCTCGGTGCGCGACCAGGTCGGCTCGCGCCTCAATCTCGGCTTCGAATTCATCGGCGAGCACACGCTGAAGAATATCAGGCAGCCCGTTCAGGTCTACACCGTCACCTTGGCGCCGCCCTCCTCCGCCAAGCTGGCCGCTGAGAACCGCAACACCTGCTTCATCGCCGTACTGCCCTTCACAAACATGAGCGGCGATGCCGATCAGGATTATTTCTCCGACGGCATCACCGAAGACATCATCACCGATCTCTCGAAGATCTCGAGCCTGCATGTTGTGCCGCGCAACACCATCTTTACCTATAAGGGCATATCGGTGAAGTTGAAGCGGCTCGCCCAGGAACTCGGCGTGCGTTATGTGCTCGAAGGAAGTGTGCGCATCTTCGACAAGCGCGTGCGCATCTCCGGTCAGTTGATCGACACCGCCAATGGCGACCATCTTTGGGCCGAGCGTTACGACCGTGATCTCACCGACATCTTTGCCATTCAGGACGAGATCACCCAGGCGATCGTCAGTCAGCTGAAGGTGCGCCTGCTGCCGGAGGAAAAGAAGGCGATTGCCAGCGAACCGACCGCCAATGTCGAGGCCTACACCTACTATCTCAGAGGCCGTCAGCTCTCCCACACCTGGACGAAATCCTACCTGCATCTCGCGAGGCGCATGTTCTGCAAGGCTGTGGAGCTCGACCCCGATTATGCCCGCGCCTATGCCGGCATTGCCGATTGCGACGCGGCGATCCGTGACTGGGCGCCCGACGATGTGCCGCTGAGGCGCATCCTCGACATGAGCGCCCGCGCCCTTCAGCTTGATCCCGATCTTCCCGAGGCCCATGCCTCGCATGGCTTGGCCCTGCATCAGAGCGGCTACGACGATCGGGCGGCGGCCGCTTTCGAACGCGCCCTCACGCTCGACCCGAATCTGTTCGAGGCGAATTTCCATTATGCCCGGTTCTTCTTCATGCACGGAAACTTTGCCGAATCCGTCCAATATTTCACCCGTGCTGCCGAAATCCGCCATGACGACTACGTCTCGCCGATCCATCTGATGTCCGCCTACCGTTCGCTAGGCCGTCCGGTGGATACGGAAAACTGGGCGCGCCTCGGCCTGCTGCGCGCCGAACGCGCGCTCAATCTCAATCCGGAGAACTCCGGCCCGGCCCATCGCGGCGCGCTGGCGCTTGCCCATCTGGGCGATGCGACACGGGCGCGCGACTGGGCCGCCCGCGCGATCGCCATCGATCCCGACGACATTGTCGCCCAGTATAATCTTGCCTGCGTCTATTCCGTCCTCGGCGACGCCGACCGAGCGATCGACCTGCTGGAGAAGCTTCTGCCGCACAGCTCCGTCTATCACATCAAATGGTTCAACAATGATTCCGATCTCGACAACATCCGCGACGATCCCCGCTTCCGGAAACTGTTGGCCATCGCGATGACGGAACGTGAACGGATCGAGAGGACCGGGAGCTGAAATCTCTTCCCAGCTATTCACCGAATTTGAAAATCGCTATGACATCGCTGCGCCACCTCTGTAATCTCCTTAGAAAACAGAGGGAACATCCGTGCGCATTTTGCTCACAGAAGACAATATAGCGCTGGCCGACGGTCTGTCGGCGATCCTGCGCGGCACCGGCCATGCCGTCGACGTCGTCCATGACGGCGCATCCGCCAATGCGGTCATCGCGGCGGAGAATTTCGATCTCGTGATCCTCGACCTCAACCTGCCCGAAATGGACGGGCTGGATGTGCTGCGCGCTATGCGCGCCCGGCAGAACCAGGCGGCCGTCCTGATCCTGACGGCGCGCGGCACACCGGAAGAACGGGTGAAGGGTCTCGATCTCGGCGCCGACGATTATCTGATCAAACCGTTCGACATTGCCGAATTCGAGGCGCGCGTGCGCGTGCTGCTGCGCCGCCAGGCCGGGCTGCGTTCGGCGACCGTCGGCTTCGGCGGCATTTCTTTCGACCTCAATTCCCGCACCTTTTCATCAGGCGACACTCCTCTTGATATTCCCGCCCGCGAACTTGGCTTACTCGAAATCCTGTTCATGCGGGCCGGCAAGGTCGTGGCCAAGGAGGCGATCATCCAGTCGCTGACAGCCTTCGACGACGACATTTCCGCAAACGCAATCGAGCAATATGTCAGCCGGTTGAGAAAGCGCCTCTCGCCGTACGGCCTGACGGTCAAGACCGCCCGCGGCATCGGCTACTATCTCGACAAGCTGCCCGAGGTCTCATGAAAGCCGCCTACTCCCTCAGGCGCCGGCTGCTCTTCTGGCTGCTCATCTCTACCGCCGTCATCGGCACGATGGCGCTCGCCGATACTTATCGCGAGGCTGTCCAGACCTCGAATATCGTCTCCGACCGCGTGCTCGCCGGCTCTGCTCTCGCAATTGCCGAGCGCGTTGTCGTCGCCGAAGACGGCACATTGCAGGTCGATATTCCTTATGTCGCCCTCGAAATGTTGACCTCGGCGGCGCAGGACCGCGTCTTCTACCGCGTCGACGGCCCTCCGGGTCAATTCATCACCGGCTATCAATCCCTGCCGGTCCTCAACAAGACGCCCGGCGATGTGGCAGCCTTTGCCGACGACAGTTTTCGCGGCGAGCCGATCCGCATCGCCACCCTCGAGCGCTCGGCCTCCACGGGCATCCGCTCCGTGCCCTTCGTCGTGACCGTCGCCGAAACAACCATCGCCCGCCGGCAATTGACGCAGGCGATCCTCGTGCGCTCGGCGCTGCGTCTCGCCCTCATGATCTTGGGCGCGGCGGTCATCGTCTGGATATCGGTCACGGTGGCGCTCCGCCCGCTCTACAAGCTCGGCGACGCCATCGGTGAACGCAGTCCTGACGATCTGCATCCGATCGAACAAACCGTGCCGAGCGAGGTCGAGCCGCTGGTCGATACCGTGAACTCTTTCATGGTCCGCCTGCAGTCGGCCCTCGATGCGTTGCGCAATTTCACCGGCAATGCCAGCCATCAGCTGCGCACGCCGCTGGCGATCATCCGCACCCAGCTTGCCCTGTCGGCCCGCGCCGGCACACTTGATGAAGCCCAGGCGGCGGCGCTGAAGGGAGACCAGGCCGTGGCGCATGCCGAGCGCATCCTTGCCCAGCTTCTTCTGATGGCGAAGATCGACGCCGCCACGGCCAAGGAGGCGCTGACCGCCTCCGCCATTGACCTTGCGGCAATCGCCCAGGATATTACCGGCGAGCAGATCCCGGCAGCAGCCGTCGCCGGCATCGATCTCGGCTTCGAGGGCGAAAGCCCGGCTATGATCCGCGCCGAGCCGCTGCTGATCGGCGAGATGCTGCGCAACCTCGCCGGCAATGCCATAGCCTATGCCGGCAAGGGGGCGGAGGTCACCGTCCGCATCATCGCAGCCGCCGACACGGTTCGTCTCGAAGTCGAGGACAATGGTCCCGGCATTCCGCGCGAGAAGCTGGAGGCGGTCCGCCGGCGCTTTTCGCGCGGCAATGATTCCGGTGCGCCCGGCGCCGGCCTCGGCCTGCCGATCGTCGAAGAAATCGCCAATCTTTTCAACGCCGCCCTGACGCTGGAGCCGGGCGAAGGCGGCAAGGGTCTGAAGGCGGCGGTCACCTTCGCCAAGGCGGCGTAAAAGCCGCCGGTTCCTCGGCCCTCCGCCCTTGCATTCTTTCGCTGCATTGCACACACTGGCTTCGGGAACAGCAAGCCGCACGACGATGCGCGCAGGATAAAAAGAGAAATATGTCGATCAAAGCCAGCATCTATCACCTGACGCATTATACCTATGACAAACCGGTCCGCCTCGGCCCACAGATCATCCGGTTGAAACCGGCCCCGCATTCGAAGACGCGGGTGCTCAGCCACTCGCTGAAGGTCACGCCGTCCAACCACTTCGTCAATCTGCAGCAGGATCCCTACGGCAATTATCTCGCGCGCTACGTCTTCCCGGATCCGGTGACGGAGTTCAAGATCGAGGTCGACCTCGTTGCCGATATGACGGTCTACAACCCCTTCGACTTTTTCGTCGAAGAGGAGGCGACCAAATGGCCCTTCGATTATCCGGAAGCGATGCGCGAAGATCTGTCGATCTACATGACGCCGGAACCGGCTGGCCCGCGCCTGAAGGCCTTGCTGCCGACGCTCGACTGGTCGCCCGGCCAGCCGACGATCGATATGGTCGTCAGCCTGAATGCGCGCCTGCAGCGGCAGATCGGCTATGTCATCCGCATGGAGGCCGGCGTGCAGACGCCGGAAGAGACGCTCGAAAGCGCCACCGGCTCCTGCCGCGACACCAGCTGGCTGCTCGTCCAGATCCTTCGCCATCTCGGCCTTGCCGCCCGTTTCGTCTCGGGCTACCTAATCCAGCTGACGCCGGATCTGAAGGCGCTTGACGGCCCCTCCGGCACCGAAGTCGATTTCACCGACCTGCATGCCTGGGCCGAGGTCTATCTGCCCGGCGCCGGCTGGGTCGGCCTCGACCCCACATCGGGATTGCTGACCGGAGAAAGCCACATCCCGCTGGCTGCCACGCCGCATTACCGCAACGCCGCTCCGATCTCCGGCGGTTATTTCGGCGAAGCGGAGACCGAATTCGCCTTCGACATGAAGGTGTCCCGCGTCGCCGAACATCCGCGCATCACCAAACCCTTCTCCGATGAAAGCTGGAACGAGCTCAACGAACTCGGCGAGAGGGTCGACCGTGTCTTTGAGGCGGAAGACGTTCGGCTGACCATGGGCGGCGAGCCGACCTTCGTCTCGATTGACGATTTCCAGTCGGCCGAATGGAACACCGAAGCCGTCGGCCCGACCAAGCGCGAAAAAGCCGACACGCTCATCCGCCGGCTTCGCAGCCGTTTTGCTCCGAAAGGCTTCCTGCATTACGGTCAGGGCAAATGGTATCCGGGCGAGAGCCTGCCGCGCTGGACCTTCTCCCTCTATTGGCGCAAGGACGGCTTGCCGATCTGGTCCAACGACGATCTCGTCGCCACCGAGGGGCGCGATTACCAGGTAACGGAGGATGATGCCGGCCGCCTTTTGACAGCAATCGCCGGCGAGCTCGACCTGCCGCCCGATCACGTCGTGCCAGCCTTCGAAGACCCTGCCGAATGGCTCGTCAAGGAAGCGAGCCTGCCGGAAAATGTCGATCCGTCGAATTCCAAGCTCGAAGATGCCGAGGCGCGCAGCCGCATCGCCCGCGTATTCGATCGTGGATTGACGCGCCCGACGGGCTATGTGCTGCCTGTCCAGGCGTGGAATGCGCGTGCCAGCGGCCGCGCCTGGACGAGCGAGAAATGGTCGACTCGGCGCGGCCGCATCTTCCTCGTACCGGGCGACAGTCCGGTCGGCTACCGGCTGCCACTCGGCTCGCTCGCCTATATCCCGCCCTCGCAATATCCCTACATCAATCCGCTCGATCCTTTCGTGGAGCGGCCCGAGCTGCCGGATTTCGGGCAGGATGACGGGCGCCCGCTTCAGGCAGCACACTTCCAGCCCTTCACCGGTCAGCAGCCGAGCGCACCTCAGTCGATCGGCGAAATCGGTGGCCATGTTCGCACCGCTCTTTCCATTGAGCCGCGTGACGGCCGGCTCTGCGTTTTCATGCCGCCAACAGAAACGCTCGAAGATTATCTCGATCTCATCGCCTCGACCGAACGAGCGGCGGCCGCCTTGGGCCTCGCCGTTCACATCGAGGGATATCCGCCGCCGCAGGACGAGCGCATCAACGTCATTCGCGTCGCTCCGGATCCCGGCGTCATCGAGGTCAACATCCATCCGTCCTCGACATGGAAAGAGACGGTCGACATCACCACAGCTATTTACGAGGAAGCCCGCCAGAGCCGTCTCGGCGCCGACAAGTTCATGATCGACGGCCGCCACACCGGCACCGGCGGCGGTAACCATGTCGTCGTCGGCGGCAGCAATCCGAATAACAGCCCTTTCCTGCGCCGTCCGGATCTGCTGAAGAGCCTCGTGCTGCACTGGCAACGCCATCCGTCGCTATCCTACCTCTTTTCGGGCCTCTTCATCGGCCCGACCAGCCAGGCGCCGCGCATCGACGAAGCCCGTCACGACAGCCTCTACGAACTGGAAATCGCACTGGCGCAGATCCCGGCCCCCGGCCGCGGCCTGCAGCCCCTCCCCTGGCTCGTCGATCGCCTGTTCCGCAATCTGCTGATCGACGTGACCGGCAATACGCATCGCGCCGAGATCTGCATCGACAAGCTCTTCTCGCCCGACGGCCCGACAGGTCGCCTCGGCCTGGTGGAATTCCGTGGCTTCGAGATGCCGCCGAATGCCCGCATGTCGCTTGCCCAGCAACTGCTGGTGCGTGCTCTGATCGCCCGCTTCTGGATGAATCCGGCTGACGGCAAGTTCGTGCGATGGGGAACCTCCCTGCACGACCGCTTCATGCTGCCGCATTATGTCTGGGCCGACTTCCTCGACGTATTGACGGACCTGCGCGAAAATGGCTTCGATCTCAGTCCGGAATGGTTCAAGGCCCAGCTCGAATTCCGCTTCCCCTTCTGCGGCGAGGTCGAATATGAAGGATCGAAGCTGGAACTGCGCCAGGCGCTGGAACCCTGGCATGTCATGGGCGAGCAAGGCGCGATCGGCGGCACGGTGCGCTATGTCGATTCCTCCGTCGAGCGCCTGCAGGTGCGGTTCGAAACCAGCAATACCGCCCGCTACACCGTCACCTGCAACGGCCGCGTCCTGCCGCTGACGCCGACCGGGACTTCGGGCGTATCGGTCGCCGGCGTCCGCTACAAGGCATGGCAGCCGGCCTCCGGCCTCCATCCCGTCCTGCCGATCAACACACCTTTGACTTTTGACATTTATGATACATGGTCGAAGCGTTCGATCGGCGGCTGCATCTATCATGTTGCCCATCCGGGCGGCCGGACCTATGACACCTTCCCGGTCAACGGCAACGAGGCGGAAGCACGGCGGCTCGCCCGGTTCGAGCCGTGGGGGCATACGGCGGGCGGCTATATCCCGCGCGCCGAGACGGGTTCGCCGGAATTCCCGCTGACGCTGGATCTGAGGCGGCCCGCCGGCATTTGAGGCCTGGGGTAGAGGCCGAGGGATGAGGCCAGGGGGTAAGGCTTGGGTTTTGATGGGTAAGAGACCGGCAGTGGAGCGCAGGGAAGAGGTTGAGAGCAGCATCGGCAAGGATGCGGCCTTCGCCTATGCGCCGCTTCCCGGCACAGCAGACGAAATGGTGGACAATAAAGGCGTGGTCCGCCCCGTCTGGCAGCGTTTCCTTTCGCATCTCGGCGCAATGCCGGAAAAAGATCTTGCGGAGCGTTTCGCCCGTGCCGACCGCTACCTCAGAGATGCTGGCGTCTTCTACCGCGCCTATGGCAGCAAGGGAACCGGCGAACGCGCTTGGCCGATCTCGCATATTCCGGTGCTGATCGACGAGCGCGAGTGGCAGGCGCTGTCGGCCGGCCTCGTCCAGCGCGCTGACCTCCTGGAGGCGATCGTTGCCGATATCTACGGCGAGAACAAGCTGGTGGAGGAAGGATTCTTGCCGCCGGCGCTGATCGCCGCCAATCCTGAATTTCAGCGCCCGCTGGCCGGCATCCGGCCGGCATCCGGCTACTATCTGCACTTCTGCGCCTTCGAGATCGGCCGCGGGCCTGACGGCAATTGGTGGGTGCTGGCAGACCGCACCCAGGCTCCCTCGGGCGCCGGCTTTGCCCTGGAGAACCGCGTCGCGACGACCCGGGCCTTCTCGGATATTTACGCTGAAACTCCGGTCCACCGCCTCGCCTCCTTCTTCGGCGCCTTCCGCGATGCGCTGCAGGGCATGAAACATTCGGGCGACGACCGCATTGCCGTCCTGACGCCGGGCCCCGCCAACGAGACCTATTACGAACACGCCTACATCGCCCGCTATCTAGGCTTAATGCTGCTCGAGGGCGAAGATCTCGCCGTCGTCAAGGGCCGTGTCATGGTGCGTACCGTCGCCGGCCTGAAGCCGATCGGCGTGCTCTGGCGCCGCCTCGATTCGGCCTTTGCCGACCCGCTGGAGCTGAACCAGAATTCGCATATCGGCACGCCCGGCTTGGTGGAAGCGCTGCGCGCCGAGAGCGTCACCATTGTCAACGCGCTCGGAACCGGGATTCTCGAAACCCGGGCGCTCCTGGCCTTCATGCCGACCATCTGCCGCCATCTGCTGGGGCAGGATCTGAAACTGCCTTCGATCGCCACATGGTGGTGCGGGCAGAAGGAAGAGCGCGAGCATGTTGCCAAGCACATAGAGAAAATGGTGATCGGCCCGGCCTATTCCCGCGCCCCCTTCTTTGATGACAATGGCGAATCGGTCCTCGGCTCGTCGCTGCGGACGACGGCCAAGGATTCCATCGCCGACTGGCTGAATTCGGACGGCCCGAAACTCGTCGGCCAGGAGGTCGTCACGCTGTCCACGACGCCGGCCTGGGTGGATGGCAAGCTCGTGCCGCGGCCGATGTCGCTGCGCGTTTTCGCCGCCCGGACGGCAAATGGCTGGCAAATCATGCCCGGCGGCTTTGCCCGCATCGGTTCCGGCGCCGACGTCGCGGCCATCGCCATGCAGTCCGGCGGAGCGGCGGCCGATGTCTGGATCGTCAGCGATAAGCCGGTCGAGCGCCACACGCTGCTGCCGGCGGAGGGCAGCTTCACCCGCAACATGCCGGGTAGTCTCCCGAGCCGGGCGGCCGACAACCTGTTCTGGCTCGGCCGCTATATCGAACGTGCCGAAGGAGCGCTGCGCATCCTGCGCGCCTGGCATTCCCGTTTTGCCGAAGCCGCCGATCCAAGCCAGCCGCTGCTCGCCGACGTCTCGGCCTATCTCGCAGCCGTCGATATCGATACGGCTGAGGCCGTGCCCGAAACGCTCCTGCGCAACATCGACAGCGCCGTCTATTCGGCAAGCAACATCCGCGACCGCTTCTCGCCCGACGGATGGCTGGCGCTCAACGATCTTGCCAAGACAGCCCGCCGCTTCCGCATCACCGTCGCCGCCGGCGACGATGCCAGCCATGCGATGACGATCCTCCTGCGCAAGCTCGCGGGCTTTGCCGGTCTCGTGCACGAAAACATGTACCGCTTTACCGGCTGGCGTTTCCTCTCGCTCGGCCGTTATATCGAGCGCGGCCTGCACATGACGCGCCTGCTCGGCCACATGTCTGGCCCGGAAGCGCCCGACGGCGCCCTCGACATGCTGCTGGAGATCGGCGACAGCGTCATGACCCATCGCCGCCGCTACAACGTCAACACGGCGCGGTTGACCGTCACCGACTTGCTGGCGCTCGATCCCCTCAATCCGCGCTCGGTCCTCTTCCAGGTCAACGAGATCCATCATGAGGTCGAGCAATTGCCGAATGCGCTGATTAACGGCCAGATGTCGCCCTTCTATCGCGAGGCGATGCGGCTTCATTCCGGTCTGGCGGTGATGACGCCGGAGGGCATGGGGGTCGAGGTCTACCAGCGGCTCGAGCGCGAATTGGAGCAGCTTTCCGATCTGCTCGCCCAGACCTATCTCGGGTGACGGCGGTGCTTTACGATCTTTCGCTCCGCATGGGTTACAGCTACGACGTGCCGGCCTCCGGCGCTCGGCATATCATGCGACTGATGCCGCTGTCGCTGACCAACCGGCAACGCCTGGTCGCCGGCTCGATCACAATCTCGCCGACGCCGGACGAGCAGTCGCATTTCGTTGATTTCTTTCAACATCCCGCCACCTCCTTCATGCTGCGGGCGCCGCACGAGGCGCTCGACATCCGCATGCAAGCTCGTGTGCAGGTCGAAAGCCAGCTGATCTCCGCGGATTTCTCGCCGCTGCTTGCCGACCTGCCGGAGGAAATCTCAGGCGTCTGGTCGCTGACGCCGGATTCGCCGCACCACTTCCTCGGCAACAGCCCGCGTCTGACGCAAGCGCGCGAGATTGGCGACTATGCACGAAGCTGCGTTACGCCACAGCTGACCGTTATGCAGATCGCGCACGCGCTCTGCGCCCGCATCAACAAGGATTTCACCTACGATCCCGACGCGACGACGGTGGACACGACCTCGCTTGAGGCGTTCAGGCTGAAGCGCGGCGTCTGTCAGGATTTCACCCACATCATGATTCTCGCGCTCAGAAGCCTCGGCATTCCGGCCGGCTACGTCTCCGGTTTCCTGCGCACCATTCCGCCCCCCGGCAAGGAAAGGCTGGAAGGGGCGGACGCGATGCATGCGTGGGTGCGGATCTGGTGCGGCGAGACGATCGGCTGGATCGAGCTCGACCCGACCAACAACATCCCTGCCGGCATGGACCACATCGTCGTCGCCTACGGCCGCGACTATTCCGACGTCGTTCCCGTGATCGGCGTGTTGAAAAGTTACGGCGGCCAGCGCGCCGCGCAAGCGGTCGACGTAGTCCCGCTGAAATAATCCCAAAACTGGAAAAATCCGCCGATTCGTTAAAATTCTATTGACGCCGTAAGGATGGCGTAAAGAAGCCGCGTGCGTAAATCACCTCACAGGGTTTCCAGTTGGGTGAACATGATGCGCACCTCCTTTATGCGTCCCTGCCTGCGTCGCATGTTCAGCGATCGAGGCGGTAATTTTGGAATTATGACGGCGATCATGGCGCCGGTTCTTCTCGGCGCCGCCGGCATGGCAATCGATTACTCCAATGCCATGCTGTCCCAGCGCGAGCTGCAGGAAGCAACCGATGCCGGTGCTCTTGCTGCCGCCACCGCGCTTGCCAATGGAACGGCTTCGACCACTGCTGACGCCCAGACTATCGCCAAAAATTTCGTAAGCGGTCAGATGGCTAATTATGTCGGCACCGACGCCATAAACAGCATCAAGGCTGGAACGAGCGTCGACATCGACGTCAGCACGACGGCAACAAGCAAAAGTTATAAGGTTACCGTTGCTACCTCTTACGGGATCGCCACCACGCCATTCATGAACGTTCTCGGCTATAAGACGCTGAATATTGGCGCATCGACTTCGACTTCGAGCGGCACGAGCGATACCAAGACCGCTCTCTCGATGGAATTGGTCCTCGACCAGTCCGGTTCGATGGGCGAAAACACCACTACCTGCGCCACCTATTCCGGCAAAAATTGTAAGACCTACGTTAAGAAGATCGACGCGCTCAAAGCGGCAGCCAATGCGCTCTTTGCTGCATTGGACACCGCCGATCCTGATCACAGCCTCGTACGCACAGGTGCGTATTCTTACAACAACGGGCTCATCTATAAGGATTGGCAAAAGACCCAGATCAAAAGCATGAGCGGCATGGCTTGGGGTACGGAGACGACTGCAACTTATGTGAGCGGGATTACAGCAAGCGGTGGCACAGATGCCACCGAACCAATGAGGCAGGCAACTCTTTCGATTGCCAAAGCCTCGGACGGCTCGGACGTTGAAACTCAAGCACATGCGGCCAAAGGCAACAATATTGTATCTCGGTACATCATCCTGATGACCGATGGCGAAATGACCGGCAACACAGGCGTATGGCAATATTCATTTGACCAGAACGTTCGCAAACAATGCGACGCAACCAAAGTAGCCGGCATCAAGATTTTCACCGTTGCCTTTATGGCTCCGGACAAGGGCAAGCAGTTGCTCCAGTACTGCGCTTCGCCGGGCGGAAACTATTATGAAGCCGAAACGATGGAGAAGCTGGTGGCGTCCTTTACCAGCATCGCAAAAGAGGCGACGAAGGCCGTTACGCTGCTGACCAACTGATTGCTCAGCCCGAATTTCAACACAACGAAAAGCCGCGCCGGAACAAACCGGCGCGGCTTTTCGTTCCTGCTGCCCGCTATCAGATCGGGAAAGGCGATTGAAATCAACCCTCCCCAGCCGTGCGAATATGAGCTTTTCGCAAAATTTTCGTTTGCCCAAATCCTTTGTTGCAAGTGCTTCCTAACGATGCATAAACTGTCGCAAGCTCAGGCGACAAATCGATTAAATCAGGCATAACGTCCTGAAACAAAATTAAAATTGGCGAGATCTGACCATGAACACCGTTTCCAAGCCGGTTATCCCCTCTCCCGCTCCCCGCAGCTCAAGGCCGGAAATTCTCGCTGAAGAAATCATCGAACGTCTGACCTACCGCATCGGCAAGGACGCCAAAGTGGCAAAGCCGCATGACTGGCTGACGGCGACGATCCTGGTGGTGCGCGACCGCATCATCGACAAGTGGATGGCCTCTACGCGTGAGGTCTATGCGACCGGAGCCAAGCGCGTCTATTATCTTTCTCTCGAGTTCCTGATCGGCCGCCTCATGCGCGATGCCGTCTCCAACCTCGGGCTGATGGAACAAGTGCGCGATGCTCTCGCCTCGCTCGGCGTCGACGTCAACGTCATCGCCGGCCTGGAGCCGGATGCCGCCCTTGGCAACGGCGGCCTCGGCCGTCTCGCCGCCTGTTTTATGGAGAGCATGGCGACGGTCGACGTTCCGGCCTATGGCTACGGCATTCGTTATGTCCACGGCCTTTTCCGCCAGCAGCTGGCCGACGGCTGGCAGGTGGAACTGCCCGAGAACTGGCTCGCCCATGGTAATCCCTGGGAGTTCGAACGTCGCGAGAGCGCCTACGAAATCGGCTTCGGCGGCTCTGTCGAATTCATCACCACTCATGACGATCAACCACGTTACGTCTGGAAACCGGCCGAACGCGTCATCGCCGCCGCTTTCGATACGCCGGTCGTCGGCTGGCGGGGAAAACGCGTCAACACGCTGCGCCTCTGGTCGGCGCAGCCGATCGATCCGATCCTGCTCGATGCCTTCAACGCCGGCGACCACATCGGAGCGCTGCGCGAAAGCAACAAGGCCGAAAGCCTGACGCGCGTACTCTATCCCGCCGACGCAACCCCCGCCGGTCAGGAATTGCGGCTGCGCCAGGAATTCTTCTTCTCCTCGGCCTCGCTGCAGGACATCCTGCGCCGCCATCTGCAGCAATATGACGATTTTACCTCGCTGCCCGACAAGGTGGCGATCCAGCTGAACGACACCCATCCGGCCGTCTCCGTCGCCGAACTCGTGCGTCTGCTCTCCGACGTGCATGGACTCGACTTCGAACAGGCCTGGGACATCACCCGCCGCACCTTCTCCTATACCAACCACACGCTTCTGCCCGAAGCGCTGGAAAGCTGGCCCGTTCCGCTCTTCGAGCGCCTACTGCCGCGCCACATGCAGATCGTCTACGCGATCAACGCCAAGATTCTGCTCGAAGCCCGCAAGGGCAAGAACTTCTCCGACAGTGAAATCCGTTCGATCTCGCTGATCGAGGAAAGCGGCGACCGCCGCGTGCGCATGGGTAATCTCGCCTTCATTGGCTCGCATTCGATCAACGGCGTCTCGGCGCTGCACACCGAGCTGATGAAGGTCACGGTCTTTGCCGACCTGCATAAGCTTTATCCCGACCGCATCAACAACAAGACCAACGGCATCACGCCGCGCCGCTGGCTGCAGCAGTGCAATCCCGGCCTCACCGGGCTGATCCGCGAGGCGATCGGCGACGAATTCCTCGATGATGCGGAAAAGCTGCGCCCGCTTGAGGCGCATGCTTCCGATCCGAGCTTTCAGCAGAAGTTCGCCGCGGTGAAGCGCGCCAACAAGGTGGCCCTTTCCAATCTCGTTGCCAGCCGCATGGGGGTGAAGCTCGATCCGTCGGCGATGTTCGACATCCAGATCAAACGCATCCACGAATACAAACGCCAGCTTCTGAATATCATCGAAGCGGTTGCCCTCTACGATCAGATCCGCTCGCATCCCGAACTCGATTGGGTGCCGCGCGTGAAACTCTTCGCCGGCAAGGCGGCGCCGAGCTACTACAACGCCAAGCTGATCATCAAACTGATCAACGACGTCGCCCGCACGATCAACAATGATCCGGCGGTGCGCGGGCTGCTGAAAGTCGTTTTCGTGCCAAACTACAATGTCTCGCTCGCCGAGGTCATGGTTCCGGCCGCCGACCTTTCCGAGCAGATCTCGACCGCCGGCATGGAAGCCTCAGGGACCGGCAACATGAAGTTCGGCCTCAACGGAGCGCTGACGATCGGCACGCTCGATGGCGCCAATGTCGAAATGCGCGACAATGTCGGCGAAGATAATATCGTCATCTTCGGCCTCAGGGCGGATGAGGTCGCCAAAGTCCGCAGCGATGGTCACAATCCGCGCGCCATCATCGAGGGGTCCCGCGAACTCTCCCAGGCTCTCTCAGCCATCGGCTCCGGCGTCTTCTCGCCCGATGACCGCAATCGCTACGCCGCGCTGATCGATGGCATCTATTCGCATGACTGGTTCATGGTCGCCGCAGATTTCGACGCTTATGCCCAGGCCCAGCGTGACGTCGATCAGATCTGGACCAACCAGTCCGCCTGGTACACGAAGACGATCAACAATACGGCACGGATGGGCTGGTTCTCCTCCGACCGCACGATCAGGCAATATGCAGACGAAATCTGGAGAGCCGGATGAAAACGCCGAAAACGCTCCCTGAAGTAAAGCTTTCCTGGGAAATTTCGGCAGATGAAATCACGGCTATCCTTGCTGGCTCGCATTCCAATCCCTTTGCCGTCCTAGGTGCGCATCAGGCCGGCGACGCTTTTGTCGCCCGGTGCTTCATCCCGGGTGCCGATGAAGTGACCGCCATGACGCTCGATGGCGACATTGTCGGTGAATTGAATCGGTTCCACGCCGATGGCGTCTTCGCCGGCCCGGTTTCGATCGCCAAACTGCAGCCGTTGCGCTACCGCGCCCGGCGCGGCGACGCCGAATGGGCCGTCACCGACCCATACAGCTTCGGGCCGGTGCTCGGGCCGATGGATGATTATTTCGCCCGCGAAGGTTCGCATCTGCGCCTGTTCGACAAGATGGGCGCTCATCTCATCAAGCATGAAGGCGCCCAGGGCATCCACTTCGCGGTCTGGGCGCCGAACGCCCAGCGCGTCTCCGTCGTCGGCGATTTCAACAATTGGGACGGGCGCCGCCATGTCATGCGCTTCCGCGCCGACAGCGGCATCTGGGAAATTTTCGCCCCGGACGTTCCGATCGGGGTGGCCTACAAATTCGAGATCCGCGGCCACGACGGCGTGTTGCTGCCGCTCAAGGCCGATCCCTTCGCCCGCCGCAGCGAACTCAGACCGAAGACCGCTTCGATCGCCGCTGCCGAGCTCGAGCAGGTCTGGGAGGACGAGGCCCACCTGAAGCACTGGAGCGAGACCGACAAGCGCCGTCAGCCGATCTCGATCTATGAGGTGCATGCCGGCTCCTGGCAGCGCCGGCAGGACGGCAGCATGCTTTCCTGGGACGAGCTCGCCTCCAGCCTCATCCCCTATTGCGTTGACATGGGGTTCACCCATATCGAATTCCTGCCGATCACAGAACATCCCTACGATCCCTCCTGGGGCTACCAGACGACGGGCCTTTACGCGCCCACCGCTCGCTTCGGCGAGCCGGAAGGTTTCGCCCGTTTCGTCAACGGCTGCCACAAGGTCGGCATCGGCGTCATTCTCGACTGGGTGCCGGCGCATTTCCCCACCGACGAACACGGCCTTGGCTGGTTTGACGGCACGGCGCTTTACGAGCACGAAGACCCGCGAAAGGGCTTCCATCCGGACTGGAACACGGCGATCTATAATTTTGGCCGCACCGAAGTGGTTTCCTATCTGGTCAACAACGCCCTCTACTGGGCCGAGAAGTTCCATCTTGACGGCCTGCGTGTCGATGCCGTCGCCTCGATGCTCTATCTCGACTATTCCCGCAAACACGGCGAATGGATCCCCAACGAATATGGCGGCAACGAGAACCTCGAAGCTGTCCGCTTTCTGCAGGACCTCAACATCCGCATCTACGGCCAACATCCCAATGTCATGACCATCGCCGAGGAATCGACCTCCTGGCCGAAAGTCTCTCAACCCGTGCATGAAGGCGGCCTCGGCTTCGGCTTCAAATGGAACATGGGCTTCATGCATGACACGCTAAGCTACATGAAACGTGACCCGGTGCACCGAAAGCATCACCAGAACGAACTCACCTTCGGCCTCCTCTATGCCTATTCGGAAAATTTCGTCCTGCCGCTGTCGCATGACGAGGTCGTTCACGGAAAGGGCTCGCTGATCGCGAAGATGCCGGGCGACGACTGGCAGAAATTCGCCAACCTGCGCGCTTACTACGCTTTCATGTGGGGCTATCCCGGCAAGAAGCTCTTGTTCATGGGGCAGGAATTCGCCCAGTGGAGCGAATGGAGCGAAGAGAGGTCGCTCGACTGGAACCTCCTGCAGTATCGCATGCACGAGGGCATGCGGCGCCTGGTCCGCGATCTCAATTTCACCTATCGCAGCAAGCCCGCCCTGCATGAGCGTGACTGCGAGGGCGACGGTTTCGAATGGCTGATTGCCGACGACAGCGAAAATTCCGTCTTCGCTTGGCAACGCAAGGCGCCGGGCCACAAGCCCATCGTCGTGATCACCAACTTTACTCCCGTCTACCGCGAGAACTATTTATTACGCCTGCCTTTCGCGGGCCGCTGGCGGGAGATTCTGAACACCGACGCAGACATCTATGGCGGCAGCGGCAAGGGCAATGGCGGGCGCGTGCAGGCCGTCGATGCCGGCGGCAATATCACCTGCTCGATCACTCTGCCGCCCTTGGCGACAATCATGCTTGAACCTGAAAATTAGACTGGTGGGAGGAGAAAATGGTAGAGAAGCGTATTCAGCCACTTGCCCGCGATGCCATGGCCTATGTTCTGGCGGGCGGCAGGGGGAGCCGTCTCAAGGAACTGACCGACCGGCGCGCTAAGCCCGCCGTCTATTTCGGCGGCAAGGCCCGCATCATCGATTTCGCTTTGTCGAACGCACTGAATTCGGGCATTCGCCGCATCGGCGTTGCGACGCAGTACAAGGCGCATTCGCTGATACGCCACATGCAGCGAGGCTGGAACTTCTTCCGCCCCGAGCGAAACGAAAGCTTCGACATCCTGCCCGCCTCCCAGCGCGTTTCCGAAACGCAGTGGTATGAAGGCACCGCCGACGCCGTTTATCAGAATATCGACATCATCGAGGATTACGGCGTCGAATACATGGTCATTCTCGCCGGCGACCATGTCTACAAGATGGACTACGAATACATGCTCCAGCAGCATGTCGATTCCGGCGCGGACGTGACGATCGGCTGCCTGGAAGTGCCGCGCATGGAAGCAACCGGCTTCGGCGTCATGCATGTCAACGAAAAGGATGAGATCTTCGCCTTCATCGAAAAGCCGGCCGATCCGCCCGGCATTCCGGACAAGCCTGACTTTGCGCTCGCCTCGATGGGCATCTATGTCTTCCACACCAAGTTCCTGCTCGATGCGCTGCGCCGCGACGCCGCCGACCCGAACTCGAGCCGCGATTTCGGCAAGGATATCATTCCCTATATCGTCAAAAACGGTAAGGCGGTCGCCCACCGCTTCGCCAAATCCTGCGTCCGTTCCGATTTCGAGCACGAGCCCTACTGGCGCGACGTCGGCACGATCGACGCCTACTGGCAGGCCAATATTGATCTAACGGCCATCGTCCCGGAGCTCGATATCTACGACAAGTCCTGGCCGATCTGGACCTATGCCGAGATCACCCCGCCCGCGAAATTCGTCCATGACGACGACGATCGCCGCGGCTCGGCCACGTCCTCCGTCGTATCGGGCGACTGCATCATCTCAGGCGCCAGCCTCAACAAGAGCCTTCTCTTCACCGGCGTCAGGGCCAATTCCTTTTCCAAGCTGGAAGGAGCGGTCATCCTGCCCAACGTGAAGATCGGACGGCGCGCGCAGCTCAGGAATGTGGTGATCGACCATGGCGTCGTCATCCCCGAGGGGCTCGTCGTCGGCGAGGATCCCAATCTCGACGCCAAGCGCTTCCGCCGGACGGAAAGCGGCATCTGCCTGATCACGCAACCGATGATCGACAAGCTGGATATCTGACTTATGAAAGTTCTTTCGGTTTCGTCCGAAGTCTTCCCCTTGATCAAGACAGGGGGCCTGGCCGATGTGTCCGGCGCCCTGCCGATTGCCCTGAAAGCCTTCGGGGTCGAGACCAAGACCCTCCTGCCCGGCTACCCCGCCGTCATGAAGGTCATTCGCGACCCCGTCGTCAGGCTCGAATTCCCGGACCTTCTCGGGGAGCGGGCGACCGTGCTGGAGGTTCAGCATGAGGGACTCGATCTGCTCGTCCTCGATGCTCCCGCCTATTACGACAGGCCGGGCGGCCCCTATCTCGATACGCTCGGCAAGGACTATCCCGATAATTGGCGCCGTTTCGCCGCTCTGTCGCTCGCCGCTGCCGAAATCGCGGCTGGCCTGCTGCCCGGCTGGCGGCCGGATCTGGTCCACACGCACGACTGGCAGTCTGCCCTGACCTCGGTCTACATGCGCTATTACCCGACGCCGGAACTGCCGAGCGTGCTGACGGTCCACAACATTGCCTTCCAAGGCCAGTTCGGTGCGGAGATCTTTCCCGGCTTGCGTCTGCCTGACCATGCCTTTGCCACTGATAGCATCGAATATTACGGCACGGTCGGCTTCCTCAAGGGCGGCTTGCAGACGGCCCATGCAATCACGACCGTCAGCCCAACCTACGCCGACGAGATATTGACGCCGGAATTCGGCATGGGGCTGGAAGGCGTCATCGCCAGCCGCATCGATAATCTGCACGGCATCGTCAACGGCATCGACACCGATATCTGGAACCCGGGGACCGATCCCGTCGTCCACACCCATTACGGCCCGACGACGCTGAAGGACCGCGAGGAAAACCGCCGCTCGATCGCCGAGTTCTTCCATCTCGACGATGACGATGCGCCGATCTTCTGCGTCATCAGCCGCCTCACCTGGCAGAAGGGCATGGACATCGTCGCCAACATCGCCGATCAGATCGTCGCCATGGGCGGCAAACTCGTCGTGCTCGGCTCCGGCGAAGCCGCGCTTGAAGGAGCGCTGCTCGCCTCCGCCAGCCGCCATCCCGGCCGCATCGGCGTCTCGATCGGCTATAACGAGCCGATGTCGCACCTGATGCAGGCCGGCTGCGACGCCATTATCATCCCGTCGCGCTTCGAACCCTGCGGCCTCACCCAGCTTTACGGCCTGCGTTACGGCTGCGTGCCGATCGTCGCCCGCACCGGCGGATTGAACGACACCGTGATCGACGCCAATCACGCCGCACTTGCGGCGAAAGTGGCAACCGGCATACAATTCTCACCCGTGACAGAAACGGGCATGCTACAGGCAATCCGCCGTGCGATGCATTTTTATGCGGACCGAAAACTCTGGACCCAATTGCAAAAGCAAGGCATGAAATCCGATGTCTCCTGGGAGAAGAGCGCCGAACGCTACGCTGCCCTCTATTCAAGCCTCGTCTCGAAAGGCATGTGACCTAAAATGATCAAGTCCGTACCCACCACGCCCTATCTGGACCAGAAACCCGGAACGTCGGGTCTGCGTAAGAAGGTTCCGGTCTTCCAGCAGCCGAATTATGCAGAGAATTTCATCCAGTCGATCTTCGATTCGCTGGAAGGCTATCAGGGCAAGTGCCTCGTCATCGGCGGCGACGGACGCTATTACAATCGCGAAGTCATCCAGAAGGCGATCAAAATGGCCGCCGCCAACGGCTTCGGCAAGGTCATGGTCGGCAAGGGCGGCATTCTGTCGACGCCGGCCGCGTCCCACATCATCCGCAAGTACAAGGCGTTCGGCGGCATCATTCTGTCGGCCAGCCACAATCCCGGCGGCCCGACCGAAGACTTCGGAATCAAGTACAACATCAACAATGGCGGCCCGGCGCCGGAAAAGATCACAGACGCGATCTACGCCCGCTCGAAGACGATCGACAGTTACAAGATCGCCGATTTCGCCGACGTCAATCTCGACCGTATCGGCAAGGACGAGCTTCCTGGCGGCATGATCCTCTCGGTCATCGATCCGGTCGAGGACTATGCCGCCCTGATGGAAGAACTGTTCGATTTCGGCGCCATCCGCAATCTGATCAGCCTTGGGTTCCGCATCGCTTTCGACGGTATGAGCGCCGTCACAGGCCCCTACGCCAAGGAAATCTTCGAAAATCGTCTTGGCGCTCCTCTGGGTTCGGTGCGCAACTTCATGCCGCTGCCGGATTTCGGCGGTCATCACCCCGACCCCAACCCGGTTCACTGCAAGGAACTCTTCGACGAGATGATGGGCGAGGACGCGCCCGACTTCGGCGCCGCTTCCGACGGCGACGGCGACCGCAACCTGATTATCGGCCGCGGCATCTTCGTCACCCCCTCAGACAGCCTGGCGATCCTCGCCGCCAACGCCAATCTCGCCCCAGGCTATTCCGGCGGCCTCGCCGGTATCGCCCGATCGATGCCGACTTCTGGCGCGGCCGACCGCGTCGCCGAAAAACGCGGCATCGGCATGTATGAAACGCCGACCGGCTGGAAGTTCTTCGGCAACCTGCTCGACGCGGGCATGGCGACGATCTGCGGTGAGGAGAGCTCCGGTACGGGCTCCAGCCATGTGCGTGAGAAGGACGGCCTCTGGGCCGTTTTATTGTGGCTGAACATCCTTGCCGTGCGCGGTGAGAGCGTCGCCGACGTGGTGACCCAGCACTGGCAGACCTACGGCCGGAACTACTACTCGCGTCACGACTATGAAGGACTCGACACCGACGCGGCAAATGACCTGATGGACACCCTCCGTAGCCAGCTTTCCACCCTGTCCGGCAAGAGCTTCGGCAGCCTGAAGGTGGAGAAGGCCGACGATTTCGCCTACCACGACCCGATCGACAAATCGGTCAGCGAGCATCAGGGCATCCGCGTGCTCTTCGAGGGCGGCTCCCGCGTCGTCTACCGTCTCTCCGGCACCGGCACGTCTGGCGCAACCTTGCGCGTCTATATCGAGCGGTACGAGCCGGATTCGACTCGTCACAACATCGAAACGCAGGAAGCGCTCGCCGATCTGATTGCGGCCGCCGAAAGCATCGCCAGCATTCGTGAGCGCACGGGACGCGATGAGCCAACCGTGATCACCTGATCCGTGGGGAGCATGCGGGACAGCAAATCGGCGCGCGGCGCGATCGTCTTCGAGACCGGCGTCGAATTTGCCGTGTGGTCGCATCATGCCGCGCAGATCGATCTCTGCCTCTTCGAGCATGACGGCAACAAGGAGCTTGCGCGCCTGCCGATGACGCGCGATGGCAACCACATCCATCGCCTCTTCGTCGACGGCGTCAGGCAAGGCGCGCGCTACGGCTATCGCGCCGACGGCATCTATGCGCCCGACAACGGCCTCTGGTTCGATCCCTCCAAACTGCTGATCGACCCTTACGCCAAGGAAATCGACCGGCCGTTCCGCTACGATCCCCGCCTCGGCATCTACGGCGAGGACAGTCAGTATCTGATGCCGAAGGCGATCGTCACCACCGATACGCGAGCCGCCGCCGCCAAGCCGCTCTTCAAACCGGGCGGCTTCATCTACGAGGTGGCCGTGCGGCCCTTCACCATTCTCCATCCCGACGTACCGGAGGCTCAGCGCGGCACGGTTGCAGCGCTTGCCCATCCCGCCGTCATCGCCCATATGAAGCGGATCGGGGTCGACGCCGTCGAACTGATGCCGATCACCGCCTGGATCGACGAACGCCACCTGCCGCCGCTCGGGCTCACCAACGGCTGGGGCTACAATCCCGTCGCCTTCATGGCCCTCGATCCAAGGATTGTCCCCGGCGGTGTGACGGAGCTGCGCGAAACGGTTGCCGTCCTGCATGCCGAAGGAATCGCCGTCATCCTCGATCTCGTCTTCAACCATACCGGCGAAAGCGACCGCTATGGCACGACGCTGTCGCTGCGCGGCCTCGACAACCTGCATTACTATCGCCACGTCCAGAATAACCCTGGCGAACTCGTCAACGACACCGGTACCGGCAATACGATTGCCTGCGATCATCCTGAGGTCAGGCGCCTCGTCATCGACAGCCTGCGGCACTTCGTGCTCAATGCGGGCGTCGACGGTTTTCGCTTCGATCTCGCCCCGGTCCTCGGCCGCACCGCGACGGGCTTCCAGCGTGATGACGGGACGCTCGCCGCGATCCTGACTGACGACGTGCTTGCCGATCGGATCATGATCGCCGAGCCTTGGGATATCGGCCCCGGCGGCTACCAGCTCGGCAATTTCCCCAGTCCCTTCCTCGAATGGAACGACAGGGTTCGCGACGATCTGCGCTGCTACTGGCGCGGCGACCAATGGAAGACCGGCTCACTGGCCACCGCACTTGCCGGTTCCTCCGACATCTTCTCCCGCAATGATGGCAAGGAGACGCGCAGCGTCAATTTTCTCGCCGCCCATGACGGCTTCACATTGATCGATCTCGTCTCCTATGCCGGCAAGCACAATGAGGCCAATGGCGAGCACAATCGGGACGGCCACAATGAGAACCATTCCTGGAACAATGGCGTCGAAGGCGAGACGCTTTTTCCGACCATCCGCAAGCGCCGCATAAATGATGTGATGGCGCTGATATCAACGCTCTTTGCCACCCGTGGCAGCATCATGCTGACGGCGGGTGACGAGGGCGGCCGCAGCCAGCGCGGCAACAACAACGCCTATTGCCAGGACAATGAGATCACCTGGCTGGACTGGAAGACGCTGAATGAGGATCTCATCGCCCATACGGCATTCGTCGCCGGACTCCGCCGCCGCTTCACCGTGTTTTCCGAAAAGGGCTTCCTCTCCGGCAATGGCGACGTCGAATGGATCTCACTCTCCGGCGAACCGATGACCATTGCCGAATGGGAGACGCCGTCGCTCTCGACGCTCGGGATGCTGCTCGCCACCGGCGACCGCTCCTTGCGCGGCAGAAAGACCCGGCTTGCCGTGCTTTTCAATCGTTCCGAGAGCCGCCAGCTCTTTACGCTCCCGTCAGAGAACGAGTTGGGCTGGCGCCAACTGACGTCGGAGGGAGAGAAGAAGGCCGGCACCTCCGTGACCATCGAGCCACGCTCCGTCGCCTTTTTCGCAGAAAAATGACTGCCTCCCGCCACTCATACAAATCCTTGTCGCAATCGTCATAAATGCACGATAAGGCTTGCCCGGCGGCTTTTCTCACGAGGAATTCATGGTCACGGAAATTTCACTCTCCGATGTGCGGGGATTGATCGGCATGGAAACGGGCCTTTCGGATTGGATCACCGTCGATCAGAAAATGATCGACGCCTTCGCGGGGGCCACCGACGACCATCAGTTCATTCATGTCGATCCCGAGCGCGCGGCCGCCGAAAGCCCCTTTGGCGGCACCATCGCCCATGGCTTCCTGACGCTGTCTCTGCTGTCGGCGATGAACTACAATTGCCTGCCGAAAGTGCGCGAGCAGACCATGGGCATCAACTATGGCTTTGATCGCGTTCGCTTTATGACGCCGGTGAAGAGCGGCGCCCGTGTGCGCGGCCGTTTCCTGCTTTCCGACGCCCGCTTCCGCGGCGGCGGCATGCTGATGACCACCTATGACGTGACCATCGAAATCGAAAACGAGAAGAAGCCGGCGCTGACGGCAAGATGGATCACCATCATCCAGTTCGACCCGAAGGACCGGCCGGAAGACGCTTAGGCCAGCGCCGCTTCCTTGGCCACCCCGACTGATGAAGGCTTCGCCCCATCCAGCATGGATGCCACAGATCCATACGAAATGGGCCGCAACTGTCATTTGCGGCCCTGAAAATCTCATGTGGTTCTAGTCTGGTCTATCGGTCTGATTTCCCAGGCATCAGCAACAGAACGCCACTTACGATCAGTGCGCCCGCATAGACAACCAGACCCGGCGCGTAGCTTTCATAATGGGCACGGCTGAGGGGAAGCAGTGTTGCGCCGAGAGCGGCACCAAACTGGAATACCGCGAATATGGTGCCATAAACCCGCCCGAAGGCAGTGAGCCCGAAGCTCCTTTTGATGATGTAACTCAGCACATCGAATTCCGCGCCGTAGACCATACCGATTAGGATGGCGCAAAGATAGACGAGTGCTCCGGCCGGACCCAGGGCATAGAGCAGACAGGCTGCCGCACCGCCGATGCAGACGGCACTCATCAGGCGCTTGGCGGAGACATAATCCAGGAGCACGCCCGTCAGAAACCGGCCGACCAGCACCGCAAGACCAAAGACGGCCTGCACGAATGCGGCCTGCTGCGGTGTCGCCCCGCCATCGATCAGAAGCGAGATCTGGTTGGTGACAAGACCGGTGTTGACGAACCCCAGCAGGAAGAAGGCAACCGTCAAGGTGACGAAGCTCTGCGTCCTGATCAGGCTCTTGAATTCTTCGTTCTTCTGCGGAGCAAACGCAGCGCCGGCGCGGGTAGGACGGACGTCCGGCGATTCAAACAGAAACAGGGCATTGATCGGCAGCACGATCAGCAGAACGATGATACCCAGGCTGACATAGGCCCACTGAACGGAGCCGTTCAGGATGATGTAGGTGAGAATGGGGGGCAACATGGCGGCGCCAAGCCCAATGCCGCCATTGGCAACGCCGATCGCAAGCCCCAGCCGCCGTTCGAACCAGGTCGAGACAACGCGGAGATAGGAAACCGGCCAAAGACCTATGGCAAGCAGCGGCAACAAGCCATACATGATGTAGAAGCTGCTGATATTGCTGCTGAGAAAATACATGCCGCCGAGACCAAGCGCAAAGGCGAGGCAGGACGACAAAACTATGGGCCGCGCGCCGAAGCGGTCGATCAGATAGCCCTGTATGGGCGAAACGACCATGATCATCAGCGAGACGATAGTTGCGGCGAAAAGGATGGAAGGTTTCGACCATCCGAACGTCTTAGACAAGGGTTCGACGAAAACCCCGAAGACGAAGAGCAGGAATGTGCTTGGCCCGAAAACCAGCCCTACCGTGGCCGCGAAGGTTGCGCCGATTGCGGGTCGGTTGGATGCGTTGAGCATGGTGGACGGCCTTTGATCAGCCGCGGCTGCGACAGCATTGTCGGTCATATCATTTCCTCCGGATGACCATGAATACATGCATGAACCAAGCCGGACCAGCGGGCCGGCCTGTATTGGAAATCCGCGGCTCAGCCCCCCGCCACCGAGCGCTGCAGAAGTGCGTTCACTGCCTGCGACCGCTCGAAGAGCGGGATGTGGGCGGCGCCGTCGATGATCTCAAAGCGCGCCCCGGCAATCGCCTCGGCCAAGGCCCGGCCGGCCTGCGGCGGCGTTGCCTCGTCATGCTCCCCCACGGCAACCGTCACCGGCATGGTGAGGCTTGCCGCGGAGTGGCGACAGTCAGCCACCGCCAGTGCATCGCAACCGGCGGCATAGCCTTCCGATGGTGTGCGGGCGAGCATGGTTGCGAGGCCCCGTCCCTCGTCGCTCTGCCTGCCTTGCGGCGTTGTCCATCGCGACAGGACCGCCTCCTCGATGGCGGCAAGGCCCAGGGCGCGCACTTTAGCGGCACGATCCTTCCACATCTGCGGAGCGAGGCTGACAATGTTCGAATCGAGCAACGTCAGGGTCCGCACCTGCTCCCGCAAGGTAGCCGCTACGCATTGTGCCACCAGGCCGCCGATCGATATGCCCGCCAGGTGGAATGTCGTCACACCAACGGCCGCCAACATCGCGACGACATCCTCCGCCAGGACCCCTACCGTCACCGGCGTCCGCGAGACTTCGCTGAGACCATGACCTCTGAAATCGGGGCAGATGACGAAGTGCGTCGCGCTGAAGGCCCTGACTTGGCGCTCCCACACGGCATGCGAGGTTCCGAGCGAATGCAGCAGAACAAGAGCAGGGTCATGTTCAGAACCGTGAAGCGCCACATGCAGGCCGTGACCATCGATATTGAGGAACATGGATCAGAACTCCTCGCTGAGAGCGGCCAACGCTTTTTCCACGATCGCCGTCTGCGCCTGCGGTGCCGCCCGTTCCCGCTCCAGCCGGCTGATTTCGAGCGAGGAATCTACGACCAGCTTGCAGCGATCGTACCGGCGACGCATGAAGCTTTGCAGCGCCGTCGGCACATACATGTTCCGGGCCATTTCCTCGCCCAGCACAAGCCCGTCCTCGATGCCCATGCCGGCACCCGAAGCAAGCTGCGGCGTGGTGGCATGGGCGGCATCGCCGATCAGCACCGTATTGGCACGAACCCAGCTTTCACCTGCCAGAACCGTTTCCAGTGGACGGCAGATGATGTTCGACCCGGCGGTTAGCCCTTGCGCGATCTCCTTCAATACACCGCCATAGCCGTGCAGAAGCTCACGCAGAACCTCATGCTGGTTTGCCTCTTCGCGCCAGACCGGTTCTGGCTGCGCTTCGAGATAGAACATGTACATCTGGTCCGGCGCGACCGGGTTGAGACCGACCTTGGCGGGTCCGCCGAGGAAGAAGGTGCGGCGCCTGATTTCGGGGTGTCGCGCCATCATCAGCCGCCAGCACATCTGGCCTGCGTAGCGGGGAACGGGCGCCTCGGCAAACATCTGCTGCCGGGTACGCGAGTAGATGCCATCGGCCCCAACGACGAGATCGTAGGCGGTGCTCTCACCCTTACTGAAGCGCACCTGCGCCAGATCGCCCTGCCAATCGATCTCCTCGACCGTCACCCCGAGCCTGATTTCCGGCGAAAGCGCGAGGAGCCGCTCGGACATGATGCCGTGCAGGACCGGCCGCAGAATGCCGCCTGCGCTCGGTATGGCACCCAGCGCCTCGCCACGGGTATCGAGTTGGAAGAGTGGCTTGCCCTCCGCCGAGCAGATATCGATGCCATCTGCGGCATAACCGCGCTCCAGCACGGCCTCCAGAATGCCGAGCCGCCGCATGGCCCGAAGCGTCGGGCCGGTGATGGTGATGCCAGCCCCATAGACTCGCCAGTGCGGGTCCTGATCGCAGAGATGAACGTCAAGCCCGGCTTCGCGAAGCGAGATGGCGGCTGCCATGCCGGCAATGCCGCCGCCGATGACGAGAGCCTTGCGCCGGTCACCCATGGCTGACCGCCGCTGCCAGTTCGCTCTTGCCGAAATGGCCGATGCCGATTCCAGTATACCAGTCATTGACGGCCCGGTAATAGGCACGGCGGAACGGCAATCCGTCAGCAGCGCCCATGGCCGCCATCCACATACGGATTTCTTCGGCGCCGTTGCCGGCGGTATGCACCTGCTCCGAGGCATATTGGATAACCGCATCGGGATCACCCGCTTCCAGAAATTTCAGCAGGGTTTCGTCGAAATCGCGGTTCACCATGCCCATGCGCGGTGTCGCGATGTCATGGCTAATGCCGCCGGTGGCGAGGATTGCCACGCGCTTGACGCCATCGTAGCGGCGGATGGCGTCGCCCAGGAACTTGCCGAACTGGTAGCAGCGCCGCATGGTAGGCATGGGTGGCTGGACGCAGTTGAACAGGATCGGCACGATCGGCAGGTCCGGGTCGAGGCCCGCAAGCTCCAGCGGTGTCAGCGACCCGTGATCGAGCACCATTTCCATGGAGAAGCTCGGGTCGAAATCGGCTTTCAGCGCTTCCTGCAGCAGATAGGCACCAAAAGCCTGATTGCCGGTAAAGACCCGGCGCTTGGCCTTCAGCCAATGTTCGATGGGACTTTCATAGCTTTCGCCGACACCGATGCAGAGGGCTGGAAAATTGTCGAGAAAGAAGTTGTGCAGGTGATCGTTGGAGAGAACGACCAACGCATCCGGTTTGCCAGCCTCGAAGTCACGGCCCATGGCCTCGTAGGCGCCGAAGATTTCCGTTCGCAACTCCGGCGGAATCCGGTCGGGAAAGTTCAACATTACCGGCGTGTGGCTTGCCGTGTAAATTCCGGTCAATTCAGCCATTTGTCGTCTCCTTCTTTCATCAGGCTGCGGAGAGCGGCAAGCGATACGTCTTCGGGAATGCGCACGCCGATGCAGTGGGCGCGCAACAGGTACGGGTTCACGCCGGCCTCGTAGAGACCGGCCACGTCATTGCCGCTGATCATCTCGGCCATCTCGGGGCTTAGCTTGAAGCGCGCCAGATAGGCCGCCTTGTCCTGATTATAGGCCGCAAGATCATCCGGCTTGTGGTGGAGTTCATAGAGGACCTTATCGAGAAGATAGGCCTCCGTGGTGGGCATCATCAGCCGCCAATTGCTCATGGCGAAATCCTTTCCGTCAGGTCAGGTGGTTGCGGACCCACGAAACGATCGTGGGAACGGTATGCGGGCCAAAGCCCATGTGTCCGCCGGGAAACAGACGGACGGATTTCGGGCTGCCGTGGTCGAGCAGAAGATGGATGTCGGCGATCGGGCACTGCTTGTCCTCCTTGCCGTTGACCAGCAGCAGCGGCGCAGAGGGGCGCGACAGAAGATCCTGATCGAGAAGCGAAAGAACCCGGAAACCTTTGAGATATTCGGCGTCATTCTTCGCACCCAACATGCGGCTGCGGGTTTCCACCAGTTCCATGAGGTAGCTGTCGGGATAACGCGACGCCTCCACCCATTCCGGCTGAAACATGTAATGGACGCCGCCACCCCAGTTGACAGCGCAGCGAAGGCTTCCCGGAATCAGGTGGGCGAGTTTGGTGGCCCAGTGACCGCCGAAGGAGCGACCGATCAGGCCAATCCGGCTGCCATCGAGGTCCCCGGACTTCATTGCCCATTCGATGACCGGCAGAAACTGGTTTTCGCCATTCTGCCGCGCCTTCAGGGGCGATTCTCCCGTGCCGACATTATCCATGGCAATGGTCGCAATACCCTGGGCTACGAGAGCGTTAGAAAGCTCCGTCATCTCCTCTTTCCACGCATCGACGCCGCCCCACATGATCAGAACAGGCGGCTTCTCCACGCCTGCAGGTTTGCGCAAGTAGAAGCGAATTTGACCGGATAGCGCATCGGGAGCCTCGAAAGGCAGGCTGACCGGCACGATGGGCGGATCTGCCAGCGCACCGAATTGCGCATAGGCGGCGAGTTCCAGCCGGTAGCTTTCTTCCTTGGCGGGATGATTCGGACAAGGGAAGCGACCCAGGAAGTAGAACCCATAGGCCTGATAATAGGCATCGCGTGCTGCCGCCACATCACCGCCCTCCATACGCCCATCGGCAATAGCCATGAAGCGGTTGCCGGTTGCGATCCATGCCCTCGCCCAGCGCTCACCATCCAGCCCGGTCAGCGCCTCGATCGTTTCCAGCGTTGCCTGCGGGTCGGTCAGACCGAGGGGGTGGATGCGCTTGGCAAGGCGATCGCGCATCCATTCCTTTGCGTTCTCCAGTGACCGAGGCCCGGTCAATTCGCCTGTGGCCTGTGCTGTGTTTGACATCAGCATTCTCCAAGATTTCCGTCTTCAGTCGCCATCACCAGATCGCTTCCAGTGCGGCCCGTTGCGTTTCTGCGGTTTCAAGGGATCGTCCCAGATGGCGAAGAACGTTCGCCACCGGCGTAATCAGCGCCGCGTTGTCTGCAGCCACGGTGCAATCGGGGAGGAAAAGATTGTTTTCGAAGCCAAGGCGCGCATGTCCGCCCAGCAGTGCGGCTGTCACCGCGCAAGCGGCTTCATCCTTGCCGAAGGCACAGACTGTCCAGTGTGAGAAGGAAGCTTGCCGGGCCACGCCGAGAAATTCACCCAGGTCGGCCGGGCTGGAATGCTGGCTTGCCGTATAACGGCCAAGCACGAAAAGCACCGGAATATCGTCCGCCGGAATGACGCCACGCAGGCGCATGTCCTGCAAGCGGGCCACATCCGCAGCATCGTACAGAATGATCTGCGGAAAGATCCGCTCCCGGCGCATCCATCCAAGTAGATCGGAAAAGGCGATTTCGTGCAGGGCATCGGGCGCAATTTCCCGCAGAGCCATGGAACAGGCTTGTGGACGCAGCCTACGCACGAGATCGTTTTGCTCCTTCGGTGTATAGCGGCCAAGCGCTTCCGTCGTGACCTGCACGATCAATCGTTCGCCAACCCGTGCGCGGATGGCCTCTTCTGTGGCTCGATAACAATCAACATCCAGGCAATGCTGGCCTGCTGCGTCCCGTACATGCACATGGATCATGCTGGCGCCTGCGGTCAGGCAGGCTTCCGCACATTCCGCAAGCTCCTGCGGCGCAATCGGCAAGGCGGGATGATCCGCTTTTGTGCGTCGTCCCCCGTTTGGCGCAACAGCGAGCGCAATGCCCCGCCGGCAATCCGCCGGGGCCGATAAATCCTGCATGACAATAATCCTCGATCCTCCGTCCGCCCACGCCTAGCCAGCGCGGACCCAAGCCGGAAAGTGGCTTCCGGCACCTCATCTTTCTGGCCTCCACCAGATTTTTGAGCGTGATCAAAAATCGCATAAAAGCTGGCGACTGTCAATTTGATCATGCTCATTTTTTTGAGATGAGAAGGCCTTTACGACCTTACAGACCGTTTTGTGGCCCAAGGTAGATCGTATCCGCTTGCTTCGATCAGTTGGAGATCAGGCGTTATAGCCTCAAGGCCGATCTATGAGGAGACAGGCCCTTCATGACGATTTCGATCTGTCGCCGTAGTCTTTCGGTTCCGTCCTCAAGATTCAGTTTATTGTCCGAAAGCCAGATGCGCAGATCAACTTGATAAATGGCAAATATAGCCTGCGCGATCATCTCTGCTGTCTCGGAGGCGCTGATGACGCCCGCCTTGAGCGCCTCGTCGATCAAGTCGGTCAGCAAATGGCGCAGGGCATGACGGGTGCGATTGAAGCGTTCTGCCTGCGTGCCTGACTGGTAAAAATACATCTCCCGCAAGGCGGCCTGGGACAGAGCGGGATTTTCCGCGAAATACTGATAGTGACGCCGCAAGATGATAAGCAGATTGGCCAGCAGCGATTTTTCCGGGCTGATCAAGGCCCGTGCTTCCTCGATGCACATCTCAAGCCCGTCATTGACGATCAGAAACAGAAGATCGCGCTTGGTCTCGCCATAGACGAAGACGGTGCCCATGCCCACGCCGGCGGCGGTGGCAATCTCGCGCGTCGTCGTGTCGTCGAAGCCCTTGGAAAGAAACAGGTCGAAAGCAGCTTTCTTGATGCGGAGCAGCTTGTCTTCCTTGTTCTTCTCCCGCACGCTCTCGCGTTTCATCGACACCCCAAACCCTTGCCGCTGCATGATTTCACCTTAGCCGATTCTGGTCCAAGGAAATTATGCAGTAAACCTTTGCGCTAAAAGCGGAAATAGTCGGCGGCCTGTCCGGGCTGCTGACAGCGGCCACGTTATCCGACCGTAGCGGCAATGATCAAGCGGGGAATGCGCAAACGGTAAATTCTCAAGACGGAAAGCCACCCGACGTAAACAGCTGGCTGGGCGACAAGGACGCCGCCCAAGCTTTGCCCAGCCGTTGTGCTGCACGTCGTAGAAGCCTTCACCATTTGCCCGCCAGGCCGTCATACCGCAAGGCGTGGTGTTCTCACAGCGCAGGAGAACACAAGCATTCCGTCTAGGTCAGGTAGTGAGCCGTGGTCTTGGACGCAATCTCCTCAAACGAGACACCATCCGCAAGCTCCACAAGTTTGAACGGGGCGCCGCTCGAGGGCCGCTCAAAGACCGCGAGATCAGTGATGATCAAGTCAACCACGCTGCGCCCGGTAAGCGGAAGCATGCACTCACCGACGAATTTCGGCATACCATCTTTCGAAACATGCTCCATTAGAACGACAATCTTCGTTACGCCGGCTACCAAATCCATTGCGCCGCCCATTCCCTTGATCATCTTACCAGGGATCATCCAGTTTGCGATGTCGCCTCGCTCGCTGACCTCCATCGCACCGAGAACGGCCAGATCAATGTGACCGCCTCGGATCATTGCGAAACTGTCTGAGCTGGAAAAATAGCAGCTGCCAGGTAGTTCGCTTATCGTCTGCTTTCCGGCGTTGATGAGGTCTGCATCCTCCTCGCCGTCGTACGGAAACGGCCCGATACCGAGCATTCCATTCTCGGACTGCAAAGTAACGTCGATTCCCCTCGGGATATGATTGGCAACCAGCGTCGGTATCCCGATCCCAAGGTTCACATAGAATCCATCACGCAAGGGCTGGGCCGCGCGAACGGCCATCTGGTCTCTCGTCCAAGCCATCACGCGACCTCCCTCGCCCGAACTGTTTTCTGCTCGATTTTCTTGTCGTATGGAGCTCCCACGATAAGGCGCTTCACGTAGATACCAGGCAAATGGATGTGGTCTGGGTCGAGACTACCAGTCGGAACAATTTCTTCGACTTCGGCAACGCAAATCCTTGCAGCGGTGGCCATGGGCTGGTTGAAGTTCCGTGCGGTCTTGCGAAAGATTAGGTTGCCGCTTTCGTCCGCCTTCCAGCCCTTGATGATCGCCAAATCACCAAAAATTCCGCGCTCTAGAATGTACTCTTGGCCTTCAAATGTCTTGGTTTCCTTCCCTTCAGCGACAGTCGTGCCGACACCCGTCTTTGTGTAAAAGCCGGGTATGCCAGCCCCCCCTGCGCGGCATCGCTCTGCAAGCGTGCCCTGAGGGCAGAATTCGACCTCGAGTTCACCAGCGAGGTACTGGCGCTCGAATTCTTTGTTCTCTCCGACGTAGCTCGAGATCATCTTCTTGATCTGCCTAGTCCGGAGAAGCTTCCCAAGCCCCTCATTGTCAATGCCGGCGTTGTTTGATGCGATCGTCAGATTCGAGACGCCTGAATCGCGCACTGCGTCGATCAATCGCTCGGGAATTCCGCAGAGCCCAAATCCGCCGGCGCAAATGAACATTCCGTCAGCCAAGAGCCCTTCCAACGCAGAGGCTGCATTATTGAAAATCTTACGCGCCACGCTGTCCTCCTAAAATGGATGCGTGAGCAAACACCGTGATGCACATCAATTCCAATTATTTGTTTTTTCGTTTAATAATAACAGATGTCTATCAATCGAATTTCTCTTTATCATCTTGAATCGCTAGTCTGGATAGCGCGACTTGGCACATTTGCGGCAGCTGCCGAGCGATTGAATACAACCCAGCCTGCTATCTCTGCGCGTATTAGTGAGCTTGAAGAGAGATTGTCGGCGAAACTGTTCCGGAGGAATGGTCGTACAATGGCCTTAACGCCCGCGGGGCGAGAGCTTGTTCGTGAGTACACCCCAATATGGGACCAACTGCAGGCTGCACTTCTTCGAAGTGCCGGCTTCGACCAAATTCGGGGGATAGTTCGCATTGGATCCGGCGAAATCGCGGCGGCGACGTGCTTGCCACAGTTCGTCGCTAATATGAAGCGTCGATGGCACGACCTTACGTTCGAGATCGATATTCAGTTGACCGCTCAACTTATTCAAAGCCTTGTTGCCGGAAAGATCGATATCGCATTCGCTGCTAGCCTAGTGGTTCACCCAGCCCTTGTCGCCACTCCGATTGGCCCTGTGGAACTGATTTGGGTGGCGGCCGCGGATGTGGCGAACAGACTTGAGCAGGCGCAAGACGACGAAGGCTTCCCCCTGTGGTCCCTCCCTAGCCACTCGCCGATCTATGAGATCATGCGGAGCGCCGTTGAAAGGCTGCCGGTCAGACGCCGAGCGATCAATTATTGCAATAATGTTCGAGCTATAGTCGATATAGTATCCCAAGGTGATGGGTTCGCGCTGTTGCCTGCCCCAATGATCCGCCCACAGCTCGATGACGATTCTCTAAGGCGCGTGTTTGCCGATATCCCTGTACAACCGATCATCTTTCATGTCGTTTCACGCGCCGCCGAGAGTGACGCGGTTGTCCATGAAGTCCTTCACCACGCCCGCAGTATCAGGCTCTCGGACACGTAACCGTTGCTCGCTGTTCAGCCGCTAGACTAAGCAGCCGGTCTTGAAAGCCTCAATGCTCGGCATCTTCCGCCGCCTCGGCCAACAGTCCGAAGACGTAATCGGAAAACGACCTCCAGCACTCCACCCGGAACGTGTCCTCTTCCGTGCGGAGAAGCACGATCTCCGCCTTGCCGAAGATGGTGCGCGAGGCAGCGCCGACCGGAAAGGAAGAAAGCGACAGATCCTGCGGGCAGCCGGCCGCAAGCGTGGCCTCCGCACCCGGTCCCGAAACGATGACCGCCACATTGCGGTGGGAAACGTCGGTCGCCGAATGCAGCGCGCCGGCGCTGGAACACGCCGCCATCAGATCGCCGCCCGCCTCGTCGATCAACAGCCACTCGTCCGGCCCGATCCAGAGCGCCGAGCGCGCACCGGCGTGGCCGGACGTTTTCGGAGTGGTCGGCACAGACAGGCCGAGAGCCAAAGAAAGTGCTTTGAGCGACCCTGTCGGCGCGCGCAATGCCACGCGGCTCGCGGCGGGCGCAACCGTCAGGCGCACGGTGGCGGAACCGCCGAGACGGCCGGCCAGCGCCGGCTTGCGAATTGCGACATCAGCCATGGATGCGGCCCCCTTCCTTGTCAAAGAACACCAGATCCGTCACTTCGACGGCAATCGTCCGGTCCGGCATCGGCACATAAAGCGTCTCGCCCATCCGCGCCCGGCCGCCGGCGACCAGCGCGAAGGCGATCGACCTGCCGCAATTTTCGGACCAATAGGACGATGTGACGTGGCCGAGCATCGTCATCGGCTTCGGCTCGTTCGGGCTCGCGACGATCTGCGCGCCTTCTTCGAGCACCAGCTTCGGATCCTTGGTGACAAGGCCGACAAGTTGCTTGCGCCCCTCCTTGACGAGGTCCGGCCGCTGCAGTCCGCGAATGCCGACGAAGTCCTTCTTCTTCTTCGAAACCGCCCAGGCAACGCCCGCATCGTCAGGGGTCACGGTCCCGTCCGTGTCCTGACCGACGATGATATAGCCCTTCTCGGCGCGAAGAACGTGCATGGTCTCGGTGCCGTAGACGCAAGCCCCGAGCGGTTCGGCATTGGCCCAGACCGCTTCGAGCACCGACTGGCCGTAATCGGCCGGCACGTTGATTTCGAAGCCGATTTCACCTGTGAAGGAAACGCGGAACAGTCGCGCCGGCACGCCGCAGACCGTGCACTCGGCAACGCTCATATGCGGGAAGGCCTCGTTGGAAAGGTCGACGCCCTCGACCAGCGGCGCGACGATCTCGCGCGCCTTCGGCCCCTGCACGGCGATGACGGCCCATTGCTCGGTCACTGAGGTCAGCCACACCTTCAGATCGGGAAATTCCGTCTGCAGGTAGTCTTCCATATGGTGGAGAACACGCGGCGCTCCGCCTGTCGTCGTCGTCACATGGAAACGGTCCTCCGCCAGGCGACCGACGACGCCATCGTCATAAACGAAGCCGTCCTCGCGCGTCATGATGCCGTAGCGAACCTTGCCGGGCTTCAGCGTGTCCCAGGCATTGGTGTAGATGAGATTGAGGAATTTCGCCGCATCCGGCCCTACCACTTCGATCTTGCCGAGCGTCGAGGCATCGAAGATACCTGCCGATTCGCGGGCCGTCCGGCATTCCCGGGCGACGGCCTGATGCATGTTCTCGCCCGAGCGCGGGTAGAACCAGGCGCGCTTCCAGTTGCCGACATCCTCGAAAACAGCGCCTTGGGCTTCTTCCCACTCGTGCAGCGGCGTCTTGCGGGTGGGATCGAACAGCTTTCCGCGCGAATGGCCGATCAGCGTACCATAGGTCACCGGCGTGTAGGGCGCACGGAAAGTGGTGAGACCGACCCTCGGAATTTCCTTGCCTAGCATTTCGGCGGCAATCGCCAAGCCATGCATGTTGGAAAGCTTGCCCTGGTCCGAGGCCATGCCGTTGGTCGTAAAGCGCTTGATATGCTCGATCGAATGCATGCCCTCGCGCACGGCCAGGCGAATATCCTTGGCGCAGACGTCGTGCTGGAAATCGATGAAGGCCTTGGCATTTGTCTTCGGCCCGGCGCCTTCGGCGGCGCCAATCATGCCGCCTGTCCAGTCATAGGGCTGCTCGGCCGAAATCGTGATCTTACCGCCGCCGCTTCTGCCGGTGGCCCGCGCCATCAGTTCGCCGGCGGCAAGCGATTCCTCGACAGTCCGCTGCAGGTCGTCAGTGCCGTTGCAGGCGCCGACCGAAAGGCAGTCCTGCGCATAGGTGCCGGGCAGGAAGCGCTGGCTTTCCGCTTCAAAGGCCACCTTGCCGCGCGACTGCGAGAAGAGATGCACGGACGGTGTCCAGCCGGCCGAAACCAGCAGCGCATCGACCGCGATCTTGCGGGGCGAGCCGCCGCCGTTGCGCGCTACCGTCATCGACGAGATGCGCAGCCGCCCTGCAGTATTAATGACCGACTGGCCGGTGAGAACGTCGATACCGAGCGTACGCGCCTCCGCCAGCACCGCCGCTCCCGGCGCCTGCCTGCAATCGACGATGGCGGCGATCGAGACACCGGCCCGCTTCAGATCGAAAGCCGCTTCATAGGCGGAATCATGTGCCGTGTAGATGCCGATATTGGTTCCGACGGCGACACCGTAATGATTGAGATACATCCGCCCCGCCGAAGCCAGCATGATGCCTGGGCGGTCGTTGTTCGGAAACACCATATGCCGCTCGATCGCGCCGGTGGCGAGGATCACCCGCTTGGCCCGGACCTGCCACAGCCGCTCGCGCGGCAGATCGCTCGATGGTTTGGCGATATGATCGGTGACGCGTTCGGCAAGTCCGACGAAATTGTGGTTGTAGTAGCCGAAGGCGGTCGTGCGGGTGAGCACCTTGACATTATCGGTTGCCTTCAGCCGCGCCACGGCTTTCTGCGCCCAGGTGTAACCATCCTGCCCGTCGATCCTCACCCCCGCATCGTAGCGCAGCGCCCCGCCTGCTTCCGCCTGCTCGTCGCAGAGGATCACCTTCGCGCCGGTCTCGGCCGCGGCCAGCGCCGCCGAAAGCCCGGCCACTCCGGCGCCGACCACCAGCACGTCGCAATGGGCGTAGCGGCTGGCATAATGATCTGGATCCTCTTCCGTCGGTGCGACGCCGAGGCCGGCGGCACGGCGGATGAACGGTTCGTAGACATGTTTCCAGGCGGAACGCGGCCACATGAAGGTCTTGTAGTAGAAACCGGCGGCGAAGAACGGCGACATCAGATTGTTGACCGCACCGACATCATAGGCGAGCGAAGGCCAGCGATTCTGCGACTGGACGATCATGCCGTCGAAGACTTCCTGCACCGTGGCGCGCACGTTCGGCTGCTTGCGCGCCGTATCCCGAGCAACGTCGATCAGCGCGTTCGGCTCCTCGGCCCCTGCCGACAGAATGCCGCGAGCACGGTGATATTTGAACGACCGGCCGACGAGATGAATGCCGTTGGCGATCAGCGCCGAGGCGACGGTATCGCCTTCCAGCGCCGTATAGCCCTTGCCGTCGAAGCTGAAACGCGCAGTCTTGGCCGGCGTCAGGCGCCCCTTCCCGGCGATACGATTAGCACCGCTCATTGCGCCTCTCCTTCCACGGCTTCATATGTCTCGACAGGGCTATGCTGTTCGGCCTCGGCACCGATCCGCGGCTTCGGCTCACCCGCCTTGTAGGTCATGATGAACTTGTCGCTCACCGTATCGCGCGCCGCGTTGAAGAAGCGGCCGCAGCCGTGAATATGCCGCCAGCGTTCGAAGATCAGTCCTTTCGGGTTCTCGCGCAGAAAGAAATACTCTTCGAACTCTTCGTCCGAGATCGAAGCGATATTGGTGGGCCGCGCGATATGTGCGTCACCCGCGCCGCGGAATTCGAGCTCGGAGCGCTCTTCTTGGCAGTAAGGGCAATGGATCAGCAGCATGTGGGATTTCCTTCTCCTCCCCTTCTCCCGAGCTGGGAGAAGGTGCCTGAAAGGCGGGTGAGGGGGTAAGCGACCAAAGGAGCGAGCATACGAGCGGAAGTGTTCATTATCAGTGCGCCACCGCCGCAGCCGCCGCTTCATCGATCAGCCGGCCGCTGCGGAAGCGCTCCAGCGTCAGGCCGGCGCTGAACTTGTGCGGTTCATCGCGGGCGATCAAATGCGCGAAGAGATTGGCCGAACCCGGCGTCGCCTTGAAGCCGCCGGTGCCCCAGCCGCAATTGACGTACAGGCCGGGGACCGGCGTCTTCGACTGGATTGCCGAACGGTCCGGCGTATTGTCGACGATGCCGCCCCATTGCCGCATCATCTTGACGCGCCGGAACATCGGGAAGAGCTCGCAGATGGCGTCGAGCGTATGCGTGATGATCTGCAGCCCGCCCGTCTGGGAATAGGAATTGTACTGGTCGGTGCCGGCGCCGATGACGAGCTCGCCCTTGTCGGACTGGGAGATATAGGCATGCACAGTGTTCGACATGACTACGCAGGGGAAGATCGGCTTCAGCGGCTCGGAGACCAGCGCCTGCAGCGGACTCGATTGCAACGGCACGCGCACATCCGCCATCTTCATGATTGTTGACGTATGGCCCGCGGCCGACACGCCGACTTTTTTGGCACCGATAAAGCCGCGCGAGGTCTCGACCCCGATCACCCGTCCGTCCGGACCGCGCCGGATGCCGGTCACTTCGCAGTTCTGGATGATGTGCACGCCACGATCGGAGGCGGCCCGCGCATATCCCCAGGCTACCGCATCATGCCGCGCGGTGCCGCCGCGCCGCTGCAGCGCTGCGCCATTGATCGGATAGCGCGCACTGGCGGAGATATCGAGCGGCGGACAATAGGCCTTCGCCTGCTCCGGTGTCAGCCATTCATTGTCGATGCCGTAGAGCCGGTTGGCATGGATATGCCGCTTGAAGGACTGCTGGTCGTGAATATTGTGCGAGAGCATCATCACGCCGCGCGGCGAATACATCACATTGTAGTTGAGCTCCTGCGAAAGCCCTTCCCAGAGCTTCATCGAATGCTCGTAGATGTGCATGCTCTCTTCATAGAGATAATTCGAACGGATGATGGTGGTGTTGCGCCCTGTATTGCCGCCGCCGAGCCAGCCTTTCTCGATCACTGCTACATTGGTGATGCCGTGCTCCTTGGCGAGATAATAGGCGGCTCCGAGGCCGTGCCCACCCGCGCCGATGATGACGACGTCGTATTCGGCGCGGGGATCCGGCGAAGTCCACTGCTTCTCCCAACCTCGGTGGCCGCGAAGGGCCTCTCGCGCCACGGCAAAAACCGAATATTTCCGCATCTGCCTTGTTCTCCTTCCGGCAAGGGCTGTTCTCGCGCCCATACAAATCGCAAATCCAAATGCGGCACAACGGCTCTTTTGCGACGCGCGAGAGCTTCGCTTTTGACACTGAACGACATCATGTCGAAAACTGCGCAATTTTTCGATGGTGCCGAGCGCCGCTTCCCAATCATGCCATGCAAGATGACTTTCCACCCGGCGGCAGGGTCGGCCTAACCCAAGAGGGTGAAAAGACAAGCAGTTACCAAAGTGTTAATTTCGCCCGGTTGCGGGGTTGGTGTATCATGCGGGGGCGGCGTTTATTATTCCAGACGCTTTTTACTGTGCTCGGCAGCGCCCACCTAGCCGCCGCCGAGCCGGTTGGCCAGGCTGTCCTCATCAAGACTGAGGTAACGGGACAAGCCGGCCCAATTGAAGTCAACACAAGCGTTCACCGTGACGAACGCATAAAAACATCCCAGTCGGGGCTCGGCCAGTTTCTGTTTAGGGACGGCACCAAACTTGCGGTCGGCTGGGGTTCGTCCGTCGTTATTGACAAGTATGTTTTCGACGACTCTCAATCGGTCAAGAAACTCACCATCAAGGCCGCCAAGGGGACCTTCCGGTGGGTCAGCGGCAATTCCAAATCCTCGGCCTATCAAATCCTGACGCCGGCAGGCACGATCGGCGTGCGCGGGACTGCATTCGATTTTTACGTCGGCCCCGACGGCACCACCGCCGTCGTCCTCTTGAACGGCGCGGCCAGTTTCTGCGGCCCCGGCGGGTGCCGGCAGTTGCAGCAGCGCTGCGATTGCGTGGTCGCCAAGCCGAACGGTGATATGTCGCCGGCCCGCCGGGTCGACCCCAGCGTTCTCGATAAGCTCGGAACTTCCCGCGCCCTACCCTTCCTCTCCGGCAACCAGCGGCTTGTGGGCGGCATCGGTATGCTCGGAGGCTGCAATATGGCCTCCGTTGCACCAGAGAGAAAAGACAGAACGCGCCCTCCGCCCGCGATTGCGCCCACCCCCCAAAGGCAGGATCCGCCGCAGAGACAGGCCGAGCCGCAAAAGGAGCGGCCGGCCAAGCCTGACAAGCCTGATCATGAGAAGCCGCATCACGACAAGCCGCATCACCACAAGCCCGATCGGCACGACAAGCATGATGGCCATGGCCGGCATGACGATGACGGCAAGCCCGGGAATCATGGCGAGGATCATCGCGGACACGACCGCGACCGTCATGGATATCGCGATCACAATCGTGATCATGATCGCGACAGCGACCTTAGCCACGACAGGAGTCGGAGTTTCAATCGCGGCCGCTGAGGCGATCAGTCGGCTGCGCTGTTTTCGATCCCCTCCGGCACTTCGCGAAAATGATCGGCCCGGCCGGATATACGCTGGTAGAATTCCGCCAAACCGCCGATCACCTGCACCGCTCTGACCTTTGCCGTACCGATAAGCTTGCGGCTGTTCCGCGAATGCGATTGCAGGGCCTGCATCAACTGCCTGTGAACGACCTCAAGAGCCGCAAATTCCGGGGACGCGGCGACGCGCTCGTCGCCGACCACGGCCAGGATCTGTGTCCGGTTGCTCTTCCCCTTGAGCGGGAGCGCGCCGGCTTCGATCAGTGCCATTCCCTGCACTGACCGTGCTGTACTGTCGGAAATGAGGATATCGAAGCCGACCTCCTTGCAGGATGACTCGATGCGGGCAGCAACGTTGACGGCGTCTCCGACGGCCGAATAGTTGAAGCGGGTCTTGGCGCCCATGTTGCCGACGCAGGCAAGGCCGGTATGGATACCGATGCCGATGCCGACCTCCTGATCAGGCCCGAAGCCGAAGGCGTCGCCGGCGTTCAGTTCGGCGAGTGTCTCGCGCATGGCCAGCGCTGTGCGAACCGCCTTGGTTTCGTGATCCGCCACATCGACGGGCGCATTCCAGAAAGCCATGATCGAATCGCCGATGAACTTGTCGAGCGTGCCTTCATTAGCCACGACATGGCGGCTCAGCGCGTCCAGCAGCGTATTCAGGAAGGCGACGACATCGGTCGGCGCCAGCCGCTCGCTCATCTCGGTGAAGTTCCTGACATCGACGAACATGACCGTCAGCTCGCGGTCGTCGCCGCCAAGACGCAATGCGTCACGATTATGCTCGATGCGGTGGAGCAACGACGGAGAAAGATAATGCCCGAAGGCGCGCCGCACCTCACGCCGCTCTCGGTCGATCACGAGGATCTTGAAGGAGGTCGCGGCAAAATGGGTGATCGATCCGCTGACGATCGGGGCCAGCGGATCGAAGAGAAGCCCCGCATAGAGAAAAGAGAGCCACGACGCCACCAGCGCCATTGCGGTGATCAGCAGGCCGCAGACCAGCGCGACGGCGGGGCTGACGAAGGTCGTCACCACGACGAGCAGGCATCCGAGCACCGCGATGACAAGGATTTCAAGCCCGTCCGCCCAGTCGGGCCGAGACAGGAATTGGCCGGAGAGGATCTGCTCGGCCGCCTGCGCATGCAGCGAAACCCCGGGAACGTTCTCGCCGAGCGCGGTAACGCGGATGTCCTGCAAGCCAGCTGCCGATGTGCCGACGAAGAGAATGCTCCCGTTGATGGCCGCTGCCGTCTCGGTGGAGACGCCTCCCGGCGCAAGCACCTGCCGGACGGAGATATACCGCTCGGCCCGGTCGGGAGTGACATAAAGCCAGAGTTCGCCAGCCGCCGTCAGCGGGACGACGAAGTCGCCGATCTTAGCCGATGTCATAATACCGGCGTGGTCGGGAGCGCCGGATAGTACGTAGGTCGAGGCGCCCTGTGCGACGCGCAGCGCCTCGACCGCGAGATTGGGATAGAGCTGTTCTCCGTCGGTTAGGAACAGCGGAACTGCCCGCACCACCGGCGAAGGGTTTCCGGGGTTGAGGCTGATATGGCCGAGCCCCGCCGCATTGGTTTCCAGGTGCGGTCTGAGCGGCGTCGAGGCGCCGAGATGGGGCGGAGCCGAGACGGGGCTTTCGCCCGTGAATGCGAAGCCCGCCTTGACGGGCGGCCGGTAACTGCCCTCGTTGGAGAGGCCGAAGCCGAGCACGACCGGCTTTTCGGCGATCGAGCGGGCGAATATCTCGTCATTGTCGGGCAGCTTTTCGGCAATCGAAGGATCGATACCAATGACCTCCCGGACGATGTTGCGCGGCGACAACCGATCCGGCTCGGAGAAGAGAACGTCGAAGGCGATGGCCGCGGCACCCATCTCCGAAAGCCGGTCCACGAGGAGGGCCAGCCGGTCCCTTGGCCAAGGCCATTGCCCGAATTCGCGCAACGAGGCCTCATCAATGTCGATGACGCGGACTGGCATCGGCTCGAAGGTCCGCGGAACCAGCCGCTGATACTCGTCAAATGTCACGCCGCGGATCAGCTTGAAAATTCCGGGATCGCCAGCCCGCAGAATCGTGAGCAGAGCCACGATCGCCAGACCGATAACGACACCGATTTGCTGCACGCGCGTCATGATCTCACCGGCTGTCCCCTCCCACGGCCGGCCGATCGGGCCCGCAACTGCCGACGGACAGGCTACGCCGCTTTCATTCTGAATGCCATTCGCAGATAACTCCAATTTTCAGCCGGGCTTTTGCCCGAATGACAAGGCATCGATCTTGCCGGGCGGGCAGCGAAATGTTCTTCTAGCGGCTGCAAATCGGATGCTTTTCCGCAAAAAGAACGAGGGGTCGCCCGTGATTTCCGAATCCGCCGCGCGTCGGAGCGGCTACTGGCTTATTGTCGTCGTGCTGGCAATGCTCGGGGGACTGCCGTTGGCCGTCTGGCTCGATATCAGCGATCTCTCGGGCAATACCCTGCGGCGTCAGGCGCGAGACATGAGCTCGCTGATTTCAAGCATCCGCTCTTATTATTCGACGAATGTCGTGGGGCGTGTTCTGGCCGCACACGCGAGCGGTGCGACCTCAGGCACGGTCGTTTCCCATAACTATGCCAATATTCCAGGCGCCATCCCGCTGCCGGCAACCCTTTCCCTGGAGCTCGGAGACGTTATCAAGGAGCAGCAGGCCAATATCACCTACCGCTTCGTTTCCGACCTTCCCTTCAAGAGCCGCGCATCCCACGAGCTCGACGACTTCGAGAGAAAGGCGCTCGCCGCCCTGCGCGCCAATCCGCAGCAAGCGCTGAACGACCTTACCCGCGTCGGGTTAACCGACACCTTGCGGTTCATCACCCCGGTGGTAATGGGCCAGGCCTGTGTCGCCTGCCACAATACTCATCCCGAAAGCCCAAAAACCGATTGGAAGGTCGGCGATGTGCGCGGCATACAGGAAGTTGTCATCCGCCAGCCCTATGCCAGCAACGTCTTCGCCTTCAAATACCTGCTCTGTTATTTCCTGTTCGTCGCCGTCATCGGCGTCAGCTTCATCCTTCTCCAGCGGCAGCAGACGCGCGCGATCCACGGCGCCAATCAGGATCTGGAAGCGGCGAATGAGTTCCTCGCCAGCATTTCCCTGAAAATTTCGCGCTATCTCTCGCCACAGATCTACAAGAGCATTTTCAGCGGGCAGAAGGACGTCGTCGTCCATACCGAGCGTAAGCGTCTGACGATCTTCTTCTCAGACATCAAGGATTTTACGGCGACCACTGAGCGCCTGCAGCCGGAAGCCCTGACGGAAATGCTCAACGAATACCTGACCGAAATGTCGAACATCGCGCTACAGCATGGCGGCACGGTGGACAAGTTCATCGGCGACGCGATGCTGGTCTTCTTCGGCGATCCCGAAACGAAGGGGCCGGAAGAGGATGCGAAGGCATGCCTGCGCATGGCGGTCGACATGCAGCGCCGTCTCGGCGAGCTTAAGGACAGATGGCGCAGGAACGGCACGGAAGAACCCTTCGTGGTGCGTATGGGAATCAACAGCGGCTATTGCAACGTCGGCAATTTCGGCAGCAGCGACCGTATGGACTATACGATCATCGGCGCCGAGGCCAATCTGGCGGCCCGACTGCAATCGATCGCCCAGGGCGGGGAAATCGTCATCAGCTACGAAACCTATGCGCTGGTGAACGAGATCGTCGATGCCCATCCCTTGCCGCCGATCACCATGAAGGGCATACAGCGCGAAGTCGTGCCCTATGCCGTGGACGGGCTGAAGCTCGGCGCCGATCACAAGAGCCGCGTTCTCAGCGAGCATCTCTCGGGCCTCGACCTGCATCTGGACATGGGCCGGCTGGAACCGGCTGACCGTCTTCGGGTCAGGACGGCTCTCAAGGAGGCGATCGCAGTACTTGATGAAGCCCTGCCCGAGACTATGGCGCGCAACCGGATATCAGGCGAGGCGTGATTTTTCCGCCCGCCTTCCACATCCGTCTGGACTTCGCCTACTCGATCTGCTATCCCGCATCACCAATCGCAAGGCTGCGGCCGCGCGAACGTTATATTTTTGCCCCTGGCGCTGCGCTGCCTCTGGCATCAACCAAACCAAAGGAACGTGATTCTCGTGCAGGTACTTGTCCGCGATAACAATGTCGATCAGGCTCTCCGCGCTCTCAAGAAGAAGATGCAGCGCGAAGGCATTTTCCGCGAAATGAAGATGCGCGACTACTACGAGAAGCCGTCGCAGAAGCGCGCTCGCGAAAAGGCCGAGGCTGTTCGCCGCGTTCGCAAGCTGGCCCGCAAGCGCGCCCAGCGCGAAGGTCTGGTCGCACGCTAAGCGTTGCCGTCGTTTTTTCGACGTTTTCAGATGCATTGTGGCGGGGGCGATGGGTTCGCCGCCGCCTTTTTAGTTTGCCGCTGAAGATCGCATATCCAAATATCGGATATGCCGCATGGGGAAAGCGAGCCCGAATGGCTGATACCACCTTCAATCCGTCCCGCGCATGGCGCTTTCAGAAAACCGCATTCCTGCCGGCTTTGACGCTGGCCGCCATGGTCGGTCTCGCCGGCTGCGAGACGACCAATACCACCGATGCCGTAATCCGCATCGACAAGGCACAAGGTTCGGAAGAGAATATTGCATCGCTGACGGCGGTCATCAACGCCAATCCGAGGGATCCCGAAGGGTATAATGTCCGTGGTTCCGCCTATGGCCGCGGCGGCCAGTTCCGCCAGGCGTTGAACGATTTCAACACGGCATTGCAGATCAACCCGCGCTTCTTCCAGGCCTATGCCAACCGCGCCCTGGTCTACCGCAACATGGGCCAGCAGCAGCAGGCGATTGCCGACTACAATGCCGCCCTGCAGATCAATCCGAGCTACGACGTCGCCTATATCGGCCGCGGCAATGTCTATCGCATGGCTGGCCAGGACGATGCGGCTTTCAACGATTTCAGCAAGGCGATCCAGCTCGGCACGACTGATGGCCGCGCCTATCACAATCGTGGCCTGATCTACCAGAAGCGCAATCAGCAGGATAAGGCAATCGACGATTTCTCGAAAGCCATATCGCTCGCGCCGAATTCACCCGAGCCCTACAATGGCCGCGGCGTCTCCTACTTCGCGCTGAATGATGACGACAACGCGTTTGCCGATTTCAATCATGCGATCGAGCTCAACGGCAACATCGCCGAATCCTGGGCCAATCAAGCGCTCGTCTACGAACGCCGCGGCGACAAGGCAAAGGCCGCCCGCTCCTATCGCCACGCGATTGGACTCGATCCGAAATACCAGCCGGCCCGCGACGGTCTCGCCCGAGTCGGCGTTCCAGCCGGCTAAAGATGTGAATTGGGGCGGCCGGACCTCGGAAGCCCCCAGGACGCCGGCATTGCAACAAAATCTCCGGCAGAGCCGCCGGACCAATGATCGGCCCGATGCCTGTGCAGCGTAAGCGAGCCGTCATGAACGCGGCAGCATCGCTTTGAAAAGAGAGGCGGAAAAACCGCCGCCGTCTTCGATGGCATGTCATACTATGTTGCAACCTGCTTTTGCTCCCCCTAACATGGGCTGCTTCGATAGCCCGCTATCGGGCTGCGCGAAACATGTTGAGGGCGGTTTGCGAGAGATGTGGATCTTTGCTTTCCTGACCGCAGGCGAAAACCATTGTGGGCAGCGCGCACGACAGCGCCGCCCGTCTTTCAAGACGCTCATCGATTCCGATTTGAAGTATTATGAAATGGCGCAGGCGGTGTGGCGCAATCAATGAAGATCGTCGCACTGTTTTTTCCCAAAGCTTCGATAGGCACGTATCTTGTTGCCATGGCGGTGGCGATAGCGCTGCCGATTTTCGCCTTCGTAGCGCTGCTTCTGCTGCAGCTGGAGGACAACCAGCGCTCGACGCTGAAGCGCGAGACGGCGCAGGACGCGCTCGCCCTTTCGCGCATCATCGATCGCCAGCTTCAGGACATGGCGACGACGCTGCGACTGCTGTCGAGCTCTCCGGAACTCGAAAACGGAGATCTCGCCTCCTTCCACGAGCGCACGGAAACGGCTCTGCGGAACAATACGCTCTACGTCCTCGCCGTCGACCGCACCGGCCAGCAGCTGCTGAACACACGCCGGGCCTTCGGCACGCCGCTCGGAAAAACGGCAAACATCGCCGCCCTCGATGCCGCCTTAAAATCCGGTCGCATCGAGGCGTCCGATGTTTTTCGCGGCAGAACCAGCGACGGATGGGTCTATAACGTCACTCTCCCAAGAGAGAACGACCCAGTCGCCGCTCTCATTATCACTCAGGATGCCAAGGATCTCGGAAGGCTTGTGACGACCCAGGGTCTTGCCCCCGGCTGGTCGGCCGCCGTTATCGATCAAAGCGGTCACGTGGTCGTTGCCGCCGGTCCCGCCGCCCTCGAGCCCGGCACTGCATTCGATCCGCGCATCCTGCCGGCGCTTAGGCTTCCCCGGGGCGTCTTCGAGGATAAGACGATCCTGCCGCACATGCTTCTTGGTTATGCGCAAATTCCGGGCTGGTCGTGGAAGACGGTAATCTGGGGGCCGGTGGCGCAGGCCTCGATTCTCAGCACCTGGCGTTTCCTCATCATCGGAGGCGTTGCACTCGTGCTCGTCGCAGTATTAGCCGCCTATGCGGTCGCGAGACAGGTCCGCACCACGATCCGCGAGATCGCCGACATGGCGAACCGAATGGGCGAAGGCCACATTGTCTCACCCGTCGAAACGAGCGTCATCGAGGCGAACCAGGTGGCGATCGCTCTTTCGAACGCCTCTTTCGATCGCAGCCAGACCGAGGACCGGCTGCGCTTCGTCATGCATGAACTTGTCCACCGCACCAAGAACCTTCTCACACTTGCGCAGGCCATGATGCGCCAACTCGCCAAGCAAGCCGACAGCGTCGAAACCTTTCAGGCCGCCGTCGCCGACCGCCTTGAGGGACTGGTGCGTTCGATCGAGCTCCTGACCAGCGAGCAATGGGGAGGCGTGTCGCTTCGGCGGGTCGTCGACATCCATCTGCAGGCCTTCCCGCAATCGCGCGAGCAGATCGAAATCACGGGCGAAGATTTCATCCTGAAGCCGGATGCGGTGCAGAACCTCGGCCTTGCCCTGCATGAGCTCGCGACTAATTCGGTGAAATATGGTGCGCTCTCCGTCCCGCAAGGCCGCGTCCGCTTCGAGTGGCACGATGTCAGGGAAGAAGACAAGCCGGATGCCCTGCTCCGCTTCAAATGGGAGGAGCGCGGCGGCCCGCCGGTAACAGAGCCGTCACGCTCGGGCTTCGGCACGACGGTCATCAAGGCGCATGCCGCCTCCGCCTTCCGTGGCACGGTGCAGGTCGATTTCCGACCGGAGGGCCTCTTATGGGTGCTGACGGCCCAGCGCGCCGCGCTGGAGCGGGAATAAGCCAGGAACAATCGCCAGTTCAACCCGTTTCGAACAGGTCGTTCCCAAGGAGAAGGACCATGTTCAAGCAAACGATGATCGCCGCCGCGGCTCTGGCGGCCGCCGCCTGGGCAAGCTCGGCGAACGCCGAAAGTTATGTGACGCTTGGCCGTCTGGTCTGCGGATCGGATGGCGGTCAGGGTCTGATCATCACCTCGCAGAAGAACCTCATCTGCACCTATACGCCGGCGGCCGGCGGCGCCAAGGCGGTCTATGCCGGTAAGATAGAGAAATTCGGCATTGACCTCGGCCAGACCGGCAAGAGCGTGATGATCTGGCAGGTGTTGGCAAAGACCGGCACGGACATGCCTGAGTTCGCCCTCGCCGGCGAATATTACGGCATCGGCGCCGATGCGAGTCTCGGTGCCGGTGCCGGCGCCAAGGTGATCGCCGGCGGCACCAATAAGGCCTTCATGCTGCAGCCGCTGAATGTTCAGGCCCAGGAAGGGCTGAACCTGGCTGTCGGCGTCGAGAAGCTGACCCTGGTCCCGGGCGAGATATGAGAAAAGCCGGCCAGAAGGGCAGCTGCATCAGGCTCAGTGACCGATCGCCTTGTTGATATCCTCGGTCATTTTCTTGGCGTCGCCGAGCAGCATCATCGTGCCGTCCTTGTAGAACAGCGTGTTGTCGATGCCAGCATAGCCCGAGCCAAGCGAACGCTTGACGAAGAGGCAGGTCTTGGCCCGGTCGACGTCGAGGATCGGCATGCCGTAGATCGGCGAGGTCTTGTCATCGCGCGCCGCCGGATTGGTAACGTCATTGGCACCGATGACATAGGCGACGTCGGCCTGGGCGAATTCTGAATTGATGTCCTCGAGCTCGAAGACCTCATCATAGGGAACATTGGCTTCGGCGAGCAGCACGTTCATATGGCCCGGCATGCGGCCTGCGACCGGGTGGATCGCATATCTGACCTCAACACCGTTCTTCTTCAGATTATCGGCGAGTTCACGCAGCGCATGCTGGGCCTGGGCGACCGCCATGCCGTATCCCGGCACGATGATGACCTTCGACGCATTCACCATCAGATAGGCGGCATCTTCCGCCGAGCCGAGCTTGACCGTCCTGTCCGATGTGTCGGCCCCGCCCGACACAGTCTCACCGCCGAAACCGCCGAGGATGACGGAGATGAAAGAGCGATTCATGCCCTTGCACATGATGTAGGAGAGGATGGCGCCGGAGGAACCGACGAGGGCACCGGTGATGATCAGCGCCAGATTGCCGAGAGTGAAGCCGATGCCAGCCGCGGCCCAGCCCGAATAAGAATTCAGCATCGAAACGACGACCGGCATGTCGGCGCCGCCGATCGGCACGATCAGCAGGACGCCGAGCACCAGCGACAGCGCCACGACGGCCCAGAAATCGACATGGCTTTCGGTCATGGCAAGCCCGACGATGAAGAGCACGATCAGCGCCAGCAGGGCGGCATTGATCAGATGCCGGTAGGGCAGCAGGATCGGCTTGCCGGACATGCGCCCGTCGAGCTTCAGGAAGGCGACGATCGAGCCCGTGAAGGTGAGTGCCCCGATCGCCACACCGAGCGCCATCTCGATGCGCGCCTCGGTATGGATATGGCCGATCTCGCCGATGCCGAACGAGGCAGGCGTATAGAGCGCGGAAGCCGCGACCAGCACGGCGGCAAGGCCGACCAGCGAATGGAAGCCGGCGACGAGCTGCGGCATCGAAGTCATGGCGATGGTGCGGGCGACATAGGCGCCGACGCTGCCGCCGATGGCAAGGCCGAGGACGATCAGCACGAAACCGCCGACGCTCGGCGTCGCCAGCACCAGCGTCGTCAGGATGGCGATCCCCATGCCGACCATGCCGTAAAGATTGCCCTTGCGGCTCGTGGCTGGATGCGAAAGACCGCGCAACGCCAAGATGAACAGCACGCCGGAGACGAGGTAGAGGAAGGCTGCGATATTGGTCATCGATCCTCACCGGTCCTTCTTGCGGTACATCGAAAGCATTCGCTGCGTGACGAGGAAGCCGCCGAAGATGTTGACCGAAACGAGCACCAGGGCGACGAAACCGAAACCGGTCGCAAGCCCGCTTGTGGAGATGCCGACCGCCAGAAGTGCGCCGACGACGATGACGGAGGAGATCGCATTGGTGACGGCCATCAGCGGCGTATGCAGCGCCGGCGTCACCGACCAAACGACGTAATAGCCGACGAAGATCGACAAGACGAAGATCGCGAGCTGGAAGACGAAAGGATCGATCGCCCCGCCGGTCGCAGCGCTTGCCGCCTCCGGGGCATGCGCGGCTGCAGTGGCGACGGCCGCAACCGCGTCGTTCAGTTGCTCCAGCGCTCTGTCCATCGCTTCACTGGCCATCATATGTCTCCCTTCTTCACGCCGCCGAAGGCGGGATGAACCACATCGCCGGCATAGGTCAGCATCGTCGCCCTGACGAGCTCGTCATCTAGGTTGACGACGACGCTCCGGCTTTCCTTGTTGACCATCGTCTCGAGGAAGGTGACGAGGTTCTTGGCGTAGAGCGCCGAGGCGCTGGCCGCGACCCGGCCGGGCATATTGGCGAAGCCGATCACGCACACGCCTTCGACATCGGCGACCTCGCCGGCAACAACGCCCTCGATATTGCCGCCGCGCTCGACTGCGAGGTCGACGGCGACCGCACCCGGCTTCATCGAAGAAAGCATGGCGCGCGACACGAGCCGCGGCGCCGGCCGGCCGGGAATGAGAGCGGTGGTGATGACGATATCCTGCTTGGCGATGTGTTCGGCCACCAGGGCAGCCTGCTTGGCCTGATAGTCGGCCGACATTTCCTTGGCGTAGCCGCCCGCCGTTTCCGCCGCCTTGAACTCGTCGTCCTCCACGGCGATGAACTTGGCGCCGAGCGAGGCGACCTGTTCCCTGGCGGCCGGACGGACGTCAGTGGCCGAGACCGCAGCACCGAGGCGACGGGCTGTGGCGATTGCCTGAAGACCGGCAACACCGGCGCCCATGACGAAGACTTTGGCAGCCGGCACGGTGCCTGCCGCCGTCATCATCATCGGCATGGCGCGGTCATAAACCGCCGCAGCCTCGATGACGGCCTGGTAACCGGCAAGATTAGCCTGGGAGGAGAGCACGTCCATCGACTGAGCGCGGGTGATGCGCGGCATCAGCTCCATCGCGAAGGCCGAAAGCCCGGCACCTGCGAGTGCGGCGATCGCCTCGTCATTGCCGTAGGGGTCCATGATCGCGATGACGGCGGCGCCGTTCTTATAACCCGAGAGCTCCGATAGGCTCGGGCGGCGCACCTTCAGCACCACGTCGGCCGCGGCAGCGTCGGTAAAGCTGCCGATCCTGGCGCCGGCTGCCTCGAACTCGCCATCCGGAATACGCGAAGCCGCACCCGCGCCGGCTTCAACGACGACATCGAAGCCGAAACTCTTCATCTTCTTCACGGTCTCGGCTGAGGCTGCGACACGCGTCTCCCCGTCCGTGATTTCCCTAGAAACGAAAACAATATTGCCCAACTGCCCCCTCCTCCGGGTCAGCCAGACCGCCGCAGGCTCGCCTGCGCAGGCCAAGCACCTAATTCTCAAAGCTTCGGAGAAGCCTCCCCTCCCCTTAGAGCGTCTCGCGTCCTCCCGGACGCACAGACGCTCGAACTCTTTGGATCGAGCATCGCGCTCTCCGAAAATCGATTCCGACTTTCCGGCGATGCGCCAGCCGCGATCAGCGGACCAGGAAGATGCCGGCGGCGAGAAGAATGATGAAGACGAAGAGACCGCCAAGGAGGCCAGCGCCGCCGAAGAAACCGGCGGTCATAGCCAGCAGGAGAACGATGAGAAGCATCGTGCCGTATTTCGTGCCGGCAACGAACATGTTGTAGGTCTGCTCATGTTCCTTGTAATCCATCGGCGCGCCGGTCTCGACCGGTCCGGTATGATGTTCGGCCATAAATATCGTCTCCCTGAAATGCTTTTGCGCTGCTTGATTCCCCCTTACGCCGAGGGAAGTCCCTGGCAGCAGGAATTACACAATGACAGGCGAAAGCGCAATGCATGAGAATGCCGCAGCCGCGCTTCCAACCACCTTCTTCCGCGTGGAAAAAGAGTGCGGCGGCGGTCGCGTCATCGCCCCTATCTTCTCCCCCATTTGGAGGACAGGAGAAGCTAGAGCGGCAGGTCTGTGCCGAGTTCGCCTTGCGGCACGAAGCGCGCCGTCGGAATGATGGTCAGCGGCGGCAGTGTGTCGTTGGGATTGCGCGAAAACATCATGCGCTGCTCACTGGCGCTGGAGATGAAGAAGGGATAGCGCGTCAACAGCTTGCGTCCGACCTCGATCACATTCGTCGCCATCAGGGTCATGTCGATTCCATAATTCTTCGCCAGCCGCCCGGGAACGACCGTATCGGCATAGAAGACCCGCTTGTAGAAAGCCGCATGGGGCGGCCGGACAAACTGAAGAACTCGATCCGCACGGAAATAGGCGGCCGCGACGATTGTGGGTCTCAACGTCAGATAGGGGACCCATGGCAGGTCGGCAGTGAGTTCCGGATCGGCTGCAAAACGCGCCGGATCGATCAAGGTCAGCCCGGAATCCAGAAGCTCGTCCATCGCCTCGGGAAAAGCGCCGCCGGACTGGCTGAGGCGATGCTCCGGTGTCACATAATGAACCCGGATTGTACTGATCAGTTCACCATAATAGTACAGGCCGAAAATATAGGCGTGGCTGTCGAAATCGCTGTCGTCAAGCAGCCCCTTCGGGGCGAGCGCCAGCACGTCATGAGCCTTATAAGCCTTGTAGCGCAGGCGTTCCACCTGCTCCATGTCCTCACTGCTTTCGACGCGGCGATATTCGACATGATCCAATATTTCCAAAATTTTCGCGCTGAAATCACTTCGCTTGAACAGTGTCTCTGACATTTTCTTGATCCGCTCGTTAACGGATCATTAATCATACGCCAGCGAGATTTAGGCAAGGAAATCCGATAATTCGGGCCGTATATAAACTATTAAGGTTAACGGACGCGCGGCGAACTGTTTGGGGAAAGAGCGGCCGCTGCGGAGCTCTCAGGCGACCTTGTTGCGACGACGCTGGACGCTGCGGCGACCGACGCCCTGCTGCAACAGGGTGATATTCTGGGAAGGCACCGGCGGCGAAAACACGTAGCCCTGCACGAGATCGGTGCTGCGGTGCTTGTTGAGCAGCGCCAGCTGCTCATCGGTTTCGACGCCCTCGATGACGATTTTGAGGCCGAGTTCGCGCGCTAGATTGACCGTGCCGCGCAGGAGCTTGAGGCGACGGGTATCCTCGACGATATTGCGTACGAAGGAGCGGTCGATCTTGACGATGTCGAGCGGCAGCGTGTCGAGATAGCTGAGGCTGGAGAAGCCGGTGCCGAAATCGTCGATCGCGATGGTTATGCCACGGGCTCTGAGCTCAGCCAGGATGGCGCGCACCGCCTGCGGCTCGTCGATCAAGCAGCTTTCGGTGATCTCGAGGTGCAGCCGCCCCGCGTCGAGCCCGGAATGGGCAAGCGCATCGGCAACCACCTGCAGGATGTCGGCATCGCGCAGATCTCGCGCCGAGAGGTTGACTGAGACGGCGATGTGCTCCGGCCAGGTCATGCATTCGTTGCAGGCCTTGAACAGCACGAAACGGGTGATGTCGGAGATGATGCCCATATCCTCGGCGAGCTTGATGAAGACGTCGGGCGGAATCGCGCCTTTCGTCGGATGCACCCAGCGAGCCAGCGCCTCTGCGCATTCGATCCGCGACCCGTCGGCCCGGAACATCGGTTGGAAGACGAGATGCAGCGCCTGCGCTGCGACCGCTTCACGCAGGTCCGCCTTCAGCTTTTGCTGCTCGATGTAGCGCCCATCCATCTCGCGCTCGAAGCCTGATATGCCGCCCCGAAAGCGCGACTTGCTCTCGAAGAGCGCGAGATCCGCCTTTACGCTCCATTCATCCAACGCAAAGGCCGTGCTTTCGAATGTCGCGTACCCCGCGCTGAGCGAAACGAGAAAGGTCAGCTCGTCGACCTCGTAATGGCCCTGGATCGCGGCATGTACGCGACGGATCTCAAGATCGAGCGAGGCCGGCTCCCTCGCATGCGGGAAGAACAGGATGAACTGATCTCCCATCAGCCGGCCGAGGATAGCGTTGCCACAGACCTGTTTGATGCGGGCGGCAATTGCGCAAAGCAGATGGTCGCCAGTGACGTGTCCACGCATGTCGTTGACATGTTTGAACTCGTCGATATCGAGGACCATGAAACCGAGTGGCCCTGACTTCCGCGGGTGCCTGGCCAGATATTCCTGCACCAACTGGCCGAAATATTCGCGGTTCGGCAGGCCGGTCAGCGCGTCAAAGCGGACCATGTGCATGATCTTCTGCTCCGCCTTCACCCGGCTCGAAACATCTTCGAAGATCAGCACGGCGCCGCCGTCGGCCCTTCGGCTGGCTGAGAATTCAAGCGAGAGTCCCTCGGGGAAATGGATGAGCGTGCGCGACAGGTTTCCTTCGGCAACCTGGGTGAGCTGGCGCAGGATGAGCTCCGGCTGCGAAGCGTCCATGAAGCTGTAACGTGCGCCATAACGCAGCACGGCGCCGAGATCACGGTCCTTCAGCCGCTCCGGCGCACCGATTTTCAATAGCTCGCAGGCCTTCCGGTTGACGACCTGAATACGGTTTTCGGCATCGACCATCACCAGGCCATGCGGCATGTTGTTGAGCGCGGTATCGAAACGGTCGGCGATAACGGTGACTTCCCGGCGGGCGATGACGTTCTCGTAAAGAAACTCGCGCACGCCGTTCGCCATGGCCCTGGTCGTCAGCCAGAAGGGAATGAGGAAGATCGACAGCAGGCCGCGGTAGAAATCCATTGCCAACAGGCTGCAGACGATCATCGGCAGGCAGCAGGAGAATGTCTGAAGATCGACCGCAAGGCGCGACCCGTAATTTCGGCCGACGACCGAAACCATGGTCGCCATGGTGACGGAAATGCAGGCAAGCTCCGCAAAGGAATCATGCACGACGAAGATCGCGTAGCCGCTGGCAAAGCCAAGAAGAGCGGTGGTGCAGGCAGCACCGGCGACGAGGATCCGCTCCCAGCGCTCAATGTCGGCGCGCGACAGGCGTTCCTTGTTGACGCGATCGAACTGCCGGAAGATGGCCATGCGGGCGCTGAAGACCAGAAGGAAGGCGAGCGACAACAGGATGTAGATGGAATATTGCGTCTTGGCAGCAACGGCGAGGCATGTCGCTACATGGACGATCACGCCGGCAAGAAGCGTCATGCGGTTCCCGGAAAGGGAGCTCACAAACGACAAATACACATCTATAGGGACCCTGTTCGGGTTATCTGGCTTCATCCACACTTTCCCTGTGCGCGGGGATTCTAAGCCCAACCCTTTAAAAATTGATTTCAACCGAACCAAACATTTGGTCAAATTTTCTAAAACTGCAGGATGAACTCCGCACCTTACGCGAGATTATGCAGCCTTCCGGCGAGAATTGGAAAATATTCATCCGCGCTTTGGTTGTGAAAACATCGAAAGACCGTGCCGGCCGCCCTCTGCGCCTTAGACTATGCTCCAACGCCAGGCATTTGTCCTTCCAATTTCAAAGGCCCTGGTCTACACCGATTCCAAAGAGGGAAAGCTGCCGAAAAACGGCAGAACAAGAACAAGGGAAACGAATGTCGGCACTTTTGACAGCAAGCCGGTTGATCGATTCGATCAGTCGGATCATGGGTAAACTTTCCGAATATATGGTGCTGTTTTGCTGTCTGATCAGCGCCGGAAACGCCATCGTCCGCTACGCCTTCAACTACAGTTCGAACGGCTGGCTTGAGATCCAGTGGTATCTCTTCGCCTTCGTTGTCATGCTCGGTGCTTCGCATGCGCTGAACAATAACGAGCATGTCCGCGTTGACCTGATCTATGGCGCTGTCTCCGACAAGGCAAAGATCTGGATCGATGTCGTCGGCCTGATTCTGTTCCTCATCCCCGTCTGCATCTTTCTCACCTGGCTCTGCTGGCCCTTCTTCGCTCTTTCCTACCGGCAGGGGGAAATTTCGGGTAATGCCGGCGGGCTGATCCGCTGGCCCGTCAAGCTGATCCTCGTCGCCGGCTTCGCGTTGCTCTCTCTTCAGGGCATCTCGGAACTGATCAAGCGGATCGCTGCCCTCACCGGCCACATCAGCATCGACACCAAATACGAAAAGCCGCTGCAGTAGCGCTCCCGGGAGGAACGGATTTGTTTGATTTCGGCTACATTCCGCCGGCCATGTTCCTCGGCATGGTCATCTTCATGCTCTACGGCTTTCCGGTCGCCTTTTCGCTCGCTGCCGTCGGCTTGTTCTTCGGCATCATCGGCATCATCACTGGTCATTTCAGCGAAGCCTTTCTGCAAGCACTGCCTCTGCGCTTTTTCGGCATCGTCTCCAATGACCTTTTGCTGGCCATTCCCTTCTTCACCTTCATGGGAGCCGTATTGGAACGTTGCGGGCTTGCCGAGGATCTGCTCGAAGGCACGGGCAAGCTCTTCGGTGGCATTCCCGGTGGCCTCGCCTATGCTGTCATCCTCGTCGGCGCAGTGCTCGGCGCCATCACCGGCACGGTGGCGGCCTCGGTGATCACCATGGGGGTGATCTCGCTGCCGATCATGCTGCGCTACGGTTACAGCCCTCGCCTTGCCACCGGCGTCATCGCCGCCTCCGGCACCATTACACAGGTGATCCCGCCCTCGCTGGTGCTCGTCGTTCTCGCCGACCAACTCGGCCGATCGGTCGGCGACATGTATCTCGGCGCCATCGGCCCCTCGATCCTGCAGGTGGCGATCTTCGTCCTCTTCATTCTGGTGATGTCGATCGTCCGGCCGAAATCGATGCCGCCCCTGCCGAAGGAGATACGCGGCGACCTTGACTGGGCGCTGCTCGCCAAGGTGCTGATGGGCATGGTGCCCTCGATCGTGCTGATCTTCCTCGTGCTTGGCACGATCTTCATGGGACTTGCGACGCCGACGGAAGCCGGCGCCCTCGGTGTCGTCGGCGCCATGGCGCTCGCCGCCTTGCATCGCCGCCTCACCTGGCCGCTGATCCGCGAGGCGATGACGTCGACCACCCATATTACATCAATGGTCGTGATGATCCTGGTCGGCTCCACCTGTTTCAGCCTGGTCTTCCAGGGCATGGATGGTTCGCGCTGGATCGAGCACATGCTGTCCGGCATCCCCGGCGGCCCGGTCGGTTTCCTGATCTTCGTCAACATTTTCATCTTCGTGCTCGCTTTCTTTCTCGATTTCTTCGAGATTGCCTTCATCGTCATCCCGATGCTCGCCCCCGTCGCCTCCAGTCTCGGCATCGACCTGATCTGGTTCGGCGTGCTGATCTGCGTCAACATGCAGACCAGCTTCATGCACCCGCCGTTCGGCTTTGCGCTCTTCTACCTCCGCTCGATCGCCGGCAAGGAGGTCAAGACTTCGGATATTTACATGGGCGCCCTCCCGTGGGTCGGCATGCAGTTGATCCTGGTGGCGATCGTGATCTTCTGGCCGCAATCGGTCACCTATTGGCTGGACCGCAGCCCGAAGGTGGATCCGAGCTCCATCAAGATCGAAGTGCCGGGCTTCGGCGGTCAACTCGGCCTGCCGCCGGTGGGCGGCGGCAACGGCTCGCCTCAGATTCCAGGCCTCAGCCTGCCGCCGCTGAACGGCCTGCCCGGAGCGCCGGCGCCCGGCAAATAACACGGAAAAAGAAAACCCCCGGACCGAAATCCGGGGGTTTTGTCATCAGTGGCGATCAAGCGTCGACGAATGCCGTCGGCCAGAAGCTCAGAGCTTCCCGGCTCGCTGCTGGATCATCATGAACGTATCGAAGGTGTATTCCGAAAGCTGCATCCACAGATAGGCATCGCGCTTGAAGGCGGTCTGGTCCTCGTAAATCTTCTTGAAATACTGGTTGTTGGCCGAGATTTCACCGTAGATGCCCATCGCCGCCTGGAAGCTGGCTTCCATGATTTCCTGGCTGAACGGGCGCAACGTCGCACCCTCCGCAACGAGCTGTTTCAGCGCCGTCGGGTTCTTCATGTCGTATTTTGCCAGCATGTTGGTGTTGGCGAAGGCACAGGCATCGGTAAGCGCCGCCTGATAATGTTTCGGCAGGTTGCTCCACTTATCGAGGTTGAAGAACGCATGCACGGTCGGGCCGCCTTCCCACCAGCCCGGGTAATAATAGTATTTCGCTACCTTATGGAAGCCGAGCTTCAGGTCGTCATAGGGACCGACGAATTCCGCCGCGTCGATCGTACCCTTTTCGAGCGCCGGATAGATGTCGCCACCAGCGATCTGCTGCGGAATGACGCCGACCTTCTCCATGATGCGTCCGGCAAGGCCGGCAATGCGCATCTTGACACCCTTGAGATCGTCGAGAGTGTTGATTTCCTTGCGGAACCAGCCGCCCATCTGCGCCCCGGTGTTGCCCGCCGGCAAGGCATACATGCCCTGTGTGGCATAAAACTCGTTCATCAGCTTGTTGCCGTTGCCCTCATAGAACCAGGCATTGGTCAGGCGGCTGTTCAACCCAAAGGGAATGGCTGTTCCGAAGGCATAGGCCGGATCCTTGCCGACGAAATAATAGGAGGTGGTATGCGCTGCCTCGACCGTGCCGGCGGCGACCGCATCGACGGCCTGCAGGCCGGGAACGATTTCACCGGCTGCGAAAGGCTGGATCGTGAAATTGCCGTCGGTCGCAGCGGCGACATGTTTGGAGATGTCCTCGGCGCCGCCATAGATCGTGTCCAGGCTCTTCGGAAATGACGACGTCATGCGCCATGCGATCTTCGGATTCTCCTGCGCGATCGCAGGCGCTGCCAGTGCCGTTGCGGCAACCGCTCCGGCGCCGGCAGTTCCCGCCTTCTTGAAAAACGAACGACGATCCATCAAAAACCTCCCGTATAGATGGCACTGCGCGGCCAATCTTCACCCCTACCCGCAGCGAGGGCAGAGCTAAGCATGGCAGGGGCCGCGATTCAAGCTTTAGTCTATTAGCCTTTGGCATCAGGATAGCCAATAGGGCAGCGCGCAACGCGCCCATCAAAATCAGCAGCTTAGCGCGCGCCGGAGAGCCGCGGCGCCACTTGCGCCGCAATTTGTCCACCGGACATGAGGCAGGCGTTGACTTCACCGCCGTTCTGGCGGCAGAAACGACGAGCAGAAGATTTCACCGGGGCGAACATGACGAAACCGATTGTTGCCATTCCTGCCGATATCCGCAGCTTCGACGGCGCGACCTGGCATGCCGTTCAGCATCAATATCTGAGCGCCGCATTGAATGCGGCCGGCGTCATGGCCTTCATGATCCCCGCGTTCGAGGCAGGCTACGATAGTGACGCGATCCTCGACCGCGTCGATGGCTTGCTGGTATCAGGTTCGGCCAGCAATGTGCATCCCGCGCTTTACGGCGTCGAGGCGACTGACAGGGACGGCCCCTTTGATCCCGCCCGCGACGCCACCAGCCTGCCGCTCATCCGCCGCGCCATCGACCGCGCCATCCCGCTGCTCGCCATCTGCCGCGGCATTCAGGAACTCAACGTCGCTCTCGGCGGCTCGCTGGCAAGCGAGATCCATGAGCAGCCCGGCATCTGGGATCATCGCCGGCCGGAGGGTGTGGACCGTGATGGCATGTATGCCATCCGCCAGACTGTCCATATCAAGGAAGGCTCCTGCATCGCAGAGATTCTCGGCCCCGGCGATATCCGCGTGAATTCGCTGCATCGACAGGCGATCGCCAGAACCGCGCCGCGCCTGCAGGTGGAAGCCACCGCCGAAGATGGCACGGTAGAGGCCGTTTCTGTGATCGATGCCAGGGCCTTCGCCGTTGGCGTGCAATGGCATCCGGAATATTGGGCCGAAACCGACAAGGCGTCGAACCGGCTGTTTGCCGCCTTCGGCGACGCCGTCCGCAGCTACGCCGCCGGCAAACTGCCTGTGACGGCGCCGGAAATCGCCTAGAGCATCGGCCCGAGAATCGGAGCGATCTTCGGAAAGCACGAGTGGCTGCTTCAGGGTGCTGGAGCGTCCCTTGTTCGTCCGAAAGGACGCACGGCGCCTAGGCGGTTCAGATTTTCATAAGGCGCTCAACGTTAGTCTCGCCTAACCTTTTGCGGCGTCTCCGGCACCGGCGTCAGCGCAGTCCCCTTCTCGAACCAGGCGATGAGATTGTCGGCGACCAGATCAGCCATCGCCACGCGCGTGGGCACGGAGGCCGAGGCAACGTGCGGCAGCAGCACGGCATTGGCTGGTTCGAGCAGGCCGGACGGCACGGTCGGCTCATCGTAAAAGACGTCGAGGCCGGCCGCACCGAGCGCGCCTGATGCGAGGGCAGCGCTCAGCGCTTCTTCATCAACCGTCCAGCCGCGGCCGACATTGACGAGAACTCCGTTCGGCCCGAGAGCGGCCAGGATATCGGCATCGATCGTCTTATGCGTCTGCGGCGTCTTCGGAACGATGGCGATCAGGGTATCCACCGCCTCCGCCAATTCCTTCAACGTCGGGTAATAGTCGTAGGGCGCATCCGGGTGGCGCGAACGGGTGTGATAACTGATCTTCACCTTAAACGGCTCCAGCCGCTTGGCGATCTCAAGCCCGATACGGCCAAGGCCGTAAAGCCCGATATGACGGCCCTTGAGGGAGAAACGTGACAGCGGAAAAGCCGTGCCCAGCTTCCAGTTGCCCGCACGCAGCCAAGCTTCCGCCCGCGGCAACTCGCGGATCGTGTTCAAGAGCAGGCCGATCGCCGTATCTGCAACCTCGTCGTTCAGAACGTCTGGCGTATTGGTGACGACGATGCCCTTTTCGGCTGCACGCTTCACATCCATGCCGTCATAACCGACACCGAAACTGGCGATCACTTCGACACCAGGCAACTGGTCCATCCAGGCGCCGGGAAAAGCGCCGGAGACGGCGACGCCGCGGATGCGTCCAGCGGTGTCATTGTCGAGCGCGAGCCTTTCCTCGCGGGCGACAGCGATGATCTCAAAACGATCTTTCAGCCTTTCGAGAACACGCTCGTGTATCTTCCCAGGAACGAGAATGGCGATGCGGGACATGGCTTTTCCTCTTGGACGGGTCTGGTTCAGGCGCGGGGCCGATGGGGACTGGTCGATTGGCGGATTCGCATTTCCGGCTTGATGAGATGCATGCCGTCAGGTTCATGGCTGCCGGCAAGACGATCGAGAAGCGCGCGCGCAGCCAGGCGGCCGACCTCGGTCTGGCCGTTCCAGACGGTTGTCAGCGCCGGCGTGGCGATCGAGGCTTCCTCGAGATCGTCATAACCGGTGACGGAAATATCTCGGCCCGGCACAAGGCCGGCGCGGGCAATGCCGTTCATCAGGCCGATCGCGACGAGATCGTTCCAGCAGACGGCCGCCGTCGGCTTCTGCGGCAGGGAGAGAAAATGCACAGCCGCCTCGAAACCACCCTGCTTTGAGCGAGGCCCGGGAATGCGCAGGTTCGGGTCGACTTCGATGCCCGCCTTGCGCAGCGCATTGACGTAACCCTGGTAGCGGTCGCGGCCGGTGGATGTCTGGTCCGTACCGCCGATCATCGCAATCGAGCGATGTCCGAGGCCGATCAGATGGTTGGTGGCGAGCGAGATGCCATAGCTGTCGTCACCGCGATAGGTCGGCAGTTCCAGACCTTCCATCGAACGGGCAACGAGGATCGCCGGCATGCCGTTCTCTTCCGCCAACTGCAGATCTTCCGGCGGGGTGCCGATTGCCGGCGACATGATCACGCCATCGCCGCCGAGCTGCAGGAGCGTTTCTATGAAGGTGCGCTGCTTTTCGACATTATCGTAATGGTTGGAAAGAATGAAGGTGTGGCGGCTGCGATCGAGCTCGCTTTCGATCGCCTTCAGGATTTCGCCGTAGAATGGATTCATGATGTCATGCACGACGACGCCGATGATGCCCGAGCGTGAGGTGCGCAGGCTAGCGGCACGGCGATTGTAGATATAGCCAAGCGCGCGCGCCTGCTCCTTGATCTTCTCCCGCGTATTACCGGCCACCAGCGGACTGTCGCGCAAGGCGAGCGACACGGTCGCCGTTGAGATGCCGAGCGTCTCGGCGATTGTCGAAAGCTTGATCTTCTGGACCACGTGTCCTCCTCCAGGCAGCACGCAAGACAGCAAGGCCACGCCGGGAAACCGGCGCGGCCCTTAAAATGTTTAATTAAAAGATTTAACCGCAGCAGGCAATTCGTCTTTTCTGGGAAATTTCACTCGTCGTCCGGCTCTTCGATGGCATGCGCTTCGGCCTGCAGATTGGCGTCGATCGCCTTCAGGAGGCGAACGAGATTGCGGATTTCCTTTTCAGAAAATTCCTGCGTCGCCAGTCTGTCGCAGGCCGAGGCCGCCATCTCGATCGCCCGCACGCTGTCACGGCCGAGCGGAGTGAGATAGACCTTGGTCAGGCGCGCATCCTCGGCATCGGGTTTGCGCTCGAGAAAGCCCTGCGCCTCCATGCGGCCGATCGTCCGCGTCATGGTTGGCGCTTTCACTCCGAGCTTTTGCGCAAGACCGCCAGCTGTCATGCCGTCGGTCTCGGCCAGCGAGAGAATGACGCCGTCCTGGCCGGCATAGAGGCCGCTTTCGAACAGGTTGCGCGACAGCACCGTACGCATGGAACGAGCTGCCTGGGTCAGCGCCGGCGAGAGGTCGACAAGCGTATACTCCGTCTGGTCCTTCTTCTTGGACTTGCTCTTCTTGCCGTCCTTATGCTTCTTTCCCATAGCCATCCCTTTGATCTTTAAGCCCCGACGCCGCTGCGATATGACATTGCCCATGATCTCGTCATAAACAAGAGGCAACGACCGGATGATGACGTCTTCGCCCCGCTCCGAGGACAGCGGCTCGGTCCGCGCCCCTGGCGAGCGCCGCCCGATCGCGGTGCTGCCGCTTGGTGCCCATGAGCAGCACGGCCCTCACCTGCCTTTCGAAACCGACACGCTGATTGCCGAAGGCATCGCCGAACGATTGAAAATGGCCTTGCCCGTCGGACTGTCGGTCACCTTCCTGCCCACCGAATCGGTCGGCTACTCCATAGAACATATGGATGTTGAAGGAACGAAGACGCTCGCATTCGACGAAGCGGTCAACCGCTGGCTCGCCATTGCCGAAGGGCTGGCGAAGCAAGGCATCCGCAAACTCGTGATGCTGAACGCCCATGGTGGCAATTCGCCCCTCATGACTATTGTCGCGACCGAGGCGCGGATCCGCTTTGCCATGCTGGCTGTGGCGACGAGCTGGACCCGCTTCGGGCTGCCGGATGGCGTGATTGCACCAGAGGAAAAGGCGTTTGGCATCCATGGCGGCGATATCGAGACATCGGTCATGCTGGCTCTTCACCCCACCAAGGTAGACATGGCAAAGGCTGGGGATTTTCCTTCGCGGCAGACGGAATTCGCCACCCACTTCAAGCACCTGCGCGCCTACGGCCCGCATGCCTTCGGCTGGAAGATGTCGGATCTCAACAAACAAGGCGTGGCAGGCAATGCCGCCGCTGCGACGGCCGAAAAGGGAGAGGCGCTGATTGCTCACTCGGTAAAGGGGCTGGTGGAACTTCTGGAGGATGTCGATGCATTCGATCTCGGCGAGCTCCGTTGAAAAGCGATCATCTGCATCCGGCGGCGATGTGATCTTATAACATATAAAATCCTTTGAACTGCCGTGCCCATGCCATTATATGAGACCAACCGTTCAAGCGGCCGATCCAAAGCCGCTCGGCCGCACGCCTAATTTAGAGGTTCTCATGACCGACGCGATCTCCACCCAGAAGCCCATTCCCGTTACCGTGCTCACCGGTTATCTCGGCGCCGGCAAGACGACTTTGCTCAACCGCATCCTGTCGGAAAATCACGGCAAGAAATACGCGGTCATCGTCAACGAGTTCGGCGAAATCGGCATCGACAACGACCTCATCGTCGAGTCGGATGAAGAAATCTACGAGATGAACAATGGCTGCGTCTGTTGCACGGTGCGCGGCGACCTGATCCGCGTCGTCGAAGGCCTGATGCGCCGCCCCGGCCGCTTCGACGGCATCATTGTCGAAACAACGGGCCTTGCCGATCCGGTACCGGTCGCCCAGACCTTCTTCATGGACGACGACGTGCGCGCCAAGACCGAGCTCGATGCCGTGGTTGCTCTCGTCGACGCCAAGCACCTGCCGCTGCGCCTGAAGGACAGCCGCGAAGCCGAGGACCAGATCGCCTTCGCCGACGTCGTCGTCATCAACAAGAGCGACCTCGTGACCCCCGAAGAACTGGATGTGATCGAAGACATCGTCCGTGCCATCAACCCGGCCGCCCGTGTCTACAAGACCAGCCGCTCGGGCGTCGACCTCGCCCGCGTTCTCGATCAGGGCGCCTTCAACCTCGAGCGCGCGCTGGAAAACGATCCGCATTTCCTGGAACACGGCCATGACGACCACGTCTGCGGCCCGGATTGCGATCACCATCACCACGATCATGATCACGACCACCACCATCACGATCATGACCACGGCCATCACAACGGCGCCCATCACCATGGCGCGATGTCGGCTATCCACGATGTGACGGTACAGTCGGTGTCGCTACGCGGCGGCGAGATGAACCCCGAGCGCTTCTTCCCCTGGATCCAGAAGGTCACGCAGACGCAGGGGCCGAATATTCTGCGCCTCAAGGGCATCATTGCCTTCAAGGACGACCCGCAGCGTTACGTCGTCCAGGGTGTGCACATGATCATCGAAGGCGATCACCAGCGGCCATGGAAGGAAGGCGAGAAGCATGAAAGCCGTCTCGTGTTCATCGGCCGCGATCTCGACCGGGAAAAACTCGAGGCCTCCTTCAAGGCCTGTGAGGCAGCCGCCTGATGCCCACAGTTGCACCGCTTGATCTCGACGGCCACGTTCTGGCCGTCGAATTTTTAGGTGATGTTCCCTTCTTCGCCAGCGCCAACGGCACATTTCACCGGCTGGACGGCGGCGAGAGGGTTTCAGAAGCCCATCAGGGCATGCTCACCGCGATCCGCGATCCCTACAGCGACAGCCTGATCTCGGGCGGCGAAGACGGCAAGGTTCTGCGCATCGCCGCCGACGGCAGCGTCAGCGAACTTGCGACCGCGCCGCGCAAATGGATCTCGCAGGTCGCGGCCGGCCCGCAAGGAGCGGTTGCCTATTCCTATGGCAAGAGTTCGCTCGTCCGGCTTGCCGACGGCACCACTAAGGAATTCCCCGAGGAGCGCACCGTCGAAGGCCTCGCCTTCGCACCGAAAGGCCTGCGCATCGCCGCCGCCCGCTATAACGGCGTGTCGTTGCACTGGGTCGGCATGAGCGCCAAACCGGTCGATCTCGAATGGAAGGGCGCGCATACCGCCGTCACCTTCTCGCCCGATGGTAATTTCCTCGTCACCTCGATGCAGGAAAACGCGCTGCACGGCTGGAAGCTCGACAGCAAGCCCGGCGCCGAAGCCCGCCACATGCGCATGACCGGCTACCCCGCCAAGGTGAAATCCCTCTCCTGGTCGGTCAAAGGCAAATGGCTAGCCTCCTCGGGCGCACCGGCGGCAATCGTCTGGCCTTTCCAGGGCAAGGACGGCCCGATGGGCAAGGCGCCACTCGAACTCGGCACCCGCGCCAACATCATGGCGACCTCGGTGAAGTTCCATCCGCTGGAGGATATCCTCGCGATCGGCTTCATCGACGGCATGATCCTCGCCGTGCGCATCGCCGACAGCAAGGAAGCCCTCCTGCGCCGCCCCGGCAAGGGCGCGATCACAGCAATGAGTTGGAGCGCAAACGGCAAGCTGCTCGCTTTCGCCTCCGAAGCCGGCGATTGCGGCGTGGTCGATATCTCGGCTTAAGCCCCTGGCGGAACCTGAAACCGTCGCATATGGCGCCGACCATATGCAGGCGCCGGCTTAAACGGACTGGCTGGAAGATCGCATGCCAAATACCGGACTTGTCGATCTTGGCTGGACGACACATGAAAATCCGCGCAGCTAATGCCTGGCCGTGACTGACAGAGGAAACGCAATGCCGATATCGACCGGCCTCGGCTTGGCCGAGCAACAGCCGCAGCCCCTGGGCGACGCATCCATCTGGGCGGTGATCCGCGCCGAGGCGGGCGAGCTTGCAGCGCGCGAGCCGATATTGCGGCGACTGCTTGCCGAGCAGGTGACGAGCCCCGCCGGCAACCATGAGATCCTGGCTCAGGTGCTGGCGGCGCGGCTATCGGTGGCGAAAGTTGAAACCGGCGATCTGTTCGACCTCATCCTGTCGACGCTTGATGACGATATCATCCGGAAAGTCGAGGCAGATCTCGCTGCCGTTCGCAAACGCGATCCGGCCTGCACGACATTTCTGCATGCGCTCTTGAACCTCAAGGGTTTTCATGCGCTGCAGACACACCGCATCGCCCACGTGCTCTGGAATACCGGCCGCCCGGAGATTGCCGCCTGGCTCGCCAATCTGGCCTCGCTGGTCTTCGGCCCGGACATTCATCCGGCTGCACGGATAGGCGCTTCCATCATGCTCGACCATGGCTCGGGCATCGTGATCGGCGAAACGGCGGTGATCGAAGACGAAGTATCGATCCTCCAGAATGTCACGCTTGGCGGAACTGGCAAGGAGACGGGGGACCGCCATCCGAAGATTCGCCACGGCGTCATGATCGGCGCAGGCGCCAAGATTCTCGGCAATATCGAAATCGGCGCCTTCAGCAAAATCGCGGCCGGCAGCGTCGTACTGAAGCCGGTTCCCGAACATTGCACTGTTGCCGGCGTCCCGGCCGCGATCGTGCGGATCCACCGCGCCGATGAAATCCCGGCCGAGACCATGGACCAGAATATCTAGGCCCTACAGGGACGCACCCATGCGCTATCCGGCCTGCTGGTTTTGCCGGGAAGCTTCAACGCGATTTCGGCCTTCGCGCTTCGAGCGATCGAGCGCTTCATCGGCCTTGTGCATGAGCCGCTCGAAACCCTCTGCGTTTTCACGGGTAGCAACGCCGATGCTCAACGTCGGAAAGACGGCGAGATCCGGCCGCTGCAAGACGGCGGCGGCGAAAGCGAGGCGGATCTGCTAGGCAATCGCCACCGCATCTTCCTGGGCGATGTTTTTCAGCACCGCCAGGAACTCGTCTCCACCTTGCCGCGCGAGCAGTTCGTTGGAGCGCATGATGCTCCTCGAAACGCGGGCGAAAAGCCGCAGGATCTCGTCGCCGGCGGCGTGGCCGTGCCTGTCGTTCAACTGCTCGAAATGGTCGATATCGAGATCAGCAGGGATATCGGAGAACGCGAGCACGGGCACGTGCTGGGCAAGGCCGCCACGATTGAGCGCGCCGGTCAGCGGATCGTGGTGGGCGAGGTTCTGGCCGCGGAACCTACAGCAAGCATTTTGCGGTTTGATCGGAGCCTTCGTTGAAAATCGAACAATCGGTGGTTTTCCTACAGCCGCAGTAATCAAGCAGATCGCACCGTGCCGATGATGTCAGCCAACAGACCGTGCAGCAAATCCCGGTAGCCGTTTCGCGCCGAGGGGCCGCTCTCTTCCGACGTCATGACGACGGTCAGATCGAGCGACGGGACGATGTAGAGCATCTGCCCGCCATAGCCCCAGGCGAAATGCACCTGCTCGCCGCCGATTACACGCGTGAACCAGCCATAGCCGTATTCGTCGCCGGAGAAACGCGAATTGGTACGGTGCTGCCAGGATTGCGCGATCCAGTCGGCAGGCACCACCTGCTCCCCCTTGGCTGTGCGCCCACCATTGCGATAAAGCTCGCCGAAGGCAAGTAGGGACCGAGCGCTCATCGCCATCTGGTTGCCGCCGATGTAGATGCCCTGCGGGTCGCGCTCCCATGCGCCAATGCGGAAACCCTCGACAGGGCCGAGCCATTCGCGGGCAAGCGCCAGGGTCGAGCGGCCACTGACCTTGGTCAGAATGGCCGAAAGCAGATGCGTCGATGCGGTGGAATAGAGCATCTCGCCGCCGGGCTGATCGATGAAAGGCTGTGAGAGAGCAAAGCGCACCCAGTTGCGCGAGGAAACCCAGCGGCCGTAGTTCGGCCCCGACATGCGGTCGAGTCCCGCCTGCATGGAGAGAAGATTGCCGATGGTGATGTCGTTGAGGCGCGGGTCTGGCGATGAGGGAAGATCGGCTTTCAGGATCGGCGCGATCTTCTGGTCCGGACCATCAAGCAGTCCTTTGCTGATCGCGATACCGACAAGCGCCGAAATGATCGATTTCGAAGCAGACTTGATATTGGTCGATTCCGACGGCGAATGACTGCGGAAGCCGCGTTCGGTGAGCACGCGTCCGTCGCGAGCGACGATCACAGTCTTCAGCGGCCGCAGCGCCGGATCGCTCGCCGCTTGGTCGAGACGCGGACCAAGCCCGGCGGCGGACGCCGTGCTCTGAGCGGCCGTCGGATCTGTTGCGGCAAATGTCAGGCAGAAGAAGAGGAGAAGGAAAAGAATACGGATCATGTGACGCATGATAGGATATCGCGGCAACATATTCGCGTGCCCACAGCACTTCTCACGCGATCGTGTCTGCTGGTGAACCGGTTACCCGTGTCTCTCTGTCTCGGCATAAAAAACAATCCGCGCCGCAGCCACGGCAGGCCCGCCTGCCTGCATGATCAGCGGCGCGGATATTACCGGCGGGGAACGTTCCCTATCACTACCTGGTGGGCGCGCAGCTCAGGCTGCGCGGCGAACCGGCGCGCTGGCCAGCATGCGTCCCGAGGGAACGATCATGCCGGCCGCGCCGTCAAGCCAGCCTTCCGTGAGCTCAAGCGCGAGAAAGCGCGAGCGCTCGAACGGACCTGGCATGACAAGATGGCGAGCCTTTTCGGCGAAAAAGCCGAAACGCTCATAATAGGCGGCATCGCCGACGAGCAGGACGGCGCCATGCCCGCGGTTCTTCGCCTCGAGGATCGCCGCGCGCATCAGGGCCGAGCCGATGCCTTTGCCGCCATGACGGGAATCGACGGCCAGCGGGCCGAGCAGCAGCGCGTTGATCGGCGTGCCATCGGCGTTGACGCCGGCCTCGACGTTCCAGAGCCGCACCGTGCCGATCAGGCGACCGTCGCGATCACGCGCGACCAGTGCAAGTCCTTCGGCCGGAATGCGGTTGCGGCGGATCTTCTCCGACGACTTCTTGTGGCGGTCGGGGCCCATGACGCGGTCGAGCAGGTTTTCACGCGCGACAACATCCGACGGGTTTTCGGCGTCGATGGTGAAAATGGACGGCGCAAAGAATGCGCGGACAGAATCAAGAACAGCGGCCATTGTGGGCCTCCCGCACTCAAAACCGATTCAGACGGTGACTTCGGTGAATTGTGGATTTGCCGCCCCGGCTGGTTGCGGAGCTGGCAGAAACAAGACCTTAGATGACGTAAGCCTTCAGCGGCTCGAAGCCGTTGAAAGCAACCGCCGAGTAGGTCGTCGTATAGGCACCGGTGCCTTCGATCAGAACCTCGTCGCCAATCGTCAGAGACAGCGGCAGCGGATAGAGGTTCTTTTCATACAGCACGTCGGCCGAGTCGCAGGTCGGGCCGGCGATCACGCAAGGTTCCATCTCGTCGCCGTCGCGCTCCGTGCGGATCGGGTAACGGATGGCCTCGTCCATGGTTTCGGCGAGACCGCCGAACTTGCCGATGTCGAGGAAGACCCAGCGGGCGTCGTCATTGTCCGACTTCTTGGAGATCAGCACGACTTCCGCCTTGATGACACCGGCATTGCCGACCATGCCGCGACCCGGCTCGATGATCGTCTGCGGGATCTGGTTGCCGAAATGGGTGCGAAGCGCCTGGTAGATCGACTTGCCGTAAGCTTCCGCGGACGGAACGTCGCGCAGATACTTGGTCGGGAAGCCGCCGCCCATGTTGACCATCTGCAGGTGGATGCCCTGCTTGGCAAGCTGGACGAAGACGCGCTTGGCATCGGCAAGAGCCGAATCCCAAGCATCGACCTTGGTCATCTGCGAGCCGACATGGAACGAGACGCCGTAGGACTGCAGGCCGAGCTGATGGGCATAGACGAGAACGTCGACCGCCATCTGCGGAACGCAGCCGAACTTGCGCGACAGCGGCCACTCGGCACCTTCGCCATCGGTGAGCACGCGGCAGAAGACACGGGCGCCGGGAGCGGCGCGCGAGATCTTCTCGACTTCCTCGTGGCTGTCGACCGCAAAGAGGCTGACGCCGAGCGCATGAGCGCGGGCGACATCACGTTCCTTCTTGATCGTGTTGCCATAGGAGATGCGGGCAGCGGTCGCACCGGCTTCCAGCGCCATTTCGATTTCGGCAACGGATGCGCAATCGAAATTGGAGCCGAGCCCTGCGAGCAGCTTCAGCACTTCCGGAGCCGGGTTAGCCTTGACGGCATAGTAGATGGCGCTGTCCGGCATGGCGTGACGGAAGGCGTGGAAATTGTCGCGAACGACATCGAGGTCAACCACGAGGCAGGGACCGTCGGGACGTCGGGTTGCGAGAAAGTCGCGGATGCGCTGGGTGGTCATAGTCGTTCCCTCTTCCAGTTCCAGAGCTCCGGCATGAACCGGAGGACAAAGGGCATACGAGAACTCGCATTGGAACCAGCCGGTGGAGACCCCGGAACCATAGCAAGCGCTCGATGCGCGGATAGTGAACCAACGCCGCGGACGCGGTGTAAGTTCGGCTTTGTCTGCCATGGATTGGAGGGAGAGTCCCAACCGCACTTCCGGCAATGATGGTGTGCCTCTTCAGTAACCCCCGCTGATGGAAAGCAGGGAGAGAACAAAAAGGCCCGCACCGTCGTTGCTTCAGGCGTCCTCGCATTTTCCGGTTGGCCGGAATAGCGACTGGAGGGGTTAATTCCAGGTACCTTACCGATTTCCTCACCAATTCGAGGGTTCGGCGGACACCCATGGGCACGTGCGACTTTGGGCTGATTGGGAAATAAGAATATTCGCCTTCATAATCAAGCGAATTTTTGATCCTCTGGGCAAAAAAATATTTGAACAGCGCTGGCCAATTTGTTCAACGTTCCAAAACAGTTTTAGGGAAGCATCATGGATACCTTGACGCGCATACGCGCCTTCATCGATGTCGTCGAGGCCGAAGGCTTTTCCGCCGCCTCCAGGCGCACCGGCCGCTCGAAGGCGCTGCTGTCCAAATATGTGCGCGAACTGGAAGACGAGCTCGGCGCGCTGCTGCTCAACCGCACCACCCGGCAGTTCTCCATGACGGAGGCCGGCCACACCTATTATCGCAGCGCCTCGGATATTCTTAAGGAGATCGACAATCTTGCCGATCTCGTGCGCGAAAACAATGCACAGCTGAAGGGGCGGTTGCGCGTTTCCGTCCCCCGCACCTTCGTCGATGCGGACGTCGGTCAGTCGCTAATCGATTTCTCCAGCGAAAACCCGGACCTTTCGCTGGAGATCGCCGCCGACGACCGTTTCGTCGATCTAATCGAGGAAGGGTTCGACGTGGCGATTCGCATCAGCAAGCTCGAAGATTCCGGCATGATTGCCCGCAAGATTTCAGATTTCCGCGTCCATCTCTGCGCCACCCCGAATTTTCTCGAGCGCCATCCCGATCTGGAGCATCCGAGCGACATTTCCAATCTTCCCTTTATCGTCGATACCAATTCACGCACCCAGGGCAGCATCCGCTTCCACAATCCTGACAACACCACCTTTGCCGTCGCCGTCTCCGGGCCGATCGAGGTCAACAGTCCGCATGCGACATTACGCGCTGCACTCGCCGGCATCGGGATCGCCCTTATTCCCGATTTCATCGCCCGCAGGCCGATCGAGAGCGGCGAACTGGTGACGCTGTTTAATGATTACATTCCGACCGACCGCGGCATCTATGCCGTCTACCCGCACCGGCGCTACCTGCCGGCCAAGGTGAGAATCTTCGTCGATTACCTGCACAATTGGTTCAAGAAGCATCCGTGAGATTTGGATGGCACAGACCGGCCTGGCCGGACGATGGGATGATGCCGAACGCCATCAACCGACAAGCCGGTCCCAATTCCGTCCCAATTTCTCGTAAAAACTCGGTCGAGCGAATAGGGCAGCGGGACGCATGAACAAATCCATACCATTGATGACCGCGCTGCTTTCGCTGGCGCCGGCAGCGGCATTTGCACATCCGCACATCTTCGTGGAGGCGCGGCTCGAAGTCGTGGCCGGCGCTGACGGCAGCATCGAGGAACTGCGCAATGTCTGGCGCTTTGACGAGGTCTTCTCCTCCTCGGTCGTCATGGATTTCGACAAGAACACCGATCTGAAACTGGAGCCGAACGAACTCGCGCAGGTCGGCAACACGGTGAAGCAATCGCTTGCCGATTACGACTACTACATGAACCTGACGATCAACGGGAAGAGCGTCACCGTCCAACAGCCTGACGTCATCCATGTCGACTATAAGAACGGCCAGCTCCTGATGTTCTTTGCGGTCAAGCCTGTGGAAAAGATGCCGCTCAGGGGCAGGCTTACGTTCGGCGTCTACGATCCGACGCTCTATACGTCGATCGATTTTCCCACAGACAACGAGCTGGCAACGGTCGGCGATGGCTTGAAGGCCTGCAAACACCAGGTGGTAAGGCCGGATGCCGACGAGGTGATCTCGCAAAACAAGCAGTCGCTGACGGACGCCTTCTTCAGCGACCCCACCGGCACCAACATGTCTAAACTCTTCGCCACCCGGCTGGAGCTCACATGCTGATAAGACGCCCGTCCCTCATCTTTACCGCAGCACTCCTCACGCTCCTGATGGCTGCAAGCCTCGCCCATGCGCAATCGCCGCTCGGCATCGGCACGGCCGAACCAAGTTTTCAACCCACGGGTGGGCCTTTCGCGCCGCTTTTGCTCTACGTGAACTATGAACAGCAGGCCTTCTATCGGGCGCTGACGGGTGCATTGAAGGGCATGCGGGAGGATCCGTGGCAGCTGACATCGCTGGTCGGCCTATCCTTCGCCTACGGCGTCTTCCATGCCGCCGGCCCCGGACACGGCAAGGCGGTCATCTCCTCCTACATGATCGCCAATGAGGTTGAACTGAAGCGTGGCGTGGTGATTTCCTTCATTTCGGCTTTCATCCAGGGCGTCGTCGCCGTGGCGCTGGTCGGCGGCGCCTGGCTGGTTTTGCGCGGCTCCGGCATTACGCTGACGACAGCCACTCACGCCATGGAAATTGCAAGCTTCGTCATGGTCATCCTCTTCGGCGGCTGGCTGCTGTTCCGCAAACTGCGCTCGATGGCAAGCAACCTGCCGCGCCGCCGGCTGGTGGCGACGTCGGCCGGTCCGGTTTCCATGATGCTCGATTGGAGGGATAATGCAGCCGAACGTCAACCCAAAGCTTTCAATGGCAAGGCGCAGGCCGTGGATGCCAGCCACAGCTTCGTTCCCGGCATGGTCTGCGAGACCTGCGGCAATACACATGTGCCTGATCCGGCCCTGCTCGCGGGCGACAGGTTCAGCGCTCGTGAGGCTTGGTCGGCGATCGTGGCCGTCGGCCTTCGTCCCTGCTCCGGGGCTTTGCTTGTCATGACTTTCTCGCTGCTGAACGGCCTCTATCTCGGCGGCGCGCTTTCGGTCGCCGCCATGTCGCTCGGCACGGCGATTACCGTTTCCGTGCTTGCCACACTTGCCGTCACCGCCAAAGGTGCGGCCGTCCGCCTCTCCGGGCGCGGTTCGGCGGCTTCGGTCTGGGTGGGCAACGCCATTGAAATCCTCGGCGCCTTGCTCGTCATCCTGATGGGCGTCCTGCTGCTCGGGGCTTCCCTGCAGGGATAGGCTATTTTCCTCTGCCGCGCTGGTAGCGCGCCCGCAGCCAGAAGACCGCAAAAAACGCCATGATCAGGCAGACACCGACGACAATCGCCAGCACCGGGGAGAAATTGCCGATCCATAGAACGATGGTCGGCAGAAAATAGAGGACAAGACCGGCGCCCAGAAGGATGACGGCGGCAGCGGTCGCCTGCGAGCGGCTTTCCGGGCTCACGCGAGCCTTTCCTTTTCCAGATCGGCACGAATATCCTGCAGGCGCCGGACCTGTTTGCCGGCCGCGTCGAAATTTTCGGGCGAAAGCCAGGCTTCGAAGGCCTGGTTGATCAGCGGCCATTCGGCGTCGATCATCGAGAACCAGGCGGTGTCGCGGTTGCGGTGCTTGGAAATCATGTGCTGGCGGAACACGCCTTCGAAGCTGAAGCCGTAGCGCAGAGCCGTCGTCTTGCTCGCTTCGTTCTTGTTGTCGCATTTCCATTCGTAGCGGCGGTAGCCGAGATCTTCGAAGACGTGCTTGGCCATCAGGTAGTGCGCCTCGGTGGACAGCGGCGAACGGCTCATGTCGGGACCATGGGCCACCCCGCCGATCTCGACGACGCCGTTTGCCGGGTCCGCGCGCATATAGTTCGCCATGCCGACAATCTTGCCGGTGGCGTTGTCGCGGAAGATATGGGTGAGCCAGTTGGACTTGGTGTGGACGGTTTCCAGCCAGTTGGCGAAATCCTCGATGCCAGTGAAGTCGTCCTGCGCGAAATAAAGAAGCAGCGGGTTGATGCCCATGCCCCCTAACCCCTTCCACAGCGCTTCGAGATGTTGCTCGCGGCGATAGGGCTCAACGGTAACGAAACGGCCCTTCAGTGTGACCGGCTTCGGCGCCGGGCAGCCCTTGAAATTTGCAAGATCGCGCATGTTCACTCCCCTTCTCGGCAGAGTGGATAGGCCAGCCGCCCGACAAAGGCAACCGGCCTAGATGTTACTGTGACAAGGTCGTCTTTGCGGACGACACCGTCGCCTCGATATGGTCGACCAATTGGTCGGCGAGGCCGAGACGGCCCGCAAGCAGATCGAGATAACCGCGCTCGGCGCGCGAATCCGGCTCGATGGTGAGCCGCGAAGCGGTGTAGAGTTCGACGCGCTGTTCTCCCGTCACCGCCGCAGCGACGATCGCGTCGATATCCGTCGGCGACGCGAGTTCGCGCTCGATGAAGGCTGCAGCCTCGCCACTGACATCGGCGGCCTTGATCTTGTCCATGATGAGGGCGCGTTCGGCGCCATCGATGTGGCCGTCGGCCTTGGCTGCGGCGATCATCGCGCGGATCAGCACCAGCACGAATTCGTTGCTGCCGGCAGGCGACGCCGGCCCGAAGCCGGAGTCAACAGGCGGCGGCAGGAGAACCGGGTTGTTTGCCGACGGCGCATCCGACGGGGCCGCGGGGGCTTGGCCCGCCTGGTAATTCTTATAGGCCTGATAACCAAGGCCGGCTATGGCGGCAAGACCGCCGATCGCCAGTGCATTGCCGGCAATGCTGCGGCCGGTCTTGGTGCCGAGAAGCACGGCTGCGATCGCACCGCTCTTCATCGGATTGTTCTTTGCCGTCTGCATGGCCTCGCCCGCCCTGTCTCGGACCGAACCGCCGACACCCGGCACCTGCGAACCCAAGAACTGGTCGAGAAGCTTCTTTGCGTCGAACATTCCTCGTCATCTCCTGTTTGAGGCTGGAGGAGAACATAGGTTTGCGACGGCTGAAATACAAATACTGCGCGTGATGATCGCGCCTGGCGCTCATCCCAGCCCTTGCGACCTCAGGCTTTCAGAGCCGCGGCCTCTGCTGCAAGTTTGGTGATCCCCGCCCAGTCGCCGGCTGCGACCAATTCCTTTGGCGCAACCCAGGAACCACCAACGCAGACGACGTTCGGCAACGTGAGATAATCTCGGGCGTTCTTCAGTGAAATGCTGCCTGTCGGGCAGAACAGTGTGCCGGCGAGCGGCGAAGAGAGCGCCTTGAGGTAAGCGGCACCACCGGCCTGCTCGGCCGGAAAGAACTTCAGCACCTGGTAGCCTTCTTCGCGCAACGCCATGACTTCGCTGGCAGTGGCAGCTCCGGGAAGCAACGGCACATCGGAATCTGCAGCGGCATCGAGCAGTTCCTGCGTCGTGCCCGGACTGACGATAAATTTCGAACCGGCCTCGACGGCCGCCTGCCAATGGGCGGCATTCAGGATCGTGCCGGCACCGACTTCGGCGCCCTCGACCTCGGCGGCGACGGCACGCACCGCCTCGAGTGCCGCCGGCGTGCGCATGGTGATTTCGATTGCTTTCAAGCCGCCTGCGACGAGCGCCCGGGCAAGCGGCACCGCCGATTTGGCATCGTCGACAATCAAGACGGGAACGACCGGCTGGAGTTTCAGGATGGAAAGGAGCTTCTCTGTTTTGTCGCCCATGGTCGCACAACCTCCTTGAAACGATTGAAAATTTGCATCCCGAATAACGTCCCCGCCGAACCTTGTCGAGCTAAAACCGAGTTGCCTGAGAAGAAGGGTATGAAATGCTTGGAAATTGGTCTACCGTGCAGCAATCGTCACAAAAGGTTCACTGACATGGCGAAAGAGATCGAGCGGAAATTTCTCGTACGCAGCGATGGATGGCGTTCCGCCGTCGAGACCAAGTCTGTCCTCAGGCAGGGTTACATCGCCTCGATGGACGACCGTTCCGTTCGGGTCCGTATCCTCGACGGCAGGAAAGCGAGACTGACGATCAAGATCGGCCGCAGCGCCATTACTCGCGACGAATTCGAATACGATATCCCCGTCGCCGATGCCGAAGAGCTGTTGCAGAACGCAATCGGCATCGTCATCGAGAAAACGCGCTACCGCGTTCCCCATGAGGGCTTCGTCTGGGAAGTTGACGTCTTTGCCGGCGAACATCGCGGACTGGTGATTGCCGAAGTGGAGATGGCGGCCGAAACCGACAAGCCAGCCCTGCCCCTCTGGCTCGGCCGCGAAGTGACCGGCGATTTCCGATATTCCAACCAGGCCCTTGCCACCGAATACGGGCACGACAGGCATGGCCTATCGCATTCGGCCTGACGCCGATTTCACCCAGGCATTCCGGGGCGTCGCGGCCGAGCAACTGGAAAGCGCCATCACCTTTCTCGAAGAGCGGCCGGACGGCGCGCACGAGGCGATCCATTCCTTCCGGAAAAACCTGAAACGATTGCGCTCGCTCTACCGGCTCGTCGCGCGCGAGGTGCCTCACTTTCAGAAGCAAGAAAATGCAAGGCTGCGCGATGCCGCGCGCTCGCTTTCGGCAATCCGGGACGCTGCCGCGCTCATCGGCACTGCGCAATATCTGCAGCATTCAGCCCGCGGCAAAGAGGAAAGCGAAGCCCTCGGCCGGATCGTCACCATTCTCGAGGGACGCCGTGACTGGATGGCGGAGGCCGAAAAGGGTCTGGAACAGCGGCTGATCGAAACCTCAGGCGTGCTGAAGGAGGCGATCACCGCTTTGGACGGGATCTCCTTCGATGGCAGCCACCGCAGGAATGCCCGTATGCTGGCGAAGAGCTGGCGCCGCACCGCCCGCAAGGCCAAGGCCGCGCTTGCCGGCTGCCACGGTGATGCATCGGCCGACAATTTCCATGATCTGCGCAAACGCACCTACGACTATCGGCTCTACCACGCTCTTTTGCGAGACATCTGGCCGGGCGCGATGAAGGCCAAGCGCGATGCTGCCAAGGAACTCGTCGAGGATCTCGGCCACATCCATGACCTAGTCGTGCTCTGCGAACTGGTCGAAGCCGAGCCGCAGCTCTTCACCCGCAACGACGATCTGGCGCACCTTCTCGACGCGATCATCTTCCGCCAGCAGGAAGACCGGCGGCAAGCCCTCGTCAAGGCCGAAGCCGTCTTCGCCGATGATCCCGACGAGGAATCGGAGCGTATCGAACTTCTCTGGCTGACCGTCGGGAACTGAGAGACGGCGCATCTGGAAATGTCGCCAGACCCCATTGACCTCAACCAATCTTGAGGTCCTAGCCTCCGGTAATCGACCAAAGGAACCTAGCCGCGAGGAAGAAATGTTTGCAGAAAATGCCGCGATGCCAAGTGTGCTCGGGCTCTACGAGACCCATCTGACGGTTGCGGGTCTCAAGACCTCCGTGGATTTCTACCGCGATGTCGTCGGACTGGAACCCGCGGCGTCGTTCGAGGAACGCAAGGTCGCCTTCCTCTGGGTGGACGACAGGAAGACTGGTATGCTCGGCCTCTGGGAAACCGGAACCGGCCCCCTGAAGATGCGGCTGCATATCGCTTTCCGCATGACTGTCGATGGTGTGCTGCAGGCGCCTGCCCGTCTCAAGGCAAAAGGCGTCGAACCTCTCGGCTTCACCGGCCAACCGGCAACCGAGCCGGTCGTTTTAGGCTGGATGCCGGCGCTGTCGATCTATTTCAAGGATCCGGATGGGCATTCGATCGAGTTCATCAGCATTCTCGACGATGCGCCCGATCGAAATTTCGGCGTGCAACCGCTTTCCGAATGGAAGGCAAAGCCGTGATCGGTCCCCGTCAGGGGCCGCCATCGGCGAAGGGAATTGCGCGGTCCGGTGATTTTCTGTATTTCCGGCGCATGACCGACAGCCAGACACACACCAGCCCGTTCCTAGTGGCGGCGCTCTACCATTTCGTTTCCCTGCCGCGCTTTGCAAGCCTGCAGGTTCCGCTGCAGGCGCTGTGCGAGGAGAACGGCGTCAAGGGAACGCTGCTTTTGGCGCATGAGGGCATCAACGGAACGATCGCGGGGCTGGATGCCGGCGTTCACGCCGTACTCGCCTTCCTGCATGCTCAGCCGGAATTTGCGGGCCTGGAGCACAAGGAAAGCCGCGCCTCGAAAATGCCTTTCCTGCGCATGAAGGTGAAGCTGAAGAAGGAAATCGTCACCATGGGCGTCGAAGACATCGACCCCAACAAGGTAGTCGGCACCTATGTGGCGCCCAAGGACTGGAACGCGCTGATCTCCGACCCCGATACGATCGTCATCGACACCCGCAACGATTATGAGACGGCGATCGGTACCTTTCGCGGCGCGCTCGACCCAAAGACGAAGACATTCCGCGAATTTCCGGATTGGGTGCGCCGGAATACCGGGCTGCACAACAAGCCGAAAGTCGCCATGTATTGCACTGGCGGCATACGCTGCGAGAAGGCCACAGCCTTCATGAAGGCTGAGGGTTTCGACGAGGTCTATCATCTGAAAGGCGGCATCCTGAAATATCTGGAGGAAGTGCCTCAGGAAGAAAGCCTCTGGGACGGCGCCTGCTTCGTATTCGATGAGCGTGTATCCGTCGAACACGGCCTGAAGGAAGGTGAGCACCGGCTATGCCACGCCTGCCGCAATCCGATCACCGCCGAGGAAATTGCCTCGCCGCTCTATGAGGAAGGCGTTTCCTGCAGCCACTGTTATCACACGCGCACAGAGGATGACCGGCTGCGCTACCGTCAGCGGCAGCATCAGATCGCTCTGGCAAAAAAACGTGGCCAGCGTCATATTGGCAGCTGAGCCTGTTTCTGTTGGACGAGCTTGCCGTCCAAGAATTCGCCGTCAGGCCGCGCCGAGGCGGCGCCGGGTTGACGGCTCCGCAGCACGAAGTTCGTTTAGCATCTCGGTAATCCGCTCGGCCGCCAGGGGCCTTCCGAACAAATAGCCCTGCAGGCAGTCGCAGCCGAACAGGCGCATGGCGACAGCCTGTCCCTCGGTCTCTATGCCTTCAGCCGTCACCGGGATATCGAGCGAGCGTGCGAGCGCCACCGTCGCCTGCAGCATTTCGCGCTGGCGTTTGTCCTCGTTGACGCCCATGACCAGCGAGCGGTCGATCTTGATGCGGTCGAAGCCGAACTGTCTGAGATAGCCGATCGAAGAGAAGCCGGAACCGAAGTCGTCGAGCGCTACCTTGACCCCCAGCCCCTTCAGCCGCTCGATCGACTGACGGGTACGCTGCGGGTTCTGGATCATATAGCCTTCGGTGATCTCGAGGGTGATGCGGCTGGGCTGGATCTCCGTCTGCTTCAACACGTAGCGCACATAATCGGTGAAGGCGGGATTTCGGAACTGGCCCGGCGAAACGTTGACCGAGACGTCCAGTTCCGGCCACTGCCTGGCCGTTTCGCAGGCCTTGCGCAGCACGAACAGGCCGAGCGATTCGATGAGGCCGCTGGTCTCGGCGATCGGAATGAACAGCTCGGGCGAAACCGGGCCATGGCCCGGACGGTTCCACCGCACCAGCGCCTCGACACCCGTCAGCTCATGCGAGGCCGCATCGACCAGCGGCTGGTAGACGAGTGTCAGGTCGCCGCCTTCAATGGCGATTCTGAGATCGAGCTCGAGCGCATTGCGCTGCTGCCGGTCCGCATCCATCGACGGATCGTAAAGCGTCATGCGCGCACGGCCCGCCTCCTTTGCCTTGTACATTGCAAGGTCGGAACGGCGCACCAGTTCCTCGCGATCAATTGCGCCGGCAGGCGACATGGCGATGCCGATGCTGGCGCCGACGACGACGACACGTCGACCGATTTCCAGCGGCTCGACGAGGAAATCGAGAATTTGCTCGGCAAGCTGCAGGGCGGCGGCATTCTCGCCGTCAGAGAGGAAGGCTATCGCAAATTCATCCCCGCCGATGCGGGCGAGAACCGCGCCCTGTGGGATCAACACCTTGAGCCCAGCCGCGACCGCGCGGATCAACTGATCACCGGTACCGTGTCCATAGCTGTCATTGACTTCCTTGAAGCCATCAAGGTCGAGATAGAGGAGCAGCACGTTGCGCTTGCTCTGGCGCGCTTCGAAGACGAAACGATCGACGGCGAGCCCGAGGCCGTCGCGATTGGAAAGGCCGCTCAGCCTGTCGCGCAGCGCCTCCTCCCGCGCGCTGTTTTCCTCCGCCTTCAGGCGTCGGCCAGCCAGCCAACCGATGACCAGCAGCACCACGAAGAAAAGCCCGACGAGACCGAGCGCCTGGATGACCATCGGCCGCACCTGCGCATAGGCAATATTGCCGGGCGAGCGCGAATTCCAGACGAGCTTGCCGATCGTGGCCCCCGCCGGATCGACGATCGGTACGAGATACTCGGCCTCGAAACTTGGCGACGCCAGCCTCAGACCGCCGATCACATAGGTCTCGCCGAGCCCTGCCACTCTGGCGTCATCGAGATGGCGGGCGAAAACAAGGTAGCGGTGCTGACCGGCAGGCACATCAAGCGCGCCAGATTTCTTCCGCACCAATGCCACGCCGACAGCGGCAATGCCGCGTTTGGTGCGAACGAAACCGACTGCCTGGGGAGTATCGGCGGGGCCGGCCGCCTTCACCGCGTCGAACAGTTTCCACAGCGAAGTCGCGAAGAAGTCCGCGGGCGGCTCCTCCATCGGTTTGCCGTCCCGATAGGCCATGATCGAATTCTTCGCATTATCGATAACGATCGCCATGTCGAAAAGCGAGCTGTTGACCGACATCTCGCCGTAGTTGCTGACCGTCCACGCCATGCCATCGGGCATATAGACGTTGGCGGCGGCATCGTCCCAGGCTGCATAATCGTCTAGCGTCGCACCGAGCTGATCCTCGAAGGTCTTCAACGCGCCGATTGTCGTTTCGCGCGAACGCTCGTCATCTAGGACATTGGCATTTTCAGCCACGCGCTCGATTGCCGTCAACACCATGATGGTGGCGACCGCGACGATGACGGCAAAGGAGAACAACACGCCCGTGACGGTGATGTGACGGCCTATTCCTGAACCCTTGCTCTGCAATTTTCCGAGTATTTGCATTCCGGCTCCCTGACCACCGGACTCTGCCAGCCAAGGGTTCAGAAACGTTTAAGCAACCGTCTGCTGCAGACGTCGGCCGTCTATTTTTTCGCCGTCGGCACGAGCTCAAAGCGAGCACCTGGGGTCGCCTGCCATCGAAGTCAGATGGCCTGCTGACCTGGCTTGTGATTGCCTTTCGGAAATTGCGCCGCGAGTTCGCGATACCATTTGCCGCTCTTCTTCACCGTGCGCAGCTGCGTCTCATAATTGACATGGACGAGACCAAAGCGCATGCGATAGCCTTCCGCCCATTCGAAATTGTCCATCAGGCTCCAGGCAAAATAGCCGCGCACGGGATAGCCGTCCTTGATGAGGTCGGCCACGGCATCGAGATGGCCGCCGAGATAGTCCAGACGCATCCTGTCGTCGACCTCGCCGTCGACAACATCGGTATTGTCGCATGCGCCGTTCTCGGTGATGTAGCATTCCGGCAGGTCGTAGCGGCGATAGAGGTCCTCGACCAGGAGCTTCAGGCCTGGCGCATAGATTTCCCAGCCGATGTCGGTCTTGACGTCGCTTGCCGGCGGCGCTCTCACCGTCCAAGGGAAATCGCCCTGGCGTTCGGCATCGTCGGCGACCCGCTCGGGCGTGTAGTAGTTCAAGCCCCACCAGTCGAGTTTCTGGCTGATCAGCGTCAGATCGCCGTCCTCGATCACCGGTATGCGGTCACCGAGCGCTTCGACGAATTGCTTCGGATATTCGCCCTTGAAGACAGGATCGAAGAAGGCGCCATTGTGGAACTGATGCGCGCGTTCGCCAGCGGCAAGATCGGCCGGGCTGTCGGAGCCGGGAATGATCGAGGCGGCGTTGAGCACCAGCCCGACCGGCACGTTCGGGGCTTCCGAACGGATCGCCTCGACACCGAGGCCGTGGGCAAGGTTCGTGTAATGCATGGCGTGAAGAGCGGCCTGCATATTGCGCTCGCCAGGGGCATGGATGCCGTAGAGGTGGCTCAGCCAGACGATGCACCAGGGCTCATTGAAAGTCGCGACCGCGTCGAGGCGATCGCCGAGGCGGTTCATGACAGTCTTGGCATAACGTTGAAAGGCATAAGCGGTGGAACGCGCCGTCCAGCCTCCATCGCCGGCGAGCAGCAGAGGCAGGTCCCAGTGGTAGAGCGTCGCAAAGGTCTTGATCCCTCGCGCCTTACAACCATCGACAAGACGGTCGTAGAAATCGAGGCCGGCCTCGTTCACCGGGCCTGCGCCCTCGGGGATGATGCGCGGCCAGGCGATGGAGAAACGATAGGCTTCGACGCCCATCTCTTTGATGAGATCCAGGTCCTGCTCAAGCCGGTTGTAGTGGTCGCAGGCAATGTCGCCGTTGTCGCGATTATGGACCCTGCCGGGCATATTGCAGAAAGCGTCCCAAATCGACGGCTTGCGCCCATCGGCCCTGCTGGCACCCTCGATCTGGAAAGCGGCGGTGGCGACGCCAAAGGTGAAATCGCCGGGAAAGCGGCCTGCAAGCGTCTTTGCATCGATCATCTGTAATCCCCGTCTCTCACTGTTTGGACTGACCCGTGGGCGGATTTAGCCAAGCCGCAATGCAAAGTACAGGTCTCCACAACGAAAAACTGCAACGTTGCAGTACGAAAGGCAGAGCAGCCATATGGCGCTGTTCCTCGCTCCCAATTGCCATGTTTTCCGCCCCGGCGCTCTCATAACGCGAATGTCAGCAGTCGTGATTTGCTGCCAGGCTCACCGTCGCTACACAGCGGAAGACATCGTAGAACATGAAAGGAATCCAATGCTGTCTTCGATCCACCTCTTGCAGCCCCATCTGCTGAGCCTGCTCCGTATCGTCTCGTCGCTCGTGCTTTTCAGTTATGGAACGCAGAAGATCCTGCACTTTCCGGCGGCGGCAAGCGTGCCGCCGATGGGCTCGCTCCCCTGGATCGCCGGGCTGATCGAACTCATCCTCGGCTTCCTCGTCCTGGTGGGATTCCAGACACGCATCGCAGCTTTCGTGCTCTCGGGGCTGATGGCCTTCGCCTATTTTATCGGCCATGCGGGGAAGAGCTTTTATCCCGCGCAGAACGGCGGCGTCGCTGCGATCCTGTTCTGCTTCGTGTTTCTCTATCTGGTGGCGGCAGGCGCCGGCCCACTCAGCGTCGACGGCCTCATGAAGCGCAACCACGCTACGGCCTGAGACATGATGATAAGCCGAGGCGACCCAAGGCCGCCTCGGCATTGCTCACGACTCCGCCCCACACCATCTGAGGCGCGGATCGTCAAAGCTTAGAGTTTCACCCAGGCGCCGTTTTTCTTGGACGAGGCAACGCAGGCCTCGACGAAGGCGACACCCTTCACGCCATCGTCGACGGTGGGATAGACCACCGCCTTATCGACTTCCTTGCCCTTCTTGCGGGCGTTGATCGCATGCGCGGCTTCCGTATAGATCGTCGCAAAAGCTTCGAGGTAACCTTCCGGATGCCCTGACGGCACGCGCGAAACGCGGCCGGCCGCAGCGCCTGCGCCGGCGCCGCCACGGGTGATCAGCCGCTTCGGCTCGCCGAATGGCGTGTACCAGAGGTAGTTCGGATCCTTCTGGGTCCATTCCAGTCCGCCCTTGGTGCCGTAGACGCGAACCATCAGGCCGTTCTCATGGCCCGGCGCCACCTGGCTGCACCAGAGCATGCCCTTGGCCGGCTTCTCCGAACCCTTCGCCTTGAAACGCAGCATGACATGGGCGTTGTCATCAAGCCGGCGACCGGGCACGAAACTGTCGAGATCGGCGGCAAGGCTGTCGAGCTCCAGGCCGGTGATGAAGGAGGCCAGATTATAGGCATGCGTGCCGATATCGCCTGTAGACCCGCCGACGCCGGACTGGGCCGGATCGGTGCGCCAGGCGGCCTGCTTTTGGCCGGTCTGCTCGACGGCTTCCGTCAACCAATCCTGCGGATATTCGGCCTGGACCACCCTGATATCGCCGAGTTCGCCGTTCGCGACCATCTCGCGCGCTTGACGGACCATCGGATAGCCGGTGTAATTATGTGTCAGCACGAAAAGCGCGCCGCTCTCGTCGGCCACCTTCTTCAGCTTCTTCGCATCGGCAAGGTTTGATGTCAGCGGCTTGTCGCAGATGACATGGATGCCGCGCTTCAAAAATTCCTTGGCCGCATCGTAGTGCACATGGTTCGGCGTGACGATCGCCACCGCCTCGATGCCGTTCTTCAGCTTCGCCTCGCGGATCGCCATCTCGCGGTAGCTGGAGTAGGTCCGCGACGGGTCGAGGCCAAGATCACGGCCAGACTGGACAGCCTTATCAGGCGTCGACGACAGCGCGCCGGCGATGAGATCGTATTGATCGTCAATCCGCGCCGCGATGCGGTGCACCGCACCGATGAATGCGCCGGCGCCGCCGCCCACCATGCCGAGCCGGATGCGCGGCTCACGGGTCTGTTCGGATGATGCTTCGATTGCCATTCTTGTACTCCTGAAATTTCTTGTTTGGAGATCAATCCCCTCTGCCCTGCCGGGCATCTCCCCACAATTCGGGAGAAAATCCGCGGCAGCGCCACAACAAGCCCCTCCCCTTTTGTGGGGAGGGGCTGGGCGGGGGATTTCTCTCTTTAAAGTCCGAGCATCCGCCGGTTCGCCGCCTGGTCGGTGCCGCCGGCGGCAAAATCGTCGAAGGCCTTTTCGGTGACGCGGATGATATGGGCGGCGACGAATTCGGCACCCTCGCGGGCGCCATCCTCCGGATGCTTCAGCGCACATTCCCATTCGACCACGGCCCAGCCGTCGAAATTATTAGCCGTCATCTTGGAGAAGACGGCGCCGAAATCGACCTGGCCGTCGCCGAGAGAACGGAAGCGGCCGGCGCGTTCTACCCAGCCTTGATAGCCGCCATAGACGCCTTGGCGACCGGTCGGGTTGAACTCCGCATCCTTGACGTGGAACATCTTGATGCGGTCCTTGTAGATGTCGATGTTCTCGAGATAATCCAGGCACTGCAGAACATAGTGCGAGGGATCGTAGAGCATGTTGGCGCGCGGATGGCCCTTCACGCGCTCCAGGAACATCTCGAATGTGATGCCGTCATGCAGGTCCTCGCCCGGATGAATCTCGTAGCAGACGTCGACGCCGTTCTCGTCCGCATGGTTGAGGATCGGGGTCCAGCGGAGGGCAAGCTCGTCGAAGGCGGTCTCGACCAGACCGGCCGGGCGCTGTGGCCAGGGATAGATGAAAGGCCAGGCAAGCGCGCCAGAGAAGGTTGCGTGCGCCTTCAGGCCAAGGTTTTTCGATGCGGTCAGCGCCATCTTGACCTGCTCGACCGCCCATTCCTGACGGGCCTTCGGATTGCCACGCACCTCAGGCGCCGCGAAACCGTCGAAGGCTTCGTCATAGGCCGGGTGAACGGCGACGAGCTGGCCCTGCAAATGGGTGGAGAGCTCGGTAATCTCGATGCCATTTTCGCGGGCCTTGCCGGCGAATTCGTCACAATAATCCTTGGATGTGGCAGCCTTCTTCAGATCGATCAGCTGGCTCGCCCAGGTCGGCACCTGGACACCCTTATAGCCGATACCGGCCGCCCATTTGGTTATCGCGTCCCAGGAATTGAAAGGCGCGGTGTCACCCGCAAACTGGCCAAGGAAAAGGCCGGGACCCTTGATCGTCTTCATGTCAGATTCCTCCCTGAATATCTGCCGTAAACGTTTCTGAGAACTTGTAGCACGCATTTGGGCGGGAGCAAGGTGCCTCCTCACCCTTGGCTCGGAGACTTGCGGCGAGACCAGATGCGGTATGGCTGCGACCTAATCATGATGGGCTTTGACGAGCAAGAGGTACGTGCAGCATTTTCGGCTATGCACCGAAATGAAAGCGAAAATGCGCCCATCCTTTCGAATGGGCGCACTCCAATGCCGATAGATCAGAACGGAGAATCCGGGAAGTAGAAGTCCTCGGCGTTCTCCTTAGTGACGAGCGTCGCGTCGAGGATGTAGTTGCCGTGGACAGGAACCTGATCGTAAAGGGCCGCGGCTGTCAGCTCCATGGCCGTGCCGACCATCGCCGGCGGATAGAGAACATCAACCGGGATCATCTTGTCGCCGTCCATAACCTTTTTGATCATGTCCTTGGAGCCGGCGCCAGCGACGACATATTTGATGTCCGTGCGCTTGGCCTGCTCGATCGCCTGAAGAACGCCGACGGCCATGTCGTCGTCCTGGCACCATACGACGTCGATCTTCTGGTACTTTGTCAGGTAATCCTGCATGACCTTGAAGGCGTCGTCGCGATTCCAGTTGCCGTACTGGCGGTCGAGAACCTTGACGTTCGAACCGGCGATGCCCTTGTCGAAGCCGTCCTGCCGCTGCTGGTCGATCGGGATCGGCAGGCCGCGGATGATGACAACTTCGGCGTCCGGCGTATTCTCCTTGATGTACTTGCCGGCGACTTCGCCGAGAGCCGGGTTGTTGCCGGCAACGTAGAGGTCGCGCACCGAGCTGTCGTTGTTGCTAGGTGCCCGGTCAACGAGAGCAACGAACTTGCCCTTGTCCTTGACTTCCTTGATAGCGTTGACGAGCGGATCCGGGTCGGACGGCAGGATGACGAGGGCATCAATGCCCTGCGTATCAAGATCCTGAACGGCATTGGCCTGGCTGGCGGCATCAGGGGAGGTCTTGACTATGACGTTGAGACCCGGATGCTCAGCCATCAGCAGCTTGGCGACGCGTTCGGCGTGGAACACGACACCCGAGGTCCAGCCGTGGTCAGCGGCGGGAATGGACACCCCGATCGTAAATTTCTTATCCTGGGCATAGGCCGTGCCGGCAACAGTCAACGCCGCAACAGCCAGACCCAACATCAATTTCCGCATGCTATTTCCTCCCAATGACTTCAGGGACTTTTCCATACTGGGACCGGACGCCCTGTGAGCCCGGCCCGATTCAGACTGGTCAGATCATGATTTTCTCACCAGCGAGCGCTGGACGAACATTGCGATGATGATGATCGCACCCTGAATGGCGCCGATCAGATATTCGCTGATGAAATTCGAAAGCAGCATGATGTTGCCCACGAGTTCGAGAATGAAGGCCCCGCAGATCGTTCCCCAGACCCGGCCGGCACCGCCTTTGAGCGCCGTACCGCCGACAACGACGGCGGTGATCGCCTGCAGTTCCCAGAGGATTCCCGTCGTCGCCGAGGTCGAGCCGAGACGCGGAACATAGAGCAGCACGGCGATGGCGACGCAAAGCCCCTGGATCACGAAGGCGATTGTACGCACGCGGTCGACAGCGATGCCCGAATAGCGGGCGACATCACTGTTTGATCCCACGGCCACGACATGGCGTCCGTATCTGGTGCGATAGAGGATAAATGCCGCGACCGCCGTCACCGCAAGAATCACTACGATCGGCACCGGCACGCCGGCGATAGTGCCGAAATAGGCGGGACGATAGAGCGTCTGGATGTCGGGAGAGCGAAGCGTAATCGCGCCGCCCTGCGACAGCCATGTCGTCAGACCGCGATAGATGCCCATCGTACCGAGCGTGGCGATGAAAGGTTCGATCTTGCCAACCGTGGTGATGAGGCCATTCGCCAGGCCGCAGAGCGCACCGGCGGCGACCGTGAAGACGACCGCAGCGATCAGCATCAGCGCCGGATTTTCGATGGCAGCCGAATTCATCAGCAAGATCATCAGGCTGGCGACGAAAGCCACCATGGAACCCACCGAGAGATCGAGGTCGCCCGCTGATATCACGAAGGTCGCGCCGACCGCGATGATGGCGATGAAGGCGCTGCGCGTCGCGACGTTGGCAAGGTTGGTGACGCCAATGAAATTCGGATTGACCAGGGCTCCGACGATCAGGAGCAGTGCTAAGGCGACGAAAGGCGCGACCGCACGCAGGTCGACATCCCGCCAGGACCGGCGCCGGATTTCCCTGGTCTCCTCGTTGACACTCATTTCCAAAACCAACCTCCGATCCCATAATCTCTGGGCATTTTATTTATCGTCCGCATCTGCCAAGCCCGCTTCCACCCTCAGGCGGCCGCTTTCCTTTTGAGCCCGGCCGCGTAGCGCATGATCTCCTGTTCGGAAATCTCGTCGCCCTCGAGCACGCCGACGATATGGCCTTCGCGCATCACCGCCACCCGCGTGCAGAGGCCGATCACCTCAGGCATCTCCGACGACACGACGATGATCGACCGGCCGTCGCGGGCGAGCGCTGAAATGAAATGATAGATCTGCTGCTTGGTGCCGACATCGATGCCGCGCGTCGGCTCGTCGATGATGATGATATCGGGATCGGTCTCCATGACCTTGGCGAGCAGCAGCTTCTGTTGGTTTCCGCCCGACATCCGGCCGGCGACGACATTTGCGTCGCGAACCCTTATGTCGAAACGGCGCTTGGCCTTTGCCAGCGCGGCCGCCTCGCTGCCCGGGCTGAGATAGCCGTGGCGGGAATGCCTTCCGAGAGACTGCAAAGTCAGATTGGTCACCATGCCGGAGCGCAACAGGAGGCCTTTCGACTTGCGGTCCTTGGTCATGTAGGCGAGCCCGCAGCGATTGGCGGCATGCACGTCGCCGGAAGGGACCGTTTGCCCCTTGATGACCACTTCACCCTCAATTCGGTGACGCAAGCCGGCGATCGCCTCCATCAGCTCGGTGCGACCGGAGCCGATGAGGCCGGAAAAGCCGATGATCTCGCCCTTGCGCACCTCGAAACTCGCATCCTTGACGTAGCCCGTCGACACCGAGGAGACGCTGAGGACGATCTCCTCGTCGACATCGGGCTCGACCTTGGCGGGATAGAGACTGGAAAGCTCGCGGCCGACCATCAACTGCGCGATCGATTCGCCGTCCAGGATCGACGTCGGTGACGTCTTGATCCACTGGCCGTCTCGCAGGACTGTCACCCGGTCTGTCAACTCCATCACCTCGTCGAGCTTATGGGACACGAAGACGAAGCTGGTGCCTTGATCGCGAAGCTTGCGGACCTGCTGGAAGAGCATATTCGTTTCTTCCCGTGACAGGACAGCGGTCGGTTCGTCCATGAACACGACCCGTGCATCGCGGCTGATCGCTTTGGCAATCTCGACCATCTGCTTATCGGCGATGGAAAGCGTGCTGATCAGCGCGTTCTCATCCACATGCGATCCGAGCAGGTCGAGGACCTTGCGCGTTTCCGCGCGCATATATTTCCGGTCAAGCACCCCGAAACGCGTAACCTCGCGCCCGAGAAAAAGGCTCTCAGTCACCGTCAGATGTTCGGCGAGATTGAATTCCTGGTGAATGATGACGATGCCGAGCGCTTCCGCAGCACCATTGGGCGGCAGCACCACAGGCTTGCCATCCAGGAGAATCTCGCCTGAAGTCGGCTGTTCGAAACCTGACAGCACTTTGACGAGCGTGGATTTGCCGGCGCCGTTCTCCCCCATCAGCGCATGGATTTCGCCGGCGCGGAGATCGAAGTTGACGCTGAAGAGAACCTGCACACCGCTGAATGATTTGCATATGCGCCTGGCGGACAGCACCACAGGTGCGGTGTCGGCGATCTCGACGGTCATTATTCCCTCCCCTAGAGCGCTGCGCGTCCGGAAAAGCCGGCAACGCTCCACTATGAACTAGCTCACATTTAGTTTCTGAAAACTGCGTCGATTCTCAGGGCTATGCGTTCGCGGCTCCCGTCCGCTTTGAGCCTGTGTAAACCTTTACATCGGCGATGTAAAGGTTTACATCGTGGATTTACACAGATGAGGTGAGGCCTGCCTTTGACCTCGCGACAAGTCTGTGTAGTGTCACGGCGAAGACAGCCTTAAGGCAGAGCCCAGTGTCGAATTCTACGCCTGCAACAATCGAAGACGTCGCCCGGATCGCCGAGGTCTCCATCGCGACTGTCTCGCGGGCGATCCACACCCCGGAAAAAGTCGCCAACTCGACGCGGCTCAAGGTCAACCAGGCAATCGCCATTACCGGTTACACGACCAATGCCATGGCCCGCAGCCTGAGGCTCGGCCGCTCTAACATGATCCTGGTCGTGGCGCCCGACATCGGGGATCCGAATTTCTCCAACATCCTCGTCGGGCTAGAGAACGAGGCGCGCGCCCACGGCTATGGCGTCCTGATCGGACACACTCAGAACGATGCCCAGCGAGGCCTGGAATATTTGAAATTCCTCAACTCCAACCAAGCCGCCGGCCTTATCCTCTTCACCGGCATCCTGCCCTTCGGGCATCAGACGATGACCGCGCGGCTGCCGCCGAGCGTCGGGGTTTTCGAACCGGTATTCAACGGTGGCATTCCCTATGTCGGCGTCGACGATACCGAGGGGGCGCGAAAGGCGGTGGACCTACTGCTGGCCGAGGGCCATCGCAAGATCGCCTTCATCGGCGATTCCCGCACCCGACTTGCCTTTACACGGCGCCGCTTGGGTTACGATGCCGGTCTTGACGCTGCCGGAGTCCCGCCCGATTTGAGGATCGTGCTCGAAGGCGATGGCACGATTGAAAGCGGCCGGCATGCCGTTGAACAGCTTTTCATGCGCGATACGCTTCCGACCGCCTTCATGTGCGTGAACGACCAGACCGCAATCGGCGTCATGATCGGGCTCGGCGCACGCGGCTACGACATTCCTCGCGATTTCTCGGTGACCGGCTTCGACGACGTACCGCAAGCCGTCTTCATATCCCCGTCGCTGACGACGATCCGCCAGCCGAGAACGGCGATCGGCAAACAGGCCATGGCGCTGCTGCTGGAACTCCTGTCAGATGGAGAGCCGGCCGAGACGGAAATCCTGCTGAGGCCGGATCTGGTCGTTCGAAACTCCGTCTCCGCGCCATCGCGCAGCTGGTCGAAACGCTGAATCGGATGGATTGCAGCCGGCCGAGGAGGGGCTGTGCCGGCGACCGATGGCCGCCGGCGCATGTTGTCAAACGTAGCGGTTGACGACGTTTTCGAGCAGTTCCTGCTTGCCGGATTTCGGCTGCGGGTTGATGTCGCGGCTCTCGACGTAATGCGTGATCTCGTCGAGCGAATACTCGCCGCGGAAGAGCTTCTGCGCCTCGGCCGTTTCCCAGCCGGCATAACGATCGGCGAGCGGCTGCGACAGGGCCTTGTCTTCGATCATCTTGGCGGCTGCCTTCAGGCCGCGAGCGCAGCAATCCATGCCGCCGATATGGCCGATCAGCAAATCCGCCGGGTCGAGGGACTGGCGACGCAGCTTCGCGTCGAAGTTCGTGCCGCCGGTCTTGAAGCCGCCGCCTGCCAGAACATGGTAGTAGGCAAGCGCCATTTCCGGAACATTGTTCGGGAACTGGTCGGTATCCCAGCCGGACTGGTAGTCGTTGCGGTTCATGTCGATCGAGCCGAAAATGCCGAGCGCGTTGGCCAGCGCCAGCTCATGCTCGAAGGAATGGCCGGCGAGGATCGCATGGCCCTGCTCGATATTGAGCTTCACCTCGTTTTCGAGGCCGTGCTTCTTGAGGAAGCCGTAGACGGTCGCGACGTCATAGTCATACTGGTGCTTGGTCGGCTCCTGCGGCTTCGGCTCGATCAGGATCGTGCCCTTGAAGCCGATCTTGTGCTTGTACTCGACGACGAGGTTGAGGAAGCGGCCGAGTTGGTCGAGTTCGCGCTTGAGATCTGTGTTGAGCAGCGTCTCATAACCTTCGCGGCCGCCCCAGAGCACGTAGTTCTCGCCGCCGAGCTTCTGCGTGGCGTCGATGCAGGTCTTGACCGTCGCGGCCGCGAAAGCAAAGACGTCGGGATCCGGGTTGGTCGCCGCACCCGACATATAGCGGCGGTTGGAGAAGAGGTTCGCCGTGCCCCAGAGCAGCTTGGTGCCGGTCGCGGCCTGCTTCTCGGCGAAGTAATCGACGATCTCGTTGAGGTTCTTGGTGTTTTCGGCAAAATTCTTGCCCTCCGGACGCACGTCGGCATCGTGGAAGCAGTAGTAGGGCGCGCCCAGCAGCGAGAAGAATTCGAAAGCCACGTCTGCCTTCAGCTTGGCGGCCTTCATCGAGTCTTCGAACCAGGGACGCAAGAAGGTCTGGCCGCCGAAGGGATCGCCGCCCGGCCAGGTGAAGGTGTGCCAATAGGCCACCGCAAAACGCAGATGATCTTCCATGCGCTTGCCGAGAACGATCTCGTCCGGCTGGTAGTAGCGGAAGGCCAGCGGATTGGTGCTGTCCGGGCCTTCGTATTTTATTTTCTGGATATCGCCGAAAAATCCGGTGCTCATGTCAGGTCTCCTTGGGTTCGTGTTCAGTCTTGTCGTTCGTGCCATCCAGCCCTTCATCCTACCCTTCGGGCCACCTTCTCCCCGAGGGGAGAAGGGAAACGGAAACGTTGCGGCGTATTCCCTTCTCCCCAGCGGGGAGAAGGTACGGCAGGCGGATGAGGGGGCCGCCGGCTCTAGGTTTCAATGCGCCAGCGATTTGATCGCCGGATAGAATGCGCGGTAGCGCTGATACGCGTCTTCGTAAGCGCCCTTCAGCGCCGAGACCGGCTCGACGGTGCTCGCCGTCACCGGCGGCGTGCAGACGGCGATCGGATCCGCCCCCGTCGCTGCGATCAGGCCGAGACGGGCGGCGCCAAAGGCCGCGCCGAAATCGCCGTCGGCCGGCAGGTCGACCGGAACGCCGAGCGCGGTGGCGATTGATGTCAGCCAGTAAAGCGAGCGCGAACCGCCGCCAATTGCCGTCACGCGCGCGATACCCGTCCCGGCCGAACGCAACGCTTCGAGATTGTCGCGGATGGCGAAGGCCACACCTTCGAGCACGGCCTGGGTGAGCACGACACGGCTGCTTTCATGCTCGAGACCGATAAAGGCGCCGCGGATGACGGCATCATTGTGCGGCGTGCGCTCACCTGAGAGATAAGGCAGGAAGGTGACACCGGAAGGCGCCTTCAGTGTCTCGCCGAGTTCGCCGGTGAGCTCGGCGGCGGATTTGCCTGTCACACCGGAATGCCAGTTGAGCGCATCGGTGGCCGAGAGGATGACACCCATCTGATGCCAGGTGTTCGGCAGCGCGTGGCAGAAGGCATGCACGGCGCTCTCCGGCTTCGGCAGATAGGAGCCGTTGGCGGCAAAAAGCACACCCGAGGTGCCGAGCGAGACGAAGGCCGCGCCATCGCTGACAGTGCCCATGCCGCAGGCCGAGGCCGCATTGTCGCCCGCGCCGCCTGCAACGACGACAGTGCCCGATATGCCCCATTGCGCCGCGAGTTCCGGCCGCAGTCTGCCGGCCTGCTCGGTACCTTCGACAAGCGCCGGCATCTGCTCCTTGGAAAGGTCGGTGGCGGCAAGCAGTTCGGACGACCAGCCGCGCTTGCCCGTGTCGAGCCAGGAGGTGCCAGCCGAATCCGACATTTCGGAAATATAATCGCCAGTCAGCCAGAGACGCAGATAATCCTTCGGCAGCAGCACCTTGGCGACCTTCGCGAAAATCTCGGGCTCATGCTTCTTGACCCAGGCGAGTTTGGGCGCCGTAAAGCCGGGAAACACGATATTGCCGGTCAGCGCGCGGAAACGCGGATCGGCATCGAGTGCGGCGGCTTCGACATGGCTGCGCGTATCGTTCCAGAGAATGCAAGGCCGCAATATCTTGTCGGCGGCGTCGATAAGAGTGGCGCCATGCATCTGGCCTGAAAGGCCGATGCCCTTGATCGCTGCGAACTCCTTGGGATGTTTCGCCTTGAGGCCTGCTACGGCCTCTTCGGTAGCGCGCACCCAGTGAGCCGGTTCCTGTTCCGACCAGCCGGAATGCGGGCGCGAGACATCGAGCGAACCATTCGCCGAACCGACGATCTTCTGGTCGCCGTCGATCAGCATCGCCTTGACGCCGGAGGTTCCGAGATCGAGACCGAGATACATGTGGCATTCTCCCTTTGCCGTTACGGCAGATTGTCCTTCAGGAATATGTCGAGGCGGATACGCTCCTGCGATTCGATGACGGCGAGCCCGTCCGCCTTGGCCTTCAGCACGCGGATTGCGCTGCGCACCTCATGACCGGCATCCTGATTGAGGATCGCATCGATCGTGTTGTCGATGAGCGCCGCGCGCGTGTGCGCGGTCAGTTCATGGGCAATGACCGTCAGCGTCCGGTCGACAGCCTTCTCCTTCAGCGCCCTGATAAGGCCGCGATTGCCGGCGCCGAGACTGTAGACGCCGATAATGTCGGCATTCCCAAGTGCCTCGGCGACCAGCATATGAGCGATCTCCGGATCGTCACGGCCTTCCAGAACCGGAAGGATCGCAAGATCGGGAAATTCCTCTGCCATGACCGAGGTGAAACCTTCCAGCCGCTCGCGATGGTCGCGCACCAGCATGGAGCCGGCGAGCACGGCGATCTCGCCCTTTCGCGGCCCGAGGAACCGGCCGAGCAGACGGGCCGCTGTGCGGCCTGCCGCGATGTTTTCGACGCCGGCGTAGTGATGACGCAGCGAGCCGGTAAGATCGGACACCAGCGTCACGATAGGAAAGCTGGCACGCACCAGCCTGTCGACGACGGCACGCACCTCCGGCGCATCGGTCGCAACCATCGCGATGCCGCAAGGCTTTTCGCGGGAAAGCCCTTCGAGCACTGCGACGAGGGCGGCCGGATCGAAGGCAGGCACCTCGATGGTGCGAATATCGGTGCGTTCAGCAGGCGAGCGGAGGATCGCTTGCCGGATTTCGGCATTGAGGCCGTGCATGAATGAATTGTCGCTGGCCGGCAGAATGAATACCAGCGGATAGGTGCGTCCCTTGGCAAGATTGGCGGCGGCGACGTCCCTGACATAACCGAGCTGCCGGATCGCGGTCTCTACCTTCTCCCGCGTGACATGACGCACTCCCGGGCGCTGGTTGAGCACCCGGTCGACAGTCGCTAGGCTAACCCCGGCGGCGGCGGCGATATCGTGAACAGTTGGCCTCATCATTCCTCCCGACGAGACCATTAGCGCTAATTTTGATGTACGTAAATCAAAAAATCGAACAGCCAGTTCGCGCACCGACTTCAGGCGCTGCCCGGTTCGCTTCCGGCATCACACTGCGTTGACATAAAAGTCGAAGGACGGCAAACAAAAAGGCCCTCCGGAGAGGGCCTTTTCGAGGGGCGGAAGCCGGAGGTCAGTGGCCGCCGCCACCTCCTCCCCCGCCTTGCGGCGCGGGTTTCTTGATCATCGCGACACCGAGGATCATCGCGAGAAAAAGTACGGTCAGGATCAGGAATACGTCACTGAAGGAGAGAATGACCGCCTGCCTGGTGGCAAGGTTGACCATCTGCTTGATCGCGACCGACGCACCGTCCATGCCATAGGTGTTGAAATTGGCGGCCATGTTGTTCATCTGATCGATCGCAGCCGGATTGCCCCAGTCGACATTCTCGCGCAGCCGCTCGTAGTGCACATCCTGCCGGTTGGTGAGCACGGTGTTGATGACGGCAAGGCCGACGGCGCCGCCGAGGTTTCTCGTCAAGTTGAACAGACCGGACGCACCACGAATGCGCGAGGGCGGCATCGTGCCGAGCGCAATGTTGTTGATAGGCACCATGCACATCATCAATCCGAAACCGCGCAGGATCTGCGGAATGAAGAGCTCGTAGAAATCCCAGTCCGCCGTCAGGTGCATCATGATATATGTGCCGGCGGCGAAGCTGACGAAACCGATCACCATCATCAGGCGCAGGTCCATCTTGGTCGACAGCCGGCCGGCGATCGGCGCGGTGAAGAACATCGCCAGTCCGGAAACGAACATCGTCTCGCCGATCATCAGCGAATCATAGCCGCGGATGCGGCCGAGATAGACCGGGTAGATATAGGTGAGGCCATAAAGGCCGATACCCATGACGAAGGAGAAGACCGAGCCGAAGGAGAAGTTTCTGTTTGCAAAGGCCTTGAGATCGACGACAGGGAACTCCACTGAAAAGGCGCGATAGAAGAATATGATGGCGGCGACGCCCGACGCAACGGCCGCGATGGCGATGGACTCGTCGTTGAACCAGTCGTTGGAGTTGCCCTCTTCGAGCACATATTCCAATGCGCCGAGGAAGACGCCCATCGAAACCAGCCCCCACCAGTCGAACTTCTTGAAGAGCGACAGTTCCGGCTTGTCGAAATCGATGAAGTTCCAGGTGACGATCGTAACGATGATTCCCGGAATGATATTGACCAGGAACAGCCAATGCCAGGAGAAGGCGTGGCTGAGATAGCCGCCGACTGTCGGGCCGATGGTCGGCGCCAGCGTTGCGATCAGGCCGATGATCGGCGAGACGATGCTGCGTTTCGACGGCGGGAAGATGGTGAAGGCAGCCGCGAAGACCGACGGAATCATGCCGCCGCCGATGAAACCCTGAATGGCGCGATAGACGATCATCTGGTCGATATTCGTCGCCGTTGCCGCAAGCGCGCTCGCCATGGTGAAGCCCGCAGCCGAGATCGCGAAGAGATAACGGGTCGAGATGATGCGCGCCAGCGTGCCCGAGAGCGGGATCATGATCACTTCGGCGATCAGATATGATGTCTGCACCCAGCCGATCTCATCGCTGCCGGCCGAAAGGCCAGCCTGGATCTCGGCAAGCGAGGCCGAGACGATCTGGATATCGAGGATCGACATGAACATGCCGAGCACCATTGCAAAGAAGGCGATGAGCTTCCTCGGATCCATGCGGTCCTCGGCGTGAGCGGGCGCTGCCGGAACAGTACCCGCTGTTGCAGTCGCACTTCCGGCCATGGGACCACCTCCGCCTTTCCAGAGCAATTTTTTCACGCAATTCCGGACGCAAAACCGCTGCACACTTTTGCTGGAATTGCCCTAAAGGCTTACTTGCTCGGCGCCGTGCGGGTGTCGACGTCGACGACGACGCTCAGGCCCGCGCGCAGGCGTCCGCTGTCGAGCGCTTCCTGCGGCAGCGCGATGCGCACCGGCACACGCTGGATCACCTTGGTGAAGTTGCCCGTCGCATTTTCCGGCGGCAGCAGTGAAAAGACCGAGCCGGACGCCGGCGAAATCGAAACAACGGTCCCGACGATCGGATGGTCGTCATAAGCATCGACATGGACGTTGACCTTCGACCCCGGAACGAGATGCTGGATATGCGTTTCCTTGAAATTGGCGTCGATATAAAGCTGGCGCACCGGAACGAGCGCCATCAGGCGCTGGCCAGGCGAGACGAGATCGCCTTCCTGGACGGAGCGGTTGCCGACGATGCCGTCATAAGGCGCCTTGAGCACGGTGAAGGAGAGGTCACGGGCGGCTTTATCACGCGAAATTTCCAGCGAGCGCACCGAACCCTCCGCCTCCTTGCGCTGGGCCTGAAGGATGGTGATGTTGGCACGCGCGGCGGCAATGTTGGCGTCGCCTGCGGCAAGATTGGCCTTGGCCTGGTCGAGTGCGATGTTGGCATTGTCGAGATCGGCGGCGGTGCCGACCGACTTTGCCTGAAGCTCGCTCTGGCGCTTCTGGGTGATTTCGGCACCGCGAACGGCCGCTTCGAGTGCCACCTTCTGCGCCTGCGCCTGTGCGAAGCTCGCATTGGCGCCTTCGATCTGCGCATCGATGCGCTGCAGCGAAAGCTTTTCGGTGGCGATCTGGGCTTGGGCCTGATCGAGCGCGTTCTGGTAGTCGCCATTGTCGAGCGTAGCGAGCACATCGCCGGCTTTGACTTCCTGGTTGGCGACGACGTTCACCTTCGCGACATAGCCCGTGACCTTCGGCGAAATCGTTGCGATATCGCCCTCGATATAGGCATCGTCGGTCGACACCATGAAGCGGCCGTTCGTCCACCATTCGTAACCATACCAAGCGCCGCCTGCGAGAAGAGCAAGCACCACGATCGGCAGCACCGGACTGCGGCGCTTCTTCGCAGCCGCAGGAGCTGCGACCGAAGCCGGCGCCGACTGCGCGGGGGCAGGCGGCTTCTCGCGCGCTTCCGCCGTCGGAGCTTCTGCAACGGCCGCGACTTTTGCCTCTTCGGCTTCGGCGTTTTCGCTGACGATACGCGCGACGCTGCTTTTCTGGTTGCTCGACATGGGCACTTACCGATCTTGGAGTAATTGATCGAACTGAACGGTTCGGTTCAGTTGACATAAACCTCTTTTGTCGTCATATCAAGATGGATAGAACCAATCGGTTCGATTTCTTTTAAGGTACAGGCGAAACCGTAAAAACGGTTAAGGAGACATGACGCTGAAATCCGACAATGCCGCCGTCTTCAGCCCTCCTCCTGCTGGGGGCCGATTTGCCGCGGGCGAAGATCCAGCCAAGCGCCAGCAGATCCTCGATGGCGCCAAACGCGTCTTCATGAAAATGGGCTTCGATGCCGCCAGCATGAACGATGTGACGCGTGAGGCCGGCGTTTCCAAGGGGACGCTCTACGTCTACTTCACCAACAAGGAAGAGCTGTTTTCGGCAATGGTCGAGAACGAGCGCGCCGCCTTCGTGGCCGCAGTGCGCACGGCGCTCGCCGAGCATGACGATCCCGAATCCGGACTGTACGAATTCGGGATAAGCTTCGTCACCCACATGACCGACGAAAAGGTCATCACTGCAATGCGCACCGTTCTCGGCGTCCGAGACCGCATGCCGGCCCTCTGTCAGCGCTTCTTCAAGGGTCCGGTCAATCTGCGCACCATCATGCGCGATTTCCTGGAGCGCCACATCACCGAGGGCACACTCGAGATCGATGATATCGATCTCGCCGCCGGCCAGTTTCTCGATCTCGCCAGCGGCAGTTTCTTCAAGCTGCGCCTGTTCGGCAGCATGGAAGAACCGCCGAGCCGCGAAGAGATCGACCGGGTCATCCGGGGTGCGATCAGGGTCTTCATGGCAGCCTATGGCGCGCGCCGGCACGACACCGGCTGATACGTTTTCTTGACCGCTCCCTTGCATCGGCCAAAACTCCGCAAGAACGATCAAACCCGGCTTTCGGCTTTTCTCTAAGGAAGAAGCCGCAACCAGGGGAGTGAGAATGAGCGCCATCGCACGGGCGATCTGGTTCATAGAGAGCCATTTCGAAAGCGATATATCGCTGGAGGAGATATCGGAAGCAGCCGGATTGTCGCGCTACCATCTGTCGCGCGTCTTCGGGCTGGTCACCGGCCACTCGATCAGCGGCTATATCAGAGGGCGGCGCCTCAGCCGCGCCGTGCCCGCCTTGGTCGGCGGTTCATCTACCATTCTCGAGGTTGCGCTTTGCGCGGGCTACGGCTCGCACGAAGCTTTCACCCGTGCCTTCCGCGACCAGTTCGGCATGACGCCGGATGCGGTGCGCAAACAGGGGCACGCCCGCAATCTTGTCTTGATGGAGCCGATCAGAATGGACCCCGCCCACCTCAACGACCTCGAACCGCCCCGCTTCGAAAGCCTTCAGCCGATGCTCTTTGCCGGCCTGCAGGAGATTTATGCTCACGGCGACAATGCCGCCATTCCCTCCCTCTGGCAGAGGTTCAATGCCCATTTCGGCCATATCTCCAGCCAGAAGGGCAATGTCGCCTACGGCATCTGTACCCATATCAACGGTGAAGCAGAGAAATTCCGCTATATGGCCGCGGCCGAAATATCTGATACCGGCGACCTGCCGCCGCATTTTACGACGCTCAGGCTTCCGGGCCAGCGCTACGTTGTCTTCACCCATCGCGGCCATGTCTCCGGCATTTCCTCGACCATGAATCGGATTTTCGGCGCATGGTGGCCAACCTCGGGCCTGGAGCACGCTGACATGCCCGACATGTTCGAACGTTATGACGAACGTTTCGATCCCTATACCGGCGTGGGCGTCACTGAAATCTGGCTACCTATCAGGGAATAAAAGTCACATCGATTTCGTATATCCCCTTGCGGCGCTTGCGCAGCAGGCCGCGGACACTACATTGCGGGCGTCATCGGTGACGCAAGGGGATATAGACTAATGCAGGAAATTATGACGCTCATTCAGGATCCGGCGGCCTGGGTGGCGCTCATCACGCTGGTGGTGATGGAAGTCGTTCTCGGCATCGACAACCTGATCTTCATTTCCATTCTCACAAACAAGCTGCCCCCCGAGCACCGGGAGAAGGCCCGAAAGATTGGTATCGGTCTGGCCCTCATCATGCGCCTGGCGCTGCTCGGCACCGTCGCTTGGATCGTGCAACTGACCGAACCGCTGTTCGAAGCTTTCGGACACGGCTTCTCCTGGAAGGATCTGATCCTGATCGCCGGCGGCCTGTTCCTCGTCTGGAAGGCGACCAAGGAAATTCACCACACGGTCGATCCGGTCGATCATCAGGAGGATTTCATTGCGACATCCGTCACGACAGGTTTCGCATCAGCCATCGGCCAGATCCTGTTGCTAGACTTGGTCTTCTCCGTCGACAGCATCATCACCGCCGTCGGCATGACGCCGCACCTGCCGATCATGGTGATCGCCGTCATCGCCGCCGTTACCGTCATGCTGGTCGCGGCGACTCCGCTCGCCAACTTCATCGAGAAGAACCCGACGATCGTCATGCTGGCGCTCGCCTTCCTGCTGATGATCGGCACGACTCTGATCGCCGAAGGCATGGGCTTCCACGTACCGAAGGGTTACGTCTACGCCGCCATGGCCTTCTCGGCGCTGGTCGAGGTGCTGAACATGTTCGCGCGCAACGCCCGCAAGCGCAAACGCGAAGGCGCGCATTGAGGCTGATACGGGAGGGCGCGCGGGCAACCGGCGCGCCCCTCTCCGGACCGGGAAGCCGTTGCGGACGTGGTTTTCCTTGACGCGCTCGGTTGAATATGGCCTAAGGCCAGCCGAACGGACGATCGGCGGATGGTGCGGGCGCATGCCCTTTTTTTCGGCCGGTTTGCCGAAGATATCTGCATCCTTCCGCCGAACGTCGCTTTCCCGTGAAAGCCGTCCGGCATTCATTGACGGGCACACACAATGACAGTTTCCGGGACAGCTTCCGGTGTCCGCGTCCGCATCGCTCCCTCGCCGACCGGCGAGCCGCATGTCGGCACCGCTTACATCGCTCTCTTCAACTACCTCTTCGCCAAGAAGCACGGTGGCGAGTTCATCCTGCGCATCGAGGATACCGATGCGACGCGCTCGACTCCGGAATTCGAGACGAAGGTGCTGGACGCGCTGAAATGGTGCGGACTGGAATGGAAGGAAGGCCCCGATATCGGCGGCCCCTACGGCCCCTATCGCCAGTCCGACCGCAAGCCGATGTACCAGCCCTACGCCCAGGAATTGCTGGACAAGGGCCATGCCTTCCGCTGTTTCTGCACGCCGGCGCGGCTGGAGCAGATGCGCGATGCGCAGCGCGCCGCCGGCAAGCCGCCGAAATACGACGGTCTCTGCCTGAGCCTCACGGCCGAGGAAGTCACCTCGCGCATGGCGGCTGGCGAAACGACTGTCATCCGCATGAAGATACCGACCGAAGGCTCCTGCGACTTCACCGATGGCGTCTACGGCGATGTCTCCATTCCGTGGGATTCCGTCGACATGCAGGTCCTGATCAAGGCCGACGGCATGCCGACCTATCATATGGCCAACGTTATCGACGACCATCTGATGAAGATCACTCATGTGGCCCGCGGCGAGGAATGGCTGGCTTCCGTGCCGAAGCACATCCTGCTCTATCGCTATTTCGGCTGGGACCAGCCGGTCTTCATGCATCTGTCGCTGATGCGCAATGCCGACAAGTCCAAGCTGTCGAAGCGCAAGAACCCGACCTCGATCTCCTATTATTCGGCGCTCGGCTATATCCCGGAAGCTCTGATGAACTTCCTTGGTCTCTTCTTCATGCAGATCGCCGAAGGCGAAGAGCTTCTGACGATGGACGAGCTGTCGGAAAAGTTCGATCCGGACAATCTCTCCAAAGCCGGCGCCATCTTCGACATCCAGAAGCTCGACTGGCTGAACGGCCGCTGGATCCGCGAGAAGCTCAGCGAAGAGGAATTCCAGGCGCGCGTGCTCACCTGGGCGATGGAAAACGACCGTTTGAAGGCCGGCCTGCGGCTGTCGCAGACGCGCATTTCCAAGCTCGGCGAACTGCCCGATCTCGCCGGCTTCCTGCTGAAATCCGATCTCGGCCTGCAGCCTTCCGATTTCGCCAAGATCAAGTCGCCGCCGGAAGAGATCCTGGAAATCCTCAACACCGTCCAGCCGGATCTCGAAAAGATCCTGGAATGGAACGTCGAGACGATCGAAGCCGAACTGCGCGCCATCGCCGACCGCATGGGCAAGAAGCTGAAGGTTGTGGTCTCGCCGCTCTTCGTCGCCGTCTCCGGCTCGTCGCGCTCCCTGCCGCTCTTCGATTCCATGGCAATCCTCGGACGCTCCGTCGTGCGACAGCGTCTGAAGCTCGCCGCCCAGGCGGTCGCAGCCCTCGTCGGCTCGAAGTAAGAATAGTCAGAGGATTTCGACAGTGGCTGACAACAAGACCGAAAACACCCTCTCCTCCGACGCGACCGAGGTGCGCGCCCAAAAGCTGAAGCTGCTGCGCGATCAGATCGGCGACGTCTATCCGGCGCATTTCCACCGGACGCTGACCAATGCCGAACTGAGCGCCAAGTATGAATCTCTGGGAGCCGACGTCGAGACACAGGACGTCGTGACGGTCGCCGGCCGCGTCTACTCCTCGCGCAACTCGGGCATGTTCATGGATCTCCGTGATGCATCCGGGAAGATCCAGATCTTCTCGCACAAGGATGTGACGAGCGAGGAAGCCCGCGCCCTGCTGCCGATGATCGATATCGGCGACATCATCGGCGTCACCGGCATCGTGCGCCGCACCAAGCGCGGCGAACTGACGATCAACGCGCAGAAGATCGAAATGCTGACGAAGTCGCTGCTGCCGATGCCCGAGAAGTGGCACGGCCTCTCCGACATCGAACTGCGTTATCGCAAGCGCCATCTCGACATCATGACCAACGAGGATTCGAAGCTGCGCTTCCAGCAGCGCTCGAAGATCGTCTCCGGCATCCGCCGCTTCATGGAAAATGACGGCTTCATGGAAGTCGAGACGCCGATGCTGCATTCGGTCTATGGCGGCGCCACTGCCGAGCCGTTCAAGACGCATCACAACACGCTGAAGCTCGACATGTACCTGCGCATCGCGCCGGAACTGTTCCTGAAGCGTACGCTGGTCTCGGGCCTCACCGACAAGGTCTTCGAAATCAACCGAAATTTCCGCAACGAAGGCGTCTCCACCCGGCACAATCCCGAATTCACGATGATGGAGTGTTACTGGGCCTATGCCGATTACGAGGACATGATGGACCTCGTCGAACGGCTGTTCGAGACCCTGGCGCTCTCCATTCACGGCACGACGGAATTCGACTTCGTCGACAAGCGGTTGTCCTTCAAGGGACCGTTCAAGCGCGTGCCGATGCCGGATGCCGTCAAGGAAGCGACCGGTATCGATTTCCTCGCCATCAAGACCGATGAAGAAGCCCGCGCCGCCGCCAAGGCCGCTGGATTCGCGGTCGAGAAGGACTGGACCTGGGGCGAATGCCTTGCCTTCATCTTCGAGGAAAAGGTCGAAGCCACGCTGATCCAGCCTGCCCACGTCACGCATTTCCCGAAGGACATCTCGCCCTTTGCAAAGGAAGTGCCGGGCGAGCCGCGGCTTGTCGAACGCTTCGAGACCTATTGCAACGCCTGGGAACTCGGCAACGCCTTCTCGGAACTCAATGATCCCGAGGAACAGCGCCGCCGAATGGTCGAGCAGCTGGAACAGGCGCATGCCCGCGGCGAAAAGGAAAAGCAGCTGGACGACGAATTCCTTGACGCGATCGACCAGGGCATGCCGCCGGCCGGCGGCCTCGGCATCGGCGTCGACCGCCTGATCATGCTTCTGACCAACGCGCCGTCGATCCGCGACGTCATCCTCTTCCCGGCCCGCCGCAGCAAAGCCGACTGAGGGAAAAACGCATAAGAAACGAAAGCGGAATGCCGCCCGGCGCTCCGCTTTTTCATGCTGGCAAGATCAATTCCAGGAAAAGTGCGAAGCGGTTTTCCGTAGGCAATTGCGTAAATGCAAAATTCAGCAAGTCAATGCGCCTTCGGGGCTTCCTCCGGCGGCTCTTCGGCCGGCGCCTCGGCGACCACGTCGGCGCCCTCATTCTCTGCAGCGGGCGCGGCTTCACTTTCGGCGGCCGGTGCTGTGCCATGTCCGCCGCCTGCGTCCGTCTTGCCCTTTTCATCGTGCTTGGTCGAGGCGACGGCGACCGGGTCGACACAATCTTCGGGATCCTTGAACGAGGCGCTGATCATGGCGATCTCATCGGCCGGCAGCTCGATGCGCTCGCCGAAGAACAATCCATTTTCGCTGGCCTTGCCGTCATAGTAGCGCGCCGTAAAACGCTTGTCGTCCAGGCCGGGAATGGCCTTGTCGGGGTGCGGAATGAAGACGACATCGGCGCCAATCGCCCGGCCGCGAATATCGGCGCGCAGCGTCGGGCCATTCTCATCAAGCACCACCACCTGTACCAGATCCGGTTTCTGCGCGGCGTAGACGGCCTGGGCAACACGGAGTGCGGTCCTGACCCGCGTCACGCCATCGGTCGGTTCGGTCTTGATGTACTTCCGCACCCAGAGATGATCCTGCTTCCTGATCGTCACGAGGTTGACGTCGCTGCATTCGAGCCCACCGCCACCGGAGACGCCGACCAGCCTGTCCTTACCGACATAAATCGCCGCACCGCCGGAAACGCCCGCCAGAAGCGCGACTCCGCCGATGATGATTGCCAATTTCCGGGAAGGCCGGAATATGCGCAGTAAGGCCTTCACGCCAACTGCTCCGCCATTTCAAACTCCAACGCAGGACAGGTGCTGGGAATGCTAGGGAAATGACGTTTCCGAAAGTTTAAGTGAACATGCAAAGCCTGCCCCGTTTTGAAAAAAACCAAAAAAGGTCCGTCTTTTCCAGCCGCTTGCCACGGCGCATCGCGCCATGCTCTATAAGCCCATGGCCTTCACGCTCCGCCAGATCCAATTTTTCGTGGCCGTCGCAGAACAGGGTTCAGTGACGCGAGCCGCGCAGAACCTTTCGATCTCGCAATCCTCAGTGACCGAAGCGCTGAAGGAGCTGGAAACCGACCTTGGCGTCGAGCTTTTCGAGCGCCATCCGCGTGGCCTGACCATCACCCACAACGGACATCAGTTCCTCCGTCACGCGACCAAGATTCTCGCCTCCGTCTCCGATGCGCGAACCAGCTTCTCCGGCCAGCAGAGTGCCCTCTCCGGCACCTTGAACATCGGCGTTACCTCGCTTGTCGCCGGCTACGTCCTCTCCGATCTGCTGGCGCGATACCGGCGCGCCTGTCCGGGCATTGAGGTCAGCGCCATTGAGGACAATGGCGGCTACCTTGAACACCTGCTGGTCGGCGGCGAGCTCGACGTGGCCGTCATGGTGATATCAAACCTGCGCGACCGCATGGCGCTGCAGGCGGAGATCCTCGAAACCTCGCCCTATCGGCTATGGCTGCCCATGGGCCATCCGCTGGTGTCGGCCGACATCATCTCGGTCGCCGATATCGCTCGTGAACCACTGATCATGCTGACGGTCGACGAAATCGAAGAAAACACCGGCAAGCTGCTGTCGGCGCTCGGCGCCCGCCCGCATGTCGCCTTCCGCACCCGCTCGGTCGAAGCGGTGCGCAGCTTGGTTGCGACAGGTGCCGGCGTCGCACTGCTTCCCGATCTCGTCTATCGACCCTGGTCGCTCGAAGGCGACCGCATCGAGAGCCGCGACGTCTCCGGCTCGCTGCCGGTCGTGCAGGTCGGGATGGTCTGGCGCAAGGGCTCCAGCCTGCCGCAGGCGGCCCGCGATTTCGTCGGCATCGCCGAAAGCATGCGCTCCGGCCGCATCAGGTGATATCGGAATTTCCGATACCGCCTTTCTGATAAATGAATTTGCGAAAGCGGCATTTTCGCGTCACCTTTTCATCCGGGAACGAACGGCCACAGAAAGTGGCACCAAACCGGGAGACGGATGATGAAGAATCTCTTGAAATCCTGCACGGCAGCGCTCGCCTGCCTCAGCTTCGCGACACAGGGGGTCGCCGCCGAACCGCTGAAGGCCTTGGGTAAGGGCGAAGGCGCGGTCAGCATCGTCGCCTGGGCCGGCTACATCGAGCGCGGTGAAACCGACAAGAATTACGATTGGGTCACCGGCTTCGAAAAGGAGACGGGCTGCAAAGTCTCCGTCAAGACTGCCGCCACTTCCGATGAAATGGTGTCGCTGATGAACGAAGGTGGCTTCGATCTCGTCACCGCATCCGGCGACGCATCGCTGCGCCTCATCGCGGGCAAGCGCGTCCAGCCGATCAATACCGATCTGATTCCGAGCTTCAAGAATGTCGACAAGCGCCTGCAGGACGGCCCGTGGTATACGGTCGGCGGCGCACATTACGGCGTGCCCTATCTCTGGGGGCCGAACGTCCTGATGTATAATACCGACGCCTTCAAAGACAAGGCACCGACCAGTTGGGGTGTCGTCTTCGAGGAGCAGACCCTGCCCGACGGCAAGTCGAACAAGGGCCGCGTCCAGGCCTATGACGGCGCGATCTATATCGCCGATGCGGCGATGTATCTGATGGCCCATAAGCCGGATCTCGGCATCAAGGATCCCTATGAACTGACCGAAGACCAGTACAAGGCCGCTCTGGACCTGCTGCGCGGCCAGCGCAAGCTCGTCTCGCGTTACTGGCACGACGCGATGATCCAGATCGACGACTTCAAGAACGAAGGCGTCGTCGCCTCCGGTTCCTGGCCCTTCCAGGTCAACCTGCTGCAGGCCGACAAGCAGAAGATCGCCTCCACGTTCCCGGAAGAAGGCGTCACCGGCTGGGCCGACACGACAATGCTGCACGCCGACAGCGAACACCCGAATTGCGCCTATATGTGGATGGAACATTCGTTGCAGGCCAAGGTCCAGGGCGACGCCGCCGCCTGGTTCGGCGCCGTGCCCTCCGTTCCCGCCGCCTGCAAGGGTAACGAGCTGATGGGCGATGCCGGCTGCGCCACCAACGGCTTCGATCATTTCGACAAGATCAAGTTCTGGAAAACCCCGGTCGCCAAATGCGCGACGCAGAGCGAATGCGTTCCCTATCATCGCTGGGTGTCGGATTATATCGGCGTGATCGGCGGAAGGTAGTTGCGTCACAGCCCCTCACCCTAACCCTCTCCCAGCCTGCGGGGAGAGGGACGTGCCCCGCGACAAGCTGGTGAGCGAAACCAGCGCTCTGTGTCCCCTTCTCCCCACGCGGGGGTCCGAAGGACGGGTCGAGACCCGTGGCTCGACTCCGGTCGGTGCCCGGCAGGGCAAATGAGGGGCTTACACGGCAGAAGATAGCTATCCTGGAGTCTCCCAATGACGTCAGCCGTCCGTTTCCAGCAGGTATCGCGCCATTTCGGCCAGGTTCGCGCCGTCGACGGCGTCGATCTGGAGATCGCGCCAGGCGAGTTCTTCGCCATGCTCGGACCGTCCGGTTCCGGGAAGACGACGTGTCTCAGACTGATCGCCGGCTTCGAGCAGCCGACGGGGGGCCGCATTCAGATCTTCGGCGAGACTGCCGACGGCGTTCCGCCCTATCGGCGCAACGTCAACACCGTTTTCCAGGACTATGCGCTCTTCCCGCATCTCAACATTATCGACAACGTGGCCTACGGACTGATGGTCAAGGGCGTCGGCAAGGCCGAGCGGACGAAGGCGGCGGGCGACGCACTCGAGCTCGTCAAGCTGCCGGGTTATGGCGCCCGCCGGCCCGGTCAGCTCTCCGGCGGCCAGCGGCAGCGCGTGGCGCTTGCCCGCGCCCTCGTCAACAAGCCGAAAGTGCTGCTTCTCGACGAGCCGCTTGGCGCGCTTGACCTGAAGCTGCGCGAACAGATGCAGGAGGAACTGAAGAGCCTGCAGCGCGCGCTCGGCATCACCTTCGTCTTCGTGACGCATGACCAGGGCGAAGCGCTGTCCATGGCCGATCGCGTCGCCGTCTTCAACAATGGCAACATCGTCCAGCACGGCACGCCGCAGGAAATTTATCGCTGCCCGAGGACCCGCTTCGTCGCCGATTTCGTCGGCTCGTCCAACGTAATCGCGCCTGATCTGATGGCAGCGCTCGGCGGAGAGAAGCGCTGGGCAAGCCTGCGCCCCGAGGCGATCCGGCTGGCAAGCGACGGCGTCGAGGCGAAGGTCGAAAATGCTAGCTTCCTCGGTGCGGCGACCCGTCTCAGCGTCGACCTCAGAGGCAGCCGCCTGCATGTCACCCTGCCGGCCGGCGCGCCTGTGCCGGATGTCGGCGCCGGCATCCGCCTCGCCTGGCAGCCCGCCGATATCCACTATATGGACGATGCGGCATGACGGCTCTCATCATGTCCGACGGCAAGACATCGATCCTTCCGGGACGCAGCGGCGTCTTCGGCCTGATGTCAGACGCCCTCTGGCGACACCCGAAGCTCTTGCTGTTCCTGATGCTGACTCCGCCCCTGCTCTGGCTCGGCATCATCTATATCGGCTCGCTGGTCGCCCTGCTTTTGCAGAGCTTCTTCTCGATCGACGATTTCTCGGGACTGGTGAACTACGAATTCACGCTGTCGACGTACGCCCAGCTTCTGAGCCCGACGAACTTCGACATCATTATTCGAACGCTCGTCATGGCCGCACTGGTCACCGTCGCCTCCGCGCTAATTGCCTTTCCAATCGCCTACTACGCCGCCCGTTATGCCCAGGGCAAGTGGAAGGCGCTCTTCTATCTTGGCGTCATGCTGCCGCTCTGGTCGAGCTACCTCGTCAAGATCTACGCCTGGAAGCTGATCCTCGCCAAGGAAGGCATTCTTACCTGGATTTTCGAGAAGCTCCATCTCGCCTGGCTTCTCGACGGCATCCTGGGCCTGCCCGTCATCGGCGGCAATTCGCTTTCGGTGAGCTACCTCGGGACCTTCATCGTCTTCGTCTATGTGTGGCTGCCCTATATGATCCTGCCGACACAGGCGGCGCTCGAGCGTGTGCCCGGTAACCTGATCGAAGCCTCGGCGGATCTCGGCGCCACACCGCGCCAGACCTTCCGCACCGTGCTGCTGCCCTTGGCGCTGCCAGGTATCGTCGCGGGTTCGATCTTCACCTTCTCGCTGACATTGGGCGATTACATCATCCCGCAGATCATCGGCTCGTCCAGGCTCTTCATCGGCCAGGCCGTCTATGCCCAGCAGGGAACGGCCGGCAACGTGCCGCTCGCCGCCGCCTTTTCCGTCGTGCCGATCGTCATCATGGCGCTCTACTTGTGGCTGGCCAAAAAACAAGGAGCCTTCGATGCGCTCTGACTTCAAGACAGCGCCGCTGCCCCTGAAGATCGCCGCCGCGATCGGGCTGCTCTTCCTGCATCTGCCGATCCTGCTGATCTTCATCTATGCCTTCACCACCGAGGAAAAGAGCTACCAGTGGCCGCCACCCGGCCTGACACTGCAATGGTTCGCTGTCGCCTGGGACCGGCCGGATGTCTGGTCGGCGCTGGGCCTTTCGTTGCAGGTTGCCTGCATCGCCACCGCAATCGCGCTGGTTCTCGGCACGCTCTGCGCGGCAGCCGTAAGCCAGACGGAGTTCTTCGGCCGCGAGGTGATCTCGCTGCTGGTCATCCTGCCGATCGCGCTTCCCGGCATCATCACCGGCATTGCGCTGCGCTCCGCCTTCAGTCTTTTCGACATCCCCTTTTCGGTCTGGACCATCGTGCTCGGCCACGCCACCTTCTGCGTGGTGGTGGTCTACAACAACGCCGTCGCCCGCTTCCGCCGCACCTCGGGCTCGCTGGTCGAAGCTTCGATGGATCTGGGCGCCGATGGCTTCCAGACCTTTCGTTATGTCATTCTGCCGAATATTGGCACCGCCCTTCTTGCCGGCGGCATGCTCGCTTTTGCCCTTTCCTTCGATGAGGTCATCGTCACCACCTTCACCGGAGGCCAGCAATCGACCCTGCCGATCTGGATGCTCGAAGAACTCATTCGCCCGCGCCAGCGCCCCGTCACCAATGTGGTCGCGATGATCGTGGTGCTCGTCACTTTCCTGCCGATCCTGGCAGCCTATTACCTCACCCGCGACGGCGACCAGATCGCCGGCGCCGGCAAATAACAGGGAGAACATCATGGATACCCAAATGCTGATCGGTTCCCGCTTCGAAAAAGGCACGGAGACGGAGGAGCACATCCTGAACCCGAAGACCGGCGAGACAGTGATCGATCTTCCCGAGGCCTCGCTTTCCCAGATAGACGCCGCCGTCGATGCCGCCGAAAAAGCCTTCGCGAGCTGGTCGCAGACGACGCCTTCCGAGCGCTCCGGTTATCTGCTGAAGATCGCCGACGCCATCGAGAAGGACGCCGCAGGTTTCGCAGCGCTGGAGGCGCTGAACTGCGGCAAGCCGATCAATTCTGTGCTGAACGACGAAATCCCGGCGATCGTCGATTGTTATCGCTTCTTCGCAGGCGCGGTGCGCAATCTGCATGGACCGGCCGCCGGCGAATATCTGCCCGGTCATACCTCGATGATCCGCCGCGATCCGATCGGCGTCGTTGGCTCGATCGCGCCATGGAACTATCCGCTGATGATGATGGCTTGGAAGCTTGCGCCGGCAATTGCCGGCGGCAATACCGTCGTCTTCAAGCCGTCCGAGCAGACGCCGCTGACGGCGCTGAAGATGGCGAAGCTGCTCTCCGACATCCTTCCCGAAGGCGTCGTCAACGTCATTCTTGGCCGCGGCGAAAGCGTCGGCAACGCCCTGATCAATCACGCCAAGATCGGCATGATCTCGATCACAGGCGATGTCGCGACCGGCAAGAAGGTGCTGCAGGCCGCCGCCAAGACGGTCAAACGCACCCATCTCGAACTCGGCGGCAAGGCCCCTGTCATCGTCTTCGACGATGCCGATATAGATGCCGTCGTGTCGGGCATCCGCACCTTCGGCTATTACAATGCCGGCCAGGATTGCACCGCCGCCTGCCGCATCTATGCCGACGCCAGGGTCTACGACAATTTCGTCGCCGATCTCTCGTCTGCTGTCGCCAGCATCCGCTTCAACCAGTCTGACGATACCGAAAACGAGATCGGGCCGCTGATTTCCAGGCGCCAGCGCGACCGCGTCGAAAGCTTCGTCGCCCGCGCTTCCGAGCACAAGCACATGGAAATCACCACCGGCGGCAAGGTCTCCGGCGATAAGGGCTTCTTCTTCACTCCGACTGTCATTGCTGGTGCCCTGCAGGACGACGAGATCGTCCGCCGCGAGGTCTTCGGCCCGGTCGTCTCGGTCACCCGTTTCTCCGACGCCGAGGATGCCATCGCCTGGGCGAACGACAGCGATTACGGTCTCGCCTCTTCGGTCTGGACCAGGGATATCGGCCGCGGCATGAAGACCGCCGCCCGGCTGCAATATGGCTGCACCTGGATCAATACGCATTTCATGCTGGTCAACGAGATGCCGCATGGCGGCCTCAAACAATCAGGTTACGGCAAGGACATGTCGGTCTACGCGCTGGAGGATTATACCGCCGTTCGCCATGTGATGATCAATCACGGCTGACGGTGAACCCGGCAAGGATATAGCAGCGACCCCGACAGCAGAGAACACCATCCGTTTTCGCGCGACGCGGAACATTTTCCCGGTTGCCGCGTCTTTTCAGGCAAACGCAAAGGATGATGTCATGCTGAAATGGGCTCTGATATTCTTCGTTATTTCGATCATCGCCGGCTTCTTTGGCTTCTCCGGGGTCTCAGCCGCCACCGCGACCATCGCCCGGGTGCTCTTCGGTATCGCGCTGGTGATCTTCCTGATCTTCCTGGTTCTGGCACTGCTGGCCGGCCAGGCGGTCTTGTGAACGGTTCGGACGCCAGCTGAGACCGTCGAATGCGGACGGATGCGTCACATCATGGCCCTCAGCCAGGGAGGAACGCCTCGAGTCCGCCTTTTCAGCAGATTGTCGACCGATATCGATCCGGCACCGGTAGCCACCAGGACGAACATGCCGCCGGCAATCGCCAGATCCTTCTCGAAATGCAGGAGCTCGTTTTGACTGGCAAAGTTCGTGTGGAAGAGCAAGGCAGTCGCCAGGCAGAAGAGCGCCAGCGCCGCGGCTCCGAGCCTGCCGAGGAAACCAGTCGCGACGGAAGCGCCGGCGCCGAGCTGAAGGGCGATGGTAGCGAAGGCTACCGGCGCCGACAGTCCCAATTTCGCGAAGGTGTCGATGGTCGCCGCGAGATCCGCCGCAAGTGACCAGCCTTCGTGCAGGAAGATCAGCGACAGCAAAAGCCTGCCGAGGAGCAGGACAAGGTCGGCCGGTCGGTACCTGCTTGCGGCGCTTTCCATGATAGCCTCCTGCCCAGAGCAGATAGTCCGCTTGCCCTGCTGCTGCCTCGATCTCCCGCCCGTGCTGCCTTGGATGCGTGCGATGGCTCAAATTCTCCAGATCGCCCGGGGCACGGCCTATTATAGCAAACTCGCCCCGACATTGATCGCCAATGCCAGAATTGTCGTATTGAACAGGAACGACAGCACAGCGTGCAGCAGCGTCAGCTTGCGCATGCTGGTCGAACTGACCGCGACATCCGCCGTCTGCGCGGCAACACCGATGGTGAAGGAGAAATAGAGGAAATCCCAATATCTGGGCTCGTCGATTCCGTCGGGGAATTTCAGGCCGCCCTCATCGTCCGCCCCGCCGTAGAAATAATGAGCATAATGGATGGTGAAGAGCGTGTGCAGGAAGACCCAGGAGATCAAGATCGTCAGCACCGCGCCACCGGCCCGGACCAGCGCGACATCGGGCGTCGCCTCTTTGATCGAATGCAGCTCGAGGCCGATGCCGGCGATGCTCGCAAGCGCCGCGCCGATCGAAAGAGCCAGCAAGACCGTGTCGGAAAAATCGAGGTCCTCAGAGCGCTTCCGGATGCTCTCGACCGTCGCCCGCAGCATCTTGCGCCAACTTAGCGCGATGAAGACGCCGGCGCTGGCGTTCCATCCGAACAGCACGTTGCGGGCGCTGACTTCCCGCGAGGTCACGGCCAGGAAGACTGCCAAGCCGACAAGGGCGGCGATGATGAAGCTTGCATGTCGGGAGGAAAGCACCGCCAGAGACGTTGTCCGTTCCTCCTCCATCTTCGCCTCCGGCCGCATAGGTCTTTGATAACAGCATGAAAAAGGCGCGGTCGCCAGTAGGCCACCGCGCCTGCGATCCTTTGCCGTACCCTATCAGGCGGCGGCGAGCTGCAATTCCTTTTGCACCATGCTGCGCAGCGTCCCCAAGTCCTTGGCGAAAGCGCGGATACCTTCGGCGAGCTTTTCGGTCGCCATCGCGTCTTCGTTCATCATCCAGCGGAAGGTCTTTTCGTCGACGGCGATTTTCGCGGCCGGCTTGACCGTTTCAGGCGACAACTTGCGCTCGAGCTTGCCCAGGTCATTCGACAGCTCGTCGAGCAGGTTCGGAGCGATGGTCAGGCGGTCGCAGCCGGCCAGCGCTTCGATTTCGCCGGTATTGCGGAAGGATGCGCCCATGACAACCGTCTTGATGTCATTGGCTTTGTAGTAATTGTAGATTTCACGGACGGACAGGACGCCCGGATCTTCCTCGGCGGTGAAATCCTTGCCCGTCGATTTCTTGTACCAGTCGAGGATACGGCCGACGAAAGGCGAGATCAGGAAAACCTTGGCATCGGCGCAGGCGATCGCCTGTGCCTTGGAGAAGAGCAGCGTCAGATTGCAGTCGATGCCTTCCTTCTGCAGGATTTCCGCTGCGCGAATACCTTCCCAAGTGGAGGCCAGCTTGATGAGGATACGGTCTTTCTCGATGCCGCGTTCCTTGTAGGCGGCAATGATGCTGCGTGCCTTGTTCAGCGATGCTTCTGTATCGAAGGACAGGTCGGCATCGACTTCCGTCGAAACGCGGCCGGGAACGAGCTTCACCAGGGCAGCGCCGACGGAGATGGCAAGGCGGTCGGCAACGGCTGCAGCAGCGACATTTGCATCGCCGCCGAGCTTCTTGCCCCAGGCGATCGCTTCCTTCATGTCGTCGGCGAACATTTCGGTGCCGAGCGCCTTGAGAACGATGGATGGGTTGGTCGTGCAATCAACCGGCTTCAGGCGGGCGACCGCCTGAATATCGCCGGTATCGGCGACGACGGTGGTAATCTCGCGGAGTTGGTCAAGCTTGGATGTCATGGTTGGTGATCCTTATTGAATTCAGAGCGGACCGGCGCGACTTCCGCCCGGCAAAGAGATGATCTTGGGACAGATGGTTTGCATGCTGCAGGCGAATATACGCGCTTCCGTCACGGATGATTCATAAACGTGAGGGACAGTCGACGTGTTCCGGCCCGGTGTGAACGGCTGCTCGAACGCAGGCAATATCGCCTGCGGCGCAAAGGCCGGTCGTGACTTTCGGCATGCCCGCACTATGTCCTCCTCGGACGGACAGGAACGACTTCATGTCGCGAGGACTATCAACGCGCAGCCTAGGAAAAGTCAAGGACATTTGTGCATTTCAGTTGACATAAGTGTCACGCCCGTCATTATCCCAACAGCAAGCGCACAGGCGCAGCCTTTCGCCACCAGGGGTTTAGGCGAAAATCCTGCGGGAGGAGACGTGGTCAAGCTCAAACGCGGCACCCATACCGCCTATTCCGAGGCCTCCTCGCTGCGACTGAGGGCCGCATGGCTCTACTACAATGAGGGCCTGACCCAGAAGGACGTCGCCGAACAGCTGGGCATCAGCCGGACGACGGTGATCCGGCTGCTCGACGAGTCGATGAAGCGCAGCGAAGTCCAGATCTGGATCAACGATTCGATCGGTGATTGCGTCGAGCTTTCGGTCAAGCTGGAGCGTGCCTATGGCCTCGACGAGGCGATCGTCGTGCCTGCCCCGGTTCATTGCGACGTCGATTCGCTGGCAAAGAATGTCGGTCTGGCGCTCGGCCAGTTCCTCTCAGAAGCCATCCCCGACGACTATACGATCGGTGTCGGCTGGGGCCGCACCATGACCGCCTCGCTAGCGAGCTTCCGGCCGCCACGCCGCGCCAATTGTAAGGTCGTCTCGCTGCTCGGCGGCATCGTTGCCGTGCACCAGACGAACCCGATCGATTACACTTGGCGGCTGGCAAACCAGCTCGGCGCCGAATGTTATATGTTCCTGGCGCCGCTTCTCGTCGATTCCGTCGAGACCAAACGCAATCTGATCGACAAATGCGGGTTGGACACGATCTACCGTCTCGCCGAGAATCTCGATCTCGCCATCGTCAGTTGTGGTGATATCGGGCCGCACTCGACCTCGCTATCGGAAGGATGGATATCGAAGGCCGAGCTGCGGGAACTGATCAATGCCGGCTGCGTCTGCGACACCATGTTCAACTTCCTCGACAAGGACGGCCATTCGGTCGACCACTCGATCAACCAGCGCGTGATGTCGGTGGATCTCGACATGCTGAAGGAGGCCAAGCACATCGTGCTTTCCTCGGGCGGCGCCCACCGGGCCACCGCCATCCGCGCTACGATCAAGCGCATCGGCTGCAACACCCTGATCACCGATGAAGGCGCGGCGCAAGCATTGCTTGATCTGGCCGAAGAGGCCCGAAGCGCGCCGTGAGCTTTCAATTTGGCTTGCCGCGCTTCATGCCGTGCTTTTTAGCACGGCTTACTTTACGCATGCGCCGATTCCCAACCAAGCATCGCCCGTTTGCGGGTGAGGCCCCAGTGGTAACCCGTCAGCGCACCGTTTTTGCCGAGCGCCCGGTGGCAAGGCACTACGAAGGAGATCGGATTTGCGCCCACCGCCGCCCCCACGGCCCGCTGCGCCGACGGCCGGCCGATTTCGTTGGCGATGTCGGAATAGGTGACCGCCCTGCCGAAGGGTATCTTCAGCAGGCTCTGCCAGACACGCACCTGGAAGTCCGTGCCGATCAGCACGACGCGCAGCGGCTGCTCGGAAGACCATTTCCCGGGTTCGAAGATGCGGGCGGCATAGGGCATCGTCGCCTGCAGGTCTTCAATATATTCGGCATTCGGCCAGCGGCAGGTCATGTCCTCGAGGCAAGCCCGTTCCCCGCCGGAATCGCTGAAGGCAAGGCCGGCAAGACCGCGATCGGTCACCATGATCAGCGCCACGCCGAAGGGGCAGATGTGGAAGCCGTAGCGGATGATGAGGCCGCCGCCTTTCGCCTTCCATTCGCCGGGTGACATCGCTTCGTGGGTAACGAAAAGGTCGTGCAGGCGGCTCGGCCCGGAGAGGCCGACTTCGATCGACGTCTCGAGCAACGGCATATCTTCCTTGCGCAGCAGCCGCTTGGCGTGGTCGAGCGTCACCGCCTGCAGGAAACCTTTTGGCGAGAGGCCGGCCCAGCGGGTAAAGGTCTTCTGCAGCTGCGTCGGCGACTGGTTGAGCCGCGCGGCGATCGCCTCCAGCGACGGCTGGTCGCGGTAATCCTCGGTGATGAGTTCGATGACCCGACGGACGATGTCGTAATCAGGGCCGTCAGGCGTGATGTCGGTCTGCGGGTTCGCAATCATGTCCATGGTCTTTCTCCTTGCAGCAAGGAGATAATCAATAGGCGGGGGGTAAGCCACCCGATTCTTGCGCGTTCGCCTGATGCGCTCAGATACGCTGCCTGACGGTGGCGAGCGCACCTTTGAAGGCCTTGGCGAAGCTCTCGCGATCGTCAGGATTGAGGAAGGAACCAATATCCGTACGGCGGCCCTCGCCGAAAATATGCATGGAGAGGATGCCGATCTCCTGGTGCCTGCGAACGAGGAAACGCGCCCAGAAGGGGTTGAAATGATGCTCCACCATCCGTCCCGATGGAGCAAACTTGCGCACCGATACGTCCGTGAGCGACACGGTGACCTGTTCGCGCACCCTCCCGGAACGATAATTCAGCCAAAAGGCGCCATAGAGAAGCGCGAAGTCCAATCCGAAGAAGAAGCCGATCGGCCAGGCGCCGGTGACGATGAAGAACATCCCATAGAGTAAGCAGACGGCGCCGGACAGAATGAGCAGCACCTTGAAGCCCCGGCGGCCGAGCGAGCGGTGAGGGAAAAGCTCGGCGGCGAAAACAGGCTGCTCGTTGGAGCTGTGGGCGTTGCTTTCCATCATGACCGCTGAGTATAGAGTTTCTATGGCGAATCCGAAACTCAAATCCCCGCCGCAAGGCACGAATGTGATTACCCGCCGCAAGCCGGCGGCGGTGGTCAAGACCGGCTATTCGCAGGCTGAGCGCGAGGAAATCTTCCGTCGCTTTTCAGTGCAGCGGCCCGAGCCGCGGGGTGAACTGGAGCACACCAATCCTTTTACCCTTGTGGTGGCGGTGGCCCTCTCCGCCCAGGCCACCGATGCCGGTGTCAACAGGGCAACACGGGCGCTGTTCACGGTGGCCGATACGCCGCAGAAAATGCTCGATCTCGGCGAAGACAAGGTTCGCGATTACATTAAAACGATCGGCCTTTACCGCAACAAGGCGAAAAACGTGATCGCGCTCTCGCAAATGCTGGTCGACGAATTCGCAGGCAAGGTCCCGGAAACGCGCGAGGAACTGGTTCGGCTGCCGGGCGTCGGCCGCAAGACTGCCAATGTCGTGCTGTCCATGGCCTTTGGACAGGCAACCATGGCGGTCGATACTCATATTTTCCGGATCGCCAATCGCATCAGGCTTGCTCCCGGCAAGACACCTGATGAAGTCGAAGCGCGATTGATGAAAGTGGTGCCGAAACATTACCTCTATCATGCCCATCACTGGCTGATCCTGCACGGACGCTACACCTGCAAGGCTCGCCGTCCGGAATGCGAACGCTGCGTCATCGCCGATATTTGCAAATCGCCGGAGAAGAGTTCGGATGTGCCGGCCCCACTCGTCGAGCTACCGCCGCAAGTGATCGGCGAGGCTGTCGAGTAAAACAACGATCGCCTCCTCGTAACGCCGCCTTTCCCCGCCCGCCTCGATCGCCATCGCCGCACGGTCGAAGGCCGCCGATAGCAGCAATGTCAGAGGCTCGAGAGCAGCGCCGGCTCCCGGCAGCATGGCTGCAAGTCCTGCCCGTAATGTCATTTCCGCATTGTCGGCATCGATCGCCTGAGTGGCCGCCGGGCTGAGGACGGCAGGCGCCTCGATCAGCAGCAGCCGCGTGCGACCCTCCGCCATCATCGCATCGAAATAAGCCGAAGCGCCGGCAAGCAGCGCGTCGCGGGGCGCATCATGGGGCGCCGGGCATGCCTCGATCACTTCGGCAACTGCGCGCGCCTCGCCTTCGACAACCGCGCGAAAGAGCGCCTTCTTGTCTTCGAAATGATGATAGAGCGCTCCGCGCGTCACACCCGCTGCCGCGGCGATCTCCGGCGTCGCCGTTTCGGCATACCCCTTATCGACGAAGAGGCGCCGTCCGGCGTCGATCAGCGCCTGTCTTGTCTGTTCCGTTCTTTCGCGATTGCTGCGGCTCATTTCCCCCATTTACATACAAGCCGACTGTATGTTAAGAAGAAAAACATACAGTCAGTTTGTATGTAAGGAGAAACCGGATGAAATCGACGAGCTATTATCCTGTCATCATGACCGAAGACGTTTCTGGTTCCGCCCGCTTCTATTGCGCGCATTTCGGCTTCAGGGCGGTGTTCGAGAGCGACTGGTACGTTCACCTGCAGTCGCAAGAGGAGAAGCATGTCGCTCTTGCCATTCTCGATGGCAGCCACGAAACCATACCGGCCGTGGCTCACGGCAAAGTAAGCGGCCTGCTCCTCAATTTCGAGGTTGCCGATGTAGATGCGGTCTACGCGGCCTGCCGCAGCGCAAACCTCCCGATCCTGCGGGAGATTCGCGACGAGGAATTCGGCCAGCGGCACTTCATTACCGCCGACCCGAATGGCGTGCTGATCGACGTCATTAAACCTCTACCGCCGAGCGCCGAGTTCGCCGCAATGTAAGAGGCATCAGCCTTACCGAGTTGAGCCTCAGGCGCGAAAATCGGCGTCCTTTGCGGAAATCAGCTTGTGCAGATGCACCATCATGCCCGCAGCAAAGAGAGGTGTTAGCAGGTTGACCACAGGGATCGCCAAAAAGAGTGCGATGACCAGCCCGCCGAGAAAGACGGTCGGCGCATGTTTGGCGCGGAAGAGCCGTGCCTCATGCTGCGGTCGGAAGCGCATGGCGGCGAATTCGAAGAATTCCCGTCCGAGCAGATAGCCGTTCACCAAAAAGAAAGCGACCAGATTGACGCCGGGGATGAACAGCAGCAACAACGCCACGATATTGCCGAGGATCACCACCCCCAAAAATTTGATCGAGCTTGCCATCGCCGGGCCGATCGGCATGGCGGCGCCCGGTGCGTCGCCGGAATAATCACGCTTTTCGATGACCTCGGCGACATCGTCGAGGAAAAGGCCTGCGATCAGTGCCGTTACCGGCGAAAGCAGCAGCGCCAGCAGGAGCGCAAGGCCGATCCCGGCCAGGATCGCAAAGACCAGAGCGAACCACCCCGCCCAATCCGGCATTTCGGGAAAGAAGCTGGTGAGCCAGGGAAAGAGGAAGGCCATGAAGGCCCCACGTAGCGCAAACCATAGGCCGACGAGCACGAGAAGCGTCAGGCCGAGCACCTTCCAGAAGACCGAGCGTGTCTCCGGCGCGAACAGATTGGCGAGCGAAAGGCGTGCGGCATCAAGAATCATTTCTTCGGCGTCTCCGGTTGCGCAGAAGATGTAGGAAAGGCGAATGCCACCGGCAAGAGAGAATAAAATTGCAGGCTGTAATAGAAACTTGTCGCAATATTAGAACTAATATAATATTATCAGACGCAGAAATACGCATGGACCTGAGAAGCAGCTTCCGAAAATAGTTGCCAAGACAAGGGGTCGCGATAGCGCATCCACGGAACGCCTCTGAGGAAATACGGGGAGGCTGACGTGGAAGACTTTGTGCACAAACTCAGGCAATACGTAAAAAGCGGCACACCGGCCGAGCGTCGTATCGCGAAATATTTCTCCGAGCACTTGAACGACCTGCCTTTTGAGACGGCGGCGTCTGTTGCCGACAGGCTGGATCTCTCGCCGATGACCGTCGGGCGCTTCCTGCGCGCGCTCGGCTATCAGGGTTTGGACAGCGTAAAGGTGGAGATTCGCGAAACCGTGACCACATCGCCGGCGCAGCTGCAGAGTGCCATGAGCGAGCTGCACGCGGATGCCGCGGAGGGCAAGCCGCTTGCCGTGCTCGTCGCAGAACAGATCCAGGCCCTACATCACATCTATCATCTGACGGCGCAGCCGCATTGGGCGGAAGCCGTCCGCCTGATCAGCACCGCCCGCGAAGTATCGATCGCCACGCATGCGCGGCTCGCCAGTCTTGCCAATCATTTCTGCCAGCGGCTGACGCAAGCCCGCGATGGCGTACGCACGCTCGATGCCACCGACAACCGTTTTGCCGAACTCTTCGCCCGGCAGGCCGTCGACGATGCTTTGCTCGTCATCATCGACTGCCGCCGTTTCGCCAAGGCACGGCTGCTTGCCAGAACCGCGCGGCGGTACGGCTACAAGGTCGTGCTGATTTCGCCTCAGCAAGCGGACTGGATGGCGGATCAGTCAAACGTCATGCTGCCGTTGCCGCCGGCACGCGCCCCCGATCTCGACAATCTTCCGCCGCTGATCGCGTTGCTCGATTGCCTGTCGGAATCCGTCATTCTCGAAGTCGGAGAGGAGGCAGCCCTTCGGCGCCGCCGCATGCTGGAATTCGCGACCGTTCTCGGCGAGACCGCGAACCACTAAATAGTCGGGCGCCTTCAGCGCTCGTCTAGAGCAACGCTTCCAGTTCGGCGCGGTGCCGATGCATGGCCAGAAGACGGCGATAATCGCGGTCGTAAAGCGCCTGTTTCGCCTTGTCGGGAAGCCGTTCGTTGCCCCCCGGATACATCGCCTCGCCGGCTGCCGCCAAATCCTCGTGCAGACCGCAGGCCACGGATGCCGCAATCGCGGTGCCGAGCAGCACGGCCTCGTTCATCTTCGGCACCACGACCTTGCAGCCGGTGGCATCGCTATAGAGTTCCATCAGCACCGGGTTCTTGACGTGTCCGCCTGCGATATGCAGCGTATCGGGCACGTAGCCATACTCCTTCATCTTCTCCAGGATATGGCGGATGCCGAGAGCGATCGCGACGGCAGACCGCCAATAGAGCGCGCAGAGCCCGTCGAATGACGTATCCAGCGTCAGGCCGCTGATCACACCGACGGCATGCGGATCGGCAAGCGGCGAGCGATTGCCGTGAAAGTCCGGCAGCACAAAAATGCGCTCGCCGAAAGCGTCGCCCTCCCCTGCCCGCAATTCGGCGATGCGCGCGACGATTTTCTGGTGCAACGCCGCCGTCGGCTCACCACCGGCCGCATGCATGCGCACGACATGGTCGAGCAGCGCTCCGGTCGCAGATTGCCCGGCTTCCACCAGCCAGGACCGCGGGAAGACGACTTCATAATAGGGGCCCCACATGCCGTGGCTCGGCTTGCGTTGCCGTGAAAAGGCGACGATGCAGCTCGAAGTGCCGGCGATCAGCGCCAACTGGCGCTCGCGTGTTACAGGATCGGCGGCATAACCCCCGAGCGCCCCGAGCGCGCCGGCATAGGCGTCGATCATTCCCGCGGAGACATGGCACTCAGTGGTCAGCCCCAGCGCCTCGGCCGCATCGGGCGTCAACAGGCCCATACTGCCGCCGACCGGCGCGGTCTCATTCGGCAACCGGCCGCGAGTCTGAAGATCGTCGAGCCCGATCCGCTGCAAGAAATCCTGCTGCCATCCCCTTTCGAGATGGGCGAGGTAGTTCCATTTTGCCGTCACCGTGCAGCGCGAGCGGGCCGGCGATCCCGTCGATTTCCAGGTCATGAAATCGGCAAGATCGAAGAAATATCCCGCATTTTCCCATGTCGACGGCAGCTTCTTCTTCAGCCACATCAGCTTCGGCATTTCCATTTCCGGCGACATGACCCCGCCGGAATGTTCGAGCACTCCGTGCTCCGTCGCCGTGCAGAAGTCGGCTTCCTTCAGCGCCCGATGATCGAGCCACACGATGGTGTCGAAACGCTGCTCGCCGCTTGTGGATACACTGATCTGCCGGCCTTCGACATCGCGGACGACAAGCGAACACGTAGCGTCGAAGCCGATCGCCGCGACTGACGCGGCTGAGATACCGGATTGCTCCACCGCCTGGCGAACTGCTCTGCAGGCGGCCGACCAGATGTCTTCGGAATCGTGCTCGGCGTGGTTTTCACGCGGCCTGTTCATTACGATCGGATGTTCGGCCTTGGCCAGCAAACGGCCGCTGGCATCGAAGACGCCGGCGCGCGCGCTGCCGGTGCCGACATCCACCGCAACCACATGATCACGCATCAAATCTCGGTCCCGTCCAGCTTATGGTTGCGGACAAGGTGTATCAAATCCGGCATGGCGTCAAACACGACTTCCGGCGAAAGTCGGTCGAGTTCGGCCCTGTATCCGGCGAAATTCGCATGCGATCCGCCGGTGAAGGCAAAGACAGTCATGCCGGCCGCCTTGGCGGCGGCAATACCGGCTGGACTGTCCTCGATGACAAGGCATGCTTCGGGTTCGACATGCATCTGGCTGGCCGCATGCAGGAAGAGGTCCGGCGCGGGTTTGCCGCGTTTGACCATCGTCGCGCTGAAGATGTCGGGGAGCCTGTCGAGAAGCCCGGTGACGGAAAGCGATAGTCGGATTCGCTCCATCTGGCTTGAAGAGGCAACGCAGTAAGGAATACCAAGCCTGTCGATCGTCGCGGCGATGCCGTCGATCGGCTTCAGTTCGCTGCGGAAGCGCGCGTAGAGATCGGTGCGGATGCGCTCCAGGAATTCTTCGCCGGCGTGAATGTTGAATTCGGTTTCCAGCGTATCGATGAGGGTCGACAGGCTGCGGCCGAGAAAACGCTCATAGGCTTGGTCCTCGGTGATCGACACGCCAAGATCGCTCATCGCCCGCACGAGCACGCTGATTGAGATCGGCTCGCTGTCGACGAGCACCCCGTCGCAATCGAAGATGACCAGCCGTGGTTCAGCATCAGCCATGAAAGACCCAACCTGAGTTCAATTCCGACACGTGACCGTCCCGCTTCGCTCGCAAGGCAGGATGAATGGCGGCAGCGGATGCCGCCATGTGGACTCCCTTACACTGCGAGCTTGCCGTCGAGATAGAGCTGCAGCGTCTCACGCGTGCCTTTTTCCCACAGGCTTTTGAGCGCATGGGCAAAACGCTTGCGGAAAAGTTCGGACTTCGCCACCTCGCCGAAGATATCGTCGAAGACGAGGAAGGCCGAAGGATCACCCTTTGCCTTCAGCGCCGCTTCATGCAGGCGCCCGGCGCTGGCGTCGTTGAAGACGATATCCTTGCCGCTGTCGGTCTTGCCCCCGAAGTAGCGGCACCAGAGGGCCGAGACAAGCGCCAGGCCGATGACGTCCCTGCCCTGACGCAGATTGTCGAGCGTCGACGGCAGGATGAATTTCGGCTGGCGGTTCGAACCGTCCTGTGCCAGACGCGGGATAGTGTCGGCGATCTTCGGATTGAGGAGCCGATGTTCGATGAGGTCGAAATAATCCGTCAGTGAGGTGTTCGGCACCGGCGGCACGATCGGGATGATCTCGTCTTTCTCGAGCTTGGCCAGGAAAGCCCGGATCAGCGGATCCTCCATGGCATCGTGCACGAAGTGAATGTCCATCAGCGCCGCCGGATAGGCGATCGCGGCATGTCCGCCGTTCAGGATGCGGATCTTCATGTGTTCGTAAGGCGTAACATCGGGAACGAAGGTCACACCAACTTTTTCGAGAGCCGGCCGGCCGGCCGTGAACTTGTCTTCGAGCACCCACTGCTTGAATTCTTCGCAATAAACCGGCCAGTTATCCTCGATGCCGAAATTGTCCTTGAGGAAATCGATCTCCCGCTGACCGGTCGCCGGCGTAATACGGTCGACCATCGCGTTCGGAAAGGCGACATTGGCCGTGATCCAGTCGGCAAGAGCGGGATCGGAAAGCGCTGCCGTGCCAACCACGGCATTAGCGGTGACGACGCCGTTATGAGGAATATTGTCGCAGGACATCACGGTGAAGGGCCGGATGCTTTTCTCCTTGCGAACCTTCAGGCCGGCGACGATCAGGCCGAAGACCGTCTTCGGCGCGCCGGGATTTTGGCCATCGGCGGCGATATCGGGATGGGCCGGATTGAACGTGCCTGACGCATCGATGAAATAACCGCCCTCGGTGATCGTCAGCGAGACGATGCGGATATCCGGATCGGCAAGCTTGGCGATGATCGCGGCGGGATCGCCGACCGGCAGGATGTCGATCATCGGCGCAGTGACGCGCGCCGCAGTTTTATTGTTGTCCTGCTCCACCACCGTCGTCAGGAAATCCTGCGCCGCAAGCTTTTCGCGCATCGCGGCATCCGATGGCAGAATGCCGGCGCCGATAATCGCCCAGTCGTGATCGACGCCCTGGTTGAAGAGATCGTCAAGATAGATCGCCTGATGGGCGCGGTGGAAATTGCCGACGCCGAAGTGCACGATGCCGGCTTTCAGCGACGCCCTGTCATAGGAAGGGATGGCGGCAGTGCGCGCCGCGTCCGAAAGCGTTGCCAGCGATAATTTGCACGTCATGTTTCAATCCTCTTGAAGGTCTTGCCGAGACGGCCGGGCGCCTTCGCCCGGCTCGCATGCCTGCCCCCAGCCGGCCGCCTGCTCAGATGGCAAGGCCGCCCTCGTTGAATTTGTGAATGCGCGACCGGTCCGGCGTCAGATAGACTGTATCGCCTGCTTGCGCGGCAAAATCGCCGCTGCCGCGCGCTGTCACCATGCCGATCCCGTCGGCGTCGATATGCAGGAAGGTGTCGGAACCAAGATGTTCGGCGACGACGACCCTGCCCTTCCAGTCGCCGGTCTCCATCGACAGCAATATATGTTCGGGGCGGATGCCGATCGTATGTGCGCCGAGCTCGGCCGCGTTCTGGCCCTTGATGAAATTCATCTTCGGCGAGCCGATGAAGCCGGCGACGAAAAGGTTGCGCGGGCGGCTGTAGAGCTCGAGCGGCGAGCCGACCTGTTCGATATTGCCCCTATTCAGCACGACGATCTTGTCGGCCATAGTCATGGCCTCGACCTGATCGTGGGTGACGTAGATCATCGTCGTCTTCAGCTGCTGATGCAGTTCACTGATCTCGAGACGCATGTTGACGCGAAGTGCAGCATCGAGGTTCGACAGCGGTTCGTCGAACAGGAAGGCCGAAGGCTGGCGCACGATGGCGCGGCCAATCGCAACTCGCTGGCGCTGACCGCCGGAAAGCTGGCGCGGCTTGCGCTCCAGATAGTCGGTGAGGTTCAGCACCCGCGCCGCATCCGCCACCTTGCGGTCGATCTCCGCCTTGTCGACGCCCGCCATCTTCAGCGGGAAGGCGATGTTGTTGCGCACGCTCATATGCGGATAGAGCGCGTAGGACTGGAACACCATGGCAAGCCCGCGCTCTGAAGGAGCCGTTTCGGTGGCGTCCCTGCCGTCGATGACGATCTTGCCGCCGGATACATCTTCAAGGCCGGCAATCAGCCTGAGCAGTGTGGATTTGCCGCAACCGGATGGGCCGACGAAGACGACGAATTCGCCGTCGTTGATGTCGAGATCGATCGAAGGGATGACCTTGGCTTCGCCGAAGACCTTGGAAACCTTCTGAAGGGTAATGCTGCCCATGTTTCTCTCCCTTTTCTTATTTCACTGCGCCGAAGGTCAGGCCGCGGACGAGTTGCTTCTGGCTGAACCAGCCGAGGATCAGAATCGGCGCGATCGCCATGGTCGAGGCGGCCGAAAGCTTGGCGTAGAACAGGCCCTCGGGGCTGGAATAGGAGGCGATGAAGGCCGTCAGCGGCGCCGCCTTCGAGGCGGTGAGGTTGAGCGTCCAGAAGGCCTCGTTCCAGGCAAGGATGATGTTCAGGAGCAGCGTCGAGGCAATGCCCGGCACCGCCATCGGCGTCAGCACATAGACAATCTCCTTCATCAGCGACGCCCCGTCCATGCGCGCCGCTTCGAGGATCTCGCCGGGAATTTCCTTGAAGTAGGTGTAGAGCATCCAGACGATGATCGGCAGATTGATCAGCGTCAGCACGATCACCAACCCTGTGCGCGTGTCAAGCAGGCCGGAATTGCGGAACATCAGATAGATCGGGATCAGTGCGCCCACAGGCGGCATCATCTTGGTCGAGAGCATCCACATCAGCACGTCCTTCGTCCGCTTGGTGGGCGAAAACGCCATCGCCCAGGCGGCCGGAATGGCGATGATGAGACCGATCAGCGTCGAGCCGAAGGAAATGACCACCGAATTCATGAAGTGGCTGAGGTAGTTCGACCGGCTTTGCACCTCCGCGTAGTTCTCCGCCGTCCAATGGAAGAACAGGAACTGCGGCGGCGAGGCAATAGCGTCGGCTTCCGATTTGAAGCTCGTCAGGAACGTCCAGAGGATCGGAAAGAAGATTAGGATTCCGAGCGTCCAGGCAATTGCGGTCACGATGACCTTGCGCCGGGTAGAGGCTTTTCTGGCCATCTCTCAAGCCTCCAGATTCTTGCCGACGAGGCGGACGAGGAAGATCGCAACGATGTTGGCAAGCACGACCGCGACGATGCCGCCCGCCGAAGCGCCGCCGATATCGAACTGCAGGAGCGCCTGCGCATAGACGAGATAGGTGAGATTGGTGCTGTCGGTGCCCGGCCCGCCATTGGTGGTGACGAGGATTTCGGCGAAGACCGAAAGCAGGAAGATCGTCTGGATCAGGATGACGACGGTGATGGCGCGGGCCATGTGCGGCAGGATGATGTAGATGAATTTCGAGATCGCCCCGGCGCCGTCCATTTCCGCCGCCTCCTTCTGCTCCTCGTCGAGCGACTGCAGCGCGGTCAGCAGGATGAGGGTGGCAAAGGGCAGCCACTGCCATGCAACGATAAGGATGACAGACAACAGCGGCGCATTCGCAAGCCAGTCGATCGGCTGCAGGCCCAACGCCTTCGCAAGATGCGCAAACAGGCCGTTGACCGGGTTCATGAACATGTTCTTCCAGACGAGTGCTGCCACCGTCGGCATGATGAAGAAGGGCGCGATGACGAGGATGCGCACGATGCCCTGGCCGTACATCGGCTGATCGAGCAGCAGCGCGAAGCCGATGCCGCCGACGACGGTGATGACAAGAACGCCGGCGACAAGCAGCAGCGTATTGATCAGCGCGGCGATAAAGGCCGGATCGGAAAGGAAATATTCGTAGTTCAGCAGGCCGACAAAGCTCTCCATGCCGGGGCTGAGCAAATTGTAGTTCAGGAGCGAGAAATAGATCGTCATCGCGAGCGGAACGATCATCCACGCAAAAAGGAACAGCACGGAGGGCGCAATCATCAGGCGCGCCGCGGAGCGAGTATGTAATGTTGCCATGGCAATCACCGATCTGATCTGAAGCGGGGAGCGGCCGCAAGGCAGCTTTGTCTGGAAAAGAGGCCGCCGATGCGGTTCGGGCAATCGGCGGCCCAGAGGGGCGGATTGTCAAGGATCCGCCTTCTCAGGAGGTTTTATTTGATGTAGCCGGCCTTGGTCATTTCGCGGGTTGCCAGCTGCTGTGCGCTCTTCAACGCCTGATCGACCGAAATCTGGCCGGCAAGGGCTGCCGAAAACTGCTGGCCCACTGCCGTGCCGATGCCCTGGAATTCCGGGATCGCCACGAACTGGACGCCGACATAGGGGACCGGCTTCACGGTCGGCTTTGTCGGATCCGCCGAGTTGATCGAATCGAGCGTCATCTTGGCGAAGGGAGCAGCCTTCTGGTACTCCGCATTCGCGTAAAGCGAGGTGCGGGTGCCGGGAGGTGCGTTCAGCCAGCCCTCCTTCTCGGCGACGAGGTTGGTGTACTCCTTGCTCGTTGCCCAGGCGACAAATTTCTCGGCGGCTTCGACCTTCTGCGAGCCTGCCGGGATGGCGAGGTTCCAGGCCCAGAGCCAGTTGCCGCGCTTGCCGAGGCCCTTGTCGGGGGCGAGCGCGAAGCCCACCTTGTCGGCGACGGTGGATTCCTTCGGATTGCTCACGAAGGACGCGGCAACGGTGGCATCGATCCACATGCCGCACTTGCCGGTCTGGAAGAGCGCCAGGTTTTCGTTGAAGCCGTTGGAAGAAGCGCCTGGAGGACCGGCGTCCTTCATCAGCTTGACGTAGAAATCCAGTGCTTCCTTCCACTCGGGCTGGTCGAACTGCGGTTTCCAGCTTTCATCGAACCAGCGGGCGCCGAAGGAGTTTGACATGGCGGTCAGGAAGGCCATGTTCTCGCCCCAGCCGGCCTTGCCGCGCAGGCAGATACCGTAGATTTCCTTGTCCTTATTGGTGATCTTGCGGGCAGCATCCGCCACGAAGTCCCAGGTCGGGGCGTCCGGCATCTTCAGACCGGCGGCGTCAAACAGGTCCTTGCGGTACATGACCATCGAGCTTTCGCCGTAGAACGGCGCCGCATAGAGCTTGCCGTCTGTGGTCAAGCCGCTGCGGATTGCCGGCAGCAGGTCCTCGACGTCGTAATTGGCGCCGAGATTGTCGAGCGGCAGCAGCCAGCCCTGTTTTGCCCAGATCGGAACTTCATAGGTGCCGATCGTCAGAACGTCATACTGACCACCCTTGGTCGCGATGTCGGTCGTGACCTTCTGGCGCAGCACGTTCTCCTCGAGGGTCACCCATTCAAGGTCGATGCCGGGATTCTTCGCCTTGAAGTCATCCGTCAGCTTCTGCATCCGGATCATGTCGCCGTTGTTGACGGTCGCGATTGTCAGCGTCTCGGCCGAAGCCATGCCGGCAAACGCCAGTGCTGAGCAGGCGCCCAGCAGGAAAGTTCTCAATGTCATATCTTCCTCCCAGAAGATGAGATGTGAGCATTCGCTTTGCTCATGAGCAATTACTCACCACCGGACAAAAAATGTCAATCAGCAATCGTTGCTGCGATGCCGAAGGCGATATCCTTCCCCTTGATTTGATTATAATATTTTTTGCTCAACCTCTGAGCAAAAACTCAGCAGTCTCTTCGTCGGTGATCAGCGCGTTAATTTGATGGCCGACGAGGGCAGCTCTGATCGCCTTGAATTTGCGCTTGCCTTTGGCAAGCCCGATGACAATCGATGCCTCGCGGGACGGGATCGGCGCCGAGGCGACGCGCTCGTTGATCGGGTTGTCGAGCAGCTTGCCGTCGACGTCGAAGATCCAGCCGCAGATTTCACCGACAGCGCCCCCGCGCATCAATTCCATCATCTCGTCCTTCTCGAGAAAACCATCGACGCAGAGCGGCCCGTCAATGCCGAGTTCGCCGATGCCGACGAAAGTGACGTCGGCCTGCGCGCTCATGTCGAGCGTTGAACGCACCAGCTGCTGGCCATGCAGCAGCTCCCGTTCCTCGGCCGAGGTGACGAGCACCGGCAGCGGCATCGGATAGTGCCGCGCCTTGACCGCATCCGCCATGCTGAAGATGACATTGTAATAGGCGGCTGAGCCGTCTGGCGCGATGTTGCCGGTCAGTGAGACGATCCGGTGATTGGGACATTCGATCGCCGGAAGCTGGTCGACGGCCGCCTTCAGCGTGCGGCCGGTGCCGACCGCCAGCACGATCGGCTCCGGCCGCTTCAGCCAGCGCTCGATCTCGGCCGCGGCCGCCTCGGCGATACCGACGGTGGTCGATGAGGAACCCGCATCGCTCGGCACCACCTCCACATGTTTCAGCCCGAATTTCCGTCGCAGCTGGTTGGCAAGCTCGAGGCAGGCGGCGATGGGATGATCGAGCCGCACCTTGATCAGACGCTCGGCGACTGCAAGCGACACCAGCCGCTGCGCCGATTGCCGTGAGATGCCCATCGCGGCGGCGATTTCGTCCTGCGTGCGCCCGGCGACGTAATATAGCCAGCCGGCACGGGCCGCATCGTCGAGCCGCGCAGGGGTCTCGGATCTTTTTGCCATATGATGCCTACCGCGCAAAATGAGCCGGCTTGCCGCCGGCATGATGTGAGTCTCTATCGCGTCAGATCAAAACAAAATTCTTGAAAAAGTCGAGCCTGTTGACGCCACCGCTCAGGCGAACCATTGCATGACGAAATAAATCGACGCCTTCGCGAGACCGTAAATCACACCGCCGGCAATCACGAGCGACACGGTCGTCATGATGAAGCCGATGAGTGCGAAGAGCCCGTCACGGCCCATTATACCGAAAGCGAAAACCGAGATGGTGATCGCCGGCAGGATGTTGCCGAGCGGAACCGGCAGAACCAGCACGAGAGAAAGCAGCAGACAGGCAAGGCCGGCGAAATACTCCGCCGGCGGCTCGGCGAAGATCGCAAGCCTCGGCTTCAGCATGCGCTCCGCCCAGGCGAGCCAGCGGTGGATGCGCCCGACGATGGCCTCAAAATCCTCCCGCCGCATCGAGCGGTTCGCAATCGCCTTCGGCAGCCAGGGTTTGAGCCCGAAGGTCAATTGCACCGCCAGAAAAACCAGCGGTGCGCCGAGCACGGCCGAGGTGCCGGGCGGGGTGGGGAAGGCGTTCGGCAGCGCGAAAATCAGCATCAGGGCGCTGATCGCCCGGTCGCCCATCGTCTGGAACACGTCGCCGATCGAAATCCACTCCCGGCTTCGGTCGCCTGCCAGCTGCCGCAGGACAGCTGAGAGGCGGCGGCCTTTGGGACGTGGCGGACGTGGTCTTCTGCGTCTAGGGGAATCGGCGTTTTCGATGGTCATGATACCGGCAGATGATGGAATGCGAGATCCGATTTTGGCCGCGCAATATGCCAATTGAATGACTTATGACGCAGGAAATCGAATGAGAAGACCTGTGGGCGCGATTTACGTTCGACCATCGCCCCTTTGTGCCCGCAAACGCATGGCAGGCGGATGCATGAAGGCTTGTAATTGCCTGCCAACAGTGCGAGCAGACGCTGAAGGCCAGAGAAACGGCAGGCAGGCTATGATCATTTCATTCGACATCGGCGGTTCCGCCATCAAAGGCGGCATCGCCCGCTCCGAGACCGACATCGTTCCCCTCGGTCGCCGTCCGACGCCGAAGGACGATTTTGCCGCTTTCGTCGAGACCCTGCGCGACATCATCGCCGAAACGGGCGAACGGCCGAGCCGCATTGCGCTGTCGATCGCTGGCGTCGTCGATCCCGATACACAGCGGCTGACCTGCGCCAACATATCCTGCATCCACGGCCGCACGCTCGCAGCCGACCTCGAAGCCGAACTTGCTCTGCCTGTTCTGATCGCCAATGATGCTGACTGTTTCGCGATGGCTGAAGCCGGTCTCGGCGCCGGCCGCGGCCACCGTATCGTCTTCGGCGCCATCCTCGGCACCGGCGTCGGCGGTGGCCTGGTCGCCGACGGGCGTCTCGTCAACGAGGCAGGCGGTTTCGCCGGCGAATGGGGCCATGGCCCGATCCTCGCCTCCGCAGCCGGCAATCCGCCCACCGCCATTCCCGTCTATGCCTGCGGCTGCGGCCAAAGAGGCTGTGTCGATACGGTCGGCGGCGCCCGCGGACTGGAGCGGCTGCATAAGACGCTACACGATCTCGAACTCTCGAGCGAAGAGATCATCGGTCAGTGGCGACAGGGGGAGGAGAAGGCGACACGCACCATCGACGTCTATATCGATCTCGTCGCCTCGCCGCTCGCCCTGACGATCAACATCACCGGCGCCACAATCGTTCCGGTCGGCGGCGGACTTTCCAATGCCGAGCCCTTGCTTGCCGAGCTAGACAAGGCGGTGCGCGCCCGGATCCTGCGCAGGTTCGACCGCCCGCTGGTGGTACCGAGCGAGTGCCGCATCGAACCCGGTCTGATCGGCGCGGCGCTCTTGGGGCTGAAGGCGGAAGCGACCACGGCTTAAAGCACCGGCCACATCCGCACGATCGCTGCGAACCTGTCCCAGTCTTTGCGTTCCAAGGGCGTCCACGCGGCTTCGGCGACGGCCGGAAGGCGCGGGAAGACCAGCCGGTTGAAATAGGCGCGAGAGAGGAAGTTTTCAGTCCAGATGCAGGCTTGGACGCCAAGCATCTTCTCCCGCAGCGCATCCGGCAACTCACCCTCGGCCTCGTAAGCATAGGTATGTTCCGGCGGCGCATGGCCCGCCCAGCTCGCGCCGGGCTCGGACCAGGCTTCCGCCTGGGCCATGTCGAGATAATAGGCTTGACCCGGCGTCATCACCACATCGTAGCCTTGCTGCGCCAGCTCGATGCCGACAGCGGGCTTTTCCCAGGCCATCAGCAAAGTGCCGTCGCGATCGACGCCGCCACCATGTGAGACTTCATTCCACCCGGCGAGCTTCTTGCCGCGCTCCGACAGCATTGTCTTGATCCGCTTTAAGAAATAGGATTGCAGCTCGGCCGTGCCGGCAATTTTCTCCCGTTCCAGCAGCGCCGTGCAAAGCGGCGAGGAAAGCCAGGCGCCGCTTGCGACCTCGTCCCCGCCGATATGAAAATATTCACCGGGAAACAACGTGACCATCTCGTCGAACACCTTGCGGAGAAATTCATAGGTGAATTCGACCGCCGGGTTGAGGGCATTGTTGGGATAACCCTGCACGGCGCGATAGCTATCCGGCGCCTCCTGGCCGTCGACGAGGCCGGTCAGTGACAACAGCGTCGCGGTGCTATGCCCGGGAATATCGATTTCCGGCACCACTTCGATATGAAGCGACGCAGCATGCGCGACGATCCGCCTGACGTCCTCCTGCGCGTAATGGCCGGAGCGCGTTTCCGCCCCGTCGCCGAGCTGCGGCACGAGCGCCTCGTCCGGCCCACGCCGCGCGCCGGTCTCCGTAAGCTGGGGATAGGTCTTGATCTCCAGCCGCCAGGCTTCATCGTCAGTGAGGTGCCAATGAAAGATGTTAAGCTTGTTCCAGGCAAGAATATCGAGCAGCCGTAGGACGTCTGCAACCGAATAGAACTGCCTGGCCACATCGAGATGGCAGCCGCGCCAGTTATAACGAGGCTGATCGGCGATCGTGCCGAAACTGGGAAATCGGAAGTGCTCTCGATCGGTACGGGCGCCGTGCATGAGTTGCGCCAGGCTGATCAGCCCATAGTGCAGGCCCGCCGCATCGGCGCTGGAGAGCACGATCTCATGCGCGGTAAACCGTAATTCATAGGCGACCGCAGCGATCGACGATTCGGTGACGAAACGAATAGCGCGCCCGCCCTCTGCGGTGCAGAGCGAGAACGGCACGTTTTCAGCCGGATAGAGCCGCTGGTGGAGCGAAAGAACCAGGGACAACGTCTTGACCGCCTCCGGCCGTGTCCTCTCGGCCGGATAAAGGACGACAGGCAGCTCTCCCGCCTTCAGCCCGAGCGCCAGCGGCCAGGGCAGCAGCGAATAAGGCTCCTCTGCTCGGCCCGGCGGCAAAAGCGGCGGCGCAGCCCCGCCATTCCGGCCTTCGAGAAGCAGATCGCCGAAGCCGACAGGAAGATGGCGCCCGTCGCCCAGTGTCAGATAGGCCGATTTGACCCCTGACGTCACATGTTTTGGCTCACGGGTCAGCCCCTCGACGGTGAACTGCCAGTGCCCGCCCGGCGGCACGCTCAGCCCCTCGGGTGGCCGGACTTCATGGAAATGTGCGACCTGTCGCTTCAGGCTGCCGCCGTCGCAGACATGTTTATCAGCAACCCGCGTCTCCGACGTGTAGGCGAGCAAGAAGCCGGAAAGAGGCTCGGAGGAAAGGTTGAAGAGCGTGAAGCTCAAGCGCCCGAAACCGCCTTCGATCGGACGCCAGCTCGTTTCCAGACGATAATCAGCCATGCTCGCGCCCTTTCCCGTCGATGAGCGGCCGGCTCCGCGGCACTCTCCCGGCATGCTTCCACGAGCTTAGCTTTTTCGAGACGGCAAGGGAATCGGCGCGAGCTCAGGCGAAGCAGCCTCGAAAGGAAAACGGCGCGGCTTTCGCCGCGCCGCCTTCACTCGGCTGCCAACGCCGGCGGATGTCTGTCACCCGCCTCTTCCTGGATGGCGTCGGCATCTCGGCCTGGCTCGTTCTTTGCGTTCGGCTCACGGCCGAAGAAAAGGGCGTAACCGGCGGGTAGAACCAGAATGGTGAGCACTGTCGCGACCAGGATGCCACCCATCATCGCGTAGGCAAGCGGACCCCAGAAGACGCCGCGAGAGATCGGGATCAGCGCCAGCACAGCGGTCAGCGCCGTCAGCATGATCGGCCGGAAACGCCGCACCGCAGCACCGACGATCGCCTCCTGCCGGTGCATGCCGGCCTTGATGTCCTGGTCGATCTGGTCGACCAGGATGATCGAGTTGCGCATGATGATGCCGAGCAGCGCGATGACGCCGAGGATCGCCACGAAACCGAAAGGCGCGCCGCTGATCAGTAAGGCTGCCGCAGCCCCGATGATGCCGAGCGGACCGGTGGCAAGCACCAGCATCGCCTTGCCGAAATGCTGCAGCTGCACCATCAGCAGCACGATGATGACGGCAAGCATGATCGGCGCCTTGGCGGCGATCGACATCTGGCTTTCCGCCGCATCTTCGGCGCCGCCCTGGATCTCGACCTTGTAGCCGGCAGGCAGGCTGTCGCGCAGATCCTTCATGTCGGCATACATCTTCATCACCACGTCGTTCGCCTGCACGCCGTCTGGCAGCGTCGCACGCACGGTGATCGTCGGCAAACGGTCGCGCCGCCATTCGACGCCCTGCTCCATGACGGGCACGACCTTGGCGACCTGCGAGACCGGCACGAAGCCGCCGAAATCCGTCGGTACATAGACGGAATTGACGGCCGACAGCAGCGAACGGCTGACATCCGGTTCGCGGGCGACGATCGAGACCGTCTCCTCGCCGTCACGGAAATCGTCGAGCGGCGCCCCGGACATGGCGGTCTGCAGCATCTGGCGCACACGCTGCGAGGTGACGCCGAGCGCCCGAGCGCGGTCCTGGTCGATCACCAGCTTCATCGCCGGCACCTGTTCCAGCCAGTCGTCATGAATGGCGCCGAGCATAGGGTTGGCTTCAAAGCGCGCCTTCACCTGATCAGCGATCGCTCGCACTTCCTGGCGGTCGGGCCCCATGACGCGCATCTGGACCGGCCAGCCTGTGGGCGGGCCGAGGAACAGGCGGTCAACCTTGCCGCGGATCGAGGGGAAATCCTCCGCAAGGATTGTACGCAGCTTTACGATCAGCCGTTCGCGCGCCGGTTCGTCATTCGCCATGACCAGAAGCTGGGCAAAGTTCGGATTGCGCAACTGCTGGTCGAGCGGCAGGAAGAAGCGCGGCGCGCCTTCACCGATATAGGTGGCGATAAACCGCTTGTCGGGATCGTCCATCATCCGGGCTTCGAGCGCCTTTGCCTGCACCTCGACTTCTCGAATGCTGGTGCCCTCGGGCAGCCACAGGTCGACCAGGATTTCCGGCCGCGAGGATTGCGGGAAGAAATTCTGCGGAATGAACTGGAAGGCCCAGAGGCTGGTGACGAAGGTCCCGAGCGTCAGGAGCAGGACGATGACCCGATGGCGAACCGCCCAGCCGACAGTACCGCGCAGCCGGCGGTAAAAGCGGGTGTCGAAGGCATCGTGATGCTCGCCGGCGTGATGGCGCTGTTTGAGGATCATGTAGCCGAGCCAGGGCGTGAAATAGACCGCAACGAACCATGAAGTCACCAGCGCGATGCCGACGACATAAAACAGTGAGCGCACATATTCGCCGGCTGTCGATGCGGCGAAACCAACCGGGATGAAGCCGGCCGTGGTGATCAGCGTACCCGTCAGCATCGGGAAGGCAGTCGAGGAATAGGCGAAGCTTGCCGCTTCGACCTTGACGAGCCCCTCCTCCAGCTTCCGCTCCATCATTTCGACGACGATCATTGCATCGTCTACGAGCAGGCCGAGCGCGATGATCAGCGCGCCGAGCGAGATGCGCTGCAGGTCGATGCCGAGTTCGTACATCAGTGCGAAGGTGAAGGCGAGCACCAGCGGAATGGCGATGGCGATGACGAGGCCGGACCGCCAGCCGATCGACAGGAACGAGACAACAAGCACGATGACCAGGGCTTCGCCAAGCGCATGCATGAACTCGCTGATCGCGTCCGTCACCACGTCGGGCTGGTTGGCGATCTGGTCGACCGCAACGCCGTAAGGCAGCGCCTCCTCGAAGCGATGATAGGTCGTTTCCACATCCTTGCCGACATCGGTGACGTTAAAGCCCTTGGCCATGACGACGCCGACCTGAACGCTTTCGTGTCCGTTGAACCGATACTTGCGCTGGTAGGGATCTTCGAGCCCGGAGCTGACCGTGGCGATATCGCCGAGGCGCGTCACCTGACCGCCGGCGCGCAGGCGCAGCTCACGTATATCGGCAGCCTTCTTCACATCGCCTTCGACCGAAATACGCACAGAACGAAGGCCGGTATCGACCGAACCCGCCGGATCGACATTGTTCTGGCCCCTGATGGCGTTCTGCACATCGAGGATCGTCAGGCCGCGCTCGGCGAGCGCCTTGGACGAGACGTCGATATAGATCTTTTCCGGCTGATCGCCGATGATGACTGCTTTCTCGACGCCCGGCGTTGTCAACAGCATGTCGCGCGCCTGGATCGCGAATTTCTTCAATTCCGGATAGGAATAACCCTCGCCGCTGATCGAATGCAGCGTGATGAAGGTATCGCCGAACTCATCGTTGAAATAGGGGCCGAGCAGGCCCTGCGGCAGCTCGTTCGCGATATCGCCGACCTTCTTGCGCACCTGATAGAAGGCATCCGCCACTTCCTGCGAATTCGTATCGCCCTTGACCTGCAGGGTGATGATCGCGCTGCCCGCTCGCGTATAGGATTTGACCCAGTCGAGATGTGGCGTTTCCTGCAGCTTGCGCTCGATCTTGTTGACGACCTGATCTTCCATTTCCTGGATGGAGGCACCCGGCCAGAGCGCCTGAACGACCATGACGCGGAAGGTGAATTCGGGATCCTCGCGCTGGCCCATGCGCATCAGGCCGAGCACGCCGGTGATGATGATGAGCCCGAAGAGGAAGCGCGCAATGCTCGGATGTCGGATTGCCCAGCGCGACAGATTGAAGGGCCGCTTTTCGGTGGCGGTTGCGTCCATGGTCTTGTTCCTTTTACGACGCGATCAGCGCACGGTCTGATCCGTATCAACCAGGGCTGATTGCTGATCCGGCACCTTCACCTTCAGGTTCTCGCTCATGAATTGGGTGCCGGCGGCAACGATGAGATCGCCGCTATCGAGGCCCTCGGTCACATGCACGCCATCGCCGGTGAAATCGGCGACCTTGATGGCCCGGCCATGCACCGTCGCCGTGTCGCGGTCGACGGTCCAGACCATCTGCTTGCCATCCTTCTCAGCCAACGCGCTGAGCGGAATCGAGACATAGCTGCTGCCGTTGTTTACATCGGCCTCGATCGTCGCGGTCATGCCGAGCAATACGCGCGGATCGCTCGGCAGGCTCACCCGAACCGCAAATGTGCGCGACTGCTGGTCGGCGCTGCCGGAAACCTCCCGCACCTTGCCGTCGAGTACCAGCCCGTCATCCGCCCAGAAACTGGCCTTGACCGCCTTGCCGGGCTTGAATTCGGCAATGTCGTTTTCCGGAACCGCGATCTGAACTTCCTTCTCGCCATCGACGGCAACCGTGACGACGGGGCTTCCGGAGCCGACGACCTGGCCGATGTCGGCATTGATCAACGTGACAATGCCACTCTGCCCGGCCTTGAGCTCGGTATAGCTCACCTGGTTCTTCGCCTGGTCCAACGCCGAGAGCGCCGCATCGCGCTGCGAGACCGCTTGGTCATGGCTGAGCGCGGCCTGCTCGAGCTGCGACTTCGGAGCGACGCTCTTGTCGAACAGTTGCTCGGCGCGCTTGTTGGCGAGATCGGCGGTTTCGACGCCCCTTTCCGCAGCGGCGAGATTGGCCTCCGCCGTCTTGACAGCGAGCTGGTAATCCGTGGCATCGACCCGGGCGAGAACGTCGCCCGGCATCACCCGGTCGCCGATATCGACGAGCCGCTCGGTGATCTTGCCCGCCACGCGGAATCCGAGATTCATCTCCGTGCGCGCCTTGACCGAGCCTGAATAATCAAGCTTGCGGGTATCGTCGGCCCTGGCGATCTCGACGACCTTCACCGGCCGGATAACTTCCTTGACCTCAGCGTTTTCTTCCGAGCAGGCGCAAAGGCCGATGGCGCCGACGAGCACGAGGCTCGCGACGGACGGCATGCGATTACTGACGGTCTTCAGCGAAAACATCTTCCGCACTCCTAGATCGTTTCGGGATTTCCGGCGGCCTTTGCCGTCGCTTATTTCTTGAGCGCCCTGATCACGTAATCGATCAGTTCGTCGACGCTTGCGCGGTTGGTTTTAGCAAGACATTGGGCCACCATCTGCGGATGGACGAGATTGATCGTCGCCGCGCCGAAGCAGCGTGAAGCAACGACCGGATCCTGCTCGGCGAATTCCCCGGCTGCGATGCCCTCGGCGATGATCTCGGCGATGAGATCATGGACGCGATCGATATGTTTCTCGATCACATGCCAGTCGCGCTCGATCGCGACGATGATCATCTCGTGCACCTTCATCTCATCGAGCATCAGATCCAGCGTCAGTTGATGCTGGGTTTCGACATAGCGGCGCAACCGCTCGCTGGCGCTGATCGGCTGATGGCGGATGTCGTAGGCGATTTGATAGGCGGTAGCGAGCATGCGCCCGCAAAGCGCCTGATGGATTTCCACCTTCGAAGCGAAGAAACGATAGATATTGGCTGGCGACATGCCGAGATCACGGGCAATGTCGGCCACCGTCGTTTTGCTGTAGCCGTAGTGACGGAACAGCCGCTCGGCCGCGTCCAGAATGCGCGTGACATTCTCCTGCCGCGTAACGTCGATGGTAGTTTCCGCAATGTCGTTCATGAGTTTCGAGGCCTCGAGTTACGACTGACGATTTTCGAATTTCGTCATTCGTAAAATGTCAGACATCATTTGTCAATGCTAGCCGTTAGGCGCAAGCGGCCGAGCGTGATGATTTTGAAGGATGTGACAATGAGCGCGGGCCACGATTGAAAAGTGCCGCGACGCCGAAGCGTGCGGCACCTCGTTGGCGACAGCAGAAAAAATCAGGCGAGCTTAACGTCGAGCGTGATCGGAACGGCGGCGAGCGCTTTGGAAATCGGGCAGCCGGCCTTCGCCTTGTTGGCGAGCTCAGTGAAGGTTGCCTCATCCGCACCCGGGATGCGGCCTGAAAGCGAAAGATGGATGGCGGTGACGGCAAAGCCCCCTTCGACGCTTTCGAGCGTCACCTTGGCGGAGGTTTCCATATGCTCGGCGGTGAAACCGGCTTCGCCGAGGATGAGCGACAGCGCCATGGTGAAGCAGCCGGCATGGGCCGCGCCGATCAGCTCTTCCGGATTGGTGCCAGGGATGCCTTCGAAACGGCTGGCAAAGCCATAGGGATAGTCTGTCAGCGCGCCGCTCTGAGTTGTGATCAGGCCTTTGCCGTCCTTGAGGCCACCGGTCCAATGAGCCGAAGCCGTACGATTGATCTGCATGCCATCCTCCTGTTTTCGGTTGAGCTTTCAGGCAGCGGCGATGGCCGCTCCAAGCCTGTGGGAGATCCAGGTTCGCCTTCCCGACAGGCAATATAACGCTCTATCGGCAGAAGACGACAGGCTTGTAAAAATCCAGTAGGCAGTGCCGCTCAGACGGCATGCTGCAGGACGCTGAGGCCGCCGTCGATCGTCAGGCAGGTTGCGTTCATGAAAGGGCATTCGTCGGAAATCATGAACACCGCCGCCATGGCGATCTCCTCCGGCGATGCGATCCGCCCGCCGGGATGGAGCCTCATCGTTTCGGCCTTGGCCGCTTCGGGATCGGGGAAGCTATTCCAGTAGTCTATCACTTTCTGGGTCGAGACATAGCCCGGCGCCAGAGCATTAACCCGGATATTTCGGGCCGCGTACTCCAGGCCCAGGGATTTCGTCATGCCGAGCAGCGCATGTTTCGCCAGCGGGTAAGGAAAGGTATGCGGGATGATCGTGAAGGCGTGGGTGGAAGCGATATTGAGGATGACGCCGCCGCCGCGCTCGATCAGGCCGGGCAGCACAGCCTTGCAGCAGTTCCAAGCGCCCTTGAGATTGATATCGAAGCAGCGGCTCCACTCCTCGTCCGTCGTCGCAAGCGGTTCGGCAAAGATGTTGACCCCGGCATTGTTGACAAGCGCGTTCAGCGGACCGATCTCCTCATTCGCCTCGGCAACCGCCCGCGTGATCGTTCCGGCATCGGTTATATCGGCCGGCAGATAACCGACCCGGCCGCCGGTGCTTGCCAGCTCTGCGGCGGCCCGCGCCAGCAGCGCCGCATTGCGGTCAACGAGATAGACGGCTGCATGCTCGCTTATGAACGCCTTCGCGATCGCAAGGCCGATACCCTGCGCAGCGCCCGTTATCAGTATGTTCTTGCCCTGCAGGCGGTTGCTCATGATCTTCCCTCCGGTTGAACCGGCAGCGCCGACAGATCGATCGTCACTTTGGCGGAAAGACCCTCACCTGGCGCAAGCGGTTTTAGACCTCCGAACTCAGGCAGGTGATGGCCGTTCGGCAAATGGCTCATCGGTTCGAGGCAGAAAAAATCCGTGCGGTCGAGCTGCATGTATAGCATGAATCGGCAAAGCGCGGCATCGGCTTCCACTGCCGCCTGAATTCCAAGTTCCGGCCAGGCGATGGCTGCCCGCCCATTCCACCCCTCGAAGGCATTATTCATCCAGAGCCGCGGCAGCGGCTTGCCGGACCTGAAGTCGAAATCATCAGGGACCGGGCCAGGTTCACCGGGGAGATGGTCGTGCCGCTCGTTCCAGAAGCGGCCGGCGGCAATCGTCAATCGTGTTTCCGGCGTCCTTACGAAGAAGGGATGCTGACCCAGGCCGAAGGGCAGAGCCGCCTCACCGCGGTTCCTCACAGAAAGCGCCAGCACCAGCCGATTGCCGGCGAGACGGATCTCCTGCCGGGCCAGATAGGTATAGGGCGAGATTGCATCGGCATCACGCGAAAAGCGGAGCTGCACATGCTCAGGGCCTAATTCCTCCGGCTGCCAAAGGCTGATCCAGCCATCGCCGTGCAGATAGAGGGGATCGTGACAATTTCGCTGGAAGGCATAGTCGCGTCCGCCGAAGGACATGGCATTACCTTCCACGCGGTTGCCAAAAGGCACCATGGGAAAACTCGCGACGATTCCGTTTGGGCCGCCGACCGGAACGAGAAAGGGCTTGCCCCGATAGGTTGCGGCGGTGAGGGCGGCGCCCCGGCGGCTGACCCTGACTGACAGATCGCCGTTGCTCAGCTCGATTTCATCTCCACCATGTCCGTTGCTCATCCACGCCGCCCTGCCGCCGAAGACCTCAGATTGTCGAGCAGCACAGCGATCAACAGGATCAACCCGCGCACGACATACTGATAGAAAGCTTGGATATTCAGCAAATTCATAACGTTTTCGGCGATTCCCATGATCAGAACGCCGACAATGACGCCGCTCATCGCCGCCCGGCCTCCGGAAAGCGAAACGCCGCCGAGGACGCAGGCCGAAATCACCGAGAGTTCGAGTCCCGTCGCTGCATTCGGCTGGCCGGAGGTGATGCGCGAGGCAAGCAGGATCCCGGCGATGCCGCAGACGAGGCCCTGCAGCGCAAAGATCCAGATGCGCATGTTGACGACATTGACGCCGGCGAGCCGCGAGGCTTCCGGATTGCCGCCGATCGCCAGCGTGTTCTTGCCGAAGACGGTGCGGTTGAGCACGAAGCCGAAGAAGATGAAAAGGATGAGCATGATCCAGATCGGCGTGGGCACGGTGAGGAAGCGCGACAGAGCAAGCTGGTAGAAGGCCGGATCGTTGATGCCGACGGCGCGGCCATCCGAGGCGATCAGCGCCAGTCCGCGCACGATCTGCATGGTCGCAAGGGTGGTGATCAGCGCGTTGATGCGGAAGCGGGCGATGACGATGCCATTGACGAAGCCAACGATCGCGCCGCACAGCAGAGCGGCCACCAACCCGACCGGAATGGAGCCTGTGGCGTTCGAGACCATCACTGCGGCCATGCCGGAGAAGGCCACGATCGATCCGACCGAAAGATCGAAATCGCGGGAGGCAAGGCAGAACATCATCGTGCAGGCGACGATGCCGATCGTGACGACAGACTGCAGAAGCCCCAGCATGTTCCGCTCGGTCAGGAAGTTCGGAACAAAGAGCGAGACGATCACGAAGGCGGCAGCGAAGATCACCACCAGTCCCTGTTCGCCGAGAAGGATTTTTTTCAACGAGTTCATCGTCCTGTTCCTGATCCTAGATGGTGCCGGCAGCGTTCTTGTCGGGAAGAGCCGCCGTCAGAATGCCGCGCTCGTCGAAATCCGGGCGGGCGACGTCGGTCGCCACCCTGCCCTGGCACATCACCATGATGCGGTCGGATATGCCCATCACTTCGGGCAGTTCGCTCGAGATCACTACGATCGCCATGCCTCCGGCCGCCAGCTCATAAAGAATTTCGTAGATCTCCGACTTCGCTCCGACGTCGATTCCACGCGTCGGCTCATCGATCACAAGAACCTTGATGCCTTGTTCTGAAAGCCAGCGGCCCAGGATGACCTTCTGCTGGTTGCCGCCTGAAAGATTGATGATGTCCTGCTTGCGTGAGGGCGTCCGCACTCGCAGCCGGGAAATGAATTCATCCGCCAGCGCCGCCTCCTTTTTTGGGTTCAGAATACCAAAGGGCGAGAAATGGCGGCGCGACGAGATGGCTATATTCTCTTCGATCGACCGTCCCTGGACGATGCCATCGGACTTGCGGTCCTCCGGGCAGAGCACCATGCCGGCATCGATCGCCGCTTTCGGATCATTCGGCGAAACGGCGGCGCCATCGATCGTCACCTGGCCCTGATGCCTTTGATCGGCGCCGTAGAGCAGCCGCGCCATCTCACTGCGGCCGGCGCCGATCAGGCCGAAGAAGCCGAGGATCTCGCCCTGGCGGACAGCAAAGCTGATAGGATTGCGCAGCCTTGGTCCGGACAGGTCCTTGACCTCGAGCCTGATGTCGCCGAGAGGGCGTCCGCGCCACCCCCAGATATCGCTGATCTCGCGGCCGACCATCTCCGAGATGATCTGTTCACGTGTCGTCCCGGCAATCTGAGGGTGATGGGCGGCAAGCCTGCCGTCGCGCAGCACGGTCAGACTGTCGCAAAGCCTAAATATCTCGTCGAGACGGTGCGAGACATAGAGAATGACCGTTCCCCTCGCCTTCAGCCTGTCGATAAGCGAAAACAGGATTTCGCTTTCACGCGAGGAAAGAGAGGAGGTCGGCTCATCAAGCGCGATGACCCGCGCTTCGAGCATGACGGCCTTGGCGATCTCGACCATCTGCCGGGCGCCGATTGAAAGCGAGGCGACCTTGGCGGACGGATCGACATCGATGCCGATCTCCTCGAGCTTCGTCCGCACCGTCTCGATCAGGGTTTTGCTAAGGATTACTCCGCCCTTGGCGGGAAAGCGGCCAAGCCAGAGGTTTTCGGCGACGGTCAGCTCAGGAACGAGCTGCAGCTCCTGATGAATGACGATGACTCCGGCATGGAAGGCGTCACGAACCGAGGCATATTTCTGTTCTTCGCCGGCGATGAGAATGCTGCCGGCGTCGGCGGCCTGATCGCCCGACAGCACGCGGATCAGTGTCGATTTACCAGCGCCGTTCTCACCCATCAGGCCGTGCACGGCGCCCTTTTCGACCGTGAACGAGACGCCCGACAGCGCCTGCACGCCGGGATAGCCCTTGGAGATATGTTTGAATTCGAGGAAAGCCATCATCACTCCGCCGAAGGTTCCAGCGGCACGCGTAGGCGGCCGCCGGAAATGCATCATCTTGGCGATTGATCACTCGATGCCAAGTTCCTTGCGGACCTGCTCATAATTGCCGCGCAGCGCCAGGGAACCCGAAGTCAGCGTCAGCTTTTCAGGCTCTTTGCCGTTGGCGATCCAGTCATACATGTTCAGCGCCGTTTCATAACCGTGACGCTTCGGTGAGATGATGACCGTGCCGAAGAAGCCCGTGGCGGATGGCTTCTTGAATTCGTTGATCGCAGATTCCGCGCCGCCGATACCGACTCCGATGACGTTGGCTGCAGGAATGCCGACCGACTCCGAAGCGCGGACGGCGCCGAGGACCGCTTCGTCGTTAAGGCCGAAGGCGACCCAGTATTTCACGTCGGCGTGCTTGTTGAGTACGGTGGTCGCCGCGTTGAGCGCTGCCTCCGTATCCGTCTTCGCCTGCGGCGCATCATAGATGTTCTCGGCCGGAAAACCGGCGGACTTCAGGACCGAGATCGCACCCTCGACGCGGTCGACGGCGGTCGGCAGCTGATCGTAGGAGACCCGGATCGCGCCGACATTCTTCATGTTCCAGCCGCGCTTCTCGATTTCGTCGACGATCGCCTGACCAACGGTCTCGCCGATCTTCGTGGCCGAGATACCCATATGCGGCACATCTTCCAGCGGCTTGCCGTCGGCACTGACGAGACGGTCGTCAACCGTCATCAGCTTCAGCTGGTTGGCTTCGGCCTTGGCGACGATGCCCGGCCCGAGCTTGACGTCGGGGGTGCAGATGATGAAGCCCTGCGCACCCTGTGCGCCGAGATTGTCGATCGCCGACTGGACCTTCTCGCCGTCCTCCGCGCCGATCTTGACGACGGTGAAGCCTCTTTCCTTGGCGGCCTGATCGGCGAACTTCCATTCGTCCTGGAACCAGGGCTCTTCCGGCTGCTTCACGATGAAACCGATCTTGACGTCCGCGGAAAATGCCGAGCCGGCTGCCAGAACGGCGAAAGTGCCAGCCAGAATAGCTGCTTTGAGCAAGCGCATGTCTCTCTCCCTAAACTCTGAAATCGAGCAACTGCCTCCCCGGCAGCATGCAATGAATTATGTTAAATCATCATACCAGTCAATTGCCAATGTATGATGATTGGAATAATAGTGTAGTCAGCGAGCCGGATGGACCCGTCGCAAAGCGGACCGAATTCGGATAATCAGGTTCGGTTGCTGCCCGGGAGAGAGTGCGGAGAGGCGAAGTTGGAATCGACTGAGGAACAGGGCCGAACGGAAAGCTCCAGCAGCGAACGCCGACCGCGCGTACGCCGCAACGTCACGGCAGCGATCGCTCAGGACATCTGCGCGGACCGCTATCCCTCGGGCTCGCCGTTGCCGCGCGAGAACGACCTCTGCGAACTGTACGGCGTCAGCCGCACTGTGATCCGCGAATCGTTGAAAGTCCTGGAATCCAAGGGGCTCGTCCGCGGCAAGCCGCGGGTCGGGACAACCGTGTGCGATCGGGATGAATGGAACATCCTGGACGCCGAGGTGCTCAACTGGATGGGACCTTACATCAGGGACTTCGACCTGCTCGGCTGCATCCTCGAAGCGCGCCGCACCATTGAGCCGGCGGCCGCCGAATATGCCGCCGAACGTGCCAGCGCCCAGGAAATCGCCGATCTCGACAAGGCCTGGCGCCAGATGCGCGACAGCTCAGGCGAACCGGAAAGCTTCACCGACGCCGACGTCATGTTCCATACGGTGCTGCTCATCGCCAGCCACAACCAAGTGTTCCGCCGTCTGTCGAGCGCCATCCACGCCGCTCTGACATATGCGCTGCATGCCTCCAACATCGCGGTCGAAAACCGGGAGGATGCGGTGCTCGTTCACGGCGAGCTGGTCGAGGCCCTGCGCATGCGCGACAAGGCCGGCGCCAGGGAATGCGCCAATCGCATGCTCGACCTTGCAGTGCGCGACCTTGCCGCCGCCGAGAAGGCGATCGGCAGATCGAAATGATCGATCACGAGAAGCCGCGGACGCGCTGTCCTGTCGCAAATCCGAGAAGAGATTAGGACCCACGATGAAGATCACCAAACTCACCACCTATATCGTTCCGCCGCGCTGGCTGTTTCTGAAGGTCGAGACCGACGAGGGGATCGTCGGCTGGGGCGAGCCGGTCGTCGAAGGCCGCGCGCTGACCGTCGAGGCCGCCGTCCACGAACTGGAAGACTACTTGATCGGCAGGGATCCTTTCCTGATCGAGGACCACTGGACGGTGATGTATCGCGGCGGCTTCTATCGCGGCGGCGCTGCCCACATGAGCGCGATTTCAGGCATCGACCAGGCGCTGTGGGATATCAAGGGCAAGGCTCTCGGCCAGCCGATCCATTCCCTGCTCGGTGGCAAGCTGCGCGACCGCATCAAGGTCTATTCCTGGATCGGCGGCGATCGTCCGTCTGATGTCGCCAACAATGCCAAAGACGTAATCGCCCGCGGCTTCAAGGCGATCAAGCTCAATGGCTGCGAGGAGATGCAGATCGTCGATACCAACGAGAAGGTGGAGAGGGCGGTCGAGACCATCGCCATCATACGCGAGGCGATCGGCCCGCATATCGGCATCGGTGTCGATTTCCACGGCCGCGTCCATAAGCCGATGGCCAAGGTTCTCGCCAAGGAGCTCGAGCCCTACAAGCTGATGTTCATAGAGGAACCGGTCCTTTCGGAAAATAAGGAAGCGCTGCGCGATATCGTCAACCATACCTCGACGCCGATTGCGCTCGGCGAACGGCTCTATTCGCGATGGGACTTCAAACAGGTGCTTTCGGACGGCTATGTCGACATCATTCAGCCGGATCTTTCCCACGCCGGCGGCATCACCGAATGCCGCAAGATTGCGGCCATGGCCGAAGCCTATGATGTGGCGCTGGCACCGCATTGCCCGCTTGGCCCGATTGCGCTCGCTGCCTGCCTTCAAGTCGATGCCGTCAGCTACAATGCCTTCATCCAGGAGCAGAGCCTCGGCATCCATTACAATACCGGCAACGACATCCTCGATTACATCTCCAACAAGGAGGTGTTCCAATATGCCGATGGTTTCGTCTCTATCCCGCAGGGGCCAGGTCTCGGCATCGAGGTCGACGAGGCCTACGTCATCGAACGCGCCAAGGAAGGCCATCGCTGGCGCAATCCGATCTGGCGTCACGCTGACGGCAGTTTTGCCGAGTGGTGAGAGAATGGAGGGTCGCGCAAGCGGCCCTTTCATTCGTGGTGTAGGAGATCAGCCATCTCGTGCGTCATAGTGGAAGCCCAACAGGAGGTTTCCATGGCCAGAGCAATCGCAATCATCGTCGCCCGCATCATCTTCAGTTTCATCTTCTTCATGGCCGCCGGCTTCAAATTCGCTGATATCGGCGCCACGGCGAACTACATTGCCGCCGCCGGTTTTCCAATGTCGACCTTCCTCACCTGGGTCGCAGCCCTTTTCGAGGTCGCTTTGGCCCTTGCCTTCATATCAGGCGCCTTTTTCACCGAGGCGAGTCTGCTGGCAGGTATCTACGTGATCTTCCTTGCCTTCGCCTTCCACGGACCGTCCCATTGGCAACAGAACCAGGCCGAATTCGGCTTCTTCGTCGATCACTTCACCTTCCTCGCCGGTCTGCTCTTCGCCGCCGTCCACGGGCCGGAGAAATGGGCATTGCGGCGAGCGCTCCTTAAATAGTCAGTCGACCCGCTGCTTGTGGAACCAACTGTCGCGCCAATCATTGCCTTTCGGCAGAAGGTCAAGGAGACCACCCATGGAGCTTGAGGGAAAGATCGCATTGGTGACGGGTGCCGGTTCCGGGATCGGCAAAGCGGCCGCGTTAAGGCTCGCCGCCGAGGGAGCAAGGGTCGCAGTCCTGAGCCGCACCGCCGACGAGGTTGAAAGGACCTGCGCCGAGATCACCGCCGCTGGCGGTCAGTCGATCGCCTTGACGGCCGATACGAGCGACGAAGCGCAAATGCGAACCGCGGTGAAGAAGCTCACGGACAGCTTCGGCGGCCTCGACATCGTCGTCGCCAATGCCGGGATCAACGGCGTCTGGGCTCCGATCGACGATCTGAAGCCGGACGAATGGGACAAGACCATCGCCGTCAATCTGCGCGGCACCTATCTGACCCTGCATCTGACGGTTCCGCATCTGAAGCACCGCGGCGGTTCGATCGTCGTCGTCTCCTCGATTAATGGCACCCGCACCTTCACGACGCCGGGCGCCACCGCCTACACCACAACCAAGGCTGGCCAGGTCGCCATGGTGCAGCAGCTTGCCCTTGAACTCGGCCGCCATGGCATCCGCGTCAATGCCGTCTGCCCCGGCGAGATCGAGACCAATATCAGCGCCAATACCGACAGCCGCCGCCGCGAGGAAACAGAGGTACCGGTCATCTGGCCGGAAGGCGATATCCCTATTGCCGGCGGAAAGGCGGGCAAAAGCGAGGATGTTGCCGAAACCATCCTCTTCCTTGCCTCCGATCGTGCCCGGCACATCACCGGCACACCGATCTGGATCGACGGCGGCCAGGGCCTGTTGCGGTAATCCTCGAACGTTCGCGGAAAGTCAGCTGTTCAGCCGCGCGCTGTCAAGCGTATAGAGTTCCTGGGCACGCTGTACCCCGCGCAAAGCATAACGTCCGACGCATGCCAGCGCGGCGCGCTCTTCCGCCGGTATCGCCGCGGCGAAATCGGAGGAGATCAGCAGGTTGAGGTCGACCGAACGACACATGGAGGCGATTCGGCTGACCTCGTTGACGGCGGGGCCGATGACCGTGAAGTCCAGCCGATCCTGGCTGCCGATATTGCCGTAGAACACATCGCCGATATGCAGGCCGATATAAACATCCGTCGTCGGCCTGCCATCAGCCGCGCGCGCCGCATTCAGCGTGACGAGCTTTTCCCGCAGCAGCGATTCGGCCCTGAGCGCCGCACGGCAGGTCTCGGCCGGCACTTCGCCCTTGAAGATGGCGAGCACACCGTCGCCGATCAGCTTCAGCACATTGCCCCCCGCCTCATGGATCGCCGAGATGGCTACCTCGCTGTAATCGTTCAGCAGCGGGATAATTTCCTCCGGCGGCACGCGGTCGGAAATCTTGGTGTAGTTCAAAAGATCGGAAAACCACAGCGCGGCCGAGATCCGCTCCGACTTGCCACGGCTGATCTTGCCTTCCATCACCTGGCGCGCCGCATCCTCGCCGAGATAGACTTCCGCGATGGTGCGGGCGATGCGCCCGAGCGCGATGCACTTGATCGCCAGGCCGAGCACCGGCACGAGCTTGCGCAGAATGGCGAGATCGTGATCGGAAAAACCTTCGGGATGTTTGGTTGCGAAATGCGAGAAGAAGCAATCCATTTCGCCGATCGTGCCGGCTTCGCTGAAACGATGCATCATCGCCACGAAATCCGTGTGGCCGGCCTCGGCGATCTTGTCGAGCATTGTGAAATCGGCTGGATCGCCGAAGCCCAGCCGTCGGCGTACTTCCCGCTCGTTGCCCGACCAAAGATGGTAAAAGGCCGATCGCTGCCAGCTCGACGCCGCTTCGCCCGAGCTCGTCGGACCATATTCGAATTCGGTTTCGATTTCCTCGACGCTGTCCCAGCGGAAGGCCCGGCCCTCATGCACGGGGTGCAGCGTATCCATCAGCGCCATGCCGCGGTCGAGCGGCAGCCCGGCATCCCGACAGGCCGCGCAGAAACCGGTCATGAGCTCGGCTTCCGAAACACCTTTCAGTCCCTGCTCCGTAACCCAGGCCGCAATCGTGCCGACGTCGCCGTAATCCATGCCGCTCACCTTCGCTCCAAGCTAAGCTGTAGCTCGAACTCGGCATGGAGGGAAAGGAAATCGGCTCAACCGCCCGCAGGCATATTGTAAGGCGTGACGATTTCGACGGAAGAAAGCGAGACCGGAACGGCCCGCCCGGGCGCAGTCACGCGGCTCATGATTGCCCTGAAGGCCGAACGCGCATCGGTTCTGAGATCGTGATGTAGCACGAAGCCGATCCGGCGCGCCGCAAGCAGCGCTCTGTTGTCGGCATCGAGGTCATGGGCGACGAAGACGCGGATGGCGCGGTTGGCCGCATCGAAGGCCGCCAGCACCGCGCGATTGCCGCCGCCGATCGAATAGACGGCGTTGACGGTAGGATCGGCTGCAAGCGCTGCCGCCGCAAGCGTTTCCGTCGCGGCATCGGTGCCGTGTCCCTCGCTGATTTCGGTGATGCCGATGCTGGGATAATGGGAGCGGATGAGGCGGCGAAAACCGATTTCCCGCTCTTCCTCGCCGCGGAACCGTCCGCTCGACAGTGTCACCAGCACCTGACCGCCGTCGGTTCCGAGGAACTCGCCGATCAGATAGGCTGCCGTCTCCCCCGCCGTCCGGTTGTCGGCGCCGGCATAGGCTATGCGCGCTGAATTCGGCAGATCCGTCACCAGCGTCACGACGGGAATGCCGGCCGCATCCGCCCGTGCGACGGCAGCCATCACCTCGGCGACGTTGGGCGCCTTCAGGACGATGCCGTGCGTGCCGCGCAGCCGAATGCGATCCAGAAGCTGTACCAGCTCGGCCGGTCTCATCACCTCGGCGAAATGAAAACGGCAGCGGAAGACACCGGGCAGGAAGGCCGCCATCTCTGCCTCGAAGGCGGCACGCACTGTATCGCTGAACCGCTGTGGCGTCTCCATGACGATATCGATCGCTAGCGTGCGCCCGCTGCCCATTGCACCGGCCTGCTGCTTCTCCAGCTCCGCAATCGCCGCCCTCACCCGCATTTCCGTCTGCCGGCGCACACCGGGCCTGCCGTTCAGCACCCGGTCGACGGTGGCGGTGCTCAGCCCCGCCTGGAAGGCGATGTCCTTGACGAGAAAGGGATGCGCCATGGCTCCGTCTGATGGTTTTTTGATGGATTGCTGATCTATATCACCTCGCGGCCTGGCGTATAGTGCCTCCACTGGAAACAGGGAGGAGCCGCGATGAAAACCGATAACCTGCAGAAACTGCATGCCGACCGCGTCTGGCTCAGCGAAGACGCCTGCGATCTCGAGGATTTTCGCCGGTTTGCGGAAAAGCCGACCGTCCTTGCCGAATACCCCACAGCTTCGGCGGTGGAAAAAAACATCCTGATCTATGACAGCCGCAAGGTGACGGCAGCGGCCGCTACGCCGGAAGGCCGGCGCGCCGTGTTGGCCGAGATCTGCGAGGCCTTTGGCGAAGGCCCGGGCGTCGTCGTTTTCAAGCATGCCTACCACGATGGCGGCATCGTCGACCGCGCCAGCACGATCTTCGACGCCATCATCGAGGAGCAGCACCGCACCTCGACTGGCGGCGGCGATCACTTCGCCAAGCCCGGCGCCAACGATCGCATCTGGAATTCGCTGGAAAAACACTGCCTCGCCGATCCGGAAAATTTCGCCGAATATTACGGCAACGCCATTATCGCGCTCGCAAGCGAAGCCTGGCTCGGTCCGAGCTATCAGATGACGGCTCAGGTCAACCGCGTCAATCCGGGCGGTGCGGCGCAGTCGGCCCATCGCGACTACCATCTCGGCTTCCAGTCCTCTGCAGTCATCGAGCAATTTCCGGCGCATGTGCACCGTCTCTCCCCTGTTCTGACGCTGCAGGGTGCGGTTGCTCATTGCGACATGCCGCTGGAAAGCGGTCCGACACTCTTCCTGCCCCACAGCCAGACCTATGTGCCGGGTTATCTGGCGCTGAAGCGCCATGAGTTCCGGGATTATTTCGAGGCCAACCATGTCCAGCTGCCGCTCGAAAAGGGCGACGTGGTCTTTTTCAATCCCGCTCTCTTCCACGCCGCCGGAACCAACCGTTCGGCCGACATCAAGCGTGTCGCCAACCTCCTGCAAATCTCGTCCGCCTTCGGACGGGCCATGGAGACCGTCAATCGGGAGAGAATGAGCGCGAGACTCTTTCCCGCCCTGAAGGCGTTGCAAGATAGGCTCTCGCCCGACGAAATCGCCAACGCCGTCGCCGCCTGCGCCGAAGGTTATTCCTTCCCCACCAATCTCGACCGCGATCCGCCACTCGGAGGTCTGGCACCGAAAACGCAGGCGCAGCTGATGCACGAGGCGCTCAGGGAAGGCTGGAGCGACGAGACCTTCAAGGCAGCGCTTGCCGAGCAGGCGCAGAAGAAATTGAGCTGACTTCGAATTCTCGAGCCCCCTCGTCCGAGCCTTCCGGACCCCCGCGGAAGGCCGTTCGCACATCATCATGAAGGAGGACCACATGAGCACGGATCACGGCCACCTCGACGGCAAGATCGCCATCGTCACCGGTGGCACGCAGGGCTTGGGCGCAACCATTGCCCATCTATTCGCCGAACGCGGCGCGGCAGGCATTGTCATCTGCGGCCGCAATGAAGCCAAAGGCAATGCGAAGGCGGCGGAGATTTCGGCCGCGACCGGCGCCAGGGTCGTCTATGTCAAGGCCGACCTCGGCACGGTCGACGACGCCAGGAATGTCGTACTGGCCTGCGACGAGGCCTTCGGTCGCGTCGACGCACTGGTCAATGCCGCCGCCATCACCGATCGCGGCACCATTCTCGACACCAGCCCCGAGCTCTTCGACGCCATGTTCGCCGTCAATGTGCGCGCACCGTTTTTCCTGATGCAGGAAACGGTGAAGGTCATGCGCCGCGAAAAGATCGAGGGAACGATCGTCAACATCGGCTCGATGTCGGCCAAGGCGGGCCAACCCTTCATCGCCGCCTATTGTGCCTCCAAGGGTGCGCTCGAAACGCTGACGAAGAACACCGCCTATGCGCTGCTGCGCAACCGTATCCGCGTGAACGGCCTGAATATCGGCTGGATGGCTTCCGAAGGCGAGGACCGCATTCAGCGCGAATATCACGATGCACCCGCCGACTGGCTGGAGAAGGCGGCGGCTAGCCAGCCTTTCGGCCGGCTCGTCGACCCGCATGAGGTAGCGCGCGCCTGCGCCTACCTGTCATCGGCCGAATCAGGCCTGATGACCGGCTCGGTCATCTGCTTCGACCAGTCGATCTGGGGCGCTTACGACGGCTCGCCGCATCCGGTCGCCGCCCTCTGAAAAAACTGGAGCGCGGCATTTCCGATTATCTGGCTCTGGTACCTCCCGAAATTTGCCGCTAGGAAAAGGACGACAGCATTCAGGGAGGAAACTTGGCGTGGCCGACAATCCGCTTTACGACATCCGTGATGAACGTTTCGGCGCTCTGGTAATCGGCAGCGCCGCCCTCGAGGAGCTCTATTCCGGCTGCCGCTGGGCGGAAGGCCCGGTCTGGTTTTCCGATCTGAACTGCCTTCTCTGGAGCGACATCCCAAACGAACGCATGATGCGCTGGACGCCGGACGGAACGGCCTCGGTCTTCCGCTCGCCGTCAAACTATGTGAACGGCAACACCCGCGACAAGCAGGGCCGTCTGATCTCCTGCGAACATGGCGGCCGCCGTGTCACCCGCACCGAAACGGACGGCAGCATCACCGTCCTCGCCGAGAGTTACAAGGGCAAGAGATTGAACTCGCCGAACGACGTCGTCGTCCATTCGGACGGCGGGATCTGGTTTACCGATCCGACCTACGGCATCCTCTCGGACTACGAGGGCCACAAGGCCGAGCCGGAGCAGCCGACCCGCAACGTCTATCGAATCGACCCTGCAAGCGGCGCAGTCGACGCCGTCGTCGAGGATTTCATCCAGCCAAACGGTCTCGCCTTTTCGCCCGATGAGACGAAGCTCTACATTGCCGATTCCGGTTCGGGCAAACATGAAGTGCCATGCCATGTTAGAGTTTTCGACGTCGTCGACGGCAGGAAGCTCGCAAACAGCCGCTATTTCTGCAGCCTCGATGCCGGCCATCCTGACGGCTTCCGCATCGATGTCAGCGGGAATCTCTGGACGAGCGCGGGTGATGGTGTGCACTGCTTCTCACCCGATGGCACGCTGCTCGGCAAGATCAGAGTGCCACAGACGGTGTCCAATCTCACCTTCGGCGGCCCAAAGAAGAACCGGCTCTTCATCACCGCAACCCGTTCGGTCTATTCAATCTATACCAAGACGAACGGCGCGCAATATCCGTAAGGATCGGCGCGCCGCCAAAAAAGCCCGTGTGGCTTTAGGCCTTCACGGTGGCTGGCCTGCCGTGCAGCGGCTCGGCGCGGTGCCAGTTCTCCAGGGTGCGGCCATCCGTATGCTTCTGCCGCGCCCAGCGAATCCCGTTAGAGATCACCTTGTGCACGGTCTTGTCGTGATAGATCGGATAGGTCTCATGGCCGGGGCTGAAGAAGAAGATGCGCCCCCGTCCCCGCTGAAAGGTGCAGCCGCTGCGGAACACTTCGCCGCCGGAATACCAGGAGATGAATACGAGTTCGTCCGGCTGGGGGATGTCGAAGGGTTCGCCGTACATTTCCGAGGCATTGACCTCGAAATAGGGCGGCAGGCCCTCGGCGATCGGATGTGAGGGATTGACCACCCACACACGCTCTAGGTCGCCATCCGGCGTCTCACGCCAGGAGAGGTTGGCGTTGGTGCCCATCAGCCGGCGGAAGAGCTTGGAGTGGTGGCCGGAATGCAGCACCAGCAGGCCCATGCCCTTCAGCACGCGCTGCTGCACCCGATCGATCAGCCCGTCGCTGACCTCCTCATGCGCCATATGGCCCCACCACAGCAGCACGTCAGTGTCATTGAGCACCGAGTCCGGCAGTCCTTCTTCAGGATCGTCGAGCGTGCCGCGGCGGATTTCGAAATCAGGATGGGTGATGCCGGCGGCGATCGCTCCGTCGATGCGATCCGGATAGATATCCTGGACCTCCTTGTGCACCTGCTCGTGGCGTCCTTCGTTCCAGATCGTGACCTTGATTGTCATGCCAGTCCTCAATGTTTTGGCGTCGATGTTTCAAACTTGAGCCGGGCGGATTACCCGACCGGCGGAATCGAACAGATGGCAGGCGGCCCGCTCGGCCGTGAGCGACACGCGGTCGCCCGGACGGATGGTCATATCACCCTCGGCACGCACGACGACCGGCTGCTGCTGTGAACCAACCGTGAGATAGGTTTCGACGCCGAGCCGCTCGACAATGACGACTTCGGTGGAAAAATCGCCCTGCCCTTCCGCCGAAAGCTTCAGATGCTCCGGCCGGATGCCGAGCTTCGCCTCGCCCTGCGGCACGGAGCCATTCCCATCCGGAAGATCGATGGCAAGGCCGAGCGGGCTTTCCAGGCGGACAGTGCCGGCATCCCGGCGTGTCGCCGTCATCGGCAGCACATTCATCTTCGGCGAACCGATGAAGGTCGCCACGAACTCGTTGTTCGGGTGATGATAGAGCTCCATCGGTGCACCCTGCTGGGCGACGACACCCTTGTTCAGCACGACGATACGGTCGGCCATCGTCATCGCCTCCACCTGGTCATGGGTGACATAGACGACGGTCGCCTTCAGCTCGCGGTGCAGGCGCTGCAGCTCAGCGCGCATCTGCACTCTGAGCGCCGAATCGAGGTTCGACAGCGGCTCGTCGAACAGGATCAGCGACGGCTTCTTGATGATGGCGCGGCCGATCGCCACGCGCTGGCGCTGGCCGCCGGAAAGGGCCGCGGGCTTGCGATCGAGGTAGTCGGTCAGTTGCAGGATCTCGGCGACAGCGTCCACCTGCCTGCGGATTTCCGCTTCAGGCACCTTCTTCAAGCTGAGCGAGAAACCGATATTTCCGGCGACCGTCATATGCGGATAGAGCGCATAGGACTGGAACACCATGGCGATGCCGCGCTTATCGGGCGGCACGTCGTTGATGCGCTTGCCGTTAAGGATGAGATCGCCTCCGTCGAGGCCTTCGAGGCCTGCGATCATCCGCAGAAGTGTCGACTTGCCGCATCCGGACGGGCCGACGAAAACGGCGAATTCCCCGTCTTCCACGGTGATGTCGACGCCCTTGATGACCTCGAGCGCGCCGTAGAATTTGCGAACGTTTCTGAGAGTGATCATCCGTTTCTCTTTCTTGATCTCAGCCCTTCACGCCGCCCGAGAACGTCTGGACGAGGAAGCGGCGCGCAAAGCCGAAGGCAATGACGGCGGGCAGCAGGTAGATGAAGGCGAGCGCCGTCAGCAGGCCGTAGTCGATCTCGTTGATCCGCAGGAAGGCGCGGAACAGGCCGAGCGGCAGCGTCTGCAGCTCCGGCGATGACAGAAAGATCAGCGGCAAGAGAAAATCGCCCCAGGCCGACATGAAGGCGAACAGCCCGGCGGCCGCAAGCCCCGGCAAAGCCAGCGGGATGAGCACCCGGCGGATGCGCTGGATCAGCGTGGCTCCGTCCATCAGCGCCGCCTCCTCGTAATCCCGCGGCAGCCCGTCAAAGAAGGTCTTCATGATCCACAGCGCCAGCGGCAATTGCATCGTCGCGAGCACCAGGATCAGCCCCAGATAACCGTCGATGAAGCCGGTCCAGCGCATGATGTCGCGCGCGTAACTGCCGAAAATCGGTCTCAGCACCGCTGCTTCAGCATTGTTCAGCGTCAGCAGAAACTTGTAGAGCGGCACGACGAGCGCCGTCGGCGGCAGCACGCGGATGAGCAGGATCGCGTAGAGGAAAGGCAGCTTCCACCAGGCCCTGGTGCGCGACAGCGCATAACCTCCGAGCCCCGAAAGCACCATGACGAGCAAAGTGGCGCTGCCGACCACGAAGAGCGAGTTGAACAGCCACTTCGCGCCGTCCTCCTTGCTGAACACTCTTACATAATTGGCGAAGGTCCACTGCTTCGGCCAATGGAGAAAAAGCTGCGCATTGCCGTCGAATGAGGCGAGCAGCACCCAGAAGAACGGTACGGCGCAGAAGATCGAGATCAGCGACAAGGTCGCATAGGCGATGAGATCGGAACGACCCTTGTTTGCGCTCTCGCTCGGGGAAACGACGGCCATGTCAGACCTCCACCTTCATGGCCCGGACATAGGCAATGCCAAGGATCAGCGAGATCACCAGCGCGACGACGGCGACCGCGGCGCCATATCCCAGCTGAAACGCCGTGAAGGACTGATTGTAGATATAGATGCTGATGACCTCCGTCGCCCCGCCAGGTCCGCCGCGCGTCAGCGCATAAACGAGCCCGAAGACTGCGATGGTCGAGACGGCCGAAATCAGCATGTAGAGCAGGATCGTCGGCATCATCAGCGGCAGCGTGATGCGGCGAAACATCTGCGAAGGCGTCGCCCCATCCATCCGCGCCGCCTCATAGATCTCCGCGGGAATGGTGCTGAGGCCGGCCGTCAGCAGGATCATCGCGGTGGCGATGCCGCGCCAGGTGTTGACGATGACGATCATCGACAGCGGAAAGACCTGCAGCCAGTCGGCCGGTGTGACACCAAAGAAGCTGACGATGCGGCTGAGCGTGGCATTGTCGCCGCCAGCCAGCATCGAGATCCACATGAAACCAGCCACGACTTCCGGGGCGGCATTCGGCAGCAGGATGATCGACGAGAAGATCCGCCGGAAGCGGATCGGCCGGCGCAGCGCGATTGCCGAGATGAGCCCGAGCACGAACTGGCCGACCACTGCGGAACCGAGGACGAAGACGAAGGTGACGAACAGGGCGTTCCAGAACTTCGCGTCGTTGAACAGCCGCGTATAATTCCGCAGCCCGACGAAGCGGGGTCGAAGCGCCGCCGCCCCCGTCAACGCCTCGTTGGTAAAGCTCAGATATATGGAATAGACCGCCGGGTAGATAACGAAGGCAAAAAGCAGAACGAGCGAGGGCAGCAGGATCAGCAGCCATTGCCGCTCGGCCCGCTTTTCATGAGAGTTTCGGACCATGGAAGCTCACACCTGTCGAATGAACCGGCTTTTCGAGTAAACACGGGAAGACGCGGCGACGGCGCCGCGTCCCGTCCTGAGGAAGAAGGCAGACGCTTTACTTGACCACGTCGTCGCCGAGCGTCTCCTTGACATAGTCGACGAGGATCTTCTGTGCGCCGGCGGCATCGGTTTCCTTGCGCAGCAGCGCTTCGGTGGCCCGAGCGACACCTTCCGAGACCGTGCCAAAGCCGGAGGCCTGCTTCAGGAACACGCCATTTTCCGCCGCAGCATGGATCGGAACCAGTTCCGTCAACTTCTGGAAGTCGGCATTGTCAGCCGCATCCTTGCTGGCCGGGATATTGCCGATGCGCGCCGCATAGGAGACCTGCGTCTCGATGGACCCGATCTCCATCAGCGCCTTGATCGCGAGCTCCGTATTGGCCGATTTCGAATTGACCGCCCACGGCGCGGCAAGGTTGGCGAGAACATACTGGCCGCCGCTCTGACCCGGAACCGTCCAGGTGCCCACCACCTTCGTCACGTCAGGAATCGGATTCTTGCTCTCGCGGCCCCAGTCGAAAATATAGCACCACGAGCCGCAGGTAGTCGCAGCAAGCTTGCCGGCCGGGAACATCTGATATTTCGGCACAACCCAGGGCTCTGGCCCGAGCAGCGGCTGCGTCGGCATCAGATCCTTGTCGATCAGTTCCTTGTAGACGCCGAAGACATCCTTGATGCCCTCGCCGTTGAGGTCGAGCTTGCCTTCGGCATCGACGAGCTGCGGCGTCTTGGAGCCGACAAGCAGGTGCTGGAAGCCTTCGTCGAAGGCACCGCTTCCCCAGGAGACGCCGGCCGGGAAGAGCAGCCCGTAGGCCCCTGTCTTCTGCTTGATTTCGGCCGCCCGGTCGAGAAGCTCCCGCCAGGTCTTCGGCTGCTCAGTGGAGATGCCGGCCTTTTCGAGAACGTCCTTGCGGTAGTAGATTTCCTGGATACCGAGCATGAACGGCATTACATAGGTTTCGCCATCGGGGCTGACGGCAAGCTCCTTGGCGACGTCATAGAGGTTGGCGTAGCCGTCCCAGGCCTTGAACTCCTTGCTGACAGGCGCGAGGTAGCCGGCTTCCACCATGTCGGCGACGGCAGCCGTCGTCGGAATGGAGAACAGGTCTGGCGCGTTGCCGGCGCCGAGCTCCGTCAGGAGTTTGGTCAAGTAGTCCTTGTCGGGCGCCGGATATTCGACGACCTCGATGGTAACGCCGTATTTCTTTTCGATCCGTTCCACCGTCGACTTCATCGCGTCGATGCCGGCCTGGCCGTGATTTGCAATTCGGATTGTTTCAGCCTGCGCCAGCGTCGAAACCGCGCTCAGCAGGATGGCCCACAGGCCACCAAGAACCGTCTTCTTCAACGAAATCCTCCCTCTTTTAGAGCCACGGCGCCCTCCAGCACCGCCGACAAAAATGTACACGTATTCCATTATCTGACAAGAACCTTTTCGAAAGGATTGTCATTCGAGAATTAACCTATTGACTTTTCTTGCTATATTTATTACTTGCCAGCTCCAGCTCCTCTGTGTAATCGTGTGCACAATTCCCCAGAGGAGGATTTTCATGCCTGGAAAATTGCGCCTCGGCGTCATCGGCGCCGGCTTGAAGGCAGCGGAATATGCCGCGAGCTGGACTGCGATGCCGGAGATCGAATTCGCAGCACTGGCAGACACCATGCCCGCCTCGCGCCAACGCCTGATTGATGTCTGCCTCGCTGCCGGTGCGTCCGAACCGAAAAGCTTCGAGGACTATCGAAAGATGCTCGCCGAAATGAAGGGCACGCTCGATATCGTCTATGTCTCCACGCCGCACGCCTTCCACGCCGAGCAGGCGATCGCCGTCGCCGAGGCCGGCCTCGACCTCTTCCTGGAAAAACCGATGGTCACGACGGTCGCCGAGGCGGAGCGGCTGATCGCCGAGCAGAAGAAGAGCGGCGTCACCATCGTCACCGCCTTCCAGGGCGGCCTGTCGCCGCTGGTGCTCGACACCCGCCGGCGGGCGCTTTCCGGCGAATTCGGCGAGCTGATTGCCATTTCGGGCATGATCTGGGAAAGCTGGTCGTCGAATTACGACGGCCACTGGAAACAGCAGCCGGAGATATCAGGCGGCGGCTTCATGTTCGATACCGGGGCCCACATGATGAACACGGTCTGCCTGCTCGCCAACTCCGATTTCGACAGCATTTCCGCCTACATGAACAACCACGGCAAAAAGGTCGACATCGCCACCGCCGTCTCCGCGCGGCTGAAGAACGGCGCGCTGGCGACGCTGACGGCAGCCGGCGAAGGACCACCCGGCTGCGCCTCCTACATCACCTTCTTCTATTCGAAGGCGATCGTACGCATCGACGCCTGGGGCGGCTGGCGCGAGATCATCGATGGGCGCGGCGCGGGCACGCGCGAGGAGGCTGAGATTCTCGGCAATCCCATGAAAAATTTCCTCGCCATTCGCGAGGGGAAAATCGAAAACTCTGGCTCCGTTGAAATGGGCCTCAGATTCGCTAGGCTGTGGGATGCAATCAAGGAATCGGCGGCGGCCGGCGGCGCGTCCGTCAGGATCACCGCCTGACAGGCGAAGATGAGCGGAACGAACAAACGGCGGATTACCTCGAAAGAGCTGGCGAAACTCGCCGGCGTCTCCTCCGCCACCATCTCCCGTGCCTTCTCGCCGGATTCGCGCATCGGCCGCGCGACGCGCGACCGCATTCTCGCCGTCGCCCGTGAATATGGCTATCAGCCCAACGCCATCGCCCGTTCGCTGAACAATCAGCGATCGCGTCTCGTCGCCCTTGTCGTCAACGCCATCGGCAACCCCTGCGAGGCCGAGGAGCAGCAGCTTCTTGTCCACCGCTTACAGGCGCGGCAGCTGCTGCCTATCATCCTCTGCTGCGCCGACCATTCCGACCGGCTGCAGCTGATGCGGCTTGCCTCTACCTATCAGGTCGATCACGTCGTCATCTTTTCCGACATGGTGTCGATGCAGGATGCCGTAGATATTTTCCACACGACGAAACCGATCATCGTCTCCTTCGAGCCGCTCGAAAACGAAAACGTCTCCAGCATCCGCATCGACGGCTCCAAGGCCGCCGACGAAATCATCGACAAGATCGTCCGGGACGGCAAGAAGCGCTTCGCCTATCTCTCCGGCACCAATTCGAGCTGGATCGACAAGCTGAGGCGCGGATGGTTCGCCGAGGCGCTCGCCAAACGCGGCCTTACCTTCGAAGCGCAGGCCGTCGGCGATTATTCCTATGATTCCGGCTTCAAGGAAGCCGTGCTCCTGATGCACCGAGACAAGGTCGGCGCCATCATCTGCGGCAACGACGTCATGGCGATCGGCGCGCGCGATGCCGCGCGCCGCGTGCTTGGCAAAAGCACGCCTGATGATATCGCCATCGTTGGCCAGGATGGCATCGCCATGGCCGCCTGGGATTGCAACGACCTCACGACGCTGAGCCTCGACCATGTGGCCTTCATCGACGCGGTCGTCGAACTGATCGAACGCCACGACGCCGGGATCGACGGCCCGCACAGTATCACGCTCACCTGCACCCCCCGCTGGGGCTCGACTGCCTGATGCATGCCATCAGGACGTGTGAGGCGGTTCCGGATGACGGCATCACCGAAAAAAGCTAATGCCCATCGCATGAATAGATTCGACGTGAAGCGCCTGAACGGCTCTCGCCTTATTGCATCAAGGAGGAATATCCGATGACCCGATTCTCACGCGCGGAAGGGTGCTGCACGGCTCCTGATGCCACAACCGGGAGAGCCTGATATGCGTTCCGTCGTTTCCTTCAATGAAGGCTGGAGTTTCCACGAGGGCTTCGGTCAACGCCTGCTCGAAAGCTTCGATGGCGCCAAGTCGATCAGCCTGCCTCACACCGCCGTCGAGCTGCCCTTCAACTATTTTGACGAGAAGAGCTATCAGCGCGCCTTCACCTATCAGAAGGTACTGCGCTGGCTGCCGGAATTCGAGGGCCGCGAGGTCTCGCTGGTCTTCGACGCCGCCATGGCCGACAGCGTCGTCTATCTGAATGGCGAGGAGATCGTCGCCCATAAGGATGGCTACACGCCCTTCGAAGCCCGCCTCACCGGCAAGCTCCTCAGGGGCGAAAACCTCGTCACCGTCAAGATCGATGGCAGCGAGAACCCTGACATTCCGCCTTTCGGCGGCCGCATCGATTATTTGACTTATGCCGGCATCTACCGCGACGTCTGGCTGAAAGTCACTGACCCGGTTTCAATCCGCAATCTGAAGATCGAAACCACAGACGTTCTCGCTTCGGAGAAATCGGCAACGATCCGCGTCGATATCGCCAACCCCGAGCGTCGCAGCTTCTCGGCGACGGTTACTGCTGCGCTGAAACAGGCGGACGGCACGGTGATCGCCACCGCGGCCACCGAAACGATCGGCGACCGCACGACGCTTTCCTTCGGCGGTCTTGCCGGCATCGCGCTCTGGGACATCACCGATCCCACTCTCTACGAAGTCACCGTCGAACTCAGGACGGAGCACGGCTCCGACCGTCTCTCCACCCGCTTCGGCTTCCGCACTGCCGAATTCACCCCGGAAGGCTTCCTCTTGAACGGCAAGCCGCTGAAGCTGCGCGGCCTCAACCGCCACCAGGCCTTCCCCTATGTCGGTTATGCCGCCGGCCGGTCCGCCCAGGAGCGGGACGCCGACATCATGAAGAACGTCCTGAAGTGCAATATCGTCCGCACCTCGCACTATCCGCAGTCGAAGTGGTTCCTCGACCGCTGCGACGCGATCGGCCTGCTCGTCTTCGAAGAAATTCCCGGCTGGCAGCATATCGGCGATGCCGACTGGCAAAAGGAATCGATTGAAAATGTCCGCCGCATGATCGAGCGCGACTGGAACCATCCCTCGATTGTCATCTGGGGCGTGCGGATCAACGAGTCGCAGGATAATCATGATTTTTATGTCGAGACCAACCGGCTCGCCCGTGAGCTCGACAGCACCCGCCAGACCGGCGGCGTGCGTTATCTCACCGAGAGCGAGCTGCTCGAGGACGTCTATACGATGAACGACTTCATCCTCGGCAACGAGGAACTGCCGGGCGCCAACCGGCCGCGCACCGTGTTACGTGGCCAGCAGGAAAATACCGGCCTGTCGCATAAGGTGCCGTACCTCATCACCGAGTTCAACGGTCACATGCATCCGACGAAGATTTATGACCAGGAACAGCGCCAGGCCGAACATGTGCGCCGTCATCTGGAAGTGCTGAATGCCGCCTATGGCGATCCGGATATCTCGGGCGCCATTGGCTGGTGCATGTTCGATTACAACACCCACAAGGATTTCGGCTCCGGCGACCGCATCTGTTATCACGGCGTCATGGACATGTTCCGCGAGCCGAAATTTGCAGCCTATGCCTATATCAGCCAGTGCGATCCTTCCGAGGAGATCGTCATGAAGCCGGTGACCTTCTGGGCGCGCGGCGAGCGCAATATCGGCGGCGTGCTGCCGCTGATCATCCTGACCAATTGCGACGAGGTGGAGCTGCAGTATGGCGCGCTCAGCAAACGCATCGGCCCCGATCGCGAGAATTACCCGCATCTTCCGCATCCACCTGTTGTGCTCGACCATCGTCACTTCACCGCCGACGAGCTCGGCACCTGGGGTCTCGAATGGATCGACGGCACCTTCACCGGCTATATCGCCGGCGAACCGGTGGTCAGCCTGAAGCTGGCAGCCGATCCCTTGCCAACGACGTTGGAAATGATTGCCGACAGTTCGACGTTGAAGGCGCGCGAACGCGACAGCACCCGCGTCATCATTAGTGCCCTCGATCAGTGCGGTCAGCGCCTGCCTTTCATGAATGACAGCATTTCGCTGAAGGTGCATGGGCCTGCAAGGATCGTCGGTCCGGCCAATGTGCCGCTGCAGGGCGGCACTGCAGGCTTCTGGCTGGAGGCGACGGGCCTGATCGGCGAGATCACCGTGGAAGCGGTTTCTTCCCGCTTCGCGCCGGTGACCCTCGCCGTGACTGCCACCGCCTGACGCGCAGGCGTCCTGGCGCGTCTTTTCAGAGGTTCCGCGGGTGGCGTCACGCGATGCGCGCCTGGCTGTCCGGATCGAAGAACACCGCCTTGTCGAGGTTGAATGCGAGGCGTGTATTCTG
>NZ_VCHT01000079.1:0-661 GCF_005862215.1 Rhizobium sp. MHM7A
GGCGATGTCACGTTGTCGGCAACTTAACGGGTGGCGGATAATTCGGTTGAGATGACCTCATCGACCATCAGCTACAAGAACCACCGCTTTCCACCGCAGATCATCGCCCGTGCGGTCTGGCTGTATTTCCGGTTCCCGTTGAGCCTGCGGCTGGTCGAGGAAATGTTGGTGGAGCGCGGTATCGTCGTTTCTTACGAAACGATACGGCGGTGGTGCCGCAAATTCGGGGCGGCCTACGCCAAGCAGTTGCGTAGAAAGAAACCGTCGCGGAAGGATATCTGGCATCTGGACGAGGTCGTGATTTCCATCGGCGGTCAAAAACATTGGCTTTGGCGCGCCGTTGACCAGGACGGCTACGTTCTCGATGAGATCGTCCAGACCCGCCGCGATACCAAGGCTGCCAAGAGATTGCTGGTCAGGCTGCTGAAGAAGCAAGGTCTGTCGCCGAAGCGCATCGTCACCGACAAACTGCGCTCATACGGCGCGGCAAAACGGGATGTAATGCCCGGCGTCGAACATCGATCGCACAAGGGCCTTAACAATCGCGCAGAGAATTCTCACGTGCCGCTTCGAAAACGAGAGCGGATGATGCAGGGCTTTCGATCCGTCGGAGGTTTGCAACGTTTCATCTCGGTCTTTTCAGCAGTCCGAAATCTTTTCG
>NZ_VCHT01000080.1:0-638 GCF_005862215.1 Rhizobium sp. MHM7A
GCTGACGCTATTGTTGCTGCTGAGCCGGAACCGGTTGAATATGTTCGCGTCTGCGACGCTTACGGCACCGGCTACTTCTACATCCCCGGCACCGAAACCTGCCTCAAGATCGAAGGCTACATCCGTTTCCAGGTTGACGTTGGTGATCAGCCGCTCAACCTCTCGGCTGACAACGACTCCGATTGGGATGCCCGTACTCGCGGCCAGGTTCAGTTCACGGCCAAGAGCGACACCGAGTATGGTCCGCTGACCGGCGTCATCGTCATGCAGTTCAATGCTGACAATGCCTCCGAACAGGAAGCTATCCTCGACTCCGCTTACCTCGACGTCGCGGGCTTCCGCGCTGGTCTGTTCTACAGCTGGTGGGACGATGGCCTCTCGGGTGAAACCGACGACATCGGCTCGATCGTAACGCTGCACAACTCCATCCGCTATCAGTATGAAAGCGGCGACTTCTACGCTGGTCTCAGCGTCGACGAACTGGAAGACGGCTTCTACAAGTCCGGCGAAGGCCCGAACAACGTAGGCGTTGCCTTCGGCGTTGGCGGCACTGCAGGCGCCTTCAGCTACCAGGTCACCGGCGGCTGGGACTTCGACAACGAAGACGGCGCTATCCGTGCAATGGGTACGGTTGAAAT
>NZ_VCHT01000081.1:0-603 GCF_005862215.1 Rhizobium sp. MHM7A
GATGTCACGTTGTGAGCGGCTTAACGGTTGTCGGATAATGGGTTGGGATGAACAGTCCTGCCGTCAGCTACAAGAACCACCGCTTTCCACCGCAGATCATCGCCCGTGCGGTCTGGCTGTATTTCCGGTTCCCTTTGAGCCTGCGGATGGTCGAGGAAATGTTGTTGGAGCGCGGCATTGTCGTCTCCTATGAAACGATCCGGCGATGGGGCCGCAAATTCGGAACGGCTTATGCCAGGCAGTTGCGCAGAAAAAAGCCGTCGCGAAAGGATATCTGGCATCTGGACGAGGTGGTGATTTCCATCGGCGGCCGCAAACATTGGCTCTGGCGTGCCGTTGACCAAGACGGTTACGTTCTCGACGAGATCGTTCAAGCCCGCCGCGATACCCAAGCTGCCAAGCGATTGCTGGTCAGGCTGCTGAAGAAACAGGGCCTGACGCCGAAGCGTATCATCACAGACAAACTGCGCTCGTACAGCGCTGCAAAACGAGATGTCATGCCCGCTGTCGAACATCGATCGCACAAGGGCCTGAACAATCGTGCGGAGAATTCTCACGTGCCACTTCGAAAACGAGAACGGGTGATGCAGGGATTTCGATCCG
>NZ_VCHT01000082.1:0-569 GCF_005862215.1 Rhizobium sp. MHM7A
GCTCCCGCGAAGAGCCAGTTCCGTCTTCCCACGCCTATCGGACGCAGTGCCCGCTCGGCGGAATTGTTGTCGATCGCAACACGGCCGTCTTCGAGGAACAGACAGAGCGAGGACCATCGGCTCAATCCGTAGCGGAAAGCTGTCGCCAGATCGCTTTTGCCCGGGATGCGCGTTAGTTGAGCTTCAGCCCAGTGGCGGAATGCATCTACCTTAGGCTTGCTCTGGGTCTGACGCACGGCAAGTCGGACCTCAGGAGGCTGCCCGTTGATGCCACGCTCGATGTCGTAAAGCGCTCCGATGCGATCGAGAGCCTCTCGCGCAATCTCCGACTTGTTTGATGTCCAGATGTCGTGGAAGTCTCGTCGCCAATGAGCCCAGCAGGCGGCCTCCTTAAAGCGAGATGTTCCATTCTCTCCAGGCGAGTATAGCTTGCCATATCCTTTGTAGCCGTCAGCCTGAAGGATGCCGCTTGATTGCTTGAGGTGGCGGTGGGGCGATGTCACGTTGTCGGCAACTTAACGGGTGGCGGATAATTCGGTTGAGATGACCTCATCGACCATCAGCTACAA
>NZ_VCHT01000083.1:0-560 GCF_005862215.1 Rhizobium sp. MHM7A
CCACTTTTGGCATCCACTGCCAGATGCAGCTTGCGCCAGGTGCGACGTGATCTGGCGCCATGTTTTTGCTCCAGCCACTGCCCGGCGCCGTACACCTTTAACCCCGTGCTGTCGACCAGCACATGCAGCGGGCCGTCCGGCAGAGGCGGGTTTCGTTGGGCCGGCAGCTTCCACGTTTGTGCCCGACGGCTCAGCGTCGTATGATCGGGGACGGGTATCTCAAGTCCCATAAGATCGAACACCGAATTCATGAGCCCTTCGCTCTGGCGCAGCCGCATTCCGAACACACAGCCCAGGGTCAGGGCCGTTTCGATGGCAAGATCGGAATAGCGGGGTTGACCACCTCGCGTTTTTCGCCGTGGTGCATGCCATCCCGCCAATGCTTCCGGCGTCATCCACAGTGTAAGACTGCCACGCCGAGCAGGCCTGCCTCGTACTCAGGCCAATTCGTCACCCTGAAGTTCATCTTTGCGATGTGATGACGGCGATCGGCGTTGTGTTTGTACGGCATGGCACTCGGATCAAGCTGATTGCGATCCTGTTTGCCTATCGCCGAACCG
>NZ_VCHT01000084.1:0-521 GCF_005862215.1 Rhizobium sp. MHM7A
TCGATCGCGACGATGCCGAGAAAACGGTTCTCAACCTTCGGCGTCAGTCCGTGCTCAAGCTCAGCAGTCGCGATCCAATCGAGATACATGGGAACATCCGGAAGCCGGATCGGATGACTTTCTCCAGTGATGCAGAAACGGGCGAACTGAAGGAGCTCGTCGTAGCGAGCAACCCTCTCCCCTCCCCTCTCGAGCGTTTCGCGGGTTTCCATCCGGCAGATCGAAAGCGTGTTGGCAAAATACTGCTCAAGCTCTCGCACTGCGTTCTTGAACACGAAGAGCACCGTGTCCGCGTAGGATTTTTTCCGGCTTTCCTCATCCGAATAGATGTATTTGCTGAGAGCGGTCTTCTTGGACTCGAGCGGCCGGTAGGTCAGGATCAGCGCATGCTTGCTCTCGAAATGCCCCTGCTCGCGCGCGAAATGTGCGCGGCGCTCGGCATCAATCGCGCGGGTCACCGGGTCCGGGAAATGGCAACGGTCTTCTGTGGGATAGTCGACCGTCGGAATGCGGATGGCCTC